>CAIRNX010000024.1 GCA_903880095.1 uncultured Micrococcales bacterium | reverse complement strand
GGCTTCTTCGACACCCTTGGCGATCGCGGTAGGAACTTCTTTAGCCTTGCCGTAGCCGACGCCGACCATGCCGTTGCCGTCTCCGATAACAACTAGTGCGGTGAAGCTGAAGCGACGACCACCCTTAACAACCTTCGAAACACGGTTGATTGTGACAACGCGCTCTAGGAATGGGCTCTTGTTCTCTTCGCGTTCGCGACGGTCACCGCGAGGTGCACGGTCACGGCTGCCACGACGCTGCTCGCGCTCCGAAGCCTCAACGGTCTCGGTTGCAGGGGCAACAACTGCAGCTGCAGTGGTTTCGGTCGACTCAGTAGCCAACTCTGTCTCCTTGTTCTCGCTCACAGGACCAGACCGCCTTCGCGAGCGCCATCGGCGATCGCAGCAACGCGTCCTGCGTACTTGTTTCCACCACGGTCAAAGACGACCTCGGTGATACCGGCCTTCTTGGCGCGTTCTGCAACCAAAAGACCAACTTGCTTTGCCTTAGCCGACTTGTCGTCGGTTGACTTGCGCAGATCTGCTTCCATGGTCGAAGCCGATGCAAGGGTGAAACCCTTGGTGTCGTCGACAACCTGGACGAATACGTGGCGAGCCGAGCGAGTGACCACTAGACGTGGACGCTGTGCGTCGCCAGCAATGCGCTTGCGTAGACGAGCGTGGCGACGCGCACGTGCGTCTGCCTTGCTCTTTCCGCGGAGCTTTGGAATAAGAGCCATGACTACTTACCAGCCTTTCCGGCCTTGCGGCGAACAACTTCGCCTGCGTAACGAACACCCTTGCCCTTGTAAGGCTCAGGCTTGCGTAGCTTACGAATGTTTGCAGCAACTTCGCCCACAGCCTGCTTGTCGATACCGACAACGGTGAGCTTGGTGTTGCCCTCAACCACGAACGAGATACCAACTGGTGGCTCGACGGTGATTGAGTGAGAGTAACCGAGGGCGAACTCTAGAGCTGCACCCTTCTGGGTTACGCGGTAACCGGTACCGACGATCTCGAGGCCCTTTGAGAAGCCTTCGGTAACACCCTGGATGTTGTTTGCAATGAGGGTACGGGTTAGACCGTGAAGCGAACGCGAGTTGCGCTCGTCGTCAGGGCGGCTAACCACGATGGTGCCTTCTTCCAGAACGATCTGAATTGGGGCTGGAACGGTGTGAGTCAGGGTGCCCTTAGGGCCCTTGACCTCAACAACTGCTCCGTCGATCTTTACTTCGACACCGGCCGGAACCGGAATCGGCAACTTACCAATACGTGACATCTGTGATTACCAAACGTAGGCGAGAACTTCTCCGCCCACTCCCTTCTTGGCAGCCTGACGGTCAGTTAGTAGACCTGACGAAGTTGAAAGGATAGCGATACCAAGACCGCCGAGAACACGAGGTAGCTCGGTCGACTTTGCGTAAACACGAAGACCAGGCTTCGATACGCGCTTGATACCAGCGATTGAACGCTCGCGGTTTGGGCCGAACTTTAGGTCGACGATTAGGGTCTTGCCCACCTCGGCGTCCTCAACCTTAACGCTGGCGACGTAACCCTCAGTCTTGAGGATCTCGGCGATGTTGGCCTTCAACTTGCTGTAAGGCAGTTTGATGGTCTCGTGATACGCCGAGTTTGCGTTGCGCAGCCGGGTCAGAAAGTCTGCGACCGGATCTGTCATTGTCATTTGTTGCACCTTCCTCGGAGGTATCCGGAAGCCTTACGGGCTACCGGACCTTGCCGATTATTAGTTGGTCTTGAAAGGGAAGCCGAGCGCGGTTAGGAGCGCACGACCCTGGTCGTCATTCTTTGCGGTGGTGACAACAGTGATGTCCATACCGCGTGAGTGATCGATCTTGTCCTGGTTGATCTCGTGGAACACGTTCTGCTCTGAGAGACCAAAGGTGTAGTTACCGTTGCCGTCGAACTGGCGGTCTGAAAGACCACGGAAGTCACGGATACGCGGTAGAGCTAGCGAAAGTAGGCGGTCTAGGAACTCCCACATGCGGTCGCCACGTAGGGTTACGTGTGCACCGATGGCCTGGCCTTCGCGAAGCTTGAACTGAGCGATCGACTTGCGAGCAAGGTTGATCTGTGGCTTCTGACCGGTGATCGCGGTTAGGTCGCGAACTGCGCCATCGATGAGCTTGCCATCTTTAGCGGCGTCACCGACACCCATGTTTACGACGATCTTGGTTAGGTTCGGAACCTGGTGTGGGTTCTCGAAGCCGAACTCTTCGGTCAGACGCTTGATGATTTCTGCACGGTACTGAGCCTTTAGGCGCGGTAGTGCCTTAGCGGTAGTCTTGGCGGCCATTAGATCTCCTTACCCGACTTGCGAGCAATGCGGGTGCGAACGGTCTTCTTAACACCGTTCTTGGTTACGGTCTCAACCTTTACGCCAAGACGGGTTGGCTTCTTGGTTGAAGGGTCAACTAGTGCAACGTTTGAGATGTGAATCGGCGCCTCAACGGTTTCGATTCCACCGGTCGTGGTTCCACGCTCGGTTTCCTGGATCTTGGTGTGCTTCTTGACCAGGTTGATTCCCTCAACGACGACGCGGTTCTTCTCGCGGTCGACAACCAAAACGGTGCCAGTCTTACCGCGGTACTCGCGCTTGCCTGAGATCACTACTACGGTGTCTCCCTTTTTGATGCTTGCCATGTTTATAGCACCTCCGGAGCTAGCGAAATGATCTTCATGAACTTCTTGTCACGAAGCTCGCGACCAACTGGACCAAAGATGCGGGTGCCCTGAGGCTCGCCGTCTTTCTTGATGATCACAGCTGCGTTCTCGTCGAACTTGATGTATGAACCGTCTGGACGACGGGTTTCTTTGACGGTGCGAACGATGACAGCCTTGACGACTTCACCCTTCTTGACGCTGCCGCCTGGGATTGCGTCTTTGACGGTGGCAACGATGATGTCGCCTAGGCCCGCGTAGCGACGGCCTGAACCGCCAAGTACACGGATCGTCAATAGCTCTTTAGCGCCGGTGTTATCGGCAACTCTGAGTCTCGACTCCTGTTGAAGCATTTGTTACTCCTTGTTTGATGGCAAGCCCATTACCGACGGGCAAACCTAGGGGTTTTGTTACTTGGCCTTCTCGATGATCTCGACTAGGCGCCAGTTCTTGGTGGCCGATAGCGGACGAGTCTCTGCGATAAGCACGAGGTCGCCAATGCCGGCGGTGTTTAGCTCGTCGTGAGCCTTCACCTTGGTGCTGCGGCGAATAACCTTGCCGTAAAGCGGGTGCTTTACGCGGTCTTCAACCTCAACAACGATGGTCTTGTCCATCTTGTCGCTAACAACGTAGCCACGACGGGTCTTGCGCATACCGCGCTCAACTGCAACTGCCTCAGCCTTTGGAGCCTTAGGAGCCTTTGCCTTTGGTGCGGCCTTTGGTGCTGCAGCCTTAGGTGCAGCGGCCTTCTTGGTCTCAGCCATGGTTATGCCTCCTCGGTTGCAGCGGCCTCAGTGGCCTCTGCCTTCTTGGCTTTGGTTGCCGTCTTAGCAGCTGGCTTGGCAGCGGCAGCCTCAGGGACTGCACGAATACCGAGCTCGCGCTCACGGATGATTGTGTAAATGCGAGAGATGTCACGCTTTACGGCGCGTAGGCGCCCGTGGCTCTCTAGCTGGCCGGTGGCCGACTGGAAGCGTAGGTTGAAAAGTTCTTCCTTCGCCTTCTTAAGCTCTTCGACTAGTACTGCGTCCTCGATCTTGTCGAGATCCGCAGGAGTTAGGTTTGCTGAACCGATAGCCATTATGCGTCACCTTCTTCACGCTTGATGATGCGAGCCTTAAGCGGAAGCTTGTGGATCGCACGGGTCATTGCTTCGCGAGCAATTTCCTCTGAAACACCGCTGAGCTCGAAGAGCACGCGGCCAGGCTTTACGTTGGCAACCCACCACTCCGGTGAACCCTTACCGGAACCCATGCGGGTTTCAGCTGGCTTCTTGGTCAGCGGGCGGTCTGGGTAGATGGTGATCCAGACCTTTCCACCACGGCGGATGTGACGAGTGATGGC
>CAIRNX010000023.1 GCA_903880095.1 uncultured Micrococcales bacterium | reverse complement strand
GTTGCTGGTATCACGGCGGTCAGTTTTGCCTACAACCTTTGGCTTACCTTTGGTAAGAACCAGTATTCCTACTTTTCAACCTTTGGCAGAGCCTGGGAGTTTGGGGTCGGAGCAATCATCGCGCTTTGGCTTTCGAAGCGCATAAAAGGTCTAAACGTAAGTGTCGCTTACCTTGGCTTCGGGTTGCTCGCAGCCAGCGCATATCTGGTCAGCAGTGGCCAGCCATTCCCGGGCACCATGGCTCTGCTTCCAGTTGCAGGCGCCGCTTGCGTTATTTCGGCGCAAAGCACTGGGTTAATTTGGCGTTTAACCGAATTGCGTCCAATCCAATGGCTAGGCGATCAGAGTTATGGCGTCTATCTATGGCATTGGCCGGTCACCATTCTGTTGCCGCTTGCGATTCCAGCTCTGCCGACTCCGGTTGCATTCCTCTTGATTCTTGCCTTAACCCTCGTCCTCTCTTCGGTTTCCAAAAGGTTCATCGAAGACCCGATACGCCTGCAACGATTCGAATTTCTCAAGTCATCCGCTAAGTCACTCGCGTCGGCACTCGTGGCTAGTATTCTGCTGCTTGCATTCATTTTTGCCATTGGTCAGACAACTAATGGCCAAATAGCCCAGGCCAGAAAGGCTGTCGCCGACATTCAAGCCAATCCTTGTTTTGGTGCGCGGAGTCTTGCTAAGCCTTCCTGCTCAAATGTGACTCTCCCACTTGCCATTTCGCTTGACCAGGCCACCCACGATTCTGCCGATCCAAATAATTCGTGCATGACAACGCCAACTTCTTCTGAGGTGATTCCATGTGTGAAGGCTGCACCGAATTCCGGATTCAAACGGGTCCTCCTAATCGGGGATTCTCATGCTGCGATGTACCTTGGACCACTAGAGCGCATCGCCAAGTCTCGTAACTGGCAGATCACGCTCATCTACAAGGCATCCTGCGCTTTCAATATGGCACCTAGAAACAATACGGTTCGCGGTCAAACCTGCTCAAGCTGGAACAAAGCAATCCAGACTTGGCTGAGGGGCCAAAAAAAGTTCGACTTCGTGTTCACCTCATACATGGCCAGCAACATCTCAACCAACGTCAACTCCGCGAATTACAAAACCCGTTTTACCGACGGCTTCAAAGCAGCATGGCAACAACTGTTGAAAATGGGTTCAAAGATCTTGGTTCTCCGCGACGGCCCAAAAATGAGCAAAACGATGGCGTCCTGCTATGCAGATGCAAAAATCGCAGCGGGTTGCCGAATGCCTTCAAGAGGATCAATGACTCGCGATGCGGCCTTCACTCTGGCGCCAGAGATCCGGGGCGTGTACCGGATTGACCTGACCGATCTCGTATGCGCCAAAACCTGCGATGCTTCTGTCGGCGGTCTATTCGTCTATCGAGACACCCACCACTTGTCGCTCGCCTACGCGAACTCTCTAGCGCCCTTTCTAATTGAGCGCCTTGACCAATTGGTTGGCCGAGGCTAGTAGCGCAACGAGGTCTTCAACGCCCTGACGTTTGGCAGCGTGAATCATTATTCGCGCGCAGGCGTCGGCGTCGGCCAGTGCATCGTGGTGATCGAACTCTTCGTGACCGATCGCGTAGGCCACCGAATTCAGCCGGTATGACTCGAGGTGATAAACCTTGCGCGAAACCAAAAGCGAGCAGCCGTAGTGAATCTTCGGCAACTCAAAGCTGATCGCATCGGCAGATGACTTCAGTACTCCCATGTCGAACGATGCATTGTGGGCAATCAGAACATCACCCTCAATGAACTGCAGCATCAACGGAAGGATCTCGCTCCAAGTGTGGCCATCTTCGACGTCCGAACGCTTGATACCGTGAATCCGAATGTTGGCCTCTTGAAACCAGTCGTGAGGTTGCGGAGGCATAAAACTCGCCATGAATTCGTCCACGATTTGACCGTCTCGAACCTTCACCAAACCAACCGCGCAGGGCGAAGCCGGCGAGTTGTTCGCCGTTTCAAAGTCGATGGTGGTGAAGTCCAGAGGCATAGGTCAATTAAACTCTTGAAATGGCTCTAACTATCGGTATCGTCGGTCTCCCTAACGTAGGCAAGTCGACCCTCTTCAATGCACTGACCAAAAACAACGTTCTTGCGGCTAACTATCCGTTCGCAACGATTGAGCCAAACATCGGTGTGGTGAACCTGCCAGACCCACGACTCAACCGTCTCGCCGAGATCTTCGGCTCTGAGCGGTTGCTGCCAGCTCCCGTCTCTTTCGTCGACATCGCAGGCATCGTCCGAGGTGCTTCTGAGGGTGAGGGTCTCGGCAACCAGTTCCTGGCCAATATTCGTGAAGCCGACGCCATCGCTCAGGTGGTTCGTGGTTTCAGCGATCCTGACGTCATTCACGTCGAAGGCAAGGTGGACGCGTCGAGCGACATCGAAACCATCAACACCGAGTTGGCGCTCGCCGACATCCAAACCCTCGAGAAGGCGCGCAACCGAATCGAGAAGGAGGTCAAGGGCAAGAAGATGGAACCCATCGCCCTTGAAACCGTTGACGCAGCTCTCAAGGTGCTCAACGAAGGCAAGCCGCTTAGCGCTTCAAGCATCGACCTTGAGCCGATCAAAGAACTTGGTCTCCTGACGGCCAAGAAGATTCTCTACGTTTTCAACGTGGACGAAGGAATCCTCACCGACCCAGCGAAGAAAAAGGCGCTCGCCGATCTAGTTTCCCCGGCCGAAGCAGTGTTTCTAGACGCGAAGGTTGAGAGCGAGCTAATCGACCTCAGCGCCGAAGAGGCGAACGAGCTTCTAGCCAGCCTTGGTCAAGAAGAGAGTGGTCTCGACCAGCTCGCACACGTCGGCTTCAAGACCCTAGGTCTTCAGACCTACCTAACCGCTGGCCCTAAAGAAGCTCGTGCCTGGACGATTCGTCAAGGTTGGAAGGCTCCAGCCGCGGCAGGTGTGATTCACACCGACTTCGAGCGCGGCTTCATCAAAGCCGAAATCGTGTCATTTGATGACTTGGACGCAGCCGGCTCGATGCACGATGCCAAAGCCGCGGGCAAGGTTCGCATGGAAGGCAAGGACTACGTCATGAAAGATGGCGACGTGGTCGAGTTCCGTTTCAACGTTTAGTTTTCAAGATAGAAGTTTGGGCCCCGAGAAAACTCGAGGCCCAAAACTTTTAACCGTGTATGGCGATTATGGGTTGATCGGGGTTACTGGTGCTGGAGGGGTAAAGCTGGTTCCTGCGTCGTCGGCACCGTTGTCGCCGAGACCTTTGTGGCCACCCCTGCCGCCCTTGTGGTCAAAACCCTTGTGCCCGTGTGGGCCTTTTGGGTTTCCAGGTGCGCCAAAACCACGACCGCCAGTAAGGGTCGAAGTGATTGTGTAGTTTGCATCAAATAACAGCGTTACCTTTTCACCAGCAGCTGAAGTGAGGTGGACCTCGTAAACAGCGCCATCGGTGTCATTCTCAACTCGAAGAATGGTCGCGTTTGGGTAGGCGGCCAGGGATGCTTCGGTCAGCAGACCAAGAGCGTCTCCGGTAACCAGCGTCTCTGGAGTGTGCTTCTTGCGAGTTGGTGGAGTAGTTGTGCCCGCGCTTGGAGCTGGGGTTGGGGTCACCTTTGTATGTGACGGCTTGCTGGCATGTCGGGTCGCCGCGCTTGCCCCACTGATCGAGAGGAAGCTGCCGGCGATAAGCGTAGCCGCCAGAAGCGAGGTTGCTCCGATGATTTTCTTGTTCATCTTGGTTCCTTTGTTTGGGGGCTTTCGCCCGGTAACTAAAGAATGCAAAAGCAACCTGAGCGAAGACCTTGCAGCGCCTGCATGTTCGCTGGGAAATCTTTGTCAATTTATTGTGATTTCTCAAGAGAGTCAGGTTGGATAGCCGGACGAATAAACTTAGAAAACAACTGTGCGGTTGAAATTCTCTTCGAAAAGGTGTGCTTTGAAGTATCGCGCAGACATAGACGGACTTAGGGCCTTAGCTGTAGTCGTCGTGGTGCTTTCTCACCTACAAATCCCTGGATTCACCGGTGGCTTCAGCGGCGTAGATGTTTTCTTCGTAATCTCTGGTTTTCTGATCACAACCTATTTGGTTGAGAAACTGAACCAAGGCGCGTTATCACTGCGGGAGTTCTACTTTCGCCGCGCCAGGCGCATTCTGCCGATGGCACTCTTGGTTTTGTTGCTCACGGTTGTTGCTTCTTTTTACTTTCTCAACGGGGTCAAAGCCACGCAGGTTGGCATCGATAGTTTCTGGTCGGCGATCTTTCTCGAAAACCTTCACCTGATTCAGCAGTCGGCAGACTACTTCAACCACGGGTTCGCCGTGTCACCGGTTCAGCACTATTGGTCGCTGGCGGTGGAAGAGCAGTTCTACTTGGTTTTCCCGCTTTTGCTAATAATTTTTAGCAAGCTGCTCAGGAAGGTTTCTAAGCGCGTCTGGCTTATTTCTGTCGCGTCTCTAGTGGCTGCAATCACTGGGGCTTCGCTTGCTCTGGCCGCGAGTCAAGGTATCGCTGCATCGAGTAGCGCATATTTCTCTTCTGGAACTAGAGCCTACGAAATCGGAATCGGTGCATTACTCGCATTATTGATGCTTGGCAAAAATCCAAGCTTCAACCGAATCTGGGTCAATGCCTTTGGGGTAGTTGGTATCGGTGCCATCGTGGCCTCAAGTCTTCTGCTGAATGGTTCTCAGGGTTTTCCCGGTGCGCTGGCACTGCTACCGACTCTTGGCGCGGCACTGCTCATTGCCGCGGGCTCTAGCTCGGTGAAATCTTCGGTGGTGTCGCGGTTGCTAGCCTGGAGGCCGTTGGCGTTCGTTGGCAAGATATCCTTCTCGGTCTATCTGATTCACTGGCCGCTAATCATCTTCGGTCAGCAACTCTTGCCCGAGCTGGCAGCGAGTTGGATGTTTGCCCCAGTCGTTTTGGCGGTTACCTTGGCGATTTCCGTATTGGCGTTCTTCTTGGTCGAAACACCTAGCAGGAGACTTCAGTTGAAGCCGAGAAGCAAAAGGCCGCTGGTCCGTTTGGCGTTTAGCTCGGTCGCTGCAGTTGTGGCAATTGGTTTGGCAAGCAGCGCTTGGGCTATCACGGGAGGCACCTGGAACACGGCTCAGGTGCTAATTAGCGCGCCGGTTAGTGGCAATAAGTACGTGCCTAACGAGCCGACGCCAGCGGAGTCACCTACTGCGACACCTTCTGCTACAGGCACTCCAACGGCATCGCCGACCGGTGAGCCAACTCCGACCGCGACGCCTAAGCAGACAAAGGATCCAAAGCCACCGACGCCGGTGGTCGAAGCGAGCCTCGCCAACCTGCTGAGGGTCTGGTCATCCAAGGTCACTGACGGACTGGCGCTTAACAAAGTGCCAGACGACCTAACACCACCAATCGCTTCTCTTCTGGGCGGACGCGGTGTTCAGTGGGCGCGATGCATGGACCCAGCAACTCATCAAACCACCTGTACTTATGGGCCTGCCAATGCCAAGCGCACGGCCGTTATTCTTGGTGACTCCTACGCGCTTGCGGTCTACCCGATGGTGATTCAGGCGCTTGGTTTGACTAATTGGAAGGTGATCGGCTTGAACCAACGCGAGTGCATGGTTGCCGATATCACTCCATGGCCTTGGACGGGAAGTGGTGCAGATCTAAAGTGCCTAGATCACCGAGCTTGGGTGAACAGCTACATCGCCCAAATAAAGCCAGACTTAGTTGTTCTTTCTGACCAACCCTTTCACCCGATCGCCGACGGGAACCAGGACTCGGGCGATCAGCATGACCGCCTCTGGCAGGGCGGACTAGACACGGCGCTGGCCGCTCTGCGCCCGCTAGCGAAAAACATCGTCTATTTCGGTGTTCCGACAAGTCAGCAGGCACTCACCGATTGCGTCTTGGCAGGTGGGTCGATGACTCCTCAGTGCACAGGGAGCTCAGATTGGTTGAGCTCGTATGTCACCACCCAGGCAAACCTTTCTGCTCGCTATCAAATACCGTTTATCAATGCCAACGATTGGCTCTGCTCGAGAGGCAAATGCCCCGGAATTATCGACAAAACCCCCGTCTACTGGGACGGTGCGCACTTCACCGAGGATTTCGCTGCGAAACTCGGACCTCTGTTTCGGGCATTTCTAATTGAGCACAAACTGATTTAGCCTACAAGCGTGACAAAAATGACTAAGCATCACTGGCTAGGCGTGCTTTATCTCGCGCTGGCGGTCGGCACCTATGAAGTTTTAAATCATATTGGTCGCAGCCACCTAATCGACATCTCGATGCCCCTGGATAAACAGATTCCAGTGATCCCAATCTTTGTGATCCCGTATCTCTCGTTCTTGCCGATACTGTTCTTAGTTCTGCCCTGGATTCTTTGGAAAAACGCAATTCGTTTCAAGATTTTTGGGTTCACAGTGTTTGTCGCTCAGATGATTCTCAACGTCCTCTATCTGCTAGTTCCGGCAACCTTGGTGCGACCGAGTCTTTCTGGCTCAGATGGCTTCACCGTTCTGCTTCGCGATCTGGTCTGGAAGCTGGACGAGCCGATCAACACGTTCCCGTCAAATCACGTGACGCTCAGCGTGATTGCGATCCTGACACTTGGGTCTTTCGCAGGTTGGCGAAAGTACTGGTTCTTGCAGATTTGGCTAGTTTTGGTTTGCGCCTCGACCCTGTTTGTTCATCAACATGTGATCCTGGACGTTATCGGGGGAATCTTGTGTGGCGCTGCGGTGACACTTGCCGTTGGTGTTGTGCGCCGAGCTAAACGTGGTTAGCCAGCTCCCAGGTGTGGCCACTCGGGTCTTGAAAACTTGCGGTCCTAACGCCCCAAGGGCGGTCTATTGGCCCGTTAAGTAGCTCAACACCAGCTGCAGCCAGTTCGCTGACCGCAGCATCGACGTCGGAGCACCCAAGGGTATACACGGCTCGAACTCCCGAATTCACTGGGGCGAGCTTTGCAGGCTCAAGTAGCTCGTTGGCTTGCGAGTCGGCAAGAAGGTTGATGACCGTTTGGCCACAGCGGTAAACCGCAGAGACGTCATCTTCGTAAACCACCGTGAGCCCAAGCCCCTTGCCGTAAAAGTTCTTCGATTCGGCGAGGTTTTCGCTCAGTAAGGTCAGTGCGAAGGGCGAACTTTCGAAAGCTCGAGTCAAGTTGCTGGACATGAAAAAATTCTAGGCGTTAAGCGTGTTTTGCGACTTAACAAGGCGTGAGTAAACACCTTTGAGCTTGAGTAGCTCGCTGTGGGTTCCGCGTTCAACAATCTTGCCGTGGTCAATTACCAAGATCACGTTTGCGTTCACAACTGTCGATAGCCGGTGCGCGATGGCGATCGTGGTTCGATTGGCGGTGGCGGCGTCGAGTGTGGCTTGCACGATTCGCTCGGAGTTTGTGTCCATCGCACTTGTTGCTTCGTCCAAGATGACTACCGGCGGGTCTTTGAGCAGCACTCGGGCGATTGCGATGCGCTGCTTCTCGCCACCACTGAGGCGGTAACCGCGTTCGCCGACCATGGTTTCGTAGCCTTTTGGGAAGCTCATGATCACGTCGTGAATGTTGGCAGCCTTGGCCGCGGCTTCGATCTCTTCTTGGGTGGCATTCGGCTTTGCGTAGGCGAGGTTTTCGCGAATGGTGTCGTAGAACAGGTAGGTTTCCTGGTTCACGATGCCAATGTTTTGAATCAGTTCTTCCTGATTTAAATCTCGGACGTCGACTCCTGAGAACTTGATTGAACCAGAGGTGGCGTCATAGAACCGGGGGATTAGATAGCTGATTGTGGTCTTCCCAGAACCCGAAGCGCCAACTAGGGCAACGTATTGGCCGGGCTTGACGGCAAATGAAATCTTGGTGAGGGTGTTCGAGGCCTTTTCGCCGGCCTCTGGGTAACTAAAGGTGACGTTTTCGAAGGAAATTTCGCCTAGCTTCTTGGGGTTGACGGGCTTTGGCTTCTTCGGGTTGGTCACCTGGGGTTTGAAGTCGAAGTATTCGAAGATTCTGGCGAACAGAGCCTGCGAGGTTTGCAGGTCCAGGCTCACCTGGAGCAGATTCATCATCGGGAACAAGAGTCTCGATTGGGCGGTGGTGAAGGCGACAATTGTTCCGATCGAGAGCACGTCCTCGTGAAGAATCAGCCAGCCGGCACACAGGTAAATAACCGCTGGAATCGAAGACATGAAAACCTGAACCGTTGCAAAGAACGCTTGCCCGCTCATGGTTTGACGAACCTGAAGGGAGATCTGGTTCTTGTTTTCGGCTTCGTATCGGGCTACCTCGCTGGCCTGGCGTCCGAAGCTCTTCGAAAGCAAGATGCCGCTGACGCCCAGCGACTCTTGGGTGATCGATGACATCTCGCTCAGTGAGTCCTGGGTTTTGCTGGCGATCTTGGCTCGCACCTGACCAACTCGGCGCTGAAGGAAGACCATGAGTGGGAGCATGATCAGGGCAACGATGGTCAACTGCCAACTCAAAAGCAACATGGCCGTCATCGAGGCGAGCACGGTTACCGAGCTACCGAGAATGCTCGAAATCGTGTTGCTCAGAACGCCTGCGACGCCACCGACATCGTTTGACAGTCGCGACTGAATTGCACCGGTCTTAGTTTTGGTGAAGAAGGCGAGTTCCATCGACTGCAGGTGAGCAAACATCCGGACGCGTAGGGAGCCGGTCACTTTGTTGCCGACGCTGGCGGTTAGGTAGGTTTGCCAAACACCGAGTGACGCTGCCAGTAACCAGATGCCGATCATCGTAAAGACCATCGTGGTCAAGAAGCCCAGATCGGGCTTGCCGTTCTTCGGGAACAGACCCTGGTTGAAGGCGCCCTGGATGAGTAGGGGTGGCAGAACCGAAAGGCTTGCCGAAACGAGGATCAGCAAAATCACAAGTGCTAGTGGCTTTTTGTATGGCGAAAAAAGTTCAGCTATGCGGCGAACCAGGTGCTCAATCTTTGGAGCTTCGGCGTTTCTGGCCTTGATTTTTTCTGGGTCTGTAGAAAATCGACCCATTGGTCCGCCACCGTGCATACTCATGTCGCGAGTCTAAGTTATTCACTTGCGTAGAGTTGCCCTGTGTGGCTAATCCTCTCGCTTTGTAGCGCAATCTTCGCCGGCTTCGTCTCGGTGCTTGGTAAGCGCGGCATGGCCAGCGTGCCGAGCAACCTGGCCACGGCTATTCGCTCGGCCGTTGCACTTTTGCTTGCCTGGGTTTTGGTTTTGGTAAGTGGTGTCGGTTCTGAACTTGTTTCGCTAAGCGCCGGAGCTCTTATAGCCATCGCTCTTTCTGGTCTTGCCACGGGAGCCTCTTGGCTGATGTATTTCAAGGCGCTAAAACTCGGACGCGTTGCCCAAGTGGTAGCGATTGACCGCACCTCGCTGCTGTTCACCGGTTTGTTTGCCATCGCCTTTTTTGGTGAGGCTAATAACTTGGCTTTCAAGTTGGTTGGTTTGGTGTTGGTGTTTGTTGGAACGCTGATCCTGGTTTGGCAAAGAGGCGGGTTTCTATCTGAGTCACTCGCTTGGCTGCCATGGGCGATTGGCTCGATGGCTTTTGCGGTTGCCACGACCTTGCTTGCAAAGGCAGCGCTTGACTCGGTCGATTCAACTCTGGCTACAGCCTTGCGCACCGTCGTCGTCGTGGTCTTCGCAGCGGGAATCGCATGGTCTAGGGGGGAGTTTAAGGGTCGAGCCAGTTTGGGTCGACGCGACTATGTTTTCTTGGGGCTCAGCGGCTTGGCCACCGGTGCATCGTGGCTTTGCTACTTTGGTGCTTTGAAGCTCGGTCAGGTGAGTTTGGTAGCGCCCATCGACAAACTGAGCATCGTCTTTGCCGCAGTGCTCGCCTACTTTGTGCTTGGCGAGAAGGTTTCGAAGCGCGGGTTGATCGGTTTGGCCGTTATGGTCGCCGGAACTCTAGTTCTAGTTATTTAGCCTCTGGCTATGTGTCGGATCATGCTCGGAAACACGATTCCGTGCATCGGCCAGACCGACCACCAGTAGAGGTGGCCCATTAGGCCCTTTGGCGCATAAGTTGCGGTCTGGGTGATTTTGCAACCACCGGTTTTTGCGTCTGGTTCGACTACGAATTCGAGCCAAGCCAGACCTGGCATTCGCATTTCGGCACGGAGTCTCAGGGTCTTTGGTCGGTCGACCTTTTCTACTCGCCAGAAGTCAAGGGCGTCGCCGACCTGAAGGTGGTCTGGGTCGCGTCTGCCACGGCGCAGGCCTACTCCGCCGGTCACTTTGTCGGCAAGACCGCGCAGCTCCCACGCCCAGGTCGCGGTTGAGTAGCCGTTGTCGCCACCGATTGCCTCAATTCGCTTCCAGACGACGTCTAGAGCGTCTTTAGAGTCGAGTTTGCGCACGTCTTTGTAAACCGAGCCTCCGGCCCACTGAGGGTCTGTTGGCAGCGGATCACTTGGCGTCCAGGGAATCGAGGCGTCTGACCAGCGCGTTTCTACCTGGTTGTCTTTGATTCGCACGAGCGCGAGCTCGACGGCGCGCTTGAATGTGGTTAGCCCGCCCTCTGGGTCGGGAATCAGTTTGCGAATTCGGTCGTCGCCGACGACCACCTCGTTTTTGAGGCTGGCAACAAGCCTGCGGGCCAGGGTGTAGGGCACGGGTGTGACCAACCCAACCCAACCGCTCGAAAGTTTTGGTGTCATGACAGGCACCGGAACAATGATTCGCTTTCGCAAACCGGCAGTCTCGGCATACTTCTGCATCATGGTTTTGTAACTGAAGACGTCTG
>CAIRNX010000022.1 GCA_903880095.1 uncultured Micrococcales bacterium | reverse complement strand
GGGAATCTCAATAACGACGTCGTACGACACTGTGTCTCCTCAATAGGCTTGTTGCTACAAGATTACCCAAGGATTTCGATGCGCCCGAGACTAACCCCAGCAGTTGCCGAGGTTCGTCGCGCCGTTCGTGAGGCGCTCGCCGAGGCTCGACCAAACGACCTCTTGCTCGCGGCGGTTTCGGGCGGCCCAGACTCGATGGCGCTCGCCGCCGGCTTGGCCTTTGAAGGCCCGAGGCTCGGCTTCAGAATCGGCGCGGTGATCGTTGACCACCAGCTTCAGGAGGTCTCTGGCGAGGTTGCAGAATCAACGGCCCAGAAACTAAACGCTCTCGGTTTTGAAGAAGTGCATGTAAAGAAGGTCACGGTTGACGGCAGCGGCGAGGCAGCCGCGCGAGAGGCGAGGTATCAAGCGCTTGACGACTTGGCCAACGAACTCGACGCCCGCTACGTATTGCTCGGCCACACGCTCAACGATCAGGCCGAATCCGTTTTGCTCGGGTTGGCTCGAGGTTCGGGTGCCCGCAGTCTCAGCGGCATGGCCAAAGAGAATGGCCGTTACCTCCGCCCGCTGCTCGGAGTCTCGCGCGAAACAACTCTCGAAGCCAGCGCTCACCTTGACCCGTGGCACGACCCGCACAACTCGAGCGAAAAGTTCACCCGGGTGCGCGTGCGCCAAACCGTGTTACCCGTGCTCGAAGAAGAGCTCGGCCCAGGTGTTGCCGAAGCGCTTGCCCGCACCGCCGACCAACTTCGCGAAGACGCCGATTACCTAGAAGAGGTGGCGATCGCCGAATACCACTCGATTGTGAAACTCGGTGCGACGACCCTGAGCCTGCCAACAAGCGAACTCGAAGAACTGCAGCCAGCGATTCGACTAAGGGTGATCAAGCACGCTCTCGAGGTGCTCGGTTCGCAACCTCAGCGCGTCCACGTTATGGCGGTCAACGAGCTAATCGACGATTGGCACGGGCAGAAAGAGCTCGCCCTGCCAGGGGTTAGAGTAGTACGCAAGAGCGAACAGCTCGAACTTAAAACCACCAAAACTCTCAAACCAGGAGCCTGCTAGTGGACCTCGAAAAAGTCGCCGGTGAAATCACCGAGGTGCTAGTCACCGCCGAACAGATTGACAAGCGCATCGCCGAGCTCGCCGCCGAAATCGACACCCAATACGCGGGCAAAGACTTGCTGTTGGTCGGTGTTCTCAAAGGTGCAGTCATGTTTATGGCCGACCTTTCGCGCGCAATTCAGATTCCGGTTCAGATGGACTGGATGGCGGTTTCTTCTTACGGATCAGGAACCCAGTCATCTGGTGTGGTTCGAATTCTTAAAGACTTGGACGCCGACATCCTCGGCCGTCACATTCTGATTGTCGAAGACATCATCGACTCGGGCCTGACACTCTCTTGGTTGATCTCAAACCTCAAGGCGCGCGGTGCTGCGTCGGTTGAGATCGTTGCCCTACTTCGCAAGCCTGCCGCGGCAAAAGTTGACGTTGAGGTCGCCCAGGTCGGCTTTGATATTCCTAACGAGTTTGTTGTCGGCTACGGACTCGACTACGCCGAGCGCTACCGCACCCTTCGTGGCGTGGCGATTCTCTCGCCGGCTGTCTACTCCTAGGGCGAACAAGCCTTTTTAGTGTCACTTAGGGCGGGTAGTCTTAAAGCAATATGAATTTCAAGCGCATTCTTCGTGGCCCACTCGTCTGGATCTTGGCAGCTCTCGTTGCCATGTTCATCGGTTTTTCTCTAAACGGCGGGTCTGCCACCTTCCAAAAGGTTGACACCTCATACGGCCTTAGCCTTATTCAATCTGGCAAGGTCGCAAAGGCGGTCGTTTATGACACCGATCAGCGAGTCGATCTCACGTTGGTCACAAAGGACGCCAAATACAAGACCAAGAGCGTTCAATTCTTCTACGCCTTCTCGCGCGGCACAGCCGTAACCGACACCATCGCTCAGGCAGAGCTTTCTAAGGGATACAACGATTCAGACCCAAGCACTCCTTGGTATGTTTCGATTCTCGGTTCGATATTCCCGTTCCTCATGGTCGGCGTGATCTTCTGGTTCATGATGAGCCGCGGCTCTGGCGGCGGTGGCGGAGTGATGAACTTCGGTAAATCACGCGCAAAGCTCGTAAATAAAGAGACAAGCAACGTGACCTTCGCAGATGTCGCAGGCGTGGACGAAGCTATTGAAGAGCTCGAAGAAATCAAAGACTTTTTGAAGAGCCCAGAGAAGTTCTTGGCCGTTGGCGCCAAGATCCCTCGTGGCGTGCTTCTCTACGGCCCTCCGGGAACAGGTAAGACCCTTGTTGCCAAGGCCGTTGCTGGCGAGGCCGGGGTTCCGTTCTTCAGCATTTCGGGTTCTGACTTCGTAGAAATGTTCGTAGGTGTTGGTGCCTCGCGTGTTCGCGACCTTTTCAACCAGGCCAAGCAAAGCGCCCCGGCAATCATCTTCGTTGACGAGATCGATGCAGTAGGTCGCCAGCGCGGCGCCGGCATCGGCGGCGGAAACGACGAGCGCGAGCAGACCCTCAACCAACTTTTGGTCGAGATGGATGGCTTCGATACCCGCACAAACGTGATTCTCATTGCGGCGACCAACCGCCCGGACGTTCTCGACCCAGCACTTCTTCGCCCAGGTCGCTTCGACCGCCAGATCGGCGTTGGCGCGCCAGACCTAAAGGGTCGCGAGCAGATTCTTGCCGTTCACGCCAAGGGCAAGCCAATGGCCAAAGACGTAGACCTAGCCCTAATTGCTCGTCGCACCCCTGGCTTTACCGGTGCAGACCTTGCCAACGTGCTAAACGAAGCGGCTCTCCTAACTGCTCGTCAAGACGAAAAGCAGATCACTCCCGAAACCCTCGACGAGGCGATCGACCGCGTCATCGGCGGCCCGCAAAAGAAGTCACGCCTCATGCAAGACCAGGAGCGCCTAAACACCGCTTACCACGAGGCTGGCCACGCACTCGTTGCGGCATCGCTTAACTACAGCGACCCGGTAACCAAAATCACGATCCTTCCGCGAGGTCGCGCCCTGGGTTACACCATGGTCATGCCTCTCGAAGATCGCTATTCAATCTCGCGAAACCAGCTACTCGACCAGATCGCCTGGGCGATGGGTGGCCGCGTTGCAGAAGAAATCGTGTTCCATGACCCAACCACCGGTGCATCGAACGATTTCGAAAAGGCCACCAGCATTGCTCGCCAGATGGTTACCCAGTACGGCTTCTCGTCAACTCTGGGTTCGGTCTCGTTCGCTAACGGCGCCGAGGTTTTCATCGGGCGCGATATGGGCACAACCCGCGAATACAGTGAGGCAACGGCTCAGATCATCGACGCCGAAATTCGTGCAATTCTCGACAACGCTCAAGACGATGCATACAAGGCGCTCAACCTTAACCGCAAGGTGCTAGACACCTTGGCTAAGGAGCTGCTCGAAAAAGAAACCTTGAACCACGAAGAGATAGAAAAAATCTTTAAGACGGTAAAGAAGCTACCCAAGCGCACGCAGTGGCTCAGCAAGAAGACCCGCCCGGTAAAGGCTGGCCCGATCGCAGTACCGAAGAAGAAGACAAAGTAGCTTGTTCGATCGCGCCAGAGTCGAAGCCGCTGTCGTTGAACTAATCAACGCCATAGGCGAAGACCCTAACCGCGAAGAACTAAAGGCAACCCCGCAAAAGTTTGCCGAGGCCTACCAAGAATTCTTCAAAGGCATTGGCCAAGACCCTAAAGCGGTTCTCGCCGAAACGATTCCTGCCGAACACAACGAAGTCGTGATACTCAAAGACATCGACTTCGTCTCAATCTGCGAACATCACCTTCTGCCTTTCACCGGGGTTGCTCACATCGCCTACCTGCCAGGCGAAAGAGTCGTAGGGCTTGGGCGCCTACCAAAGGTTGTCGAAATCATCGGCGCGAGGCCGCAGCTTCAAGAAAACCTGACCGCCCAAATTGCTGACGCAATCGAACAAGGGCTCGAAGCCAAAGGCGTAGTGGTCGTAATCGAAGCGCGCCACCACTGCGTTGTCTCGCGTGGCGCCCGCCAGCCGGAGGCCAACACCGTGACTATGGCGGCTCGCGGCGTCTATTCGGAGCCGGTGGCCCGAGCCGAAGTCATGGGTCTAATCAGCAAATGAGCTTTCACCGACCGCTGATCATGGGCGTACTCAACGTCACCCCAGACTCGTTTAGCGACGGCGGCCAATACGACTCTCTCGAAAATGCACTCGATCATGCGCGCGTCTTAGCCATTGCCGGAGCAGACATCATCGACGTCGGTGGCGAATCAACCAGGCCGGGTGCCGAACGTGTGCCAGTTGAAGACGAGATTGCGCGTGTGGTGCCTGTTATTCGCGCAATCAAAGCCGAACTCAACGTCAAGGTAAGCATCGACACCATGAACGCGTTGACCGCCCGCGCGGCCGTTGAAGCCGGCGCAGACATCATCAACGACGTCTCTGGCGGGCTTGCCGACAGCGAAATCTTCAGGGTTGCATCCGAGTCTGGGGCAACCATCGTTATCTCGCACTGGCGCGGCCACGACAAAGGCGCCGGCAGCCAGCACGAATACGAAGACATTGCCAAAGACGTTGTCGCTGAGTTGCAGCTTCAGGTAGACAAAGCCATCTCGGCAGGCGTTCACCGCGACAAAATCGTGATCGACCCAGGCCTTGGATTCGCCAAAGACCTCAAGCAAAACTGGGAGCTAGTCGCCAGACTCGACGAACTCGAGAGCCTTGGTTTGCCGATCCTTGTTGGTGCCAGCCGCAAGCGTTTCATTGCCGGGGTAATTGCGCCTGACGACATCACCGAAGCCGACAACGGCCGCCGCGACCTCGCTACCGCTGTGCTAACGGCGCTTCTCATGCAACGCAAACTTTGGGGCGTGCGCGTTCACAACGTTGTTGCCACCGAAGACGCGATTAGCATTGTCTCGGCGTTACACCAAGCGAAAGAGGCGTAAAAATGGCCCAGAAAATCTCGATTGAGGGGTTGAGGGTT
>CAIRNX010000021.1 GCA_903880095.1 uncultured Micrococcales bacterium | reverse complement strand
TGACGTGCGGCTTGTTGCGCTCGAATTTCGCCTTAGCCATTTAGGGTCCTCCTCAGGATCCGTAGTAAATCTCCGGGCAAGAATATGCCCTTTTGATTTGGGGGTTTACAGATTTTCTATGTTACTTGATTGAGCAGCCGTTTGGCTACTCGCCCTTGTTCTTCTGGACGATCTCGTCGGCGACAGCCTTAGGAACCTCAGCGTAGGTCTCGAAGGTCATCGAGTAGACCGCACGACCCGAAGTCTTCGAGCGCAGGTCACCGACGTAACCGAACATTTCAGACAGTGGCACTAGGGCACGAATGACCTTGACGCCCGAGGCGTCGTCCATCGACTGAATCTGACCGCGTCGAGAGTTGAGGTCACCGATGACGTCGCCCATGTATTCTTCTGGGCTTCGTACTTCAACGGCCATCAAGGGCTCGAGCAGAGTTGGTTGTGCTAGACGCGAAGCTTCTTTGTAAGCAATCGATCCGGCAATCTTGAACGCCATTTCAGACGAGTCAACGTCGTGGTAGGCGCCGTCAAGAAGGGTGGCCTTTACGCCTACCACTGGGTAACCAGCAAGGGTTCCCACTAGCATGGCGTCCTGGATACCGGCATCTACTGACGGGATGTATTCACGAGGAACGCGACCACCGGTTACGGCGTTTACGAACTCGTAAGTCTTGTCGCCCTCGACCTCCATAGGCTCCAGCTTGATCTGGATCTTTGCGAACTGACCCGAACCACCTGTCTGCTTCTTGTGGGTGTAGTCGTACTTGGCAACTTCGCGCTTTAGAGTCTCGCGGTAGGCAACCTGTGGCTTACCAACGTTTGCCTCAACCTTGAACTCGCGACGCATACGGTCAACAAGGATGTCGAGGTGAAGCTCGCCCATGCCCGAGATAACGGTCTGGCCAGTCTCGTGGTCGTGCTCAACGCGGAAGGTTGGGTCTTCTTCGGCAAGCTTCTGAATGGCTAGACCTAGCTTCTCCTGGTCGCCCTTGGTCTTCGGCTCAATAGCAACCGAGATAACAGGCTCAGGGAAGGTCATCGACTCAAGGACGATCTGGTTGTCTGGGTCGCAAAGGGTGTCACCAGTGGTGGTGTCCTTTAGACCGATGGCTGCGTAGATGTGGCCAGCGGTTACCGAGTCAACAGGGTTCTCTTTGTTGGCGTGCATCTGGAAAAGCTTTCCGATGCGCTCCTTCTTGCCCTTGGTTGAGTTGATGACCTGAGCGCCCGAGTCAACCGCACCCGAGTAAACACGGATGTAGGTTAGGCGGCCGAAGAATGGGTGGGTCATGACCTTGAACGCAAGAGCTGCGAAAGGAGCATCTGACTTAGGCTCGCGCTTTAGGCGGTTGTCTTCGTCGCGTGGGTCTCCACCCTCGACTGCAGGAACGTCTAGCGGGCTTGGTAGGTAGTCAACAACGGCGTCAAGCATTGGCTGAACACCCTTGTTCTTGAACGCCGAGCCACAAAGGATCGGGTACATGAGCGAGTTGACGGTTAGGTGACGGATACCGGCCTTGATTTCGGCAATGGTTAGCTCTTCGCCTGCGAAGTACTTCTCCATAAGCTCTTCGCTGGTCTCGGCAACTGCCTCGAGAAGCTTTGCGCGGTACTCGTCGGCTTTGTCCTGAAGATCTGCAGGGATCGCCTCAACGTTGTACTTGGCACCCATCTCGACGTCTCCGCGCCAAGTCTTAGCGTTCATCTCGACTAGGTCGATAACGCCTTCGAAGGTGTTCTCAGCACCGATAGGTAGCTGGATAACTAGTGGCTTAGCGCCAAGGCGCTTGATGATGGTGTCTACGGTGAAGTAGAAGTCTGCGCCTAGCTTGTCCATCTTGTTGACGAAGCAGATGCGAGGAACGTCGTACTTGTCGGCCTGGCGCCAAACGGTCTCAGACTGTGGCTCCACACCTTCCTTGCCATCGAAAACTGCAACGGCACCGTCAAGAACACGAAGCGAACGCTCAACCTCAACGGTGAAGTCCACGTGTCCTGGGGTGTCGATGATGTTGATCTGGTTGTTGTCCCAGAAGCAGGTCACCGCGGCGGAGGTGATGGTGATGCCGCGTTCCTTCTCCTGCTCCATCCAGTCGGTCGTCGAGGCGCCGTCGTGGGTCTCGCCGATCTTGTGGTTCACACCCGTG
>CAIRNX010000020.1 GCA_903880095.1 uncultured Micrococcales bacterium | reverse complement strand
CATTTACACAATCATCCGTGAGCGCGAGCTCGGTATTCGTGCAGTCCCTGAGGCTGCCGCTGCCAAGCCAGCTGCTAAGACGGCAACCAAAGCCAAGAAGGCAGAGGCCACTGAGGCCGTTGCCACCGAGGAGGCATAACCATGGCTGAGACCAAGAAGGCCGCTGCTCCTAAAGCAGCAGCAAAGGCCGAAGCGCCGAAGGCAGCAGCGAAGGCTGCAGCCCCTAAGGCAAAGGCTCCAAAGGCTCCCAAGGCCGAGGGAACCGTTGTTCTTGACCGCGGTATGCGCAAGACCCGTCGTGGCTACGTTGTTAGCGACAAGATGGACAAGACCATCGTGGTTGAGGTTGAAGACCGCGTAAAGCACCCGCTTTACGGCAAGGTTATTCGCCGCACCACCAAGGTTAAGGCTCACGACGAGCTAAACACTGCCGGCATTGGCGACCTCGTGCTTATTGCCGAGACTCGTCCTCTATCGGCAACCAAGAACTTCCGCCTGGTCGAGATCATCGAGAAGGCTAAGTAACAAAACCCCTAGGTTTGCCCGTCGGTAATGGGCATGCCATCAAACAAGGAGTAACAAATGCTTCAACAGGAGTCGAGACTCAGAGTTGCCGATAACACCGGCGCCAAAGAGCTATTGACGATCCGTGTACTCGGTGGCTCTGGCCGTCGTTATGCCGGACTAGGTGACGTCATCGTTGCCACCGTCAAGGACGCAATCCCAGGCGGCAGCGTCAAGAAGGGTGAAGTCGTCAAGGCTGTCATCGTGCGCACCACCAAGGAGACCCGTCGTTCAGACGGTTCGTACATCAAGTTCGACGAGAACGCAGCCGTGATCATCAAGAAGGACGGCGAGCCTCAGGGTACCCGCATCTTTGGTCCAGTCGGCCGCGAACTTCGCGACAAGAAGTTTATGAAAATCATTTCGCTAGCTCCGGAGGTGCTATAAACATGGCAAGCATCAAAAAGGGAGACACCGTAGTTGTGATCTCAGGCAAGCGCGAATACCGCGGTAAGACCGGCACCGTTTTGGTTGTCGACCGCGAAAAGGGCCGCGTCATCGTTCAGGGAATCAACCTGGTCAAGAAGCACACCAAGGTTCAGCAGACCGAACGTGGCACCACGACCGGTGGAATCGAGACGGTTGAGTCTTCGATTCACATCTCAAACGTCGCGCTAATCGACCCATCGACCAAGAAGCCAACCCGCGTTGGCACCAAGATCGAGACCGTAACCAAGAACGGCGTCAAGAAGACCGTTCGCACCCGAATCGCTCGCAAGTCAGGTAAGGAGATCTAATGGCCACCAAGACTGCCGCTAAGACCGACGCTAAAGCACTACCGCGCCTAAAGGCTCAGTACCGTGCCGAAATCATCGCGCGTCTGACCGAAGAGTTCGGTTTCGAAAACCCACACCAGGTTCCGAACCTAACCAAGATCGTTGTAAACATGGGTGTCGGAGACGCCGCTAAAGATGGCAAGCTCATCGATGGCGCTGTTCGCGACCTCACCTCGATCACTGGCCAGAAGCCTCAGATCAACCTTGCTCGCAAGTCGATCGCTCAGTTCAAGCTTCGCGAAGGCCAGGCCATCGGTGCTCACGTAACTCTTCGTGGCGACCGCATGTGGGAGTTCCTAGACCGCCTGCTTTCGCTAGCGCTACCTCGTATCCGCGACTTCCGTGGTCTTTCAGACCGCCAGTTCGACGGAAACGGCAACTACACCTTTGGTCTCTCGGAGCAGAACGTGTTCCACGAGATCAACCAGGACAAGATCGATCACTCGCGCGGTATGGACATCACTGTCGT
>CAIRNX010000019.1 GCA_903880095.1 uncultured Micrococcales bacterium | reverse complement strand
TTTTGGAAAATAACCGTGATTTGGTTCAGCGTCGCCTAATGGAATGTCTGAGTCGCGACCGAACCAAGCACCAGGTTGCCGAAGTAACTTCGCTGGGGTTGGTCCAAATGACCCGAAAAAAGCTCGGAATCGGTCTTCTAGAAACTTTCTCCGAGGCCTGCGACATCTGTGCCGGTCGTGGTGTCATCGTGCATCACGAGCCCCACATGCGTCCTAGTAATAACCGATCCAACGAATCTGCTCCTAAAGAGCAGAACAACGGTGGTGGACGCAACAAGAAGAACAAGAACCAGCCACCTAAGCAGGAAGTAGCAAAGGTGGTTACTGCTGAGTCAGCGGTACAAATCAATAGTGTTGTCGCACAAATTGCAGCGAGCACCATCGGCGCAACCGATGTAGTGGTTGCCGCAGAAGACAAGACTTTGGACGCGGTTTTGGAGGCCTTACCGCCTGCAATCGAGCCGGGTTCAGGCAAGAGAAAGTCAAAGCGAGTCACCTCCGGTGGCATCGTCACTCCTAAAGCAGAAACAGAAACCGAAAAAGAAGGCTAAAGCTGTTTGACTAGCAGGCTAGTTTGCCTGTAAAGTTGAGTAGTTGCCCGCTGTGTATTCGCGGGTTGCCATTCAAGTCTTTTTAGAAAAAGGTAAAACCGTGGTTTACGCAGTTGTTCGCTCTGGCGCTCGCCAAGAGAAGGTGTCGGTTGGCACCATCGTGACCCTTGACCGTCTCAAGTCGGCTGAGGGTGAGACCATCACTCTTCCAGCTCTGCTTCTAGTTGACGGCGAGAAGGTTACCACCGACGCAGCCGCACTAGCCAAGGTAAAGGTTTCCGCAAAGGTCCTAGGCGACCTACGTGGTCCAAAGATCATCATCCAGAAGTACAAGAACAAGACCGGCTACAAGACTCGTCAGGGTCACCGCCAGGACCTAACCCGCGTCCAGGTCACCGAGATCAAGTAAGGACTGAGCAAAAATGGCTTCCAAAAAAGGTGTTAGCTCTACCCGTAACGGCCGCGACTCAAACGCACAGCGCCTAGGCGTCAAGCGTTACGCTGGTCAGACCGTAAACGCAGGCGAGATCATTGTTCGTCAGCGCGGAACCCACTTCCACCCGGGTGTAAACGTTGGCCGCGGCAAGGACGACACACTGTTCGCACTTGCAGCCGGTGCCGTTGAATTCGGTACCAAGGGTGGTCGCCGAGTCGTAAACATCGTTGCGGCTTAGTCGAAAGACAAGACTTTTGGAAGGCGAGCCAATTGGCTCGCCTTCTATCTTTTTAGAGAGGTAAGGAATCATGATTCAGTTCGTTGATCAGGTGACCTTACACTTGCGCGCTGGAAATGGCGGAGACGGTTGTGTCTCAATCAAGCGTGAAAAGTTCAAGCCGCTGGCAGGTCCTGATGGAGCCGATGGCGGAAACGGCGGATCGATTAGCCTGGTTGCCGACCCAGACGTCACTACTTTGCTCGAGTATCACTTTCGCCCTAACCAGCAGGGAGGCGACGGAGCCGATGGCGCTGGTGACTTCCGAAACGGTGCTCACGGCAAGGATGTAGTTCTTCAAGTACCGGTTGGAACAGTCGTCAAAGATGCCAAGGGCAAACTTATTGCTGACCTAGACGAAGCCGGTATGACCTTACTGGTTGCCGAGGGAGGTCAAGGTGGTCTCGGCAATGCGGCC
>CAIRNX010000018.1 GCA_903880095.1 uncultured Micrococcales bacterium | reverse complement strand
TGTTGTCGCCACCCTCAAACGGCGGGGTGAAGTTCGGGTCATAGGGGAGAGTCGGGTCGCAGCGCACTCCGTAGTAGTTCTGCACTCGACGCTCGGTCGGCAGGCCGTTGTCGTCCCAGCCCATCGGGTAGTAAACCTCGAGACCGGTCATGCGCTTGTAGCGGGCGACGACGTCGGTGTGGGTGTACGAGAAGACGTGCCCGACGTGCAGCGAGCCCGACGCGGTCGGTGGAGGGGTGTCGATCGAGTAGATCTGCTCGCGGGTCTTCGAGCGGTCAAACTTGTAGACGCCAGCCACATCCCAGGCCACAGACCACTTTTCTTCGAGTCCCTCGACGCTCACCTTTTCGGGTGCGTTGGCGGGGTTCATGTAAGGCTGGCGTTCAGTCACTGGGAGAGTCTCCAAAATCGGGGTTTGTATAAGGTTAACATTGACTGCAGAACCATTTGCGTAAGCCAGAAAGCCATTGAATGTACCCGAAGAGAAACACGGGCGCGGGAGTCAACCCGTCACCGAGCTTCCCAGCCGTTGAAGAGAGCATCCTCGACTTTTGGGCGAAGGACTCAACCTTTCAGGCGAGCCTTGCGCAACGCGCCGGCGCTGAAGAGTTCGTCTTCTACGACGGCCCCCCGTTCGCCAATGGTTTGCCGCACTACGGCCACCTGCTCACTGGTTACGCCAAAGACATGGTTCCGCGTTTCAAGACCATGCAGGGCTACCGAGTAGAGCGTCGTTTTGGCTGGGACACCCACGGCCTTCCTGCAGAGGTTGAGGCCGAGCGCCAGTTGGGTATCTCAGGGCGACTAGAGATCGAAAAGTACGGAATCGACAAATTCAACGCGACTTGCAGATCTTCGGTTCTAAAGTTCACTGATCAATGGAGAACCTACGTAACCCGCCAAGCTCGCTGGGTTGACTTCGACAACGACTACAAGACGCTAGACACTCCATACACCGAGAGCGTGCTCTGGGCTTTCAAGGAGCTTCACAAGAAGGGTCTGATCTACGAGGGTTTTAAGGTTCTTGCTTTCTGCTGGCGCTGTGAAACCCCGCTTTCAAACCACGAACTTCGCATGGACGACGAGGTCTACCGCAATCGCCAAGACCAGACCGTCACAGTTAGTTTTGAGGTTCTCGAGGGGCAGCGTTTCGAAGGCGTCAAGTTGCTTGCCTGGACAACCACGCCTTAGACGCTCCCAACAAACTTCGCGTTGGCAGTAGGCCCAGAAATCGAATACGCGATTGTCAACGGCTACCTGCTGGCAAAGGCTCTGATTCCCGCGCACGCCAAGGAGCTCGGTTTTGAAAACGGCGATGACGCACTTTCAGCAGTCACCGAAACCGTGCTTGGTAAAGAGCTTGCAGGAATTCGCTATCAGCGACTATTCGACTACTACGCCGATGAATCAAAGTTTGAAATCGCTAACGCTTGGCAGATTCTGGTCGATGACTACGTTGGTGCCGAAGATGGCACCGGAATCGTTCACCAGGCACCTGCCTATGGCGAAGACGACCAACGTGTCTGTTTGGCCGCCGGTATTCCTACCTACATCTCAATTGATGATCAGGGCAAGTTCAACAACCTCATCACCGATTTTTCGGGCGAGCACATCTTCGACGCCAACAAAGAAATCATTCAACACCTGAAGGTGCGAGGGCGACTTTTCAAGCAGGCGTCTTACGACCACCCATACCCGCATTGCTACCGTTGCAAAAACCCGCTGATCTACAAGGCGGTTTCTTCGTGGTTCGTTGAGACAACAAAACTCAAAGACCGCATGCTCGAGTTGAACAAAGACATCGACTGGACTCCGGAGCACACCAAAGACGGCTCGTTTGGCAAGTGGCTCGAAAATGTACGCGACTGGGCGATCAGCCGCAATCGTTTCTGGGGAGCCCCGATTCCGGTTTGGAAGTCGGACGACCCCGCCTACCCTCGAATTGATGTCTACGGTTCACTTGACGAGCTCGAAGCCGACTTCGGCGTTCGCATCGACGACTTTCACCGCCCAACCATCGACAACCTGACTCGCCCAAACCCAGACGACCCTACAGGCCGCTCGACCATGGTTCGAGTTCCTGAGGTTCTCGACTGCTGGTTTGAGTCTGGCTCAATGCCTTTTGCGCAGGTTCATTACCCTTTTGAGAACCGTGACTGGTTTGAAACCCATAACCCGGGCGATTACATCGTCGAGTATGTTGGTCAAACCCGCGGCTGGTTCTACACGTTGCATGTTTTGTCTACGGCGCTGTTCGACCGCCCAGCCTTCAAGGCTGCGGTTTCGCACGGAATCATCCTCGGCGACGACGGCCAAAAGATGTCTAAGTCGCTTCGTAACTACCCAGATGTCAACGAGGTTTTCGACCGCGACGGCGCCGATGCTATGCGCTGGTTCTTGCTTTCAAGCCCAATTTTGCGCGGTGGTAACCTGAGCGTCACCGAGCAGGGCATTCGCGAAGGCGTTCGCCAGGTCCTCTTGCCACTCTGGAACACCTGGTACTTCTTCTCGCTTTACGCAAATGCGGCAGGCTACGACGCCAAGATCTCTCACGATTCAAGCGACGTGCTTGATCGATACCTTCTAGCCAAGACTCGCGACTTGATCGTTTCGGTCGAAGAGAACATGAATCGATTCGACTCATACTCAGCCGCATCAAACCTTCGCGATTTCGCCGATGTCTTAACCAACTGGTACGTTCGCCGTTCGCGCGACCGCTTCTGGGTGGGTTCTGAAGAAGCCTTCGACACCCTTTACACGGTGCTCGAAACTGTCTGCCGCGTGGCGGCGCCGTTACTCCCGATGGTTACTGAAGAGATCTGGAAGGGTCTCACCGACGGTCGCTCTGTTCACCTCGAATCTTGGCCAGATGCAACCTTGTTCCCTCGGGACGAGGTTTTGGTTCGCGCAATGGACCAGGTTCGTTCGGTTGCTTCGGTGTCGAACAGCTTGCGTAAGGGCGCCGGTCTTCGCGTTCGTTTGCCACTTCACAAGCTCACGGTTGTCGTGGAGGGTTCACATGAACTAGGGGATTTCGCCTCGATCATCGCTGATGAACTAAACGTTAAAAACGTTGCGCTCGTTGAGCTTTCGCTTGACTCGACAAAGGACTTTGGGGTTGTTAAGCAGCTGACAGTGAACAGTCGCGTTGCTGGCCCACGCCTTGGCAAAGAGGTTCAGCAGGTCATACAGGCAGCCAAGGCTGGCAACTGGTCTGAGGCTAATGCTGTTCTCACGGTTGGTGGTTTCGAACTAATCGAAGGCGAATACGAATTAGCTCTGGTCGCCGACGTAACAGACACCGAAGATCAGATCGGCATTTTGCCCGGTGGTGGCTTCGTAATTCTCGATGGCCACGTCACGCCAGAACTTGAGGCCGAGGGTGTCGCTCGCGACCTTATTCGCTCGGTGCAGCAGGCGCGCAAAGACGCCGGCCTGGACGTAAGTGACCGCATCAAACTCACCGTCACCGGCGACGAAGCGCTAATCGCTGCAGCCGAAACACACCAAGATTTGTTGAAGGCAGAAACTTTGGCTCTCGAGCTCGAACTACTTGCCGGCGAAACAACTATTTCGGTGGTGCGACTTTGAGTTGGGCTGCCAAGGCTAGACAGGTTGAAGCGGAGCTTCTGACTCGAATTCCGGAGCACAAGCTTCGCCCGCGTCTCGAACCAACCCGTCGGGCAGTAGAACTCATGGGGGATCCGCAAAAGTCTTATCGAATCGTGCACGTGACAGGCACCAACGGTAAAACCTCGACCACTCGAATGATCGAGCGCTTGCTACGCGAAATGGGCCTTCGCACCGGACGATTCACCAGCCCGCATCTGGTTCGGCTAAACGAGCGCATGGCGCTAGATGGCGAACCTGTTTCTGACGAGCGTCTTTTCGAGGTCTGGACAGATATCGCACCGGTGCTCGAGATTGTCGATGCCGAACTTGAGGCCGCTGGCGATTCAAAGCTCACCTTCTTTGAAGCCTTGGCCGTTTTGGGTTTTGCGGTTTTTGCCGATGCCCCGGTTGATGTTCTCGTGCTCGAAGTCGGCATGGGAGGCGAGTGGGACTCAACAAATGTTGCCGATGGGGACGTTGCCGTTTTCACTCCGATATCTATTGACCATGCCGACCGCCTTGGCAATACGGTTGCCGAGATCGCTAAAACCAAGTCGGGCATCATCAAGCAAGGCGCATACGTCGTCACCTCGCCTCAGGACTACGAAGCGCTGACTGTGTTGAAAGCCAAGTCCGATGCCCTAGCCGATCATTTCGCGCTTTTTGGCGAGCAGTTTGGTGCGAGCAACATTCGCATCGAAGCCGGCGGGCAACGATTTGACATCACAGGGCTAGCCCGCGACTACGAAGACCTCTTCATTCCGCTCCACGGTGCTCATCAGGTGCAAAACGCAGCCCTGGCCGTCGCTGCGGTCGAAGCCTTTGTTGGCGGTGGCACAAACCCGATTGTCGATGACGTTATACGTGCGGCACTTGCCGATGTTTCTTCACCCGGTCGCCTGCAGGTAATCGATCGTGAGCCACTCACAATTCTTGATGCCGCGCACAACCCTGGCGGTGCGGTCACGCTCGCTCAGGCTCTGAAAGAAAACTTTGGTTCACCAAAGGCTGTCGGGGTTCTTTCGATGCTTGGCGACAAAGACGCCGAGCATTTTTTCGAGACTTTGCAAGGCAGTTTTGAAAAAGTGGTCATCACCCAGTCATCTTCACCGCGCGCGGTGTTGGTTGATGACCTCGCGACTGTCGCGGCAAAGTATTTTGCAAACCTCGAAACCGCTCCCAACTCCAAGGCTGCACTCCAACTCGCCAGAAGCTACGAACCAGAAGCAATCGTTGTTGCCGGTTCGATCAGTCTCGCCGGCGATGTTTTGAAAGACATTCAGCTGGACGATGACTACGAAGACGAAAACGAAGCCCACGAAACGGAGTCACCAGATGGCGAATAAATCGCTACAGCGCGCGCTTGGAGCAATCGTCCTCGCTTTTGAATCATTCATCGTGTTTTTCGGAACACTTGTCAGCTTTGGCCTTAAGGTTGCAGCTCCCGAGTTGGTTTGGGCTATCGGTCTTGGTTTGGCAGTTGTGATGATCATTACGCCGGCGATTTTAGGTCGCGCAGGTGGCTACGTCTTCGGTTCAGCTCTTCAGGTGATTGTTTTGTTTTTGGCAATCTGGACGATTTTCAAAGACCCTGCGGGCTACGTCTTCCTAATCATCGCAATCATTTTTATCGGACTTTGGGCCTGGGCAATGATTGCCGGTTCAACAATCGACGCAGCAAAGCGAGCTCTTGCCCGCAAAAACGAACACCTAGGAGAAACCAATGACTGAATCGACTCTCGTACTAATCAAGCCAGACGGCGTTGCTCGCAACCTAATCGGTGAGATTGTTTCGCGCATCGAAGCCAAGGGTTACGTTGTAGCCGACATCAAGGCGCTTACTCCTAGCCGCGAACTGCTTGTTGAGCACTACGCCGAGCACGAAGGCAAGCCCTTCTTTGAACCTCTAGTCGAATTCATGGGCTCAGGGCGAGTCGTAGCAATGCGTGTCGAGGGCAACCGCGTCATAGAAGGTTTCAGGTCTTTGGCTGGAGCTACAGACCCAACCGTTGCGGCGCCTGGCACCATTCGAGGCGACCTTGGTCGCGATTGGGGCCTGAAGGTTCAGCAAAACTTGGTTCACGGCTCAGACTCACCAGAATCTGCCGCCCGTGAGCTTGCGCTCTGGTTTTAGAGGTTATTTGAAGGTCGCAATAATTAGCGGCCAAAACTGAATCGTGATCAAGATCAGGGCGAGAAGTTCTGTCATTGCCGCGTAGAACCATGTTGACTCTGCAGCGTTCACGAACCACTTGATGCTTTTTACCGGCATGTCGAACACGCCCTCGGCTCCGGCCCAAAGAATTACCCGCCAGAAAAGTGGAATCATCGCAGCCCAGGCGACCATGCAGTATGGGCAAAGCGCGTGAATGAAGTAATTGGTTTGAATAAAAAGCCAAACAATGAAGACCAGACCCATTGAGATTCCGATGGTGAAGCAGCGCCAAAACCAAAGCTTGAATTGTGCGCCGGCCAGAATCGCAAAACCAACCGCTATCGGAAACACGAAGGCGCCCAGACCAATGATGGGGTTCGGGAAGCCGAGAAGTTTGGCCTGTGGGGTGAGCATCACCTTGGCGCAAGAGATCCAGAGATTGACGTCGCAAGACAACGCATCGTGCGGGTGTTCTGCCAGGTGAATGCGCTCAATCACGAGAGCAAAAGCGGCCAGCCAGCCAACGATCCCAGTCCAGATAAGGGTAATCGCGAAGCGTTTGCTTGGGCTTGGTACGAGATCGTCTGCGTTCACGAAATAAGTATCGCATGCGTCCTAAGTGACTTTTAGGCGTTCAAGTGCCATACTTAAATAAGCGAACGGCTCCACACGCCGCAAGCGAAAGATTTATCGAGCATCAGGCGAATGCGTAAGACCTCTCACGGCAGCTCGGGCCCGCAAAGATGACTCGAACTACGGTTTTGTTCTCACGACGAGAACTGTGAATGTAAGCCTTCGGGCTAGAGTGTGTGGCCTAGCTTAAAGGCGGCTTGGAGTACACCAAAAATGGTGAAAAAGAACGAAGCAGATCAAACGCCTGCACCGAAAACCCGCAAGACAACCAAAAAGGCTTCTGCCGAAGTAGTCGTCGAAGAGGTTGTCGAAACCCCTGTAGAGGCAAAAAGGCCGACTCGCAGCCTCAAGCCAAAGGTTGAGGCCGCTCAGGTCGAAGAGATCGCCACGCCGGTAGCCGTTTCGGCCACGTCGTTGCTGTTTCAGGCACCAGACCTACCAACCCCAACCGTTGACCCTAAGCGTGGTCGAATCGTCGCCTCACCCAGTCAGGATGGCGAAAGTCACCTGCGCAAACGCACACGTCGCCGCGAAGGTGAAGACGCCCCTGGTGATCTGCCGCCAAACGCGGTGGTCAAGGTGCGCACGCCACGAGAGCCAAAAGAACCAAGCAACGAGCCACAAAAAGTTCGTGGCTCAACAAGACTCGAAGCGAAGCGTCAGCGCCGGCGTGACGGTCGCGATGCAGGCCGTCGCCGCACAGTAATCACCGAGTCCGAATTTTTGGCTCGTCGCGAAGCGGTAGACCGCACCATGGTTGTGCGTTCAAAAGACGGCAAAATTCAGATTGGCGTTCTCGAAGACAAGATTCTCGTAGAGCACTACGTTGCCAAGGCAGCCGAGGCGTCACTTATCGGAAACGTCTACCTGGGTAAGGTGCAAAATGTGCTTCCCAGCATGGAAGCTGCTTTCGTGGACATCGGTCGCGGTCGAAACGCTGTGCTTTACTCCGGCGAAGTTGACTGGGAACTTGCAGAAACCGGCAACCAGCCACGTCGCATCGAACTCGCACTTAAGTCTGGCGACACCGTTTTGGTGCAAGTGACCAAAGACCCAGTTGGTCAAAAAGGTGCCCGCCTAACCTCTCAGGTTTCGCTGCCTGGCCGCTACCTGGTTTATGTGCCAAACGGCAGCATGAACGGAATCTCACGCAAACTTCCTGATAGTGAACGCGTTCGACTCAAGAAGATTCTCAAAGAGATCCTCCCCGAAGATGCCGGTGTGATTGTTCGCACCGCGGCTGAAGGTGCGTCTGAGGAGCAGCTAACGCTGGATGTTCAGCGTCTACAGATGCAGTGGGAAGAAATTTCTCGCCGCGTTGAAACTCAGCAGGCTCCAGTGCTTTTGCACAGCGAACCAGACCTATTGATCAAGATTGTTCGCGACGTTTTCAACGAGGACTTCCAGAAGATGGTTATCGCAGGCGAAGATGCCAAAGAGGCCATCACCTCATACCTTCAAAGTGTCGCGCCAGATCTTTTGGAGCGCGTTGAGGTTTACGAAGGTTCAAAAGACATCTTTGACGAATACCGTGTTGGCGAACAGATCGCTAAGGCACTTGACCGCAAGGTTTACCTACCTTCGGGTGGTTCGCTAGTTATCGACCGCACAGAGGCAATGACTGTTGTTGACGTCAACACCGGCAAGTTTGTCGGTAGCGGCGGAAACCTTGAAGAGACCGTCACGAAGAACAACCTCGAGGCGGCCGAAGAAGTCGTTCGACAACTTCGTCTTCGCGACATCGGTGGAATCATCGTGGTCGACTTCATTGACATGGTTCTCGAATCTAACCGCGACCTCGTGCTTCGCCGGTTGGTTGAATGCCTAAGCCGAGACCGCACCAAGCATCAGGTTGCCGAAGTTACTTCGCTTGGGCTCGTTCAGATGACTCGCAAGAAGCTCGGCATGGGGCTTCTAGAAACCTTCAGCGAAGCCTGTGAGGTTTGCGCAGGTCGTGGAGTCGTTGTTCACCACGAGCCACACATGAAGGCTCGTTCTGGCGGGGGAGACCAGCAGTCTCAGTCGAAGGGTGAGAAGTCTGGCAAGCAGCGCCACAAGAACCAAAATCAGCAGCAACAACAACCGAAGCAAGAAGTTGCCAAGGTGGTTACTGCAGAAAGTGCCGTTCAGATCAACAGCCTCGTCGCCCAAATTGCAGCAGCAAGCGCACCAACCCTCGAATCTTTGACCGAATCGCTGCCAGAACCGACGGCAGCAGGCCAGGGTAGGCGCAAGTCACGCAGAGTGACGAGCGAGGTTCAAGTAACACCATTAGAAAACGAATAGCGATTCGTTTGACCAACTGGCAGTAACAGGGTAGAGTTGGACCTTGTTGCCCGCCATCTTGTGGGCCAAACAAATCCATGAACAAAGGGTAAAACCGTGGTTTACGCAGTAGTTAAGGCCGGCGGCCGTCAGGAAAAGGTGTCAGTAGGCACCATCGTGACGCTTGACCGCATCAAGGCCGATGCCAACGGCAACATCGAGCTGCCGGCTCTGTTGCTAGTTGATGGCGACAAAGTGACCACCGACGCTAAGGCTCTTGCCAAGGTGACGGTGACCGCTCAGGTACTAGGCGACCTTCGTGGTCCTAAGATTCTGATCCAGCACTACAAGAACAAGACTGGCTACAAGCGTCGTCTGGGCTTCCGCGCAGAACTGACCCGTGTCCAGGTCACCGAGATCAAGTAAAGGACTGACCAAAAATGGCATCCAAAAAAGGTGTTAGCTCCACCCGCAATGGTCGCGACTCTAACGCACAGCGCCTAGGCGTGAAGCGTTACGGCGGCCAGGTTGTCAGCGCAGGCGAAATCATCGTTCGTCAGCGCGGCACTCACTTTCACCCCGGCGTGAACGTCGGCCGTGGAAAGGACGACACTCTGTTCGCTCTTGCAGCGGGCGCAGTCGAGTTCGGAACCAAGGGTGGCCGCCGCGTCGTAAACGTGGTTGCTGCTTAAGTTCATCAACTTTCCGTGGGAGGCGAGCCTGAGGGCTCGCCTTTCACTGTTTTCAAAGGTAGGAGGAGATTTCGATGATTACTTTCGTTGATCAAGTGACTCTTCACCTGCGCGCTGGTAACGGCGGTGACGGTTGCGCTTCGGTGAAGCGTGAAAAGTTCAAGCCACTTGCTGGCCCAGATGGCGCCGACGGCGGTAAGGGTGGCTCAATCACCCTCTTGGCCGACCCAAGCGTGACAACCCTTCTCGACTACCACTACCGCCCTTTCCGTGCCGGTGGCGACGGTGCCGATGGCGCCGGAGACTTTAGAAATGGCGCTCACGGCGCAGACCTCGTTCTAAGTGTTCCGGTTGGTACGGTCGTCAAAACGCCAACCGGCAAGTTGATCGCCGACCTCGACGAAGGCGGCATGGAGCTCGTTGTTGCCGAAGGTGGCATGGGTGGTCTAGGTAACGCTGCACTGGCCAGCTCAAAACGTAAAGCCCCGGGCTTCGCACTACTTGGCGTTCCGGGTTGGTCTGGTGAGGTCGTTCTCGAGCTCAAGACCGTCGCTGACGTAGCGCTTGTGGGTTACCCGAGCGCAGGTAAGTCGAGCTTGATTGCGGCACTTTCTGCTGCTCGCCCAAAGATTGCCGACTACCCATTCACAACCTTGCACCCAAACCTTGGTGTGGTTGAGGCGGGAGACACAAGATTCACGATTGCCGACGTGCCAGGACTGATCGAAGGCGCCAGCAAGGGCAAAGGTCTCGGGCTCGAGTTTTTGCGTCACGTGGAGCGCTGCGCGGCACTGCTACACGTGATCGACTGCGCAACTCTTGAACCTGGACGCGACCCAATTAGCGACCTAGACAAGATTCTTCACGAACTAAACGAATACCAGGTTCCTGAAGGTCAGCTACCGTTGACCCAGCGCCCCCAGCTGATCGCTCTCAACAAAATCGACGTACCAGACGGCAAAGAGCTAGCCGAGTTTGTTCGCGCCGACTTTGAGGCCCGCGGTTACCGCGTGTTTGAAATCTCCGCGCTGAGTCACGTCGGTCTGCGCGAACTGAACTTTGCTCTCGGTCAACTAGTTTCTGAACACCGCAAGTCACTCGCCGAGGTTCCTGCGCGACCAAAGATTCAGCTAATGCAGAAGAGGCGTGAAGAGAACACTTTCGAGATTCGCGCCGAAATGTGGGGCGAGCAGCGCATCTTCCGTGTCATCGGCGTCAAGCCGGAGCGCTGGGTTGCACAAACCATGTTCGGCAACGAAGAAGCTGTTGGCTACCTGGCAGACCGTTTGGCCAAGATTGGCATCGAAGACGAGCTTTTCAAAGCCGGCGCAATCGCAGGATCGACTGTTGTAATTGGCGCCAGCGACAATGCGGTGGTTTTCGACTGGGAGCCGACAATCGCATCGGCTGGTGAACTAATTGCCGGCCCAAGAGGCTACGACGCTCGATTAGACACAAACGATCGCCGCACAACTAGCGACCGTAGGGCAAGCTATAAAGAACGTATGGACGCGAAGGCTGCTGCACGTGCCTCAGACGAAGCCGACCGCAAGGCCGGAGTTTGGTCGGTGGACGCCGAAATCGAGGACGCTGAGTAACGATGATTCAGAATCGAAACGAGCTCGCCACCGCAAAACGTGTGGTCGTCAAGGTTGGTTCTTCATCTATCAGCGGCTCGGGCTCTAAGCTCGGCCCTCTGGTTGCCGCCATTGCTAAGTCTCACGGAGCTGGCACCGAAGTTATTTTGGTTACCTCGGGTGCCATTGCGACCGGTATGCCGCTACTCAACATCGACACAAAGCCAGAAGACCTCGCAACCTCGCAGGCGCTGGCTTCGGTCGGGCAGAGCCGTTTGATTGCCCGTTACCAGGCGAGCCTCGACGGTTTCGGTATTGTTGCCGGTCAGGTTTTGTTGACTGCAGATGATCTCGAAGGCGATGAGACTAGAGCAAACGCTAAGCGAGCCATGGAGCGCCTTCTAGAGCTCCGAGTTCTGCCAATCGTCAATGAGAATGACACCGTCGCTACCGCCGAAATTCGTTTCGGTGACAATGATCGTCTAGCCGCACTTGTCGCCGTTTTGGTTGATGCTGACGCACTTATTCTTCTGAGCGACGTAGACGCTCTTTACACGGCCCCACCTAGCGAGCCAGGCGCAGTTTTGATCGACTCAGTTGACTTCGACGACGACCTTTCTGGAATCAACGTTGGGGGCTCCGGCTCAAACGTTGGCACCGGGGGAGCGGTGACCAAGGTTTCGGCTGCAAAGTTAGCCAACGCCAATGGGGTTCCGGTTTTACTCACCAGTGCCGACCTTGTAGCCGACGCCCTTGCCGGCGCTGCCATCGGCACCTGGTTTGAAAGTAAGGTTGGCTCATGAGCACCGCAACCGACAAAATTCGTTTAGCGAAGGCAGCATCGCTGGCGCTTGGTCAGGCGAACACGCTTCGCAAGAACGAGGCGCTTCATGCGATTTCTCGCCTATTGCCGATTCGTGCAGATGAAATCATTCAGGCAAACCAAAAAGACATCGAACGCGGCCTTGCCGAGGGTTTGAGTTCTGGGCTTCAAGATCGTCTTCGTCTCGACGAAACTCGCATTGCAGCTCTAGCCGCAGCCGTCAATCAAATCGCCACACTTCCAGACCCAGTTGGTCAGGTCGTTCGCGGTTCTACATTGCCTAACGGGCTCGTGATTTCGCAAACCAGAGTGCCGTTTGGTGTTGTTGGCGCGATTTACGAGGCGAGACCAAACGTAACCATCGACATCGCGGCTCTGGCTATTAAGTCCGGAAACAGCGTCGTTTTGCGAGGTGGCACTGCCGCCGAAAACACCAACCTGGTTTTGGTGAAGGTATTGCAGGAGGCGCTTGCTTCGGTTGGTCTACCGGCTGACGCTGTTCAAACCGTCGACGACTTTGGTCGCCAGGGTGCTGTTGAGATGATGCAGGCCCGCGGCCTTGTCGATGTTTTGATTCCACGAGGCAGCGCGTCATTGATCAAGGCCGTAGTAAGCGAATCCAAGGTTCCGGTCATCGAAACCGGTGACGGTGTCGTCCATATTTTCTTGGACGCCTCTGCTCGCGAGGATTGGGCCGTAGAAATCGTGCACAATTCCAAAACTCAGCGACCTGCCGTTTGCAACGCGCTTGAAACTCTTCTTGTTCACGAATCAGTAGCTCCGTCTCTGTTGCCAAAGGTTCTGCAGCGACTAGTTGCCTCTGGAGTCACGATTCACGGTTGCGAAACCACTCGCGAGCTATTCGCCGAGGCTGTCCCGGCCACCGAAGAGGACTGGTCGGCTGAGTACTACTCGCTTGACCTCGCGGTCAAGGTGGTCTCTGGCCTAGATGAAGCCCTCGAGCACATTGCTAAATACTCAACCCACCACACAGAGTCGATCATCACCGAAGACGTTGCCAACGCGGAGCGCTTCTTGGCCGAGGTTGACTCTGCTGTGGTCATGGTTAATTCGGCGACTCGTTTCACCGACGGTGGAGAATTCGGATTTGGTGCCGAGGTTGGCATCTCTACTCAGAAACTTCACGCCCGCGGCCCGATGGGTCTGCAAGAACTAACCAGCACGAAATGGATTGTCAGAGGAGCGGGTCAAACCCGCGCCTAGGCTATTCTTGAAGCAATAAGGAGAAACATGTCACGAATTCTTGCCGAAGGCGCAGCAGTCACATACCCGTTCCCTACCTTCGTGTTCGGACTAATCGCTTTCAGCGTTTTCATTCTTTTGGGTCTAGTTACCTGGTCGTTTCGTGACGTTGCGAACCGCCACGACCACAAAGACAACAAGGGTCACCACTAAGCCGCTTTCGCGGTAAAACTCGATGCCAAAGTATCGCCTAGGGGTAATGGGTGGCACCTTCGACCCAATTCACCACGGCCACTTAGTCGCTGCTAGCGAAGTCGCAGCCGTTTTCAAGCTTGACGAAGTTATCTTTGTGCCAACCGGTCAGCCTTGGCAAAAAGGTGAAGTTACCGAGGGTGAGCATCGCTACCTAATGTCGGTTATTGCAACCGCTTCAAACCCCCGCTTCAAGGTGAGTCGCGTAGACATCGATCGCGAAGGCCCGACATACACCGTCGACACTCTGCGAGACATTAAGTCTGCGTACCCAGAAGCCGAACTTTTCTTCATCACCGGCGCCGACGCCGTTGCGCAGATTTTGGCTTGGAAAGACGTCGACAAAATCTGGGAACTTGCACACTTCATTGCCGTAAGTCGACCAGGGCACAAGTTGGTTATTCCGGATGTACCAACAGGCGCAATTGAGACTCTCGAAATTCCCGCTCTTTCGATCAGTAGTACCGACATCCGCGGTCGCGTAGCCAAATCCAAACCCGTTTGGTACCTGGTGCCAGATGGGGTCGTTCAATACATCGCCAAACACGACCTCTATTCGGGGGTGGCCGAATGAGTAAAGACGAAGACTACGAACTTTGGTTAGCCATGAACGAGGATTTCGGCCTTTCACCTGAAGCTCTCGAACCCGAAAAGAATCCGGTGATCCCGGCAGAGTTTGCCCCAATCATCGAGCAGGCTGTTGACCAAGAGGCAGCCGAACTGGCCGAACCTACCGACTCGACTCTGGAGTTTGAACTTTCACCAAGTTTGATTCTTGAGCCGCAGACGAACACAATCGTGATTCAGCCGGTTGACCCTCTTGCTGCTGGGTCAATCATCACCGACGCGGGCGAAATTGTGCTTACCGGCTCAATTGAATTGCCTGTTCTGCCAACCACCGGAAGCATAACGATCATCAGCATTCCCGAAGTGAACTCTGCCGACGATTCTCTTGCCGAAGATTTCGCTGAGAATTATGTTTCATCAATTGCACCTGTTCGAGCAAGTGGAGTGATGAATTCACGAGCTCGTGAAAGCGTTTTGCCAATCAAAAACCGCAGAGGCGAATCGCAGTCTGTTTTGCTCGGCGTGACCTCAATACTCATGGTCACGGTTGGCGCTCTACTCATCGCAGCCTTTTGGCTCGGTGTCCTAAAGTTCTAAAAAGGATCGAAATGACCGCATCTACTCAAGCAATCAAATTGGCGAACATCGCTGCGGCAGCTGCTGCCGACAAAATTGCCGAAAACATCGTCGGATTTGATGTGACCAGCATCACGCCGTTGAATGATGTGTGCGTGCTGGTTTCGGCTCGAAACGAGCGCCAGGTCTCGGGTATCGCCGACGGCGTCGAAGTGCAGATGCTAGAAATAGGCGTTAAGGCTTTGCGTCGCGAAGGCAAGTCTTTGGCTCGCTGGATTCTGCTCGATTTTGGCGACGTAGTGGTGCACGTGATGCACGAGGAGGAGCGGGTTTACTACTCTCTCGAGCGTCTTTACAGCGACTGCGCAGTAGTCGCTCTCGATGCGGCAACCGCATAGAGTTTGTAGTAATCTAGACAAGTTGCTTAGGCAACAAACGGGCCTGTGGCGCAGCTGGTAGCGCACCTGCATGGCATGCAGGGGGTCAGGGGTTCAAATCCCCTCAGGTCCACCAAACTAAAAAGCCTCCCATTTGGGAGGCTTTTTGCTTTAACCGATTCGCACACGCTTGTGTCTGCCGGTGTGCCCGGTTTCGATTTCCACCGCTCTTTTTGCGACCCCAAAGTGCTTGGCTAGCAGTTCGATTACGGCCTTGTTTGCGGCGCCATCGACTGGGCGTTCTCGAACGTACACCGTGATTTCGCCAGCCTCAGATAACTCAACAAGTGGGCCTTTCTTCGACCCTGGCTTCACGAAGAGTGTGTAACGCATAAATCAAACCTAGACTTCAAACATGAACCTCGCATCGCTAATCGATCATTCAGTGCTCAAGCCAACCTCTACCGTGCAAGACGTCAAAGATGGTGCTGCAATCGCTTTGAAGTACCAGACGGCGGCTTACTGCATTCGCCCGAGTGACGTGCCTCTAGCTGCAAAATTGCTCGCAGGCTCGGAGGTCAAGGTTTGCACCGTAATCGGATTCCCGCACGGCACTACCGACACAACCTCTAAGGCTTTCGAAGCCGCCGAAGCGGTGCGCAACGGGGCTCATGAGGTCGACATGGTCATCAACATCGGTTGGATGCTTTCTGGCGACTTGGTAGCCGTCGAAGATGACATTCGCCAGGTGGTCAATGCCGCTCGTGCGGTCAATGACACAACTTGCATCAAGGTGATTCTTGAAACAGCGTTTCTTTCGAAGGAGCAGATCGTAAAGGCCTGCGAGCTAAGTGAATCGGCTGGCGCTGACTTCGTTAAAACCTCTACCGGTTTTGCACCTGAGGGCGCCACCTTTGAAAACATCGCCCTGATGCGAGCAACCGTGGGGGAGCGCCTAGGCGTTAAGGCCTCGGGTGGTATTCGCACACTCGAGCAGGTTGAAGCGCTTGTCGCAGCAGGCGCGAGTCGTGTCGGCCTTTCGGGAACATCCGAAATTCTAAGTTGATTTAGCCTGCCACTGAGACCAAAGTTCCCTGACGTCCCAGGCGTTTTCGGCCATGATCGAAACTCCATTGACGCCAGTGCGTCTGGTCTTGCCAGCAATGATCAGAAGCCTGTTGTTAAACAGGATGTGACTGCAGCGCCCCTGCGCCTCATCGAAGAATGTTGAGTCTGAGCAGCCGTAGCCGTCATCGAGCGTTATGAACACAACGCGCTTACCCGATCGCATCGGGGGAGTCTGGGTGGCAACACGAATGCCTGCTACCAACACCTCGGACTTGTTTCGCAGCCCGATCAGTTCGCTCGAGTGCACGACGCCCATCTCTTCTAACATCGGGCGATATTGCTCGATTGCGTGCTCGGTGACGTCCATTTTGAGAATGGCCATCTCGGCGGCGACTATCTCGGCTTTGGTTGGTGCGATGTTGCCCCGTGGCAGTCGCTCAAGCAATTCGAAGTCGAGCATCGGTTGATTCGGGTCAACAACCTGCCGTTTGGTGATTGCGTTCAACTCTCGAACTCGAGCCAGAATGTCGCCACGGTTGTATTCGGTGCCATCAACTAACGAATCCAGGGCGCCAACCGTTGCGAGCCGCTCAAGGGTTCGCCGCGAAGGCTTTGCCCGCAGGTAAAAGTCGGCGAGGTCGTTGTATGGCCGGTTTTCGATGACTCTAGTAACCTCTGCTTCGCTCATGCCCGCAACGTCGTTCAGGGCCATTCTGATGCCGTCTGGCTCGACCAGAAACTCATCTGTAGAAACATTCACATCAATCGGAAGCAACTTAACGCCGAGACGCCTCGCCTCGGCGAGTAGTAGCCTGCGTGGGTACATTCCGGGGTCGTGGGTGAAGAGCCCAGCGAGGAACTCTTTCGGGTGGTGGGTCTTCAGCCAAGCGCTTTGATAGGTGGGTAGGGCAAAGGCTGCTCCGTGCGCCTTGCAAAAGCCGAAGCTCGAAAAGCTTTTCAGGATCTCCCAGACTTTTTCGATCACAAGTGCGCTATAGCCTCGAGCGGCTGCCTTTTGCCTAAAGAACTGCTCCACGGTAGCTGAAACCCGCGGGTCTTCTAGCGAACGCCGAAACTCGTCTGCCTTGGCCAACCCGCAACCGGTCATCTTGTCGAAAATTCGAAGCACGTGTTCGTGAAAGATCACCACTCCGAAGGTTTCTCGCAGAATCGGCTCTAGGTCGGGGTGAATGTATTCGGCTTTAGCGAAACCATGTCTGCCGTCAAGGTAAGGCGCAATCATGTTGCCCTTCATTGGGCCTGGCCGAAACAGCGAAATCTGAATCGTTAGGTCGTTGAATTCAGTCGGTTGATGTTTTCCGGTTAATTCACGCTGGCCAGGACTCTCAATCTGAAACACCCCGAGCGTGTTGGTCGATCTGATATTGGCGAATGTGGCCTCGTCGTCTTTGGCAATCGCGTCGAGGTCCAAGGTTTCACCCTTGACGCGCTCAAGTTCACGAACCGCGTATGCCATGGCGCTCTGCATGCGCACGCCGAGAACATCGAGCTTGAGCATTCCCATTGGGTCCATGTCGTCTTTGTCGAACTGGCTCATCGGCAGGCCGAGCCCGCTCTTTTCGACAGGGGTGAGGTTGAGTAGAGTCGCGTCGCCAAGAATCACGCCGCAGGGGTGCATCGAGATGTGCCTTGGTAGCCGATCTAGGCGTTCGGTTATATCTACCAAGAGGTTCATTTTTCGGTCTTTTTCGAGCGCCTCGGCAACCATGGCAAGTTCTGGCTTCTGCGCGATTGCGCTGCGAAAAGAACGAGCGCTGAAACGCCACATGTTGGCGGCAATCTCGTCGATCTGGTCTTCGTCTAAACCGAGTGCAAGGCCAGAGTCGCGCATCGCTCCGCGGCCACGATAGGTGGATTGCATTGAGAGCAGCGTGACTCGGTTTGAACCGTAGCGCTTGAAGATTGCCCGGTAAATGTCGTGGCGTCTTGCCGATTCAACGTCGATGTCGATGTCTGGCAGGCTCGAGCGCTCTGTCGACAGAAAACGTTCGAAAAGCAGGTCGTGTTCTACCGGGTCGACCCCGCTGATGCCGAGCAAGTAGTTGGTGAGTGAGCCAGCGCCAGAGCCTCGAGCGGCGATTCGAATCTTCATGTCTCGAATCATCTGAGCCACGTCGGCGACGGTCAAAAAGTAGGTTGCGAAACCGAGCTTGTTGATCGTTTCTAATTCTTTGCCGAGGCGGTGCCTAATATCGAGCAACTTGCGCTCTTTGGCGTTTGGGTATCGCCAGTCAATCGCCGAATACGCCCGCTGCCAGAGCACCTCAAACGGGTTGCCATCGATGCCGAGGGTCGCTTTTTCAGGTGTCTTTGGTTTGCCCCAGCCACAGTCGTTTGGTGGATTGAGACGGCAGCGGTCGGCTAGAGCTTCGGTTGTTTCTAGCAACTTTTTGGCACGGTCGCGATCATTCGTGATTTCTACCGCAAGTGCCACCATAGACGCTGGGGGCTTCAGCCACGCCTGTGCGTTCGGTTGCGGTGTGAATGAGCCAAGTGGCTCTAAAAAGCGGGCAGCATCGAGCACATCGGCGGTTAGGGCGTCATCTGGGCTCAGGTAGCGCACAGCATTGGTGAGAATGCTTGGTACGCCCATCGAGTCGCCGAGGGCCAGCATTCTTGCGGCTACCGTCGTAGACCCGGCGGTCTCGGGTTCGGTGAGTTGATTGGTTAACTCGATCGCTAGGCTGCCCTTTGCTGAAAAAAGTCTTCGCCACTCGGTGAGTGACTTGGCTGCCAGAAGTCGGTTGCGAGCAATAGCCGCTAAGCCGAAGTCACTCTCTTGCCCGATCAACACGGTGCAGAGTGCCAGGCCGTCTCGAACAGTGAGTTCGGCGAGCTCTTCGCGAGTGATGGTTATCGGCTTACCTTTGCTGGCGGCAGCCGAAACAACCCGACACAGCGCCGCCCAACCGATGCCTCCATCGTTACCTTTTGCCAACACGACGACTCGACCGAGGTCTTTGACCGCCAGATTCACACCAACAATCGGGTCGAGCCCTAGCTTCAGGCAGGCGCCGATGTGTTTTACGGCTCCGTAGAGGCCGTCGCGGTCGGTTATGGCTAAAGCGGTCGCCCCCTGCGAGGCAGCTGCCTCTGCAAGTAGTTCTGGGCGGGTCACCCCGTAGTGGCCCGAGAAGGCAGAGGCGACGTTGAGGTGCGTAAACATTTATTCGTAGACGCGCACCAGACGCCAGATGCCCTGCATTGCATCGTGCACCAGTTCGAACTGACACTGTTTTTTGCCGGAGTCGGCGGCGATCATGCGCCACATCTCGACTTCGAGCACGCCGGCACCGATGCCACGCTGAACTCGAGCAGACTCGACCCACCATTGCTTTCTCGCAAACCAACGAACCGGCTTTGAGGCGACCAGATAGAGACCGCCCTTCCAGCTGAAGCCGATGGGGGAGCCGGCCTTGTCGACCGAAACCTCCACTTTTTCGTTTATTAGTGTCATTTGATACCTCCCAAGTCTTTCGAACAAATGTTCGAATATGTAGAGTGTATGCAGTCCTACCGACAAAGCAAATCGAGCTGGTTTAGAGCGGCAAAATCAGGCTCGGGTCGTTCTCGCTAACCTTGCCGACTCGAGGCGAAACCGGGCTAAACAGCGCTTCTGCGGCCACTTCGTCGGATCCTTGCGAAATCGCCATCAGGAGGTCATCGTCGCCAATAATGTGCGGGTCAAGCCACGCCTCGAAGGTGTCTGGGGTTAGCAGCAGCGGGTTGCGATCGTGAATATGAGCTAGCTCTGGAGCCGAGTCTTTGGTGAGTGTGGTCGCCGAAAGCAACCAGCTGCCGTCAGGCTTCTTCCACCACTCATACAAACCAGCAAGCGCGAACATGCCCTCACCAGCGTTGATGTAGAACGGCTGCTTTGTTCCGTCTGGCTTGACCTGCCACTCGTAGTAACCCGAGGCTGGAATAACGCAACGGCGACGAATCACCGAGTCTTTAAACGAAGGTTTCTCGAGAATCGTCTCGATGCGGCCGTTGATTAGGGGAGCCACTTCGCTTTCACCCTTTGCCCAACGAGGCACGAGACCCCAGCGAGCCGAATGAAGTTCGCGATTCAATTCACCAAGCGGACCACCGTCTTCGTCTTTCTCGAATGAACGATCAACGACCATGGCTATCTGCTGGGTTGGTGCGACGTTATAAGAGACGCCTGGGAGGTCGCCAACCACCTCGTCGATTTCGAAGGTTGTGACAATGTCGCCAACAGCTTTAGCAACAACAAAACGACCGCACATTACTTCTGCTCCAAGCTTTCCTTGGCGATTTTCTCGGCCGCCCTTTCGACGCGAGTCTTCACCAGGTGTCCAGCGACGATGGCGACCACCAAGAGTCCAGCAAAAATGATTCCGCCCCACTGGGCATCTTTGGCTAAAGTTTGCCAGGCTTGACCAGCCGCCCAACCAAGCGAGACGTATACCCCAGACCAGAGTGCGCAAGCTGCTACCGTCCAGGTGATGAAAGTGCGGTAAGTCATTTTCGTCATTCCAGCGATCACCGGAACCAGTGAATGCAAAACGGGGATGAAGCGAGAGATGGCAACGGCTACGCCGCCGCGCTTGTGAACGAAGGCATCGCCAAGTTCCCAGTTTTTCTCGCCAATCTTCTGGCCGAGCCAGCTTGCGCGAATTTTTTTGCCGAAGACACGCCCGACATAAAAGCCGACGGATTCTCCGGCAAGCGAACCGAGAATCACGAAAAGCATCAAACCCATGAAGTCTGCAATGTCATGCAATGACGATGCTGTAATCAGCACGACGCTGTCGCCGGGCACGATTAGCCCGAGAAACAGGGAGGTTTCAGAGAAGATTGCGCCGAATGCAATCAAGTCGCGCATTAGCGGCTCGATTGAGTGGACTGCATTGAACAGCCAGGTGATGAATTCGGTCACGGTTCAAGTGTCGCAAAGTTTCACGACACTTAGGTTCACCTTTGTTGATTTTTGAAACTCGTTAGGATACAAATGATTTTGCGGAATCGATTCTGCGGAGAGAGGGGCATCCTTGAGTTCACTAGACCTTGCCAGATGGCAATTCGGTATCACCACCGTTTATCACTTCCTGTTTGTGCCACTGACCATCGGTATGGTCATTCTGGTTGCGCTAATGCAGACAGCTTGGTACCGAACCAATAATGAGAAGTACCTGAAGCTCACAAAGTTCTTCGGAAAAATCTTTCTGATCAACTTCGCAATGGGTGTTGTTACCGGAATCGTCCAAGAATTCCAGTTCGGCATGAACTGGAGCGAGTACTCGCGATTCGTAGGGGACATCTTTGGTGCCCCGCTGGCCATGGAAGGACTGATCGCATTCTTCTTTGAGTCAACCTTCATAGGATTGTGGATCTTTGGCTGGAAGCGTCTGTCAAGGCGAATCCACTTGGTCACAATATGGATGACCGTTGTCGGTGTTCTGCTTTCGGCCTACTTCATCTTGGCTGCAAACGCATTTATGCAGCACCCAGTGGGTTACGAGATTAACCCGGCAACCGGACGCCCGACCCTCACCGACATCGGAGCAGTGGTCACCAATGTGATTGCGCTAAACCAGTTCCCTCACACCGTTACAGCGTCGCTTATGTTTGCGGGTGCGGTTATGGTTTCGATTTCGGCCTACCACCTAAAGCGCTCACAGTTCGTTGAAACCATGCGTTCGTCTCTTCGACTAGGGCTCTGGACAACGCTGGTTGGTCTAGTAGGGACCATGCTTTCGGGTGACTCGCTTGGAATCGCTATGGTAAATACCCAGCCAATGAAGATGGCAGCAGCTGAAGCCCTCTACGACACATCTGCACCGGCCTCTTTCTCGATCTTCTCTTGGGGTACCCCCGATGGCTCAAGTGAGATCTTCTCAATACGTATCCCGAACCTTCTTTCGTTCCTTTCGACTCACGACTGGAACGGCAAGGTCGAAGGTCTAAACGACCTTCAGGCTCAATACGTGGCACACTACGGCGCTGGCAACTACATGCCGATCATTTGGCTGACCTACTGGTCGTTCCGCTGGATGATTGGTCTGGGTGCTCTCAGCGGCCTTGTCGCAGTGGTTGGTCTCTGGCTAACCAGGAGGGGGCGCATCAACCTTCCAGCCTGGGTCTGGAGAGTAGCAATTTGGGCTGCTCCGCTACCGGTTCTAGCAATCTCAGTTGGCTGGCTATTTACCGAAATGGGTCGCCAGCCTTGGATTGTGTTCGGTCTTTTCAAGACCGCTGACGCAGTTTCACCAAACGTGTCAGCACTTGAGGTTTGGATTTCGTTGCTTTCGTTTATAGCGATCTACAGCGTGCTAGCCGTAGTTGAATTCAAGCTTCTAAAGCGCACCGCACAGTCTGGACCCGTCGATGAAGTCGACGAAAAAGACGAAGACAAACTGGCTGTTGCCTACTAGGAACGGGAGAAAAACATAATGCAACTCAATGAAATTTGGTTCTTGATTGTCGGTGTTCTTTTCATCGGCTACTTCATTCTCGACGGTTTCGACTTCGGCGTTGGAATGGCTCTGCCGTTCCTCGCCAAAGACGATGTCGACAAGCGCGTACTGATAAATACGATCGGCCCAGTTTGGGACATGAATGAAACCTGGGTGGTTGTCGCTGGTGCCAGCCTTTTCGCGGCCTTCCCCGACTGGTACGCATCGCTATTCAGTGGCTTCTATCTAGCCCTCCTGCTGATTCTTCTTGCTCTAATTGCCCGCGGTGTCTCATTCGAGTACCGAGGCAAGGGAGAGTCAGCTAGGTGGCGTAAGACTTTCGACTGGATGATCTTTGCTGGTTCAGTAATCCCGGCCTTGCTCTGGGGTGTTGCATTTGCCAACATCGTCGAAGGTGTCCCGCTCGATGCAAAGCACAATTTCACTAGTGACCTATTCACGCTGCTAAACCCTTATGGGTTGCTCGGAGGATTGGTAACGCTGACCCTGTTCTTTACCTACGGTCTTGTGTTCATCAGCCTAAAAACCGACGGCGACATCCGTGCGCGTGCTCGAAGCTGGGCAACACGTGTGGGGCTCGTGACCGTAGTTCTTGCCGCGAGCTTCTTACTCTGGACTCTCTTTGCGCACTTCAGCGTTTTAGGCCTGGCGTTGACTCTCATAGCGGCCTTAGCTTTAGTTGCGGCGCTGTGGGCGAATTTGAAGGGGCGCGAAGGAATCTCGTTTAGTTTGCTAGCCCTGACCATTGCGACCGCGGTCGGAGCGTTGTTTAGCGCACTGTTCCCAAACGTTCTTCCGTCTAGCACCGACCCAGCGGGAACGCTTACCATCGCAAACGCATCGTCGAGTCCTTACACATTGACGGTCATGACTTGGGTTGTGGTCTTTTCGCTACCGATCGTCCTCACCTACCAGGGGTGGACGTACTGGGTTTTCAAAAAGCGTGTAAGCCGCAAGTCGATTCCGGCAGGCAGCCATTAGGCCTTTAGACCCGAGACTTCTCGCAAAAGCCGGGGCGGTTCGCTGGTTAGTTCTGGCGCTAACCGCCCTGGCTTTGGCGGGAACAGCTGCCACAATCGCACTAGCCTATTCGGTCGGTGCGTTTGTTGCGTCCGTATTTTCGTCGAAGACTCCTTCGACAGGTCTGCTATTTGTTTTTCTTGGCGCAGTGGGTTTCAAGGCTTTTCAGGCTTGGCTGCAGGAGTGGCTGGCGGTCAAAGCCGCGAGTTCTGCGAAACAAGAGCTACGTATGCGTCTTGTGAATGCAAGTTGGAATAACCCTCAACGATCTTCGTCTGAACTCGGAGTTATTGCGGGTCGCGGACTAGATGCTCTTGACCCCTATTTTGCTAAGTACATTCCACAACTTATTTACACGGTAATCGTCACGCCGATCATGATTGCGGTTTTTTGGTTCACCGACATCGCTTCAGGCATAACACTTTTGATAACTCTTCCGCTCGTTCCGCTGTTCATGATTCTGATTGGTTGGGCTACTGCGGAGCTTCAGGCAAGGCAATTCGACTCCTTGAGCAGGTTGGCAGGGCATTTCGCCGAAGTCCTAAAAGCCTTTGGAACCTTAAAACTTTTTGGACGCGTTAGAAATCAAGAAAAAGTTATTGCTGAAGTTTCGAGTGATCTGCGCAGGCGCACCATGAAAGTGCTCAGGGTCTCATTTCTTTCTGGTTTCACACTCGAACTGACTGCCAGCCTGTCGGTTGCGCTAATTGCTGTTTCAATCGGGTTACGGCTGGTCAATGCCGAAATCGACTTCGGGGTAGCGCTATTTTTGCTCATTTTGGCTCCAGAGGCCTTTCTTCCTTTGCGTGCAGTAGGCGCGAACTTCCATGCCTCAAGCGAGGGTATGGCAGCCGCAACAAAAGTTCTCGATTACCTGGACGCTTCTAATGGCAAGCCACAGCATTCCGCACCAGAATTCGCATTTGCTTCTGGGGTGACAGTTATAAGTGGGCCGTCAGGTATCGGAAAATCTGCGCTCTTCGCTGAATTGCTTGGTTTCGCTCCCGAGCAAAACAGATTTCGCTGGTTGGCAGAAACGCCCGAGCTGAGGCGAGAACTGGTTTCGTGGATGCCCCAGCAGCCGAAGCTAACGGCGGGAACCGTTTCAGAAAACGTCACGGGCTATTCGGAGCTAAACCCTACGTACCTAACTGAAGCACTCGATTTCGCCGCAATAGCCGACCTCGCTGACCTTGATGCAAGTCGGCTTTCTGGCGGCGAGGCAGCCAGGGTGAACCTGGCCAGGGCCATCTACCGACTAAAGCTCAAAAAACTTCGGTATTTGCTGTTGGATGAGCCAACCGCCTCTGTCGATCTTTCAACTGCCAGAACGATTAGAGCCAACATTCGTGATTTGGCCAACCAAGGTGTAACCGTTGTCGTAATCACCCACGAGAGAGACTTCTTGGCTCTTGCCGATGAGGTGGTCGAAATTGCGTAACAGGGTTGGGTATCTGGCCTCCAGCTTGCAGGCAATTAGCTCGGTACTGCTTCTAGGTGCTTCTACATTGCTGATTTCGTCGGCTGCTACGCACGTTCCGATCATGATGTTGATGACGCTTGTTGTTGCGGTAAGGGCTTTTGCGATAGGTCGTGCCGCTTTCAGGTACGTAGAACGACTAACTTTGCACGACTCTGCGTTTCGAATGCTTGAAAGAGTCAGAGTGCAGGTGTTTAAGAAACTGGAGCCCATTGCTCCAATTGGACTCAAAGAGTTCAACCGCGGAGACCTTGTATCTCGAATGGTCGACGATGTTGATGAACTGCAAAACCTGCAGCTGCGCGTCTTGCCGGGCATTCTTCAATCGGCTGTGGCCACGTTTTTGGTTTTCGCGTTGGTCATGTTTTATGCCCCGAATCTTGCATTTATAACCCTCATCATCATGGTGGTTAGTTTTGCTGGCGCTTTTGGAACAAGCTATTTCTCTGGCTCAAAAAAGCAGTCGCAAGTCGCCCAAAAACGCTCGGAACTTTACACGTCACTTACCGATGTGAGTGAGCGAGCAGACGTTTTGCTTGCTTTCGGTTGGCGAAGCCAAGCCGAGAACCGCGTGGCCACACAAAGCGCTGCGCTAGTCGGTATCGAGAAAACCGGTGCGAAGGCGGCAGGCTTTGCCAGCGCAATCCTCATTTTGGGGCTAGCGATCACCCAACTGGTTTCAGCCCTTGTGGGTGCCCAAATGGTTACCTCAGGTTCGACTAGTCGTGTTTTGCTGGCGAGTTTGGTGTTGCTGCCAACGGCAGTTTTCGAGTTTTACCAGTTGGCGTTACCAGCTGTAGGTGCATATAAGCGCTTTATCGGCAGCAAAAAGCGAGTTGACCAGGTCCTTGATCTTGAACCAACAAAATTCGACGGTGAAAAGAAACTTTCTTCATTTGATTCACTAAATTTCAACTCGGCAGTGGTCAGGTTTACCGCCGGGTCGTCTATTCGGCTACCAGATTTCAAACTAAGTTCCGGGTCGAGTCTCTCGATTATGGGTAGGAGTGGTTCTGGTAAATCAACGTTGGCGAACGTCCTGGTTGGGTTTTTGCCTGTGGCGGAGGGCGAGGTTTTGATTAACGGCTTCGATGTGGCCAGCTACAGTCACGACACCCTTCGTGAAACCATCGGATTGGTTGAACAGAGCTCAAACCTTTTGATTGGTTCCGTGGCAATCAATCTGCGCATTGCAAAACCGACTGCAAGCGATGATGAGCTCATCGATGTTCTAAGAAAAGTCGGGCTTTGGTCGATGCTCGCATCTCGTGAAGGGCTCGCAACCGAGGTCGGCGAAAATGGCGGAAACCTTTCGGGTGGTGAGGGGAGTCGCATCGGGCTTGCGAGAATTCTTCTGGCAAGGCGCGAGTTAGTAATTTTTGATGAACCAACGGCGGCTTTAGATAGAGAGCTGGCGCACGAGCTCGTTGCGGATTTTGTTCGTATCTCGAAAGCAGAACATAAGACTCTGATTCTGATCACTCATGATCCCGACCTTATTGGTTACTGCGACGAATCAATTAGCTTCTAGTCAAGTTGTTCATTGAATAGGCGAAGGCGCTTCGCGAAGCCTTCGAAGTGAGTTGGTTTTGCGAGTTCACCACCGAGATCAACCCAATCGCTTACAACGCGGATTCCATTAAGTGCGCTGAGAAGCCAAACCTCACAGCCGATAAGGCTTTGCGGGGTCGCTTCTTCAAACCGCACCTCAAAACCGATTTGTTTTGCGATTTCTAGGGCGACCTCGCGAGTCACACTCGGAAGCCAGGCGATCGATTCCCCTGGCGCGCAAAGCACGTCGCCTCGCCACCAAACCAGTGAACTAAGAGCGCCTTCGGCGATGTTTCCCGAATCATCGAGCAGAATCGCCTCGTCGGCCCCGTGAATCTTTGCCTTGCGTCGAAGTTGTTGACCGAGGCTTAGATCTGGCCCTTTGATTGCCGGGTTTGAACGAGGGTCTGGTTCTGGGAGAGTCCAGATGGTTGCGGCGCCAAGTTCCTCTGGTGCTGCGCGAAGGCGCATGTAGAGCTGGTTGGGTGCTTGAGAACCAAGGTGGAGTTCAAATCTCGGCCACCATCTGCCTTCGCGGGGGATTATTGCGTAAGCCAGCTCGAAGAATCGGTCCAATTCGGCAAGATATTCGGGTGATGTTGCGGCTACGCCGGCCTTGAAGCGCTCCTCATGGAGTTTGCGTCCGCGCATTGCGCCGTTTTCGACCAAGAAAGAATCTGCAACTGCCAGGCCGACTTCTTGCTCGGCGGGCTCAGAAATGGCCGTCAGAGTGCCATTCTTGTATAGGTAAAACTGCCCGAAATCCACGCTAATAATCTATTGTCTGCTCGGGTATGTTTTTTACCATCAAGACGAAAGGCTTGCGTGCGGCTCTACTGTGAACGGCTCGAAGGGTGGACGGCGCCAGCCGACGCTTTCGTGACGCTGCACGCGAAAGACGAACAGGCGTTTTGGCTCGATCGCGAACATTCGGTAGACGACCGGTTTAGCGTTATCGGCTCCGGGCGCACTGGGTTGCTAAGCGACCTGGCAACGAACGACGAAGCTGTTGAGGCACCTTTCGCTTTTAGACCAGGGCTAGTCGGGGTGTTCGGTTACGAATCAAAGCATGACGGCTTCTTGCAAGTTGATAGAGCCTTGGTTTTTGACCACGAGAATCGCCACATCTGGTTCATCGGATATTTCGAAAACAAAGCGGCGTTCGACAATTGGGTTCAAGCCGCACTTTTGCGACTCGCCCTCGTCGGCGGTGAAACTGCCGCGTATCGAAACTCTCACGCGGGCTCGACACTCAAAAACCCAACACTTCGCCATTCGCCTCGCCGCTACCTAGAGCTGATCGAACAGGCTCAAAGGCACATCGCTGCTGGTGACGTTTATCAACTCTGCTTGACCAATGAACTTCGTGCCGAGGGCTCTGCTGACCCGCTCGAAACCTTCTTTCGCCTGCGAGCGTTGAACCCAACGCCTTACGCAACGTATCTAAAACTTGGTGACCGGGCCATCGTCTGCACCTCGCCTGAACAGTTCTTGCGAGTAACCGCCGACGGATTGGTCTCGTCGAAGCCCATAAAAGGCACTAGACGTCGAGATGCAGAGCCAGCTCGAGATGCTGCACTTGCTGAGGAATTAGCCAGCAACGTCAAAGAGCGCGCCGAGAATCTCATGATTGTTGATTTGATGCGAAACGACATAGGTCAAGTTTGCGATGCCGCTTCGATCGGAGTGCCAAAACTTTTCGAGGTTGAAACATACAAGACAGTTCACCAATTGGTGAGCACTGTCGTGGGTCAGTTGCGCGACGATAAAACCGAGATCGATGCTATTAGAGCGGCGTTCCCTGGTGGCTCTATGACCGGCGCGCCAAAGGCTAGGGCGATACAAATCATCGAAGACCTCGAGGCGGGGGAGCGCGGAGCATATTCTGGCGCAATCGGTTATTTGGGTGTTGACGGCTCAGTTGACCTCGGCATGGTCATTCGCACCATCGTTTTCGATCCGAGCGGTGTTCGAATCGGCATTGGCGGCGGCATCACGTCTGATTCGGTTCCTGAGGAAGAACTCGAAGAGACGCACCTAAAAGCGAAGGCCTTGCTCGAGGCGCTTGGGCTTGAAGACCCTTGGTCTTGGTAATCTTGAAGGGTTCCCCAAACCTTCGAAGAGTTGAGTAAATGACCGAGCAAGAGAACGAATACGACGTATTCGCAATCCAAGACCGCTGGCTACCGGTTTGGGATGAACTAAAGCCGTTCAACTCTGGCGTTGAGGGCGACCCGCGCCCGAAGAAGTATGTGCTGGACATGTTCCCATACCCGTCTGGCGACCTTCACATGGGCCACGCCGAGGCCTACGCACTTGGCGACGTAATCTCGCGCTATTGGGTTCAGCGCGGCTACAACGTCATGCACCCAATCGGTTGGGATTCATTTGGTTTACCGGCCGAGAACGCCGCCATCAAGCGCGGCTTGGACCCTCGTGGTTGGACTTACGACAACATCGCACAACAGCGCTCATCGATGCGTCGCTACGCCTGCTCATTTGACTGGGATCGCGTCCTGGTCACCTCAGACCAGATTTACTACCGCTGGAACCAGTGGCTTTTTCTCGAGTTCTACAAGCGTGGATTGGCCTACCGCAAAAACTCGGCGGTCAACTGGTGCCCGTCGTGCCAAACCGTTTTGGCTAACGAACAGGTTGTTCAGGGCCTTTGCGAACGTTGTGACTCGGTAGCAACAAAGAAGACACTCACCCAGTGGTATTTCAAGGTCACCGAATACGCCGATCGTCTACTTGATGACCTTGACACACTCGAAGGCAACTGGCCTTCGAAGGTTCTTTCGATGCAGCGAAACTGGATCGGCCGCTCATACGGCGCCGAAGTTTCTTTCGACATCGAGGAGCGTACCGAACCGGTCACGGTATTTACGACCCGACCAGACACGCTTTTTGGTGCAACTTTCATGGTTGTTGCCGCCGACAGTGATCTCGCTGCCGAGCTAGCTTCAGGTTCAACCTCCGAGGTTCGAATGGCTTTTCAGGATTACCTCGAAAAGGTAAAGCAGTCGAATGACATCGAGCGTTTGGCAACCGACCGTGAGAAAACCGGTGTCTTCTTGGGTCGCTACGCGATCAACCCGGTCAATGGCGAAAAGTTGCCGATTTGGGCATCGGACTACGTTCTTGCTGACTACGGAACCGGCGCAATCATGGCTGTTCCGGCTCACGACCAGCGCGACGGTGAATTCGCTAAGGCTTTCGATCTGCCCATTCGTGTTGTGGTCGATAACCCAGAAGACATTGCCGGCGATGGCCCGCACATCAACTCTGGGCCGCTCGACGGGCTTTACAAGAAGGACGCGATTGCCAAAGTAATTGAGCTTCTCGAGGTTTCTGGCAAGGCTAGGGCGACCAAGAATTTCAGACTCCGCGACTGGCTTATTTCGAGGCAGCGATACTGGGGTACTCCAATTCCAATCATTCACTGTGACGCCTGCGGCGAGGTTCCTGTTCCTGCAGAGTCACTGCCAGTGGTTCTTCCCTCTGCCGAGGGTCTCGACCTAAAGCCAAAGGGCACGAGCCCTCTTGGGGGAGCAGCCGACTGGGTGAACGTAAGTTGCCCAACTTGTGGCGCTGCTGCCAAGCGTGACACCGACACCATGGACACCTTCGTCGACTCGTCGTGGTATTTCTTGCGGTTCCTGTCACCAAACAGTGAGACCGAGGCCTTCCCTGTTCAGGCGGCCAAAGACTGGGCGCCGGTCGACCAATACGTCGGTGGAGTTACCCACGCGATTCTGCACCTGCTCTATGCGCGATTCTTCACCAAGGTTTTGCACGACATCGGACTCGTCGATTTTGATGAGCCGTTCACGCGCCTATTGAACCAGGGCATGGTCTTGATGAACGGTTCGGCAATGTCGAAGTCTCGAGGCAACCTTGTTGCCCTGAGCGATCAGCTCGACGAGCATGGAGTCGACGCAGTTCGCTTGACCATGGCTTTTGCTGGCCCGCCAGAGGATGACATTGACTGGGCCGATGTTTCGCCTTCGGGTTCTGCTAAGTTCTTGGCTCGCGCATGGCGCACCGCAAATGATGTCACCAGTGAACCGGGTGTCGAATTCGGCTCTGGCAATAAGGAGCTACGAAAGGCAACCCACACCTTCCTTCGCGATTTTGGGCCGCTCATCGAGAACTTCAAGTTCAACGTAGGCGTCGCAAAGCTTATGGAGCTCGTTAATGCTCTTCGCAAGGCTATCGATGGAGAGGCCGGAGCCTCAGACCCAGCCGTTCGTGAGGCTGCAGAGGTGGTTGCTCGAGGAATCTCACTTTTCGCGCCTTACACGGCAGAAGACATGTGGAGCAAACTGGGGCACAGCGCCGGTGTAGCACTTGCCGTGCTACCAGACGCTGACGAATCGCTTTTGGTTGAGTCGACCACAATCGCTGTAGTGCAGGTCAACGGCAAGCTCCGCGACAAATTCGAGGTTTCGGTTGACATCACCAAAGAGGAGCTCATCGAAAAGGCTTTGGCCTCTGAGGTGGTTTCTCGGGCAATTGGTGACGGCGAGGTTGTTCAGCAGATCGCCGCGGCACCTAAGTTCGTCAACTTTGTAGTCAAGTAATCCACAGAACGCATCAAGTGGCCTTTGGGTCAAGCATTGATTCGTAGCCTCCATAGGTGGAGAAGCTCAAAAACACCCTTAGCCAACTGCGTGCTCGTGACCGTGCAACCATTCGAAAGGTTGGCTATTTTGTTGCACTTGCCATAGTGGCGGTTTGGGTTCTCCTTTCGAGTCTCGGGCCTGCCGAAAGCGGCAAAGTTCTGGCTGGCAAAACGACAGTTGCCCAAAGCTCGCTATTTGTCGACATTGTTGGCGCGGTTCAGAGGCCAGGCGTTTACCCTGTGGCAATTGATACGCGACTGTTTGAAGTAGTTTCGGCTGCCGGTGGCTTCACAAAATCGGCCGACCAGAAAAGCGTGAACCTTGCCAGGTTGGTGACCGATGGCGAGCAGATAATCGTCATGAGTGGTGATTCTGGCGATGCGGCTAAAACACAGTCGAAGTTGCTCAGCCTCAACTCAGCGACAGAGGTGGAGTTAGAGGCGCTTCCTGGTGTTGGTCCAACGTTGGCGGCTCGAATAATTGACTGGAGGTCGGCAAACGGTGGCTTCACCGCTGTAGACCAATTGTTGAAGGTTGGTGGCATTGGCGACAAGCTCTTTGCCGGACTACGAAGCATGGTTCAGCCTTGACAACCCCACTTATCGCTTTGACGCTTTGGTTGCAATTTCTTATTGGGCCACCCGTTGCTCTGATTGTTGCAATCGTCGCCGTCTTGATCTGCGTGTTTTGGTACCGAAAAGCCCTCGTGCTCCTTGCGATTTCATTGGTTATTGGGCAAATCACGCTGACATCACATAGCCACACCGAGCTCAGGGCGATTGCGGCCGAGTTTCAATTCAGAAATGTCACGCTCGAAGCACTGCAGACTGGCGAAAAACTCACAAAAGTGAAACTCGTGGGCGTTGAGGAATGCCAATCGTGCGCGGGGGCCGTCGGCCAATACGGCGGCGCTCTAAGAAGTGGCGAGACGATTCGCGGATCGATGATGATCAGGCCGAGTTTTGGTTATGGCGAATTCGTTGCCAAAGGCCGTGGTTTGGTTTCAAAAGCGCCAGTGGTGCCAGTTTCATTGATACGTCAAACATTTCTAGACAACCTCAAAGGCATATCAAATGAGTCAAAGGCTCTCGTGGCTGGGCTGGCAATAGGTGACACAAGCCTCCTCTCACAACAGCTAAACGATGAACTAAAGAAACTCTCGCTTACTCATCTGAATGCAGTCTCTGGTGCCAACTGCGCGATTGTGGTTGGCGCTGTCTTTTGGTTGCTCGGTTTCGCGACCAAACGAAGAAACGTCAGGGTAATCGCATCTCTTGCTGCTCTCGCGGGCTATGTTTCGTTGGTTGGTGGCGGCTCGAGTGTTATTCGTGCAGCAATCATGGCAGCAATCGTCTTGGTCTTGCTAGATCGAGGGGTTTGGCCTGTTGCGGCTCTCTCAGCAACGGTTGCGCTAATGCTTCTTTACGACCCGAACTACGCCATTGACTATGGTTTTGCGCTGTCGGTGTTCGCAACCGCTGGCATTCTCGTGTTGGCACCGAGCCTAAACGAACGAATGGTCGCCAGACTACCTAAACCGCTTGCTCTTGCTCTATCCGTCACTGTCGCCGCGCAACTATGGTGCATGCCCGTTCTACTGAATCTCCAAGGTGGAGTGCCAACTTACGCTGTGCTGGCGAACCTCCTTGCTGAACCTGTCGTCGCTGTTATCACCGTGCTTGGCATCGCCTCGGCGGTATTTGCTGTGCCCATGCCTCTGGTGGCAGGCGGTCTCACATGGTTGGCATCGTTGCCGGCTCAGTGGATAGTCGCGATAGCGCATTGGCTCTCAAAGCTTCCTGCGGTGACCCTCTCATGGCACACCGGTGTTCTAGGCATGGTTGTCGGAGTTGCTGGGCTGAGCCTTTGGGTACTCCAAAAAGCCAAGCGACTTGGCTCGATTGCTCTTGTAACGGTATTGGTTATTGAGGTCGTCTGGTCGGGCGCTTTGGCTGTTCGATCAGCAAGTTGGCTTGCCGGCGATTGGCAAATCGTAAACTGCAACGTCGGTCAAGGTGACGGGCTCGTAATTCGAAGCGAAGGGCAAATAGCGGTCGTGGATGTGGGCAGAGAGGTGCAACCCATCAACGAATGCCTGCACTCGCTCGGTGTGCACGAAATCAACCTTCTTGTGCTCACCCATTTCGATGCCGACCACATCGCGGGTTTGCCAGGTGCTTTAGATGGGCGCATAGTTGACCAGACATTGATTACTCCATGGCCTGACGATCGCCCTTTGGTTTCTCTCACAAAAAGCCTTCTCGACGGCGTATCACCCATAATCAAGGCAGGCATCGGTACCGGCGGCAAACTAGGTGCAATAACTTGGCAAGTGCTTTCGCCGACCCGAACTGCCGCAGAAGCAAACGATTCGAACGACGGCAGCATCGCGATTCGCTGGGAGTCCGCAAGCTGGGTTCTTTACACAATGGCTGACCTTGGTGAGCGAGGTCAGATGCGAATGGTGCAAAACTTTGGTGGGTATCTAAACCACCCACAATCCAAGCCATTAGTACTTAAGGTTTCGCATCACGGTTCGGCAGACCAATACACCGAGCTAATCGAAGCGATGCACCCCGATTTGGCAATAATCTCGGTTGGCATTGGTAACTCTTACGGTCACCCGACTGCCCGCACTCTGGCCACCCTAAAACGAGTTGGGTCAACGATATTGAGAACTGATCTCGACGGAGCGGTTGCAGTTTTTGGTGACCTGCGTTATGCCGTCGAGGGTGGCGGTTAGGCTTTGATGCGTGGGTATGGCAAAAAGGAATGACTGGCGCAAGGTAGCGCCCGCACCCGTCATACTCGTTTCTGGGCCAGAGCAACATTTCGCATCGAGTGCGATTCGTCGTGTTCGAGACGCCTTGAGAAAACAGAACCCAGAGCTCGAAATTCACGAGGTCGAAGCCAACGACTACGGTTCAAACCAAATCTTCGCGATTGCCAGCCCGTCGCTGTTCTCAGAACCCCGCTTGATCATCATCGACGGCATGGAACGCTGCACCGATGCCATTATCGAGGACGGTAAAAAATACCTTCAGAACCTCGCTGAAGACACAACACTAATCATTCGACACAATGGCTCCTCAGTTCGCGGCAAAGCGCTCCTTGAGGCATTGAGGGCGAGTGACGAGGTCGTTGAGGTCGAGTGTCCAAAGACAGACAAAGAGGGGCCACTCTCGGAGTTCGCCAAGGCTGAGTTTGCCGAGCACGGCCGCAAGGTTACCGATGGTGCGATTCGAGCACTAGTAAACGCTTTTGCATCCGACATTTCAGAACTTGCGAGTGCTTGCGAACAGGTGATGGCAGATAGCGCTGAGCTAATCGACGAAGCGCTGATTGACCGTTATTTCGGGGGACGAGTAGAAACCTCAGTCTGGAGAATAATCGATGCAGCAATTGAGGGGCGCGAAGGTGACGCACTAATTTTGCTTCGCCACGGGTTGAACTCAGGCGTCGACATGATTCCTCTAATCGCTGCCTTTTCTTCGAAGTTTCACCAATTCGCCAGAATTCTGAACGACCGCGGTGCGCAACCGGCAAGTGTCGGAATGACACCTTGGCAACTCAGTGCCGCGCGCAGGAGCGTGGCGGGCTGGGACGATGACGGTATGGCCGCAGTTCTGAGGGCAATTGCCGAGGCAGATTTTGCCGCGAAGGGCTCCGAACGCCAACCCGAATACCGGCTAGAACAACTAATCAGCCTGGTCTCTCGAAGGGGCAAAACTCTTTGAAGAAGTTCAACTTTTTGGCCCTGCTAGGAATTCTGCTGACCACACTCGTGCTTCGACCACCAGTCGCCAGCGTTGGCCCACTGGTCGACGAGCTTAAAACTGCGCTGGGTCTCGGCTCGCTCGAAGTTGGGGCGCTCACCTCGATTCCGGTTTTCTGCTTCGGTCTAGGCGCATTTGCCAGCCCAGCAATCGTCAGGCGGTTTGGTATCGATCGCACTCTGTTGGTTTTGCAGGCCTTGTTGGTTGTGGCTATCGCTGGTCGACTTTGGTTTGGTTTCGCTGGTCTTCTCATTGGCACAACGGTTATTGGTTTGGCGATTGCGGTGGCGAACGTCATTCTGCCAGGAATCGTTCGTGCCCGCTTCGGTGATCGAGTCGCGGTTGTTACCGCAACCTACACAATGACTCTTGCCGTAGCCGCCAGTTTTGCGGCGAGCACGGCCGTGCCGTTTTCGCAAGCACTCGGCGGTTGGCAGGCCTCACTTTTCATTTGGGTCGTTCCTGCCGCCGCGGCTTTTCTTGTTTGGTCTACGCAGGTTCGCGGAACCGTTCATCAAAGATCTACGGCTGAACATCACGAAGCCGAGACGCGAAGCGTCAGGCGCTCACCGATTACCTGGTGGATTGTGGCTTTTTTCGGAATCCAGTCGCTTGGTTTCTATGCTTTGCTTGCCTGGTTACCAAGCCTGTTAATTGACGGGGGAGTGACCCCAGCCGAAGCCGGTGGCATTCTCGGCGTAACAACCATCGCTGGAGTACCTTTCGGCTTGCTACTTGCCTCAAACCTCAGGAAGTTTAGGTCTCTGAGCGCACCGGCGGCGATCGCCTCGGCGCTGACCATGATTGGCATGGCACTACTTTTGACTCCATTCTCGCTCGTGGCAGGAATCGTCATCGGGTTTGGTCAGGCCTCAACGTTTCCGATTTCTCTCAACCTCATCTCAACTCGCGCGTCGACTGATGCGCAGACAACCGAGCTTTCAACGATCAGCCAAGGCTACGGCTACTTGGCCGCCGCTTTGGGTACCTTCTTTTTTGGTTGGCTGCGCGACGTTACCGGGAGCTGGGTATTGCCAATTCTCTTACTCGTGCTTCTTAGCGCGCTACAGCTAATCGCCGGCATTGCTGCTGGGCGAAGCCGAAAAATAGAAAACCCCGCCACCTAAAGGCAACGGGGTTAACTTTTGTGTCTTTAGAGAGCTGCAACCTTCTTGGCGATTGCCGACTTGCGGTTCGCGCCCTGGTTCTTGTGGATTACGCCCTTTGATACTGCCTTGTCGATCTTCTTGCCAGCTAGAGCTAGAGCGGCGTTTGCCGCTGCCTTGTCTCCGGCGGTGACTGCCTCGCGCACTGCGCGAATAACGGTCTTTAGCTCGCTACGAACAGCGCGGTTGCGCTCGGCAGCCTTTGCGTTGGTGCCAATTCGCTTAATCTGCGACTTAATGTTTGCCATGGTTCACTTTCGAAAGAATGTTTTGAAATGGTTTTAGGCGGAGACACTCGCCCGTAACAAGGTTCTAGCCTATCAGCGGTTACCCCATTCAGGCAACAGCATGTGCGACAATGTCTTTATCGTAATCACGATTCCACCAAACACACTGAGGTTAGATTTTGTCGCCACGCGCCACCCGACGCCTTGAACCGGCCAAAACCGACCCGTCGCTCATTCGCAATTTTTGCATCATTGCGCACATTGACCACGGCAAGTCGACGCTTGCCGACCGCATGTTGCAGCTGACTGGAGTTGTCGACGACCGATCAATGCGCGCTCAGTACCTTGACCGTATGGACATCGAGCGTGAACGCGGTATCACGATTAAGTCTCAGGCAGTTCGTATGCCTTGGGAAGTTTCGGGCACCACTTATGCCATGAACATGATCGACACCCCCGGTCACGTCGACTTCACCTACGAGGTTTCACGCTCGCTCGCCGCCTGTGAAGGTGCTGTTCTGCTTGTTGATGCTGCACAGGGTATCGAGGCGCAGACTCTCGCAAACCTTTATTTGGCAATGGAAAATGATCTTGAGATCATTCCGGTGCTAAACAAGATCGACCTGCCAGCAGCTCAGCCAGAGAAATACGCTGAAGAAATCGCCAGCTTGATTGGCTGTGACCCAAACGACATTTTGAAGGTATCTGGCAAGACTGGTGTCGGCGTCGACGCTCTTCTTGATCGAATAATCGAAAAGATTCCTCACCCGGTTGGTGACCCAAACGCTCCAGCTCGGGCAATGATTTTCGACTCGGTGTATGACTCGTACCGTGGTGTGGTTACCTACGTTCGAATGATTGATGGCTCGCTAAGCCCTCGCGAGAAAATTCAGATGATGTCGACCAGAGCAGTTCACGAACTTCTCGAAATCGGTGTTTCATCACCGGAACCGGAGCCAACCAAGGGTTTGGGTGTTGGCGAGGTTGGCTACTTGATTACCGGCGTGAAGGATGTTCGCCAATCGAAGGTCGGTGACACTGTTACCACAAGCGCCAAGCCTGCAACCGAGGCGCTGAAGGGCTATTCGGAACCTAAACCGATGGTGTTCTCTGGCCTTTACCCAATCGACGGTTCGGATTACCCGGTTCTGCGCGAGGCCCTAGACAAACTGAAGCTCAGCGATGCTGCGCTGGTTTATGAGCCAGAAACCTCCGTTGCCCTTGGCTTTGGATTCCGCTGTGGTTTCTTAGGGCTCCTGCACCTCGAAATCGTGACCGAACGTCTCGAGCGTGAGTTCGGCCTTGACCTGATTGCCACCGCACCAAGCGTTATCTATGAGGTAACCCTAGAAGCCGGCAAAGAGATCACGGTCACAAACCCGAGCGAATACCCCGGCGGCAAAATCAAAAAGGTTTTGGAGCCAATGGTTCGTGCCACAATTCTCAGCCCTAAGGACTACGTCGGCACCATCATGGAGCTTTGCCAGGAGCGCAGAGGCAACATGATCGATATGCAGTACCTCGGCGAAGATCGTGTTCAACTTCGCTACACGTTGCCTTTAGCCGAGATTGTTTTCGACTTCTTCGACCAGCTAAAGAGCAGAACCAAGGGTTATGCGTCGCTTGACTACGAAGAGTCGGGTCTTGCAGAGGGCGACCTCGTGAAGGTCGACATCTTGCTTCAGGGTGAACAGGTTGACGCCTTCTCGGCGATCGTTCACCGTGACAAGGCATACGCATACGGCGTGATGATGACAGGCAAGCTTCGCGAGTTGATTCCACGCCAGCAGTTTGAGGTTCCTATTCAGGCGGCAATCGGTGCGCGAATCATCGCCCGTGAATCGATCCGAGCCATGCGCAAGGACGTTCTTGCAAAGTGTTACGGTGGCGACATTTCGAGAAAGCGCAAGCTCCTCGAGAAACAAAAAGAGGGTAAGAAGCGCATGAAGACCATCGGTCGCGTTGAAGTTCCTCAAGAAGCCTTCATCGCAGCGCTTTCGACCGACTCCAATAAAAAGGGTGAGAAGAAGTAGCTTGTCTACGCTTCACGCCTACGTTCACGTGCCTTTTTGCAGGGTGCGCTGCGGCTACTGCGACTTCAACACATACACAGCGACCGAACTTCAGGGTTTTTCGCAGAGTGACTTTGTAAACCAGTTCGCCAAAGAGCTTGAGCTCAGTAAACGAGTTCTCGGCAGCGCGCGACACTTGGAATCGATCTTTTTTGGAGGCGGCACGCCAACGCAACTGCCGGCCAGCGATCTTGTCGACGTCCTGCGTCTTCTCGACGACTCCTTTGGCATCGCAAAGGGCGCAGAGGTGACCACAGAGGCCAACCCAGATAACGTCGACGGTTTTTATCTTGAAGCGCTTCGACGGGGCGGTTTCAACCGTGTCTCATTTGGCATGCAATCGGCTGTCTCCTCGGTGCTTGAAACACTCGAGCGCACCCACACTCCTGCCAATGTTCCAAAGGCCATCAAGGCTGCCAAGGAGCAAGAGCTGCAGACCAGCGTCGATCTCATTTATGGTGCACCAAAAGAATCCATGGATGACTGGAAGCGCAGTGTCGACGCCGCAATCGAGCTGGAAACAGACCATATTTCTGCCTATGCGCTCATCGTCGAAGAAGGCACCAAGCTCGCGAGACAAATTAATCGCGGCGAATTGCCCGAACCTGACGAAGATTTGCAAGCGGCAAAATACGAGTGGGCAGACGCCCAGTTCGCAGCAGCCGGCCTGACTTGGTACGAACTCAGCAACTGGTCACGATCGAAAGAGACCGAATCAAAGCACAATGTTGCCTATTGGTTGGGGCGGGACTGGTGGGGTTACGGCCCCGGCGCGCACAGCCACTTAGACGGGGAGCGTTGGTGGAACGTTAAGCACCCGAGCGCTTACGCCGGCAAACTTGCCGAGGGCTTGAGCCCTGAGGCTGATCGCGAGACCCTAACCGAGCTGCAGAAGTTTGAAGAGCGAGTTCTTCTCGAGTCGAGGCTCGCCACAGGGCTTGATCTCTCGATTATCGAAAACAAAGATGCCGTTGCCGGTTTGATTGCCGACGATTTGATCGACGCCAAGGCGGCGTTTCAAGGCAAATTGGTTTTGACACTCCGTGGCAGACTGCTCGCAGACCTAGTTGTTCGCCGCCTAGTTTAGGTAATATTGGCACTCAGAACCCCCGAGTGCTAGCGAGGTGAACCATGATTCCAGAACGCAGTGTTGAGGTCTTGCGCGCTATCGTCCAGGACTACATCGCGACGAGTCAACCGGTTGGTTCCAAGGCGCTTGTCGATCGGCACGGTTTCGCTGTTTCTGCCGCGACAATTCGAAACGACATGGCCCTTCTTGAAGATGAAGAACTAATCGTTCAAACCCACACTTCTTCTGGTCGCATTCCAACCGACAAGGGTTACCGCCTTTTCGTCGATCGTCTTGACCAGGTCAAGCCGCTAACCGAGCCAGAGCGTCACGCGATGGAAGGCTTTCTTTCAGGCAGCGCAGACCTTGATGAAATCCTCGGGCGCACCGTGCGAGCCCTGTCGCAGGCGACCAAGCAGGTTGCGATGGTTCAATATCCAACCTTGGGCAAGTCGCGAGTTCGCAATATTGAGATTGTTCCTCTCTCCGACACACGGGTTCTCTTGATCCTGGTCGCCGACACCGGCCGCCACGAGGAGCACGTTTTAGAACTTGGTGTTCAGGTTGATGGTCAATTCATGGCCGAACTGAGGTCGAAGCTGAATACCTCTCTGGCAGGCGCAAAGCTCTCTGAGGTTGACGCCAAGCTCAAGGATTTCGTCAAGGGTTTTGCGCCGAAGCGCGCCAGCGAGGTTCAAATCGTTGTTGACGGCCTGTTCGAGCAGATTGATGCAAACCGCACCGAAAAGATGCTGCTCGCTGGCACCGGCTTTCTCGCGAGGAGCGAAGGCGATTTTCAGCGCAACATTAGCCCGCTTCTTGAAGCCATTGAGGAGCAGGTTGTGCTTCTCAAACTTTTCAGCGAACTCGAAGCCGATTCGAACGGCATTGCCCTGAGCATTGGTCGCGAGAACCCCTTCGAGGGGCTTTCAGAAACATCTGTCGTCGTCAGCGGTTACGAAAACCAAGGCGCCGAGGTCGCAAAGGTCGGCGTGATTGGCCCGACCCGCATGGATTATTCGACAAACATTGCAGCTGTGCGAGCAATCGCGCGCTACCTGACCAAGGCGCTAGGAGCGTAAATGAGCGACCACTACGAGGCACTCGGCGTTTCTCGAAATGCCAGCACAGACGAGATCAAAAAGGCCTTTCGCAAGCTTGCTCGCGAACTTCACCCCGACATGAACCCAGACCCGGCAGCTGCCGAACGCTTCAAGTCGGTAACCCACGCCTACGACGTTCTCTCGAATCCAGATAGCCGCGCCCAATACGACGCCGGTGGCTCTGGCGCGGGAGGTTTTGACGCCGGCTTTGGTTTCGGTGACATCTTCGACACATTTTTCGGTGGCGGCGGTCAACGCGGCCCTCGCTCGCGCCAGGAGCGCGGGCAAGACGCCTTGCTAAGCATCGATCTAAGCCTTCGCGAAGCAGTTTTTGGGCTCAGTAAAAACGTCGATATCGACACAGCGGTGATTTGCGGAACCTGTCAGGGTTCTTGCTGCCAACCGGGAACAAACCTCGAAACCTGCGACGTTTGCCGTGGTGCTGGCCAGATTCAGCGCCAGGTTCGCTCATTGCTCGGCAACGTTGTCACCAACACTCCTTGCACGTCTTGCCGAGGTTACGGCCAGACAATTCCTTCACCTTGCATCGACTGCCGAGGTCAGGGTCGAGTTCGTGCAAAGCGCACCCTTGAACTTAACATTCCTGCCGGTGTCGAGGACGGATTACGACTTCAGCTTGCCGGTCAAGGAGAAACCGGCTTCGCCGGCGGGCCAAACGGTGACATCTACATCGACATCGCCGTGAAGGTTGACGAGATTTTCGGCCGAAACGGTGATGACCTCACCTGCGTTCTAGAGGTGCCGGTTCACGATGCTGCGCTGGGCGCTCAGGTTCAGATCGACACCTTCGACGGGCCGATCAGTGTTGAAGTTGCTCCGGGTGTTCAAACCGGTGACGTGGTAACCATTAAGGGCAAGGGTTCGCACAAGCTCCGTTCTGCCGGCCGCGGCGACCTAAAAGTCGCCATCCAGGTGAACACCCCCTCAAAACTTGATACCAAGCAAAAAGAGTTGCTGCGCCAGTTGGCCAAGCTTCGCAAAGGTGAGCACCCGCAACTTCAAAAACAAACCGCCGGTTTCTTCGGTAAGCGGCGCTAGTGGTTGAGCCGCTGTTTAGGTTTGAAGGTAAGCCTGTCGTAGGTGCCGACTTGGTTCTAGACGGGGCAGAGGGGCACCATGCGGCAAGCGTGCGCCGCATGCGCGTAGGTGAGGCAATTCAGCTCACAAACGGATCAGACACTCATTCTCGTGGCGTGGTCACCGCCGTGGCTCCAAAATCTTTGAGCATTCGAATCGACACAGTAAGCGAAATCGATGCTCCGAAACTGAGTTTCGGTTTGGTTCAGGCCCTTGCGAAGGGTGATCGAGACGAACTAGCAATACAGGCGGCAACCGAGCTTGGCTGCTCGAGCATCACGCCGTGGCAGTCAGAGCGTTCTATTTCTAAGTGGGACGAATCAAAACGAGCAAAAAACCAGGACCGCTGGACCACCATTTCTAGCGAGGCCGCAAAACAAGCCCTAAGACCTAGGTTTCCAAAGGTGCGAGACCTGGTTACCTCAAAGCAACTCGCTGCTGCTATGGGCAGCGAAATCTATCTGATACTCGACCCGACAGCAGATTTGTCGATTTCTGATTGGACTGCGCCTTTGGAGGGCTCCATTCAACTCGTTGTTGGCCCAGAGGGCGGTATCTCCGAACACGAACTCGAAATGTTTGAAGCTGCCGGCGCAGTGCGCGTCCATCTTGGATCTGGCATTTTGCGAACTTCAACAGCGGGCATGGCTGCGATCGCTTTTTTGGCTGGCCGAAGCGGCCTTTGGCGTTAGATTTGGTATCGGAGGAACATTTGATCGACTGCATTTTTTGCAAAATAGTAGCTGGCTCGATACCAGCGACCATCGTGGGTGAAACTGAACGCTCGATTGCGTTCCAAGACGTTCAACCACGCCAACCGGTGCATATTCTGGTGATTCCTCGCCAACACCACGCCAATGTTGCTGAACTTGCCAACAACGACCCTGAAGCGCTAGTTGACCTAATGCAACTGGGCAGTCGAATCGCTTCTGAACAAACCACCGGCCACTTCAGATTCACGTTCAACACCGGTGAACTTGCCGGCCAAACCGTGTTCCACGCGCACGGGCACATCACCTCCAACCAGCCGGTGAACTCGTGAGCGATGTTTCGAGCGTTGAGATTCGCGTAGCCGAGTCAAGCAGTCTTTTTGGCCCAGGCGACGCCTTGCTCAAGGAATTTGAGGCTCAATACCCAGACATTCAGGTTTCTGCTCGGGGTGACCAAGTGAAGCTTTCTGGCCCAACTCAGCAGGTTGCGGTGGCCCGAAAGTTGCTCGACCAAATGGCCGAACTGGTCAAGCGCGGTCAGCTTCTCAGCCCAGAAGACTTCAGGCGTGCTGCCAGAATGCTTGCCGGAGACGCCGAGTCTCGTCCTGCCGATATCCTCAGCCAGAGCATTCTTTCGTCTCGAGGAAAAAGCATTCGGCCAAAGACACTTGGCCAGAAAAACTACGTTGACGCGATTGACCACAACACCATTGTTTTTGGCATCGGCCCCGCAGGTACAGGCAAAACCTATTTGGCCATGGCCAAGGCGGTTCAGGCTCTTCAGCGCAAAGAGGTTTCGCGCATCATCTTGACCCGACCTGCCGTTGAAGCGGGGGAGCGCCTTGGCTTTTTGCCGGGCACGCTAAACGACAAGATCGACCCATACCTTCGCCCGCTTTTTGACGCCTTGCACGAGATGCTCGAACCTGAGGCTGTGCCAAAACTCATGGCTTCTGGAACCATTGAGGTTGCGCCGTTGGCATACATGCGCGGTCGCACCTTGAACGACTCATTCATAATTCTCGACGAGGCGCAGAACACTACGCCAGAGCAAATGAAGATGTTTCTAACGCGCCTTGGCTTCAACTCGAAGATGATCGTTACCGGTGATATCACACAAATCGACCTACCAGCCGGCACAAGTGGTCTTAGAACGGCCGTCCAGGTTTTAGGCAAGGTTGACGACATGCACTTTGCCACCCTCACCGCAGATGACGTAGTTCGACACTCGCTTGTCGCAAAAATCGTGGACGCATACTCGCGCTATGAAGAAAAACTCACCGCCAGAAAGAGTGGCAAATGACCGTCGAAATCAGAAACGAATCAGCAGTCAAGGTTGACGAAAAGCGTGTCTTAGAACTCGCGAGCTTTGCCCTCGATGCGATGCGCATTCATCCGGACAGCGAGCTAGAAATCCTGTTTTACGACGAGGAGCCGATGACTGAGCTGCACATAAAGTTCATGGACGAACCGGGGCCAACCGACGTGCTCAGTTTTCCCATGGATGAACTTCACCCTGGAAACGAGGCTGAACTAAGCCTCGGCCAGCTCGGTTCAATCGTGATCTGTCCATCGGTCGCAATCGCACAGGCTTCAGCCGCTGGTCACGAGCCAATCAACGAGATGCTTCTGCTCACCACTCACGGAATTCTGCACCTTCTGGGTCACGACCACGCAGAGCCAGAGGAGCACCGTGTGATGTTTGGGCTTCAAGACGATATTCTTACCAAGTTTTACGCCCAGGAGGGCTAGTTGCTCGCCCTAGCACTTTGGGTGGCGGTAATACTTGCGGTCTTCGCTGTCGTGTTCACAATCGTGTCGGCCGCACTAAATCGGCCTGAGGCCCTTGGTTTCCTGCGTCTAACGCTCACTGGCCTATTTGGTGTGGTGCTAGGTCAAAGCCTGAGTCCGCTCGGTCTGCGCTGGTGGTGGGCTGCCCTTATTTCGTTCGGTCTCATGGTTGCCCTTTTGCTCGGCTCTCAGGTTCTCGCCCGTCTCGCGGGTCACCGCTCTTTCGGGCAATGGTTGGCCAGGTTTCTAAAACCCGTGGTCAACTCGCTTTCAATCATGTTTTCCCCGCTTTCTTTGCCCAAAAACGAAGAACCAGAAGAGTTTGAGCAGGAGCTTCTCGACTCGGTAGAAGAATTTGGTGAAACCATCGTGCGTGAGGTCATGGTTCCGAGAATCGATATGGCCACAATTGAAGCCGACGAAACCTTAGAAGCTTCGATGAAGCTTTTTCTCGAGCGCGGATACTCGCGTCTTCCGGTCATTGGCAAAAATGTTGACGACGTAGTAGGCGTGCTTTATCTCAAGGACGTCGCCAAATTGATGTACCAGGGCGAGATCACCGGCAAAGTTGCAGCCGACCTAGCTCGCAAGCCAGTTTTTGTGCCCGAATCTAAGCCGGTCGACGACCTGCTTCGCGACATGCAGGTTTCGGCTACGCACATTGCCATCATCATTGACGAATACGGTGGCGTTGCAGGCTTGGCAACCATGGAAGACGTGATCGAAGAGATTGTCGGTGACATCGCCGACGAATACGACCGCGAGGTCGCCGACATCGAAGAAATCGAACTCGGCGTCTTCAGGGTTTCGGCCCGTTGCGCGCTATTTGATTTGGGCGAAAAATTCGAGATTGAACTCGAAGATGAAGACGTCGATAGCGTTGGTGGGTTACTCACCAAAGAACTTGAACGACTACCGCGCAAAGGTGACTCGGTCACCTACAGCGGCTTAGTTTTTACTGCAGATCGCATTGAAGGTCGCCGTAAACGCCTGATCACCGTCTTGGTTCAGGCAAGTGCACCACTAAGCGAATCTCAGGAGGCCTTCGAATGACCTTTCGAAGCGGTTTCATTTCTTTTGTTGGCAGACCCAACGTAGGCAAGTCGACGCTAACCAATGCCTTGGTTGGCGAGAAGATCGCTATTACAAGCGCCAAGCCGCAGACGACTCGGCGCGCCATTCGTGGCATGGTGAACCTTGAAGGCGGCCAGATCGTCGTAGTCGACACTCCCGGTTTGCACCGCCCCCGCACATTGTTGGGTGAGCGCCTAAACGACCTTGTTGCCAAGACGCTGTCGGGGGTAGACGTGATTGGATTCTGCGTCCCTGCCAATGAAAAACTCGGGCCGGGCGACGCCTTCATCAGCGAGCAGTTGAACGACTTTCGTCGCGCCAAACTAATTGCTGTCGTGACAAAGACCGAATTGGTTTCGCGTGACCAGTTGGCCGCAAAGCTGCAAGAGGTCGGCCAAATGCGTGACTGGGCGGCCATCGTTCCCGTTTCGGCCGTTGCTGGTCACCAGCTCGATGATCTGACCGGCGTGATCTTGGGGCTCTTTCCGGAATCTGCTGCCATGTACCCAACCGATACAGTCACCGACGAATCGATTGAATCGCGCATTTGTGAGCTGATTCGTGAGTCGGCCCTCGAAGGCGTCCACGATGAACTTCCGCACTCACTTGCCGTAACTATCGATGAGATGAACGAACGTGAAGACGGGTCGATGGTCGACATCCACGCAAACGTTTGGGTTGAGCGTGACTCTCAAAAGGGAATCATCATCGGCAAGGGTGGTTCTCGGCTTCGCGAAGTCGGAGCCGTATCTCGCAAAGAGATCGAGAAGCTAATTGGCAAGAAGGTGTTTCTCGGCCTGCGGGTAAAGGTTGCCAAAGAGTGGCAACGAGACCCAAAGCAACTTGGCAAACTCGGTTTCTAAGGGCTACCCTGAAGAGGTGTCCTTCGAGCTCCTGCTTATTGGCCGCGGCGAGGCCTAATTCGGCCTTCCTCGCTGCGGTGCGTTTTTGCGGCTAACCCAAACTTTTTATTCAGGAGCTAAATCAAATGGAAAACACCCAAAAACCTTCAAAGATGCCGGTGCATAAGTACCAGCCTTTTCACGAGCAAATCGTTGTCGACTTGCCAGACCGCACCTGGCCGACAAAGCGAATCACCCAAGCACCCCGCTGGTGTGCGGTAGACCTTCGCGACGGCAATCAAGCATTGATTGACCCAATGAGCCCAGAGCGAAAGCTCAAGATGTTCAAGCTCTTGGTAAACATGGGCTACAAAGAGATTGAAGTCGGGTTTCCGAGCGCAAGTCAGACCGACTTTGATTTCGTTCGCGAACTCATCGAGGGCGGTCACGTTCCCGATGACGTCACAATTCAGGTGCTAACCCAAGCGCGAGATCACCTAATCGAACGAACCTACGAATCCATTCGCGGTTCGAAGAAGGCAATCGTCCATTTCTACAACTCGACCTCGGTTTTGCAGCGTCGAGTGGTTTTCGGTCAAGACAAAGACGGCATCACGGCAATCGCTTTGCACGCGGCTGCTAGGTGCAAAGAACTCGAATCCACAGTTCCTGGCACCGAGGTTTATTACGAGTATTCGCCAGAGAGCTACACCGGCACCGAGTTGGAGTATGCGCTCGAGGTTTGCAACAAGGTGATCGAAGTCATCGCACCCACTCCTGAACGCAAGATGGTAATCAACCTGCCTGCGACCGTTGAGATGGCCACGCCAAACGTTTACGCCGATTCGATTGAATGGATGAGCCGTCGCCTTGCTCGTCGCGACAGCGTTTTGCTTTCACTGCACCCGCACAATGACCGCGGAACAGGTGTCGCGGCAGCAGAACTTGGCTACATGGCTGGCGCCGACCGAATCGAAGGTTGCCTTTTCGGTAATGGTGAGAGAACCGGAAACGTTGACCTGGTGACCCTGGGTCTCAACCTCTTCAGTCAGGGAATCGACCCGCACATCGATTTCAGCAACCTCGACGAGATCAAACGAACGGTCGAATACTGCAACCAGCTGCCTGTTCACGAGCGCAGCCCATACGGCGGAGATCTGGTTTACACAGCATTCTCAGGTTCACATCAAGACGCCATCAAAAAGGGCTTTGAGCTGATGCACAAAGAGGCCGGCGAGAAGGGTGTCGACATCGACGACCTCGTCTGGGCCGTGCCATACCTGCCGATTGACCCTAAAGATGTTGGTCGGTCATACGAGGCGGTAATCCGAGTCAACTCGCAGTCGGGCAAGGGCGGTGTGGCTTATCTCCTCAAGAGCGATCACAGCCTAGATCTCCCTCGAAAGCTGCAGATCGAGTTCTCTCGCGTCGTTCAAAACAAGACCGACTCAGACGGCGGCGAAGTGACCAGTGAAGCGCTTTGGGCAATCTTCACTGATGAATACCTACCGAGCAATGACCCGAACAATAAATGGGGTCGCTTCGAACTAAAGCGAATGCGCACGGCATCTGAAATGGATGGCGTTGTCAACCTTGAAGTTGTCTTGCGCGACGGATCAGGTGAAAACGATTTGACGGGTACCGGCAATGGCCCGATTTCGGCCTTCATAGATGTGCTCGGCAAGCTAGGTGTTGAGGTCAGACTTCTCGATTACGTTGAGCACACACTGAGCGAGGGAGGAGACGCGCAAGCTGCCGCCTACATCGAACTCGAAGTTGGGTCGACAACGCTTTGGGGTGTCGGAATCGATGGCGACATTGCCACGGCTTCACTGAAGGCGCTGATTTCGGGCGTCAACCGGGCAATCCGCAGCTAAATGCCGCTCTATCGTGACGAAGCAGTCGTGTTACGCACGCACAAGCTTGGCGAGGCCGACCGAATCGTCACGATGCTTTCGCACTACAACGGGCAGATCCGTGCAGTGGCAAAGGGTGTTCGTAAGACCGGCTCAAAATTCGGTTCGCGCCTTGAGCCATTCATGGTTGTCGACGTTCAGCTTTACGAGGGCAAGAACCTCGACACGGTAAGTCAGGTAGAAACGCTTAGCTCGTACGGTGCAGAGATCGTCAAAGACTACGCAACCTACACAGCCGCCACTGCAATGGTTGAAACTGCCGAAAAGCTAACCGGTGACGTATCTACACCGCAACAGTATTTATTGCTCCTAGGGGGCCTTAGGTCGCTTTCTCGCCAAGAGCACGACAGCAGTCTGATTCTTGACTCTTACCTCCTGAGAGCCCTGTCAGTTGCCGGGTGGGCTCCGAACTTCGGTGACTGCGCAATTTGCGGCAAGCCCGGGCTGCACCGAGCCTTTGTGCTTCAGCTTGGCGGAGTTGTTTGTGCCGACTGCAAGCCTGCGGGCGCAGCAACCATGAACGAAGAAACCGCAGCATTGCTTGGAGCGTTGCTCTCTGGCGACTGGGAGATCGCAGACGCTTCAAGTGAGGGATCGCGCGCAAACGCGGCGGGAATCGTCGCGGCTTACAGCCAATGGCACATCGAGCGCGGGCTAAAATCGCTACAACATGTTGAACGTACCTAAATTTTCAGAAGTGCCAGCGCACATTGCCATCGTCATGGATGGCAACGGTCGCTGGGCCAATGGCCGCGGGTTGACTCGCGTTGAAGGGCACAAGGCCGGCGAGGCCGCGCTGCTTGATGTAGTCGAAGGAGCCATTCAGGCAGGGGTTAAATACCTAACCGTGTATGCATTCTCAACCGAAAACTGGAAGCGTTCGCCAGACGAGGTTCGCTTCTTGATGGGCTTCAACCGAGAGGTGCTGCGCCGCCGCCGTGATCTTCTGAATTCTTGGGGTGTTCGCATTCGCTGGTCGGGCCGACGTCCGAAGTTGTGGGCATCTGTTGTCAACGAGCTGCTTGAGGCCGAAAAGCTGACAGCCAAGAATGACACTTTGACCCTCACGATGTGCGTGAACTACGGCTCGAGAGTTGAAATCGTGGACGCGGTCAACAGGATCACCGAGGACGTCTCAAGCGGTCGGCTGAAACCTGGCGCCGTGACCGAAAAGACTATTCAGCGATATCTGACCACACCCGATTTGCCCGATGTCGATTTGTTCCTAAGGTCTTCTGGGGAGCAGCGCGCAAGCAACTTTTTGCTCTGGCAGTCTGCCTACGCAGAGTTCATTTTTGATCAAACGCTCTGGCCAGACTTCAACCGCCAACATCTCTGGCGCGCGATCGACGAATACGGTAACCGTCACCGACGTTTTGGTGGCGCTGTTGACAAACCGAAAACCCAAACTGGCAAGTAAAATAAAGACTTCACTCCCCGCATCCAGCGAGGAGTAGACATGGAGTCCAAAGTGGCAGCACCAAACCGTCTAGATTCAGTAATCTCCCTCGCAAAGCGTCGCGGATTTGTTTTTCAAGCTGGTGAGATTTACGGAGGAAGCCGTTCAGCCTGGGACTACGGACCACTAGGTGTTGAACTAAAAGAAAACATCAAGAAGCAGTGGTGGCGCACCATGGTTCAGAGTCGCGACGACATAGTCGGTTTGGACTCTTCGGTAATTCTTCCTCGCAAGGTTTGGGAGGCTTCTGGGCACGTTCGCGAATTCTCTGACCCTCTAATCGAATGCACCAGCTGTCACAAGCGTTTCCGTCAAGATCACCTCGAGGAAGCCTTCGAAGAGAAGAAGGGTCGCGCACCTGCCTCGATGGCCGACATCGCCTGCCCAAACTGTGGCGGCAAAGATTCTTGGACCGAGCCAAAGGCATTCAATGGCCTGTTGCAGACTTTTCTAGGTCCAGTTGCGGCCGAGGAAGGCTTGCACTACCTTCGCCCTGAAACCGCTCAGGGAATATTCGTCAACTTCGCCAACGTGCTCGGTGCAGCTCGCATGAAGCCTCCGTTTGGTATCGGTCAGATTGGTAAATCGTTTAGGAACGAAATCACACCTGGCAACTTCATTTTCAGAACTCGCGAGTTTGAGCAGATGGAGATGGAGTTCTTCGTCGAGCCAGGCACAGACGAACAGTGGCACGACTACTGGATCGAACAACGTATGAACTGGTACACCGATCTCGGTATCAACCCAGACAACCTTCGCCTTTACGAGCACGCGAAGGAAAAGCTTTCTCACTACTCGAAGCGCACCGTTGACATCGAGTACAAGTTCGGTTTCCCTGGTAGCGAGTTCGGTGAACTCGAAGGCATCGCAAACCGCACCGACTTCGACCTAACTACTCACTCTCGCGAATCTGGTTCCGACCTCAGCTACTTCGATCAGGTGAAGAATGAGCGCTGGACACCTTACGTAATCGAACCGGCGGCCGGTCTGACTCGCTCGCTCATGGCTTTCTTGGTTGACGCTTATTCAGAGGATGAAGCGCCAAACACCAAGGGTGGTGTCGATGTTCGCACCGTTCTTCGCCTCGACTACCGCCTGGCACCTGTCAAGGCTGCCGTTCTTCCACTAAGCCGCAACGAAGAGCTTTCGCCACTGGCTCGTGAGCTAGCTCAAGACCTTCGTGGCCACTGGAACATCGACTTCGATGACGCCGGAGCAATTGGGCGTCGTTACCGTCGCCAAGACGAGATCGGCACACCGTTCTGCATCACCGTGGACTTCGAGTCGCTAGAGGATAAAGCCGTCACGATTCGTGAGCGCGACACCATGGCTCAGGAGCGCGTATCGCTAGATCGCTTGAAGGGTTACCTAGCCGAGAGGTTGCTACCCTGAGCCTTCAGTACGGCAAGCTAGCCATCAAGACGCCGGTGATCCTGGCGCCTATGGCTGGCATTACCAACACCGCGTTTCGTAGGCTCTGCCGCGAATTCGGTGGCGGTCTTTTTGTCTCAGAAATGGTCACCTCGCGCGCGCTAGTTGAACGCACCGAGGAGTCGCTTCGACTTGTAGGGCACCACGAGAGCGAAGACATCCGTTCGGTGCAGCTTTACGGCGTTGACCCCAAAACCATTGCCGATGCCGTGACCATGCTGGTTGCCGAAGACCGCGCCGACCACATCGACCTAAACTTCGGGTGCCCTGTGCCTAAAGTCACTCGCAAAGGCGGGGGAGCTGCTCTGCCATGGAAGCGAGACCTTTTCGGGGCTATTGTCAACGCCGCAGTTAGGGCTGCTGGTGAGATCCCCGTGACAGTGAAAATGCGCAAGGGAATCGACGCCGACCACCTCACCTATCTCGATGCCGGCAAGACCGCTCGAGACGCCGGAGTTGCCGCGATTGCGCTACACGGTCGCACCGCTTCTGATTTCTACTCTGGCAATGCCGACTGGGGTTCGATTGCCACTCTTCGTGAGGCTCTACCAGACGTTCAGGTGCTCGGTAACGGCGACATCTGGTCTGCCGGTGATGCGGTGCGAATGATGCGTGAGACAGGCGTAGACGGCGTTGTGGTTGGCAGAGGTTGTCTCGGGCGCCCGTGGCTCTTTGGTGACCTGCAGGCGGCATTTGACGAATATGCAATCAACCCGAATTCGAATGCCGCAATCGATCCGATTCAGCCAAATCTGGGCGAAGTGGCCGATGCCTTCAAGCGCCACGCCGAACTCCTCGTGGAGTTTTTCGAGAACGAGGACCACGCTTGCCGCGATATCAGAAAGCATGTCGCCTGGTATTTCAAGGGTTACCCGGTCGGCGGCGAATTCAGAGCAGACCTAGCTCGAGTTGAGTCACTTGACCAGATGGACGAAATCCTCGCGAGGCTCGATCGTGACCAGCCATATCCCGGCGAAGAAGCTGAAGGCCCGCGCGGGCGCCTCGGTGGCGCAAAAGTCTGTGCCTTACCCGAGAATTGGTTGCAGAGCCAAGAGCTTGTTGGCGATCAAAGGGCAATGCTTCAAGAGGCAGAACTGGGAGTATCGGGCGGATGATCGAGACACCGAATGGTTACGAACCAGCCGACGAGCAACGCTTTCTTTCGGAGAGTCGGAGCGGTCAAGAGCGTCGCGGTGAGTTCGCCCGCGACAGAGCAAGAGTTCTACATTCTTCGGCATTGCGTCGATTGGGAGCCAAAACGCAGGTGTTGAGCCCGAGTGGTGGCGATTTCGCTAGGACTCGCCTCACCCACTCACTAGAGGTTGCCCAGGTCGGCCGCGAAATGGCGCTCGAACTCGGCACAGATCCTGATGTTGTCGACATGGCCTGCCTCGCGCATGATCTTGGGCACCCTCCCTTTGGTCACAATGGCGAAACGGCGTTAAACACTTGGGCCGAGGGTATTGGCGGCTTCGAAGGCAACGCCCAGACTCTCAGGCTGCTCACTCGTATTGAGCCAAAGGTTTTCGGCGAAGATGACAAGGCTTTTGGTTTGAACCTAAGCCGCGCCAGCCTCGACGCCACTTGCAAGTACCCCTGGCTTCGGTCAGAAGGTAAACCCGAAGAAGGCGGCGGGCATTCAACAAAGTTTGGTGTCTACGAGGATGACGTCCCGGTCTTTGAATGGCTTCGCGAGGGGGCATTTGCAGGGCAGAAGTGTGTCGAAGCCCAGATCATGGATTTTGCAGACGACGTTGCATACTCGGTTCACGATTTTGAAGACGCCATCGTTTCGGGCTTCGTCAAGCTACCCGATATCGCCGACGCCGCCCAACACGATTACCTGATCGACCAGATTCAAGTTTGGGTCGGTTCAACCATCACCAGAGGCGAACTCGAAGAGGCGCTCGAACGGCTGCAATCCAATCACTATTGGCCGGTGCATTTCGACTCCAATGGGCGTGACTTAGGTCGCCTCAAGAACCTAACATCATCACTTATCGGTTCGTTTGTTGGCAGGGCCACCGACGAAACGCTTGCCAACAACGGTTCAAAGATCACCCGCTATGCGGCCCACATAATCACTCCGGTAGAGGTTCGCGCCGAGATTGCAGTGCTAAAGGGGCTTGTCTCGGTTTTCTTGATGTCGCACGCTTCTCGTCGCCCCTTCTACGAGTGGCAGCGGGCTATTTTGACCGAACTCTGCGAGGCGCTGCTAGCAGCAAACGGTAAGCACCTCGATCACTACTCATCTAGCGCATGGACTCATGCCACCAACGAACAACAACAGCGCAGGGTGATCGTCGACCAGGTGGCATCGCTAACCGATCAAAGCGCTTTGACCCTTCACAATCGCCTTGTCGGCTCTTCAACTTAGGATTAGGGCATGGCAGGCAGAATCAAAGACAGCGATAAAGAAGAGCTCAAAGCTCGCATCAACATCGCAGACGTAATCGGTGAATACGTCGCCCTAAAGCCTTCCGGCGGGGGGAGCTTCAAAGGTCTCTGCCCTTTTCACAACGAAAAATCGCCATCTTTTCAGGTCACACCCTCTAAGAGCATGTTTTATTGTTTCGGTTGCCAGATCGGAGGAGACGTTTATCGGTTTCTTGACCTGGTCGAAAAGCTGAGTTTCACCGAAGCGGTTGAGAAACTGGCAGCCAGAATCGGTTATCAGCTCACATACGATGAGGGTGCGTCAAAAGAAAACGGTGAGCGCGCCCGCGTTCTCGAGGCAAACACTCTCACAGCTGCCTTTTTTGAAGAAGCATTAAAAACCGACGAGGCCGAGCCGGGTCGAAAACTTTTGGCAGACCGTGGGTTCGACTCTGCCGCTCTTGCCCTGTTTGGTGTTGGCTGGGCGCCAAAGGGCTGGACTAACCTTTCGGATTACCTCAAAACCAAGGGTTTCACCGATCAAGAGCTCATCGTTGCTGGCTTAGCGAGCTCGGGCGATCGAGGCGTCTACGACAAGTTCCGTGGGCGAATCGTCTGGCCGATTAGAGACACCACCAATCAGGTGATCGGGTTCGGGGCTCGCAAGATTTTCGAAGACGATAAAGGTCCGAAATACCTAAACTCAGCCGAGACGCCTGTTTACCACAAGTCGAAAGTTCTCTACGGTTTAGATCTTGCCAAGCGTGACATTTCAAAGAAGCAGCAAGTCGTTGTCGTTGAGGGCTACACCGACGTCATGGCTTGCCACCTTGCCGGCGTAACCACAGCAATTGCGACCTGTGGCACAGCCTTTAGCGACGACCACATTCAGGTTCTAAATCGCATTCTTGGCTCTGACCCGGCAAACCCAGCACAAGTGATCTTCAACTTTGACCCAGACGAAGCTGGCCAGAAAGCCGCGATGAAGGCCTTCGGAAACGCCAGCAAGTTCAACGCGCAAACCTTTGTGGCCATCGGCCCAGACGGCCTTGACCCGAGCGATCTTCGACAGCAGAGAGGCGACGAAGCTGTCGAGGCAATGATTGCCGCCAAGCGCCCACTTCTCGAGTTTGCGGTAGATCGAAGCGTAATGAAGTTCGACCTCAACTCTCGCGAAGGTCAGGTTTCGGCAACTCGAGCCGGTGCCGTTATTCTTGCTGGCATCGCTGACCCGATTCAACGCTCCGTTTACGAAAAATATCTTTCTGAACTAACCAGTGTTGACCGAAGTGCAATTGAAGCCCTGGTGAATGAAGAGGTAAAGCGTTCGAGAACAGCGAAGGTTTCATCGATTTCTTTCACGCCACCGGTTGACGAGCCAGAACCCGAGGTGTTCGTTGGCTTTGAACCGGTGGATCTTCGCGATCCGACCAATAAGCGGGAGCGATGGCTACTCGAGGTTGTGGCGCAGATGCCAGAGTTTGTGGACTCTGTAACCACTGCTCGAATTTTTAGGATCTATTTTTCTGCATCGCGACACGTGGCTATTGCAAAACTTCTTCAGGACGAACTTGGACGCGGCGCGGGCGGGCTTGTCGATCGAATGATTGAGCGCACTGCCGATCAACCTGAACTTCAGCAAACCTTTCGAGAGATCGCGATGCAACAGTTGCCGGTCGGTGACGATGCGGGTCGAGAAACTTACGCCAAAGGTGTCATTGCGTCGGCCCTCGAGAAAACCATCGAACTCGAGAAGAACTATCTGCTCTCGGCTCGCAATCGTGCAGATTCCTCGGGTGACACTGCGATGACTCAAGAGATTGCCAGAAAACTTGTCGACCTAGATCGAGAGATCATGCTTATCAAATCGAGACGGCCTTGAAAATAGCGATTGCGCCTCATTCACGCAACGAATTCGACGCCGCCGTACTCGCGGGTGGGGGAGCACCAAGTCAGCTTGACCCAACTGCCAAAGCCCTGATTTGGACTGACTACTCTCAACCTGATTTGCTTCGGATAGCCCTCGACGAAAACCCTCAGCTCGAGTGGGTGCAGTTGCCATTCGCCGGCGTCGATGCGTTCTCTGACGTGATTAGTAGGAGTCCGTTGTTCACTTCGGCTAAAGGTGCCTACAGCGAACCTGTTGCCGAACACGCTCTCGCTCTATTTCTTGCCTTAGGTCGTGCGATTCCTACACGCGTCTTGGCTAAGACTTGGGGGCAAAAATTCGCCGTCAGCCTCTACGAGTCGAGTGTCTTAGTCGTCGGCGCTGGGGGAATTGCAGCAGAGATAGTAAGGCTTTTAGAGCCTTTTGGTTGCCCGGTTGTTTGTCTCGGGTCTAACGATATTCACCGCCTAGATGAAGAGCTCCCTAAGGCCGACTTCGTTCTCTTGGCCTGCGCGCTCACCGATCGAACCAGATACCTGTTCGATGCCCAAAAATTTGCACTTATGAAGCAGACCGCCTACTTGGTAAATGTGGCACGTGGCTCGGTAGTCGTGACTTCTGATCTTATTGCAGCGCTCGAGGCAGGTGAGTTGGCTGGAGCCGGCTTGGACGTTACCGACCCTGAGCCTCTACCAGACGGACACCCGCTCTGGGACACCCCAAACGTCATCATCACGCCACACACCGCCGACACCGATGCCCAAGTAGTTCGCATGTTTGCCGAGCGAATCCGAGAAAATGTTTCGGCCTATCTTGGTTCTGGTGCATGGGTTGGTGTCGTAGATAAGAAACTTGGCTACTAACCCTCGAGTTTTTTGGTAATGTTTTTACCTGTTACAACATTCCTCGGTAGCTCAATTGGCAGAGCAATCGGCTGTTAACCGATAGGTTCTTGGTTCGAGTCCAAGCCGGGGAGCCACTAAGAAAATTCTTCAGGAGGCCACATGTTCAAGTGGATCCAAGAAAACCGCTGGCTCCCAACCACCTACCTCGCGGTAGCTTTCTTTCTCGTGCTCGGTGGGCTCGACGTGAGCCTCATAAATGCGAACGCTCTGATTCCTGGAGCTGTTTTTGCTGCTGCGATTCTGTTTGCTCGGCGCCTTCCTTGGTTGGCGACCGCCTTGATCGTCGTCGGTGAAAGCGTTCAGGTCCTCTTGGGGCAAACCCCAACTTTTTCGACCATTTCGGTGCCTGTTGCGGTTTTTGTTATTGCTGCGTTCGGTCACCGAGCCGTCAGAAACTCAGCGCTACTCATCTCTCTGCTCGGAGCCGGCATAGTCATCTGGTTCCTTTGTTTCGGTTCCTTTGCCACTTTTGAGAGCCTGGGCATTGTCGTAAGCCAAGAGCAAATGCCCGTTGCGTTCTTTGGTGCACTGTTTCTGACATTCGGCTGGTTGGCCTTGGCATGGATTCTTGGCCGCTTGCTATTTGTTCAACTTGAGCACGTCGGTTCTCCGATGGACAGAGCGCTGACGCTCTTGACCCAGGCGCGTTTGAATGTCGAGCTCGCCAAGCAGAATGAAAGGCTCGACATTGTTCGAGATCTTTCAGAACTTCTTATTCAACGCGTCGGAGCCGTTTTGAGCCTCACCGAAGGTGGCTCATACGCGGTAAAGCAAAACCCGGAAGTTGCCGGCCGAGTGCTAGAGCGGGCGTCTGAAGCTGCAAAATCGGCTCAGCTCGAGCTGAGGAGACTTTTTGATTTGTTGCACACAGATGCTGTTATCGGGGGAGTCACACCTCGACTAGCCGATCTCGAGGCGCTGATCATTGCATACCGCGAACTAGGCTTCAGCACAGAGATGAGATCAGAAGGTATTTCTTTCAAGCTTGACGAGGGTGCCGAGATGACGCTCTACAAGATCGTTTTGGAATCCCTCGAAAACGTTCGCAAGCACACTCCACGTGACACAAGCGTGACTGTCGAATTCACTTGGGTTGAGCCAGGTCTGCAACTGATGATAAAAGACAACGGGGTTGAAACGGCTAATCGCGCAGAAACTCAATTGAACGAAATCATCGACGGTTACGGCGTTGAAGAAGACCTCGGTGCTCTTGTTCAGCAAATTGATGGGTCAACACTAAATGCTTTGCGCGAGCGTGCCGCGCTTTATGAGGGAACCGTTGAAGCTACTTTTCAGCCCGGAGTTGGATTCACTATCGCTGCGATTTTCCCGCAATTGAGAACGGTTGTAGAGGGCAAGTGAGTTACGGCCTTCGCCTCGCCCTAATCGATGCTGACGAAATGGTGCGAGAGGGCAGAGTGCTACTGCTTCAGTCACAGCCAGAGATGCAAATCGTCTTTCAAACAGGCGATGCGGGTTTGGCCCTCGAATCGATAGGCGAATACCTGCTTGACGTTGTAATCGTTGATACTCGAGTTCCTGGTTGGAGAGCAGAGAAATACATTGCGGAGCTCGGTTCTAGGCTCGATGAAGCAGACAATGAGGCGCAGATTCTAGCGCTGGCTAGCTTTGCATCAGCGGAGTTTGAGCTCGCCTGCCTAAAAGCAGGGGTTTCTGCCTTCGTAACAAGCGACCTTGGCGTTGCTACGTTGCTCCGGCAACTCAAAGTTTTGGGAGCAGGGGAGCGGTCGATTTCACGAAAATACCTCGAAGGCTTGTTAGCGGAGGTCGTTGGACAACCTGCACCGCATCCAGGCTTAGCTCTTAGCCTTGAAAGCATGGACGCGAACCAAAGCGCTGTGTTGAAGGCGATGCTTGAAGGCCTTAGCGATGCTCAAATCGCTCGAGAACAGCAATTGACTAAATATCGGGTGACAAAATTTCTTGAATCACTCAGGGAGAGTAGCGGATTCAGAACCAGAAATCAGTTGGCGATCGAGCTACTTGGCTTAGGTGTCAATTGAAGTCCGCAAACTCCGTCCGCGCAGCTTCGGTTGGCGTTGGCATCGCTACCGGACTATATGGCATTTCGTTTGGTGCCCTATCTGTGACAGCTGGCCTAGATATCTGGCAAACCCAGGTGTTGAGTCTTCTAATGTTTAGCGGTGGCTCTCAGTTCGCTTTCGTGGGCGTGATAGCTTCTGGTGGCCTTGGTTCGGTGCCCTCGGCCATCGTTTCGGCATGGCTTCTCGGCATAAGGAACGGTTTCTACGCAATACGGATGGCGCCGATACTCGATTTGCAGGGGTGGAGAAAACCGCTTGCCGCTCAGCTAACCATCGACGAATCCACGGCTGTGAGCCTAAGCCGAGATGGCGTCGAAGATAGGCGCAAAGGCTTTTGGTACACCGGAATCTCCGTTTTTATTTTCTGGAACCTTTTGACACTTCTGGGCGCATTCGCTGGTGAGCTGATCGGAAACCCCGAGCAGTACGGGCTTGATGCCGCCGCTGCGGCGGCGTTCGTGGCCTTGGTTTGGCCGCGTCTCGAAGGACTTTTGACCTCCGTCGCGGCCATCGTCGCCCTAGTTGTGGCGGTATTCACGTCGATTTGGTTGCCTGCTGGTTTGCCGGTAATTCTTGCAGGATTGGCTGTCGTAATCTTGGCGAACCTGATTTACAGAGGTGACAAAGCGTGAGTGTTTGGCTTGGGATCATTATCGGTGCGGTCGCCGTCTATTCGTGGAAATTTGTTGGACACCTGGTTCCGCGGCGAATCCTCGACCATCCGAGAGTCGCGGCTACTGCAAATTATCTGACGATAGCTCTAATGGCCGCTCTTGTAGGAGTTCAGACCTTTACAACGAAGCATGCGGTTGTTATCGATGCTCGCTTTGCAGCGATGCTTTTGGCGATTCTACTCACTGCGTTTCGAGTGCCATTCCTGGCAACAGTTGCAGCATCGGCAACGCTTGCGGCCCTAATCAGGCTTTGGTTCTAAGCGTCGATATCGTCGCGACCAGGCAGCCAAGAGCAGCCGGGCACACCCCAGCCAAATTCTTCAACGGCCGATGCCGCCATGCTTGCATATGGCTCGATGAGTCGGTCGACATAAAGTGTGCCGTCTAGGTGGTCAAACTCATGCTGGAAGATGCGTGCGTACCAACCTTCTGCAACGATTTCTACAGGGTTTTGTTCTAGGTCAAGTCCTGTAACGCGAATGTGTTCTGCTCGCTTTAGCGGGAAGCGTTCACCCGGCACAGACAGACAACCCTCGGCTTCGGTGTCTTCATCTGGCAGTTCAGTTGAGATGGGGCCGACCTCAAGCGTTGGGTTGATGATCACACCTCTGCGCTCGTTTCCGTCGTCGTCTGGGTAGTCGTAGGTGAAAACTCTCAATCCGACACCAACCTGTGGTGCGGCAAGGCCAACTCCTGGGGCTTCATCCATGGTGTCAAACATGTCTTCGACTAGGTCTTTAAGGTCGTCATTCCACTCGGTTACCTCGGCTGCGCGCTGGTGCAGGACTGGTTCACCTGTGATGACAATTGGGCGGATAGACATGGGGTAATTTTACCCTTCGGGTAGTCTTATAGACGTGTCAATCGGGGAGAAAAGGAGCCGGCTTTGAAGGTTGTTGCAATTCTTGTCTCAATCGTCGCCGCCGTGACTTTGGCTTACGGGGCCAATTTTCAAAATGCCGCTTTCGATAAAGGTGAGAAGCACGGAATCACGGGCGCGCTCAGTTTCAAGAATCTAAAGACTCTCCTAACCGAGAAACGCTGGCTCGGGGGGTTCACCTTCGTGGCCGCTGCGTCTGTGTTGCAAGTAATTTCGCTCACCATGGCGCCACTAATCGTGGTTCAGCCTGTTGGCGCCATTGCCTTGGTTATTACGGCGTTGCTTAATGCTCGAAGCTCAAAAACTCCGATCACCCGCAATAGCTGGATTGCGATGGCCCTCTGCACGTTTGGCATTGGCGCATTCGTGATTCAGGCAGCTGGAGTCGCTAAAGACGTTGCGCTAAACGATGCCTCGCTGCTAGTCGTTTTGGGTTTGCTAATCGCAATCTTGGTGGTGCTCGGAGTTTCATTTTTCACCTTCGCGCGCAAGGCTAAGGCCTTGGCTTTCATTATTGGCGCAGGAATCCTGTACGGCTTTGTTGCCAGCCTCATGAAGGTCGTCGTGCAGAGAATCATTCAGGGGGATTTCGAGTGGCTGACAGTGCTCTGCGGTGTTGCAACCATCGGTGCAGTTGTCTTGGGTGGCTGGTTCGTGCAGAGCGCCTATGCTTCAGGGCCACCAGATTTGGTCATCGCCGGACTTACCGTAATTGACCCGATGGTTGGTGTGTCAATTGGCATCATCGTTCTTGGTGAGGCGCAGCAGGCCGACCTCTTCACGATGGTTTGTTTCTCTCTCTCCGGAGTTGTCGCCATAGTCGGCGTATGGCTCCTTTCAAAAGTCCACCCAGAGTTAGCTAAGAAAGCATAAGTTTTGACTTCGAAACAACCATTTGTAGTTCTTATCGGCGCAGACACTTTTCCGCCAGATGTAAACGGCGCTGCCAGATTCGCCGAGCGACTTGCCGCCGGCTTGGCTCGCAGAGACATTGAAGTACACGTCGTAGCACCTGCAACTTCTGAGGTCTACGGAAATTTCAGAGAGAATCACGACGGCACCCCAATTATTGTTCACCGGCTCAAGAGTCACCGATTCCCGGGGCACAAAACTCTTCGATACGTCAACCCCTTAAACCTTCGCCGCAAAACTGATCGAATTTTGCGACAGGTTAAACCAGACGTTGTGCACGTGCAATCTCACCTAAACGTCGGGCGCCAACTCTCTAAAGGTGCGAAGAAGCGCGGTATCACATTGATCGCAACAAACCACATCATGCCCGAGAACCTAATCAAATACACGGTTGGTTCACCAGCTTGGATCGAGAAGCCTTTTGCGGCGTTCGCGTGGTGGGATGCTAGAAATGTTTTGAAACTAGCCGACGCTGTGACTACCCCAACCAAGCGGGCGGCCAACCTTCTTGAGAGTCGCACCGGTCTAACCGGGGTTTATTCAATTTCTTGCGGTATCGACGCGGCGGCCTATGCTGACGCCCCACCGGCAACCAACAAACCGGCAACTCTGCTGTTCGTTGGGCGTCTTGATCATGAGAAGCGCATACATGTTCTACTCAAAGCAGTTTCGCTGCTGGACCCAAAATTTGACGTGAAAGTTGAACTCGTGGGCGATGGCTCCGAGCGCCAACCGCTTGAGGCTTATGCCGAAGAGTTGGGAATTCGCGAACGCGTGAACTTCTTGGGGCCAGTAAACGACACAGAGCTCATGCAAGCGCTTCATCGCTCATCCATTTTCGTCATGCCTTCAATTGCTGAATTGCAGAGCATTGCGACTATGGAGGCGATGGCATCTGGTCGCCCTGTTGTTGCCGCTGACGCTATGGCACTGCCTCACCTGGTTCACTCTGGAGACAACGGCTATCTTTTCAAGGCAGATGACTCAAAGGACTTTGCCGTTCAGCTAACCAAGGTGCTTGAGGCAGACAAGAAGGAGTTCGACCGCCTTGTCGCAAACTCACTCCACCTGATTCAGGCTCATGACATCAACAAGACCCTCGACATTTTCGAGCAGCTTTACCGGGGTGAAAAGCCTGAAGGCACAACTGCTGACAACGAGGACGAGTACAACTCGCCTATCGGTAGTCGCGCTCTGGTACGCGCCATGAAAGATGCTCGCGTTCGGCTCAGCGATGCGCGTGACGGCGTGATCGAGCGACTCGATGAGGTAGGCGAGAAGGTTGTAGAGCGGTTCGAAGACATTCGATTCGATGTTCGGAGCAACACGAACAAGATCAACCGAAAGATTCAACGCGGAATGAAGCGCGCTATCGAGAGAATGCGCCGAGAGGGTTAGTCTTGTTTGAGGCTGGGGGCGTTAGCTCAGCTGGTTAGAGCAGCGGACTCATAATCCGTCGGTCGCGGGTTCAAGTCCCGCACGCCCCACCAAAATGTTATTGACTCGAGAAAACCGTTTTCCCGTCAACAACTGTCTCCAAAATCCTGATTTCAAGAATCGGCGAGGTTAGCGGATTTCCGCTCAATATTACGAAGTCAGCAATGTCTATTGGCAGGTTCAATTGCCTTGAAACAGCGACTGTGTATGCGTGTAACGCCTCTTCCGGGGAGATTCGCTGCTCTGGTGTCCATGATTCGTCGGGCGTCTCAGGCAAGGCCCTGTGGGTTGCGGTGAATACTCCGAGTATCGGGTCTGGGCTCGAAACGGGCCAGTCGCTGCCAAAACTTATGTGTGCACCAGCATCGATAAGATCACGCATTCGATACATCGAGTCAATTCGTGTTCTACCCAGATGATGAATGCAACTTGCAAGCATTCCGTCTTGGCGCGCCCAAAGCGGCTCGAAATTTGCGATGACGCCAAGTTTCGCAAAACGAGGAATGTCTTCGTCAGCAACCAGCTCGGTGTGTGCGACAACCGAGTTGGCTGGTGAACCCGCGTATTCGATTGCATCTAGTGCCGACGCGACGCCCGCGTCTCCGATGGCGTGAATGTGTATCTGAAAATCTTCTGCGGCGAAATGTGCGACAGCCGCTTTTAGCTCCTCATCACTCCAAACCGGGTCGCCAAAATACCCCGGCTGAGAGTCGTAAGGTTTTTTGACAGAAGCGGTGGCGCTGCCAAAGACGCCGTCTGCAAAAAACTTAACCGTGCTTGCGGTAAGTAGACGGTGATTCGTTTGACTCACCTGGACACGCTGGTCGAGAAACATCGCCGAGTCTTCTCGCCATGACTCAGGTCTAACCCAAAAGGCGAGATTTGTGCGAACAAGTAGCTCGTCTCGCTTCGCAGCCTCAAGGTAAGCCTCAACCATGCCTTTATCCATCCAGGCATCTTGAACTGCGCTGATACCAAGCGAGGCTAGTCGTTTCTGTGCCCATGCGAGCGCCTTGAGTTCGTCGTCGACCGAGAGAGGGGGGATTGCGTTGGTTATTAGCTCTTTGGCTTCGGTTTCTCTAAAAACGCCACTAGGCCGCCCTGAGGAGTCGACATCGATCGACCCAATCGAGACTTCAGGTGCCGCTTCTAGGACGCCTGCGAGCTGCATGGCGGCCGAATTGGCCCAAAGCGTGTGGTGGTCGCTGCCGTGCAAAACCACTGGACGATCGCCAGAGACCTCATCTAGCCACTTGGCAAGGAACACGCCGCCATCAACCATTGATCGATCATATGCGCCACCAACAGCCCATTGAGGCGTCTGGTTGGCCTCGACCCAAGCTCCAACGATTGACTGGATTTCGGCGACAGATCTGGCCTCTGTAACCACTGGCCCGAGTTCTTCGCGACCCGCAAATAGGGGGTGAGCGTGACCATCCATAAATGCGTTGGTGAGAAAGTGGGAGCCAAGTTCTTCAACTTCGACATCGAGGTCGAAAACTGAGTCGTCTAAGGCGACGATGCCACTTCGATCAAACGCGATTGCCCTGTGCTTTTTGCCAGCTAGGTAGATATCGCCGGAGAAGGCTCTCACGACTTGGCTCGTTCCTCCATGTAGCAGTTTGCGCAAAGCGACTCATAGGTAGCGTCAATCGAGTCGATGGCAACTTGGTCACCGTCAAAAACAAACCCATTAGCCCCTTTGCGAGCGTTAAACATGGCCTTGCGTCCACAGCGGCAAATGGTTTTGAGCTCTTCTAGGCTGTGGGCGATTTCTAGGAGGCGCGTGCTGCCAGGAAACCCAGCCGTCCTGAAGTCGGTGCGAATGCCATACGCGAGCACTGGCACATCATCAAGCACTGCGATGGCTAGGGATTGTTCGACTTGCTCTTTGGTTAGAAACTGCGCTTCGTCGATCAGTAGACACGAAACACCTTCACCTACCTTTAGAAACTCTTCGCGGAGGTTGTCGGTGGGGGAGACCAAGAGGTCGACCTTACGACTGACACCGAGCCTCGAAGTGACGTTGTCTGCTGCCTTTGCATCGATTGCTGGCTTCGCGATGAGTATCTTTGAACCGCGTTCTTCGTAGTTGTAGGCAACCTGCAGCAGTGCGGTCGATTTACCAGAGTTCATGGCTCCATGTCTGAAATAGAGCTTGGCCATGGCTAACTAACCTTCGTAGGAGCGAAACGCGATAACCGCGTTGTGCCCACCGAAGCCGAAGGAGTTGCTTATAGCGAGAGCTGGGCCGTCTGCAAGCTTTCGTGGGCTGGTTACAACGTCAAGTTGGATTGCTGGGTCTTGGTCATCAAGGTTGATGGTTGGCGGAAGAGTACGCTCGTGCAATGCAAGAATCACGAAGATTGCTTCGATAGCTCCGGTACCACCAAGAAGGTGACCGGTTGCAGCTTTAGTTGCCGAAACTGGGATCTTGCTCAAGCTGTCGCCGAAGACCCGCTTTAGTGCTGTGAACTCAGCGATGTCGCCAACCGGGGTGCTGGTGGCATGTGCGTTGATGTGAACAACATCGCTAGGTTTAGCGCCTGCCTGAGCTAAAGCCGCAAGCATTGCGCGAGCGGCTCCACTACCCTCAGGGTCTGGAGCGGTGATGTGGTAAGCGTCTGAGGTAACGGCACCGCCAGCGAGCTCAGCGTAGATTCTTGCTCCGCGAGCTAGCGCGTGTTCTTCGGTTTCTAGAACAAGGGCTGCTCCACCTTCGCCCATCACGAAACCGTCGCGGTTCACGTCATAAGGCCTCGATGCTTTGGCTGGCTCATCGTTGCGACGCGAGAGTGCATGCATCGACGCGAAGGCTGCGATAGGTAGCGGGTGAATGGCTGCTTCGCTTCCGCCGGCAACAACCATGTCTACCTCGCCTGAGCGAAGTCGAGCGATGGCGTTAGCGATCGCTTCTGTGCTCGACGCGCAAGCAGAAACAGAGGTTCGTACACCGCCGCGAGCGGCAAGATCCATGCCGATAGCGGCAGCAGGCCCGTTAGGCATAAGCATTGGTACGGTCATCGGTGAAACGTGGCGAGCTTCGCCCTGGTTCAGTGTGTCGTATGCGTCCAAAAGTGTCCAGACGCCGCCGATGCCGGTCGAAAACTCGACAGCGAGGCGTTCTGGAACAACTTCGGGCGCACCAGCGTCTGCCCAGGCTTCACGAGCCGCCACGAGGGCGAACTGGCTTGACGGGTCAAGACGCTTCACTTCTTTGTGTGCAAGAACTTCTTTAGCAGGAACCTTGGCCTGGCCCGCGAACGTTACGGGAAGCTGATGACGAGCTACCCATTCCTGCTCGAGGGTGGTGATGCCTGACTCTCCGGCAAGGAGAGCGGCCCAAGTTGACTTGACGTCGCCACCGAGGGGAGTTGTGGCCCCGAGTCCGGTTACGACAATCTTGCTGGTCAAGGTGTGTTCCTTAGTTTTGGTTTATTAGGCCTGTGCGTTTGCGATGTAGTCGACTACGTCGCCGACGGTGACTAGCGATGAGCTGGCGTTGTCGTCGAAACGGATGCCGAACTTCTTCTCTGCGTCGGTCATGATTGTTAGCATCGAAAGCGAGTCGATGTCTAGGTCGTCCTGAAGTGACTTGCCAACTTCGATGGTCTCAGCTGGAAGGCTGGTCTCGTCGTTGATGATCTCGGCTAGGCCGGCAAGGATTTCGTCCTTTGAGTGAGCCATTGTTTTCTCCTTATGGTTGTTTTCAGTGGATAGTTTAGGGCAAAACGACTACTTGAGCGCCGAAGGCGAGGCCTGCGCCGAAACCAATTTCGAGCGCCAAGCCTCCCGATTTCACTGCTCCAGACTCCAGTAACTGATGCATTGCTAGCGGAATCGAAGCTGCCGAAGTATTCCCGGTGTTCACGATGTCTCGGGCGACGACAACGTCATCGGGCAGTCCGAGTTCTTTTGCAAGTTCGTCGATGATGCGAATGTTTGCCTGGTGGGTTACCAGTGCAGCTAGGTCGGAGGCCTTTACGCCAGCTACCTCGAGCGCTTGCTTGGCAACCTTTGCCATCTCCCAAACCGCCCACTTGAAAACTGTTGCACCCTCTTGACGCAGAGTTGGCCATTCGGCTTCGCCGTCACGGAACTCAAGAAGCGAGTTGGTCATCGATACCGCATCCCAGTGCGAGCCGTCTGAACCCCAAACCGTAGGTGAGATTCCTGGCTCATCACTTGGGCCAACGATTGCGGCTCCAGCGCCGTCAGCGAGAAGGAACGAAATCGTGCGGTCGGTTGGGTCGATGAAATCGGTTAGTTTTTCGCCGCCGACAACGAGTACGAACTTGGCCATACCCGAGCGAACGAGAGCGTCTGCCTGGGCGATGCCATAGCAATAACCAGCACAGGCCGCCGAGATGTCATAGGCCGGTGCAGGGTTTGCCCCTACCAACTCGGCCAGAAGAGTTGCGGCAGACGGGGTTTGAAACGGGTGAGTAATAGTGCTGAATAGGACTGCGCCAATTTCACTCGGGCTAATTCCGGCCTTCTCGATGGCTTCCTTAGACGCGGCCACGGCCATGTCCATGAGGCTTAGGTCTTTGCTCGCACGGCGACGCGTGACAATGCCAGTGCGTCGACGAATCCATTCGTCGCTTGATTCGATAGGCCCGGCTATGTCGTCGTTGGTAACCGTCAGATCGCCTCTTGCCGCTCCAAGCGAGTAGATGCGCGAAAACTTTACGGTTTCGTATTGGTTTAGTTTCGCCATGATGCTCCTTATGCGTGCTTTGCGGCTAGCTCCAGTGCTGCCGGAATCTGGTCAGGGGTCTTCACCGCGAGGGTCTCAACACCTGGCATTGAACGTTTGGCTAGTCCTACGAGCGTGCCAGCTGGGGCAACCTCAATCAGACCCGTCACACCTGCTTCAATCATTGCCGCCATGCAGAGGTCCCAACGTACAGGGTTTGAGACCTGTGAGACCAAGGATTCTAGATAAGCGCCGCCGCTTGAGAAAGTAAAGCCATTTGAGTTCGACCAGATCTGAACTTCGGGGTCTTTAGGGGTGAGGCTCTTTGCAAACTCTGCCAATTCAGCGACGGCTGGTTCCATGTATGAGGTGTGAAACGCTCCGGCGACCTGAAGGGGAATCACCTTTGTGCCCTCCATTGGCGCAGCTTGAAGTTTCGCAATCGCCTCTAACGAACCTGCGGCAACGATTTGCCCGCCACCGTTGTAGTTAGCTGGGGTTAGGCCAACGCTAATAAGGTAATTTGCTACCTCTGCCGAGTCACCTCCCAGAACAGCTGCCATTGACGTTGAGGTTTTAGCGGCCGCTGCTGCCATCTCAGCTCCTCGCTTAGCCACGAATCTAATGCCGTCTTCTGGCGAGAAGATTCCTGCTGCGATGCTCGCGGTAACCTCCCCGACCGAGTGACCGGCAACTCCGTCAAACGACGCCAAACCTGCTTCGGTTAGAGCTGCAAGGGTTGCCACACCTGCTCCAACGATTAGCGGCTGAGCGATTGCGGTGTCTCGAATTGTCTCTGCATCGCTGGTTGTGCCGTGAGCGGCGAGGTCGATTTCGCTCGCCTCAGACATTGCCGACAGGCTATTCGAGAATGCTGACAGCTCAAGCCAAGGGGTTAGAAAACCAGGGGTTTGCGAACCTTGGCCTGGGCAAACAACAACCAGCATGCCTAAGCCTCTCCGCCGGCCGAACCGCTGGTGCCAGCAGTCACATCGTGTAGGCGATAGCGCTCAATTGCCTGCGCCGGCACACTCGGGTCAAGTTTTCCTTGGTCAACTAACTGCTCAAGAACTCGAACGACGATTGACGGGCCATCGATCTTGAACGCGCGACGTGCGGCAGCGCGAGTGTCAGAGAAGCCAAAGCCGTCTGCGCCGAGCGTCGCGTAATCACCTGGAACCCACTTGCGAATCATGTCTGGCACTGCGTGCATGTAGTCACTCACGCCGATGAATGGTCCCTCAGAGCCGCCGAGCTTTGCAGTTACATATGGAGCTTCGACGTAGGTTCCAGGGTTCAAGAAGCGCTGCTCTTCTAGGGCCAGTGCGTTTCGGCGAAGTTCAACCCACGAGGTGACCGACCAGATATCTGCCGAGACGCCCCAGTCATTTTCTAAGAGTGCCTGAGCTTCGTACGCCCAAGGAACAGCCACACCAGAAGCGAGGATCTGAGCCTTTTGGCCGCCAGCCTCGTTAGTGCTGATCTTGTGGATTCCGCGAACGATTCCGTCGACGTCCACGTTTTCAGGCTCGGCAGGCTGAACGATTGGTTCGTTGTAGACGGTGATGTAAAAGATTACGTTCGGATCAACGTGGTTGCCGCCGAACATGCGCTCGATGCCGTTGCGCATGATGTGGCCGATCTCGTACCCGTATGCCGGGTCAAATGTCACTACCGCTGGGTTGGTCGATGCAATGACTGGAGAGTGGCCGTCGGCGTGCTGTAGACCCTCACCGGTGAGTGTCGTTCTGCCCGCAGTTGCACCAATCATGAAGCCTCGTGACATTTGGTCGGTAGCTGCCCAAATCGAGTCCGCTGTGCGCTGGAAGCCAAACATTGAGTAGAAGACATAGATCGGAATCATCGGCTGGCCGTGCGTGGCGTAGCTGGTTCCAGCTGCCGTGAAAGCCGCAATCGAACCGGCTTCATTGATGCCGGGGTGAATGATTTGACCCGCTTCAGACTCCTTATAGGAGAGCAATAGGTCACGGTCTACCGATAGATAGTGCTGACCCTTCGGGTTGTAAATCTTTGCGGTTGGGAAGAACGCGTCCATTCCGAAGGTGCGAGCCTCGTCTGGGATGATCGGCACGATGCGCTTGCCGAATTCACCATCGCGCAGAAGGTCCTTGAGTAGTCGAACGAACGCCATGGTGGTGGCAACTTCTTGGTTGCCAGAACCTGCCTTCGAAATTTCGTAGGTCTTGTCTCCAGGCAGATCAAATGATGCGTACTTGCTTCGACGTTCTGGCAGGTAACCACCTAGGGCGCGACGGCGCTCGTGCATGTACTGAATCTCGGGTGCGTCTTGGCCAGGGTGGAAGTAAGGAGGCTGGTATGGGTTCTCTTCGAGCTGCGCATCCGAAATAGGAATACGCATTTCGTCTCTGAAGTCCTTCAGGTTTTCGAGAGTCAGCTTCTTCATCTGGTGAGTTGCGTTGCGCCCCTCGAAGCTCTTACCTAGACCGTAGCCCTTGATTGTTTTCGCCAAGATAACGGTTGGCTGACCCTTGTGCTCAAGGGCCGCCTTGTACGCCGCGTAAATCTTCTTGTAGTCGTGGCCGCCGCGCTTGAGGCCCCAGACCTCGTCGTCTGTCATGTCGGCAACGAGTGCAGCCGTGCGCGGGTCGCGGCCGAAGAAGTTCTCGCGCACGAATGCACCGTTTTCGGTCTTATATGTCTGGTAATCGCCGTCTGGTGTGCGGTTCATTAGATCGATGAGCGCGCCTTCGGTGTCGCGCGAAAGCAGGTCATCCCATTCGCGACCCCAAACAACCTTGATGACGTTCCAGCCTGCACCTCTGAAGAACGCTTCGAGTTCTTGCATGATCTTGCCGTTGCCGCGAACAGGGCCGTCTAGTCGCTGAAGGTTGCAGTTGACAACGAAGGTCAGGTTGTCGAGGCCATCGTTTGCTGCGAGCTGAAGCGCACCTCGTGACTCAACCTCGTCGAGTTCGCCGTCGCCAAGGTAAGCCCAAACGTGCTGACCTGAGGTGTCGGCAAAACCGCGACCAGCTAGGTAGCGGTTGAACTGTGCCTGGTAGATGGCGTTGATTGGCCCAATACCCATCGAAACGGTCGGGAACTGCCAGAAGTCTGGCATTAAGCGCGGGTGCGGGTACGAAGAAAGGCTGCCACCGGCGTGCGAACGCTCTTGCCTAAAGCCGTCGAGTTGGTCTGCGCTTAGGCGACCTTCTAAGAATGCGCGAGAGTAGGGGCCCGGAGAAGCGTGGCCTTGAACAAAGATCTGGTCGCCACCTTGTGGGTGGTCTGCACCTTTGAAGAAGTGGTTGAAGCCAACTTCGTACAGCGACGCAGACGAGGCGAATGTCGAGATGTGACCGCCCACGCCGATTCCTGGGCGCTGCGCTCGGTGCACGAGCATTGCTGCGTTCCATCGCATCCAAGCGCGGTAGGTGCGTTCGATTGCTTCGTCGCCAGGGAACTCTGGTTCGTCCTCGGTTGAAATCGTGTTGATGTAGTCGGTGTTCAACGACGTTGGTACTGGGATGTGCAGTTCATGTGAACGCTTCATCAAGCTGAGAAGGATCTCGCGTGCGCGCGCTGGCCCGTGGATTCGAGCTACTGCGTCAAGTGATTCTAGCCACTCGCGTGTTTCTTCAGGGTCCTGGTCAGGAGTGAGTGATGCGAAGTCGTTGTTAAAAATGGACACCGACAATCCCTTTCGTGGGGGAGAACGTTTGGTAGCCCTTTGTTAGGGCTTCTAAAAGTTTATGCGCTAGGGAACAGTTCTCGCGCCTATGCTGTTTCGAATAAGACTCCAAAAAGAAAGCAGAAACAAATGTCGCTAATCATCGGTGATCTTGCACCAGACTTCTCTCTCGTCAACCAATTCGGTGAGAGCGTGACGCTAAGTGAATTCCGCGGCAAAAAGAATGTTGTCTTGGTCTTTTACCCGCTAAGTTTCAGCGGCATCTGCACCGGCGAACTGTGCGAGCTTCGCGACAACTTTGACCGTTTCGAGCGTGAAGACGTTGAGCTTCTTGCAATCAGTGTTGACTCAAAGTTCGTGCAGAAGCTTTTCGCCGAACAGGAAGGCTACAAGTTCTCGGTTCTCGCCGACTTCTGGCCGCACGGTGGAGTGGCTCAGCAATACGGCGTTTTCATTGAAGATGCCGGTATCGCGAACCGTGCGACCTTCGTAATCGACAAGGCTGGCGTTCTGGTTGCCAAGTTCATTACCGCGCCTGGTCAGGCACGTTCGCTAGACGAGTACGACAAAGCTTTGGCAACACTGCGCAAATAATCGTGTATTGTTGTCGGAGTTAGAGGGCCTTTAGCTCAGTTGGTAGAGCGCCACGCTTACACCGTGGATGTCATCGGTTCGAGCCCGGTAGGGCCCACTATCTGGCAGGTTCGTAGGTAGTATTACCTCATGGATCTGTCTGAATTCAAACCTCCAGTACGACTCTCAATGAGCGACGAGGAAATCTACCAAGCACTCGGTGCGGCGCAAGCCAACGAGGACGGTATCGCGCGAGCGATGGCGATTGTTGAAGAACAAGCCAACCTGCGCGAACACGACAATCAACTCTTTGCCGAGTGGGTTGTTCGCATGCAAACTTCAGACGCTCCCGAGGCGAAGATTGCGCTCGAGAATGTTGAGCGTGCGAAGCAGGGACTTGAGCCACTTTCGCTCACTTCTAATCTAACTCCGGTTTATTCAGAACCAGCAGCACCAGGAGTAGTCGACAATGTTGTTGCAGCTTTGAATGCTGCTCACGCCGAGCCCGAGGTCATCTCAGATCAATCGTTAGAAACGCTTGTAGACGAGGGAGAAGACGAAGAAGAAGGGCCGGTTTCGATTTTCGCCTCTTTGCATGAAGCACCTGTCGAAACATTGGCTGAGCAAAACCAGATCGCCGAGCCTGTTCTGGAATCTGTCGTAGAGGTTCCTATCGAATTCGTTCCCGAAACGGTAAGCGAAGCAGGTGAAGTCGATTTTGATCAGTTGCTTGCCGAAGCTGCAACCGAAGCAACGACTTCGATCATGGTTTCTGGAGAATCTTTTGAGCCAGCCGTGACTTTTGAAACCGATGAACCGACCAATTTTGAGGTTTCAGCAGACGAGGATGCTCTCGTTCAAGAGGAGCACAAGAAGTCACCTTTAGCCCCAGCAGAATCTGGCTGGTGGCAAAATTCCGCCTTCTGGGTAATCTCTATCGGCATCCTGCCACCAGTCCTAGTTGCTTTCATGCTTTCTTCGGTTCGCCAAACATTTGGCACCGCGGTTGTAGGGTTCGGTCTCGCCCTTTTGGTAAATCTTGGCTTCATCATTTCTGCGCACTTCACTGCTCAGCGTTCAGCCGAACCGCAAGTTGTTACTACTCGAGCAACGTTTGGTGTTTTCGGGGCGGCGTTGCCAACAGTTGGCATTTTGACCCTAGCCCTCGCGCTCATAATGCTTCTTGCCACCGGAACGACAAGCGCATTCGGCATCGCACTAGACCTAGGCGCGGAGCTGGTGCCCGGGTTCACGCTTGGTCAATTGATTTCGATTGCCACCGTGGTGCTGGCGATTTTACTGGCGGGATTCGCAAAGAAAATTCTTTCGTGGGTAAACGCGGTAGCGGCTGGGTTACTTCTAGTCACTTTCATCGTCGCGGCACTCATCACTCGAGATCAGATCGACTTTGCTCGCATCAACATGTCGGTCGACATTGTTCAAGCCTTGTTGGAGGCCGCGGTGATCGGAATCTTCATCAGTATTTTCACCTATGGCAAGGCGCCTCAGGTGATTGGCTCAAAAGTTGGCCAATCGAAGACCATTGCAAGATGGAGCGCTTTGGTTGGCTTCGCCGTAGTGTTGCCGCTGGCCGTATTCGCTCACTTCAGCCTAATCATGAGCCAGTCAGGTCTTACGACTTCATTTAACTTGATTAGCGCCCTTGGTCTCGCCCAGCAGAATGACTTCGTAACGCCGATTCTCTGGGTTATTGGTTGCGCAGCTTTCGTTTTCGCATTGAACCTAGGCGACCAGGTTCTGACCTCGTTGCGCGGTTTCGCTCTAAACAATGTTCGCGGCTGGATCTTCGCCGTCTCTGCCCTGGTTGCTGGCTGCCTTTATTGGTTAGCCCCGAGCCTCGAAACCTGGCTTTCGATTCTCACGATCACCTTGGTGCCGGTAGCCACTTCGGTCGGCTTTGCGGTGGCAGACTCTTTGGTCAGACGCGGTGAATATCACGAAGCTTCACTTCTTCGCGGCTACGGTTTTTACGGCAAAATCAACGTCTTGGCTCTGATTGGCTACGCCTTGATTGTTGCGGCTGGTTGGGGTCTAACGGCCCCTAGCAGCGTTGCGCCATGGCTTGGATACTTTGGCGCGACTCCTCCTGAGGTGCCAGCTTTGGCGCTTGTCGGGGGTGTAGTTTGGGGTCTCATCACTGGGATTCCGCGCATCCTTGTGCAAGAGCGTGAAGTTGCCGAGGTGGAGCTTCGAAAGGCTAGCCTCAGCGAGTTTCCTGGTTTCTCGGAGTAAAGGTGTTACTCAGCGAAATTGTCGCCGTTTGTGAAAGCCTTTGGCCGGCGGCCGGCGCCGAAGAGTGGGATGCGCCAGGCTTAGTCACGGGCTCGAACAACCATGCGATTAGTCGAGCGGTTTTAGCCGTTGACGTCACTGAGGCGGTTATCGACCAAGCCATCGCTCGAGGAGCTAACTTACTTATCGCTCATCACCCTCTCTTGCTGAAAGGCGTCAACACGATTGCCGAGGACGGCTCCAAGGGGAGCCTCCTTGCAAAGGCGTTACGAGCAAACATCGCGATTTTCAGCGCGCACACCAATGCCGACATCGTCGTTGATGGCGTATCGGACATCTTCGCAAAACGGCTCGGGCTCACAAACATAAGACCTCTGGTGCCGACCTCCCAAATAACCGGACACGGGCGAATCGGCGAATTTGGCGAGCAAATGCCTTTAAGCGACCTGGTTGATCGCTTATCGCGTCTTCTTCCGAGCACTCACAGGGGTATTTTGGCATCTGCCGCACCAACCACGCCAGTTCGCACAGTGGCTCTTTGTGGTGGCGCTGGCGATTCGTTCATCCATGATGCATTTGCTGCGGGGGCGGATGTTTACATAACCAGCGATCTTCGCCACCACGTTACGCAAGAAGCGCCTCTGCCGCTTGTTGATGTGTCACACTGGGCTAGCGAATCACTCTGGCTGGAGACGGCTTCGTCGCAGCTTGCCCGCATTTGCTCGGGCGTTGAGTTCTCGGTGAGTGACATCGTCACGGACCCGTGGGTTTTTAATCAAGGAAGAACTAAATAATGAGGGCAACACCAGGTCAGCAACAGCTGCTACTTAAAATTAATCAGCTCGAGAGCGAACTTCGTCGAAGCAAAAAGGCCTTGGCTGACCTGCAAAGCGGAGATAGTCTGCGCGAACTTCAGCACGAGATGCGCGCGTCGAGCGAAGTCATGCTCTCGGCTCAGGCTCGCTACGAAAACCTTGAGGTCGATATCGCGAGAATCTTAACCGACCTCGAATTGGTTGAAGCCCGCATAGAGCGTGACCAACAGCGCTTGGCAACATCGACTGTCCCTAAAGACATCGCTGGCGTTCAATCTGAACTCGCGGCCCTTGCCGATAGAAAATCTTTACTCGAAACCAGTGAACTTGAGTTGCTTGAGACCCGAGACTCAGCTGGCTTTGAGGTTGAAGAGGCAAAGGTTCTTCGAGCCGAACTTGCTGAAAAGATCTCAGTAATAGAGTCGACGATTGCAGTCGAACTTGGCAAGTTGCAGTCTTCGGTTTCGATCGTCGAAGAGCAACTACGAACATCCCGCGCTTCTGCTCCAGTCGAGTTGCTCGAAGGCTATGACCGCAAGGCCAGCCGAGGTGTGCCGATTGGGCGCTTGGATGATCGCGATTGCGGCGCCTGCCGAATCGCTTTGACCTCGGCAGTTTTCTCAGAAATAAAGAGCGCTTCAGAAGATGAGTTGCCAACCTGCCCGAACTGCGAAGCGTTTTTGGTTCGATGAGTCGAAACCTGATCATCGAGGCCGATGGCGGTTCACGGGGCAACCCTGGGCCCTCCGGTTCTGGAGCAATTGTCATTGATGCCCAAACGGGGGAGCTCCTCGCCGAGATCTCGAAGTTTATTGGTCACGCGACAAATAATGTTGCCGAATACAACGCACTAATTGCCGGGCTCGAAGAGTGCTTTCGAATTGACTCTGAAGCAAGTGTGACTGTTCGAATGGACAGCAAGCTGGTAATTGAGCAGATGGCTGGTGGCTGGAAGATCAAACACCCAGACATGCAGCAGTTGGCAATCGAAGCTCATCGAGTCATCGCAGGCCGTGTGGTGCATTGGCAGTGGATTCCTCGCGAAGAAAACTCTAGAGCCGATGCACTAGCAAATAAAGCGATGGACGAAGGCTACGACGAGATCACGATTCCCGCACATTCGGTAGCCAGCGTCGCCACCGAATTTAATCACGACAAGCCGAGTTCGCTCAGAAGTCCAGTCGTGGTTAGCGAACCAGCCACAACGCTGCTTCTAGTTCGACACGGAAGAACAGCCCTGACCGAAGCTCGACGTATTTCGGGCGGAGGCGGGCCAGACCCTGAGCTTTCGTCAGCCGGTGTTCAGGATGCCCGTTCGGTCGCAGAAGAGCTCGCCCTAATTGGTCGCCAAGGAGCTTTCGCCCACCTCGAAAGCCCCGTTGTTGTGGTCTGTTCGCCGATGCAAAGAACACGTGAAACCGCTCAGATTATTGCTGCCCAACTCGGGGCCTCTATAGAGGTCATCGAAGAGTTGCGAGAGATTTCGTTCGGCGACTGGGATGGCCTAACCAACGAAGAAGTGCGCACTAGAGACCACGATGCCTTCGCCGCCTGGCAGGGTTCGTGGGAGGCGTCGCCGCCAAGTGGCGAATCGCTTGCCGTATTTGACGAGCGAGTAAGGCGCGCACGGCAAATCATTCTTGATCGGCATTCAGGGGCCAGCGTTGTCGTGGTAGCGCACGTTATGCCTATTCGCGGTCTAATCATGCAAGCCCTCGAGGCTGGCACGCCGGCTTACTGGCGAACACAGATCTCGCCGTGCTCAATTTCGGCAATTCGAATCTGGGGCGAGCAAGAAGCCGAAGTTCAATTCGTGAACTATACGCAACACCTCGGCTGAGGGTATCTTTGAACCTAGGATGGGTCGACCAGGCGGCCGCGGCATTGCCGAGGAACGTCCGGGCTTCACAGAGCAAGGTGGTGGGTAACACCCACCCGGGGAAACCCGCGAGATAGTGCAACAGAAAGTAAACCGCCGCGCAAGCGGTAAGGGTGAAACGGTGGTGTAAGAGACCACCAGCACTTCGAGTGATCGAGGTGGCTATGTAAACCTCGCCTGAAGCAAGATCAGACAGAAGACGCTTGAGAGCTGCTCGCTCGAGTCTTCGGGTAGATCGCTAGAGAGTGTCGGCAACGGCATTCCGAGATAGATGGTCGCCACCCGTAAGGGTACAGAACCCGGCGTATCGGTCGACCCGTCCTAAACCTTTA
>CAIRNX010000017.1 GCA_903880095.1 uncultured Micrococcales bacterium | reverse complement strand
GTGATGAAACCCATCAGTTCTTGAGCGCTACCAAAACTATCAACGTTGCCAAGAAGTAGCCGCCTAGCGAAGCCCGTTACCGAAGACGTCTTGAAGAGTCACCGTAGTTAGGTTTCGGCTCTTCAAGAGGCCTAGCACTTTTGCGAAGTTGTGAACAGTGACATCGCTGTTTGAATGGTCGATCACAATTCGTCCATCATGCATCCACTTCTGGCACATCTTCCAGTTTCCAGCCACGCTCTCTTTGTCGCCAGCCCCCGTTGAGCCCAACCAAAGCACGGGCGTTGTGTAGCCAACCTCACGCGCCACATTTATAACGCGTGAATCGATGTTGCCGTATGGCGGGCGAAAGTATGTGCCCGCACTCACACCAAAGGTGTCTTCAATGAATTTTCCGCAGTGTGTCAGCTGCTCCTTGATGTGTGCGTCGCTGAGGCCTGTAAGGGATTTGTGCTGCCATGTGTGATTGCCGAGTTGCACGCGGCCCGCATTTACCAATTCGGTTATCGGCTTGGCCAGCGCCTTCCAGGCCGGCGCCTCCTGCAAGACGAACATTGTCATCTTTAGGTGGTCATGGTCTTGAAGCAAATTCACATATGCCTTCATGGCCGGCAACGAAAAGCCATCATCAAGAGTCCACGCCATTCGAGGGTGAGGCGATTTAGGCAGTTGGGTAAGGCACGATTTCGGCCACGCCCAGGCTGGCTCGCCACCCAAAGCCGTGACTCCGGCAATGCTCGCGGTTACGCCCAAGCTGAGAAATTGACGTCTATCCATTACTCCAAATTTCACGCCTAGTCGAAAAGGCCTTCGGTGGCCTCGCTGAACACCAAGAAGTCTTCATCAGAGAATGTGACGATGGTGATCTTTTCGATCATTAGAAAGTCGGCGAGCGCCTCGAGCAGCGCAGCCACGGCCATCTCGGCGGCGTCCTCGATCGGGTAACCGTAGATGCCGGTTGATATCGATGGGAACGCGATGGTTTTTGCGCCGGCCTCGACGGCCACCTGCGCGGCTCGGTAGTAGGCCTTAAACAACAGCCCGGGTTCGCCATTGGTGCCGCCCTGCCAGATTGGGCCGACCGCGTGAACCACAAACTTGGCGGGCAGGTTAAAGCCTGGGGTGACTACGGCATCGCCGGTGGCAACCGTAGGGAGGTTGTGGCAGAAAGCTTGAAGCTCCGGGCCGGCGGCCTTCGAGATCGCAAGCGCGACTCCACCACCATGCTGCAACTGTTCGTTGGCTGCATTCACGATTGCGTCGGCAACAAAAGTGGTGATGTCACCTTTAACTACTTCAAGTCTTGCCATCAGCTAGCCCTTTCAAGTGCTTGGGCCCCAAACGCCATGCGAATCGGGTATTCAAGGTAGTCGGCCATGTATTCAAGTTGCGGCGAGCGCCAGGCGTAGTCGCGGGCAATCTGGGCGAGTGCTGCCCAGAAGAACACGTTGATGATGTCCATGGCGAGGTGGGTTAGGTGGTCGCCAGGGAAGGCCTTGCCGATGGTTCGGCGCAAAATGCTCGGAGCATCGCTCAAGCCGTATCGATGCATCGCTGCTCGCACGTTGAATTCGAGTTGACGAGCCTTTAGCGGGTTCCAGATCGCATTGCCGCCAGGCGTGTGAAGTAGACGATGGACGCTTTGTGCCTGGCTCACGCGAGCGCCTTCGAGAAGGTCGAAGAGGTTTTCGAATTTTTCGAGCGGGTAGCCGATCTTTTTTAGGTCGAGAACATCGGGCAGGTAGAAGAGACGATAGAAAGGCACGTAGCCTTCTGGGCTTGGCTTCGCCCACTGCACGAGGACTTCGTGGAGTTCTTCTTCTGGTTCGCTCACCTAATAATTGTCGCCGCTCGGGGCGATAATAAGAAAACATGTTTCTCAATTTTTGGGGGTTGTTTTGCAAAAGATTGGTTGTTTTGGCATTGCCATAGTAATGGTGTCCTTTGGCTTGCTTGTAAACCTGTTTCAATCGCAGCCTTGGACGCTGATTGTTTTCGTCGGCCTGATTGCCTGGGGGGTATGGGCCATACTCAAAAAGCGCAAAGAGAACCAATCGAACTTTGAGAGTGGGCTTCTTACGCAGGCGAATATTCTTGAAAACTGGGCCGAGCACGGCTTAACCGATGACGCCCCATTCGCTTTGGCTAAGGGTGAAAAGTTTGTCTACAGCCTCAACGGGATTCAGCTTGCCGAATACACAAGCACCGGCTCAAGTTACTCGGGCACAAATCTTGGGGTTAGTGTGCCGGTTTTTGGCAGAGTTCGCGCAAACGTGGGCGGCAGCCAAGGGCAGCTCACCAAGAACCCGGCAGCTCTAAACGTGATCGACACCGGTCAGGTTTCGTTTACGAACCAAAGAGTCATTTTTACTGGCGCGCAGCAAACGCGAGTATGGGATTTTTCGAAGATATTGAATCAGACACTAGGCGCTAACGGTTCTACATTGACAATTGCGGCTGCTAACAAAGCAGCGACCTCAACGCTTATTCAACCCAATACGACCCTGCTCGGCCCTGGTGTGATTTATGGCATTGCCTTTGATGCCCATAAAGAGGGTGGCTCGGTCGCTCCTGAAACGGCCAGGCTCTATGCGAAACAACTTCGCGAAGGCGTGGCTGCCCAAAGGGCTGCCAAAAAGTAATAAACCTTAACTGGCGAGCATGTCGTGACGCACGATAATCGCGTCACGTGCCGGGCCAACTCCGATTGCGCTGATGCGGCAGCCACTCAACTCTTCGAGCTTCAAAATGTAGCTCTGCGCAGTTGCCGGCAGCTCTTCGAAGGTGCGGCAGGTGCTGATGTCTTCGCTCCAGCCAGGGAAGTTCTCGTAAATAGGTGTGGCGTGGTGAAAGTCACTCTGGCTAACCGGGACTTCTTGAACGCGCTTGCCGTCAACCTCATAGGCAACGCAAACCGGAATCTCTTTGAGCCCGGTCAAAACGTCGAGCTTGGTGAGCACAAAGTCAGTGAGCCCGTTGATTCGAGCCGAGTAGCGAGCGATTGGTGCGTCGTACCAACCACAACGACGAGGGCGGCCGGTGGTGGTGCCGTATTCGTGACCGGTCGAGCGTAAGAATTCGCCGTTTTCGTCGAACAATTCGGTCGGGAAAGGCCCTGAGCCAACGCGGGTTGTGTAAGCCTTGACGATGCCGATGATGGTCTTAAACTCCGTTGGTCCAACACCCGAACCTGTCGATGCGCCACCGGCGGTGGCGTTTGAAGAGGTTACGAACGGGTAGGTGCCGTGGTCTACGTCGAGCATGGTGGCCTGGCCGCCCTCAAACAAAACAGTCTTGCCAGCCTCAAGTGCCTGGTGCAACTCAAGTGCTGTGTCGGCAACCATTGGGCGCAGGCGATCGGCGAAGCTAAGAAGCTCGGCAACAACGGCATCGGTCTTGATCGCTGCGCGGTTGTAAACCTTGGTTAGCAGGTTGTTCTTATTAACCAGTGCCGCCTCGACCTTTTGGCGAAGAATGCTCTCGTCGAAGATGTCTTGAATGCGCACGCCAACACGGTTGATCTTGTCGGCGTAGGTTGGGCCAATGCCGCGACCGGTGGTGCCAATGGCGCGCTTGCCCAAGAATCGCTCGGCGGTCTTGTCGATGGTGACGTTATATGAGGTGATCACGTGCGCGTTTGCAGAAACGCGAAGTTTTGAGGTGTCGATGCCGCGAGCGTTAAGCGCATCGATTTCGTGAAACAAAACTTCGAGGTCGATAACCACGCCGTTTGAGATGACCGGCACAACACCTTCGGTCAAGATGCCTGAAGGCAACAGGTGGAGAGCGTACTTTTCGTTGCCAATAACAACAGTGTGGCCGGCGTTGTTGCCACCATTGAACTTGACCACATAATCAATGTGTTCTGCGAGTAGGTCTGTCGCCTTACCCTTACCTTCATCGCCCCACTGAGCGCCGACAATAACTACTGCAGGCATGGCTAACTCGTTTCTGAAGTTCGCTTATTTCGTGCCGAAAAGCACAAAGCCAAGTTTAGTCGGAGGTTGCCTTTAGGCTGAATGCAAAGTTCTTTTGGGGGAAACATTGAAAAAGTATTTGCTGTACGCCGCTGCCGTCGTAATCGGCATAGTCGCCATTGCCACCTCGGTAACAGACTCGAGTAGCCGGGCAACCAAGGCCTCACCAAGCGCCTCGGCGAGCGCTACTACAAGTCCAAGCGCAGGGCCTAGTCAAAAGCTAAAGCCCAGCCCAGAGCACACCGACGGCACGCCGCTGCCAACACCAGAGCTTTATATCGAAGACCTAGGCGAAGACACTTGCAAAAAGTTTGAGGTGTGCACTTTCGTAAATATCACTGCCAACGCAACCTGCAAAAATGCCGAAATCTCGATCGACCTTTTTGACGACAACGACGAAAACTACGACACCGAATCGGTACCGGTTGGCACGATCAAATCGGGGGCGAAGCTCCGCAGTTTAGAAGTTGGAACAGACGACACTGATGCCGCCTACGTTGAGCAGAGCGACTTTACCTGCGGCTAAAACAGGTTTTGTTGCACCCAGGCATGCATTGTGATTGCTGCCGCAGCGCTGGCGTTGATTGATCTGGTTGAACCGAACTGAGTTATCTCGAGCACAACCTCTGCTGCCTCTATTGCTGGCTGACTTAGGCCAGGGCCTTCTTGGCCAAATAAGAAGACGCACGACTCTGGCAGCTTGAAGGTTTCGATCTGTTCGCAACGGGGCACGTTGTCGATCGCGATAATCGGCAGGTTCGCCTCTTTGGCCCAGGTGACGAAATCCTCGACGGTTGGGTGGTGGCGAACATGTTGGTAGCGGTCGGTGACCATGGCTCCGCGGCGGTTCCAGCGGCGATGCCCGATGATGTGAACCTCGGCGGCTAAGAAGGCGTTGGCTGTTCGAACGATTGAACCAATGTTTAGGTCGTGCTGCCAGTTTTCGATCGCTACGTGAAACTTGTGCCGGCGCGAGTCAAGCTCGGCGATGATCGCCTCCATCTTCCAGTACCGAAAATGGTCAAGCACGTTTCGGGTGTCACCGTTTTTGAGGAGCTCTGGATCATAGAAGTCTTCGGTCGGCCAAGGGCCATCCCAAGGGCCGACGCCCCAAGTTGTTTGCTCGTGGCTTTCAGTCATTCATCTAGAGTAAACCGCGCTTTGGTAGCCTTAACGCATGACAGATCGCAGTGCAATAACTTCTTGGCTAACCGACATGGATGGTGTGCTTGTGCACGAAGGCCACGCGCTACCGGGAGCAGCCGAGGTGATTGCCAAGTGGCAAGCCGAAGGCACCCCGTTTTTGGTGCTGACCAACAACTCGATCTACACACCGCGTGACCTTTCTGCTCGTCTGCGACTCGGTGGACTCGATGTTCCTGAAGATCGCATCTGGACCTCCGCGTTGGCTACGGCCGCGTTTCTTGACAAGCAGAAGCCGCACGGAACCGCTTTCGTGATTGGCGAAAGTGGCATGACTCACGCACTCCACGAGGTTGGCTACACCCAGACCGAGGTGAACCCCGACTACGTTGTGCTCGGTGAAACCCGCAACTTCAACTTCGAGGTTTTGACCAAGGCGATTCGCCTAATCAACGCAGGTGCCCGCTTCATCGCCACCAACCCAGACGCGACAGGGCCTTCGGCCGAGGGTGTTCTGCCAGCTACCGGTTCGGTTGCGGCACTTATTACTAAGGCCACCGGCAAGGAGCCATATATCGTTGGCAAGCCAAACCCGATGATGTTTAGAAGCGCAATGCGCAAGATCGGTGCTCACTCAGAGTCGACCGGCATGATTGGTGACCGCATGGACACCGACGTGGTTGCTGGCATCGAAGCGGGCTTACACACCGTCCTAGTGCTCACTGGAATCGCCGACGACGCCGAAATCGCAAAGTACCCGTTTAGGCCAACCGAGATTCTTCCCTCAATCGCAAGCCTGCTCGACTAGAAACGTTTCACGCCAAAATAAAGATTCGGTAACGCTTGCAGGTTTTGCCGTGAAATCGGTTTCACAAACTCCCTTTTTTGTCTACTATTCGAGTTAGACGTGTGTGCGCGCGTTTTGAGTGACTCCTAGGGTCGGTCGCGCACACGAGCGCGATCAGCCTCCAGGGCCACTTTTCATAACAGACTATGAAAGGCTCAAAATGAAAACCAACCTCCGTCGCAAGGCGCTAGCTGGCTCAACCGCCGTGCTCGCAGCTTTTGCTCTATTCGGAAGCGGAGTCGCTCCTGCGAGCGCTCTAGATTCAAACCATGTCTACCTAAACTTTGCTTCTGGGGACACCCTCGGCAATGCTGCGTCATCTTTTGAAGGTGGCGAATCTGCCGTTGGCACCACTAGCCACCTTTCAAACAACTCGCTGAAGATCACCAAGAAGGCTTCTGGCCAGCCTTGGTCTGGCGTAAACCTTCTGCTACCTAGCGCCGGTAATACTGCTCGTCTTGCAAGCGCAGCGAGCCACACCGTGACCCTTGACTGGTGGAACCCAGACAGCGTCGCAAGCCCAGTCATGCTGAAGATGGAAACTGGCGCAGTTCCTAGCTGGCAGGGTGGCCCATGGGTTGCCAAGACAGTCGAAGCTGCACCTGGACTAAACCACCTAACCTTCGACATGTCGACCGGTACCGGTTGGAACGACACCATTGAGTACGACGTTATGGCCATTTTCGGCAACTGGTCGGCTGACGACACCGGTTACACCGGCGCAGCCCCGTTCACACCAAACGTTGACCAGGTTTACGAAGTAGACAACATCTCAGTCAACGGAGCAACTGCTGCAGACGCAATCGCTGCAGACGTTACCCCACGCACCGCTACCAGCACCTTGATGACGTTCGAAGACTCAGACACCCTCGGTGCTTTGGCTTCGGGTGACTCTTCAGACGCAAAGCCACAGGGTGGTTTTGCTGGTCTAAGCACCTCAATCGATGCAGCTCCAGCTGGCGGAAACGGTGGTAAGGCTCTAAAGATGGTCAAGAACGTTGGGGCACAGATCTACGCCGGAGTCAACCTTGCCAAGTTTGCCGACACCACTCGCATCACCGACGGTAGCCACAAGGTGATCACCTTGAACTACTACTCACCAAAGGCCAACTCACCAGTACGTCTAGAAGTTCGCCCTTACCCAGCCGCATTGGGCCTCACCCTCACGGCTGCACAGGGCTGGCAGACCCTAACCTTCGACTTCACTTCGGTCGATGGCTGGACCGCGGGCGAAGAATTCGTGGGACTCACCCTGTTCCCTGACTTCAACGTCGACCCAGGCGCTACTGCAACCACGTACTACGCAGACAACGTAGCTTTCAACGGAGCAACCACTCCCGCGATCGTTCCAGTTGTGAAGCCAGCAGTTCGTGTTGCAGCAACCGTTGCAGGCACCGCCAAGGTTGGTAAGACTCTTACCGCCGGCAAGGGTAGCTACACCGGAAGCACCGCAACCTTCACCTACAAGTGGTACCGCTGCACCGTGGTCGCAAAGACCGCTGGCACCGCAGCCCCAGCAGCCGCAGCCAAGTGCTCGGTTATCGCTGGTGCAACCACCGCTAGCCACAAGGTTGTTACCGCAGACGTAGGCAAGTACCTACGCGTACTAGTCACCGCTCGCAACAGCGCAGGTTCTGCACTGTCGCTAAGCAAGTCGACTACCGCCAAGGCAACCAAGTAACCTAGCAACAAGAATCGGCCCCCAGCTTCTGCTGGGGGCCGATTACTTTGAGCGAAAGTTTTGTTTAGGCAGACTCTCGAATGACGAGTTCGGTTGGCAAGATTCGCGGCTCAACAGGCTCGTTGCGCAGTTGGGCGATCATGAGCTCTGCTGCCGCCTCACCGAGGGCGACGATGTCTTGTCTCACGCTTGTGAGGCCTGGGCGCGAAGTTTGGGCCACGAGGCTGTCGTCGAAGCCAACCACTGCAACGTGGTCGGGGCAGGTGAGCCCCTTTTCTTCGATGGCGGCAATCGCTCCCATAGCCATTAGGTCATTGCAGGCAAAGACGCCGTCGATGTCTGGCTGTTCGGTGAGCAGGCGGGTCATCTCGCGTTTGCCGCTCTCGTAGGAGTAATCACCGTAGGCGGTGAGGCTCTTAGATGGCACTCTGCCGAGCTCACGGTAGGCCTGGTGGTAGCCATCGACACGTTGGTGACCAGCAACGGTTTCAATGTCACCTGCGATGATGGCAACCTTCTTGCAACCGCGGTTGATCAGGTGCTTGGTTGCCGCATGCCCGCCACCGAAGTTGTCGGTGTCGACAAACACGAAGTCAGTCGCAGCGTGAGGGCTGCCGGTGATAACGATTGGTAGGCCTGTCTTGGCGAGCTTTCGCACCAGCGCGTCTTTGTGAAGTTGAAAGAAGATCGCTCCGTCGACCTCGCCGGTGTTGAGGTAGTGAGCTACAGGGCCGTCAACCGAAGACACCGATGTGACCATTAGCAGGGTCTGCAATTCGTTCTCCATGAGAACGCGGCTGATTCCGGAGGTAACGGTTCCCCAGAACGGGTCTGAGAAGACCGAGAGGTCATTGTCGATAACAACGGCGATGAGGTTTGTGCGCCCAGATGCAAGAGCGGTGGCTGCGCGGTGCTTTTTGTAGCCGAGTCGCTCGACTACTTCTAAGACTTTTGCGGCTCGCTCTTGGTCGACGCGATCATCGCCATTAAGAACTCGTGAAACGGTGGCTTCTGAAACGCCAGCCTCTTTCGCAATCACCGAATACGTTGGACGTGCTTTCGGCGTCATTGAGGCCCCCTTCGCTAAGACTTAATAAGTGAGGTGAAATCCCCCTGATTAGCGATTATAGACGCATAAGCCTTCGCAGAATCCTTTGGAGTGCGAACCTGGGTTTCGAAGTCGACGTGAACGATGCCAAAACGCTTTGCGTAGCCCTCTGCCCACTCATAGTTATCCATGAAAGACCAAGCGAAATACGATTTCACAGGAGCGCCTTCGGCAACTGCGCGGCCAAGCGCTTCGATGTGGCTGGTCAGGTATTCGACGCGACGGTTATCGACAACGTCACCGTTTTCGTCTGGGCCTTCTGGGTAAGCTGCTCCGTTTTCGGTGACCGCAAGCTCTTTGATCTCGGGCCAGTCGCGAGCAATTCGTAGAGGAAGGTCATGGAGACCCTCAGGCGTGATTGGCCAACCCATGTCGGTGTGTGGGGCCGGGGTTTCGCCGTTTGATCGCTGCGGGAACGGGAACAGACCGCCCTCGCTCATTGGCTTGTCGGTTGCTCTTGGCAGACCAACGAACGAGTCTGAGTAGTAGTTAATGCCGACGACGTCGGTCTCGACCTTGACGATGTCCATGTCGCCTGGCAGCACTAGTTTCTGCAACTTGTCACCGTAGAGGTCGACGAGGTTCTGTGGGTAGGCGCCGTGGACTATGCCATCTAGCCACCAACGGTTTATGTGCGAGTCGAGTAGGCCACCAAGTTCGGCTAGGTCTGGGTCGTTCGGGTCTTCGATGCGGTAGTTGGTCATGTTGAGAGCAATACCGGTGCGAATGTTGCCGTTGACCGCCTTCATGGCGCGCGAGGCGAGACCGTGTGCGAGCGAGCTGTGGTGGGCCGCCGCGATTGCGTGGTCGAGGTTTTTGACGCCAGGCGCGTGAACGCCGTTGGCATAACCAAGCCAAGAGAAGCACCATGGCTCGTTTAGGGTCAACCAGTTGTTGATTCGGTCACCGAATGCCTCAACGAGAGCTGCCGTGTAGTCGCTTAACCGGTATGCGGTGTCACGGTTGGCCCAGCCGCCCTTGTCTTGAAGGGTTTGCGGTAGGTCCCAGTGGTACGCGGTGGCCATTGGTTCGATTCCGTGCTCGAGCATCGAGTCGACCAGGCGGTCGTAGAAGTCGAAACCGCGCTGCTCGCGAACTGAGTCGCCGGCAGGAAAAACTCGTGGCCAAGCAAACGAGAAGCGGTAAGTCTGAATGCCGAGCTCGGTCATGAGCTTGAAGTCTTCGGCATAGCGGTGGTAGTGGTCGCAGGCAACGCTGCCGTTTTCTTGGTTTACAACGTTGCCCGGAGTCGCTGCGAAGGTGTCCCAAATCGAAACGCCACGGCCATCAAGTTCGGTGCCGCCTTCGATCTGGTAGCTGGCTGTGGCCGCGCCCCACTTAAAGTCTTCGGGAAAATTGCTCACCGGTTCTTCTTTCTTTGAAAGTCTGCTTGTCGAGGGATTCGGGGCCTGAGCGTCGCTGTGCGACGACACTCAAACCCCTCGCCCTTCATCTCGAAAGATTCGACTTTGCAAAATCGGCCACCCACGGAGCGTGAAACCGATTTCACAACTTCAAGACTATGGACACGATTTCGGTAAAAGAAGCATGAAACCGCTTTCTTTACCTAATCGTTATCAGTGCTTGAATACGCGCCCTTGGCCGTTGATTGAGTAGTAGCGAATCCAGTCAATGCTCATCGTTGAGGTCTTGACCGCTGGATCGGTGTCTCCTGGGAACTCCCCACCCATGGCTAGGTTGAGGATCAAGAAGAACTCCTGGTTATAAACGTAGCGGTTGCCGCCGGTATCTGCTGGGGTCATCGTGAAGTAAGGGCGGTTGTCGAAGGTGAAGACAATTTTGTTCGGAGTCCAGTCGATTCCGTAGGTGTGGTAGCCGTTAGAGACCGGGTTTGGTGCGTAGAAGGTTGATCCGCGACCATTGCCACCAGAGTAGCCTGGGCCGTGAACCGTGCCGTGAACAACATTTGGCGCCGAACCGCGGGTTTCGACGATGTCCATCTCGCCTGATTCAGGCCAGGTGCCGCCCTTGGTCAGGTCGTTACCGAGCATCCAAAACGCAGGCCAGGTGCCGGTGTCAGTAGGTAGCTTCATGCGCGCGACCATGCGGCCGTAGCGAAAACCTAGCAATCCAGCGGTCTTCAGGCGAGCGCTGGTGTAGGTGCAGCTAAAGCAGTGGTCGAGAATAGGGTCGGTGTCGCTCAACCGCAGTGCCGTAATAACGAGGTTGCCCTTGCCGTCGATTTTTACGTTGCGAAAACTGTTGGTGTAGTACTCCTGCTCAGAGTTGCCCCAGCCGTAGCCATCGGTTAGGTCGTAGTCCCAAACCTTGCTATCAGGTCGAGAAACCTTCTTGGCATTGAACTCTTGGCTCCAGAGCAGCTTGTACTTTGTGACTGCCGTAGCGGGCGAGATGGCTCCTGCGCCTAGGCAAAGACTGGCGCTCAGGGCGGCAACCGCGAGGGCCGCAATTCGCTTCGATTTCATGTCACTCCTATATCGATAATCACACTTTGATAACAAACAGTAAATAACTGCATTTTCATGTTGCGGTGAAACCGCTTTCTTAGTTTACTGAGAGTACGTGAAATCGGTTTCACTGGAAGCCACAGTTTGATAACAATCAGACCAGCACTAGGAGAGCATAGATGTCTAAGAAGAAATTCAACCGAGCAGTTGCTGCAGCAGCTCTCATCGCGACCGTTGGATCGGGCCTCCTTCTGGCCGCCCCGGCACGCGCAACCGCAACTCCGGTAACAATCACCATCTGGACCTTCGGTGACGTAATCGAACCCGCAATGCTTCGCGCATACAAGGTCATTCACCCAGAGGTCACGATCGCTCTGAAAAAGGCCGACCTAGACCCATCGATGACAAACCTGACAACATCGTGTGCTGCTTACGTGCAGAACCACCGCGTTGGCAACCCGCCTGACATCGCAGCCGTAGAGGTTTCGTACTCTGGCTACTGGCGCGCGTACCCTCAGTGCTTCACCGACCTTCGCACTCTAAACACGTCGTCGGCGAACGCTGCCGCGCAGAGCCTTGTTGCCAGCTCGTCAAACATCGCGGCTAACTTGAACGCCACCGACATCAAGACGAACTACCTTCCTTGGCGCTGGGCGCAGGGAACCGGTTACAACGACAGCGTTATTGGTATTCCGACCGACGTGGGTGGCCTAGAGGTCGCATACCGTACCGACCTATTCAAGAAGGCAGGCTTGCCAACTGACCGCGCCAAGGTCGGAGCTCTCTGGCCAACCTGGGACAAGTTCATCGCTGTTGGAAAGCAGTACATGACCAAGATCTCGGCAGCCGACAAGAAGAAGGGCGTTGGCTTCATCGACAACGTAGGAACCATCTACGCTGCCAGCATGAACCAGGGCACCTACAAGTACTACAACAACAACGGCACTGACGCCGGCCAGCTGGTTTACAAGGTCAAGGGCAAGATGCCTGTTTATGACGCCAAGACCAAGAAGCAAAAGATCGACCCTAAGACCAAGAAGCCAATGTTCACCACCGGCTGGATATTGAACCCAAACATCACCAAGGCTTGGGACTACACGATCAAGGCTAACGATGCAGGCATCGGTACCCGTATCGGTCAGTACACCTCTGACTGGAACGTCGGTATGACCAAGGGCACCTTCGCCACCATCTTGGCTCCGGCCTGGATGATGGACTACATCAAGGGTCAGGCTCCAACCACCAAGGGCAAGTGGGACATCGCCGACCTACCTGGCGGTGGAGGTAACCAGGGTGGTACCCAGCTAACGATTCCTGCATGGTCTGCCAACAAGCAGGCTGCATGGGACTTCATGAACTGGTACCTAGCACCTCAGCAGCAGCTGACCGTGTTCAAGACCTACGGTTTGTTCCCATCGACCAAGAGCATCTACAACGACCCAGCTCTTGTCAACTTCAAGGACCCGTTCTTCAACAACGCGCCGGTTGGAAAGATCTACCTAACCGGTATCCAGAAGCTGAAGCCAATCTTCGAAGGCAAGCTTGAGCGTGCAATCGACCAGGCAATCGGTGCTGGTCTTGGCCGCGTAGCAGCCAAGAAACAGGGATCACTGCAGTCTCAGATTCAAGTTCTAGTTGACCTAGACAAGGCAACTAAGTAACCATGGCAGACATCGCCACAAAGGAAAGGAGCCGCCCAAAGGCGGCTCCTTCTCCTTGGAAGCAGAAGAGGCCAAAGAAGCCTGGCACAGGCGTTGCTTCACTAAACGGCAAATGGGGTTACCTCTTCGTTGCGCCGTTTATCGCCATGTTCTTGATCTTCGGTCTGTTCCCGGTCGCTTACTCAACCAAGTTGGCGTTCTACAAGTACGACCCACTGTCACTCGATCAGGCTTGGACCTGGGTTGGTCTGGCAAACTTCAAAGACATCTTGGCCGACGAAACTTTCTGGCTCTCGCTTGGTAACACCTTCGAGATCTGGGCGCTTTCGACGTTCCCACAGATGATTCTGGCCATTGGTTTTGCCGCGATTCTGCGCAACCGGTTCTTGCGAGGCAAGACCTTCTGGCGCACGATTCTTCTCGTGCCAAACATCACCTCGGTTATCGCCGTAGCGATCATCTTCGGGCAGCTTTTTGGACGTGACTACGGAATGATCAACTCGATCATCGGTTTCTTCGGATTCCCGCACATTGACTTCATCGAGAACTCATTCGCTTCGCACGTTGCCGTTGCTGTGATGATCACTTGGCGTTGGGTAGGTTACAACTCACTAATCTTCTTAGCCTCGATGCTTGCGATTCCAGACGACCTTTATGAGTCAGCATCGCTAGATGGGGCTGGCGCATGGAAACAGTTCAGATACGTGACCCTGCCTGGCCTTAGAAACACCATCACCTTCGTACTGATCGTTGGCACCATCGGTGGCCTACAGGTCTACGCCGAGCCACTAACGCTCGCCGGAACCAACGATGGTGGATCTTCACACCAGCTGAGTACCCTAACGATGTATCTCTTCAACGAGAGCTTCATCAACATTAGATATGGGCACGGAGCCGCTATCGGTATCTTGATCACCATCATTGTTCTGATCATTTCGTTGATCAACTTTGTTGTGACCCGTCGAGTAGCTAGCGAGGACAAAAAATGACCGTAGAAACTCGGGTTATTAGACGTCGCAAGCCAAAGTGGCAGCGTGTTTCGCCTTTCGGCTACGCAATGCTCGGTTTGGTAGCACTTCTCTCGGTGTTCCCGTTCTACTGGATGTTCGTTGTTGCTTCGCAGACCACTGCTGCAATCTCTAGCCCAACACCCGTACTGATTCCTGGCGGCCGCTTCTTCACCGTTATCAAGCACGTATACGATGTGATCCCGTTCAACGCTGCTCTGCTCAACACCACAATCGTGGGCTTGACGGTCGCCGTGGCTCAGGTGTTCTTCTCGGCACTTGCAGGGTTCGCCTTCGCGAAGCTGAACTTCAAGGGCAGCAAGTTCATGATTCTGTTTGTTATCGGAACCATGATGCTCCCAAGCCAACTCGGAATCATTGAGTTGTTCTTGCTGGTTTCACAGTTGGGTTGGCAAGACAGCCTATTGGCACTGATCGTGCCGGCGCTGGTTACAGCATTCGGTGTGTTCTGGATGCGCCAGGTTGTTGACGCACAGGTGCCGAATGAGCTCCTCGAAGCCGCGAGCATCGACGGTGCTGGCGTGATGAGAATCTACTGGAACATCGTTTTGCCGATTATTCGACAGAGCGGCTTTGTTTTGGGTCTCTTCAGCTTCTTGGCTTCGTGGAACGACTTCCTTTGGCCATCGCTGGTTCTGCAGAGCCCTGCGCACTTCACCGTTCAGGTGGCCGTGCAGCAGCTCAAGGCAAACTATGTGATCGACTACTCGTTGAACCTCGGTGGTGCCTTCATGGCAACCGCACCGTTGCTTCTACTGTTCGTATTCGTCGGACGACGCCTGGTTTCGGGTGTTATGGACGGAGCCGTAAAGGGCTAGTCGCTTCAAAGCAAAGGCAAAGGCCCGCTACCGAAAGGTGGTGGGCCTTTAGTCTTGCTCGCGAACCCAGTATTCGGAGCCGCTGGGGGTTCGTTCAAGGTAGCAGCGCTCGATGAGTGCTCGCCTGGCGAACACGTGGTCCATAAACAGGGGCTTGAGAAGTTCGTTTACCTCACGCTCCGTGTAGCGCTTGCCAAGGGCAAACTGCGCCTCTGCGCGTTCTAGCTGCACACGGCGTTTAGCGCCGTTCCTCGAGGTGCGCTCGGGCGCTTCAGGGGTTGTGCCGGCCGGGGCGAACTTGATGTCCATACCCTCAACCCTAGTGAGTGATTACCTCACCGACACCGTTGATGGTTGAGAAGCGAACCCAGTCGATCTTCATCGAGGTTGAGGTTAGCCCAGGGGCAACGTCACCACCGAGGTTTCCGCCCATGGCGAGGTTGAAGATCAGGTAGAACTCGTGGTCGTACTTCCAGTCGTTGTCGTATTTGTCCACGACGCCGTAAACCTGGCCATCTACATACCAAACGAGCTGGTCTGGTAGCCAGTCAACCGCGTAGGTGTGATAGTCGTTCGACCAGTCGCTGGTGAGCGTTGTGGTGTTGCCACGACCTCCACCGCGCGAAATAGGGCCGTGCGAGTAGCCCAGTACGTCGTTAGGTGAGCGACCGATCAGCTCGGTGAAGTCGATTTCACCGCATGAAGGCCAAAGCGTGGTGGTGTCGTTGGCGCCTAGAGCCCAGAATGCGTTCCAGGTGCCAGCGCCTGGCGCACCCTTGATTCGCGCCTCGATGCGGCCGTACTTAAAGCCGACCTTACCCTTGGTGATGTATTTGCTAGATAGCCATGAGCATGCGCCGTAGTAGCACTGCTGGTTTGCGGCGCCGTCGGAGGTTGCCTGAACAACCAGGCTTCCGTTTCCGTCTGTGGTCGAAAGGTCTGCTTTGTAGTACTCGAGCTCGTTGTTACCCCAGCCGCGGTTGCGCTCTGCGCTGCCGTCGCCGTTTTGAGCAGTCCAGACCGAAGCGTCTGGCGCTGCGCCAGACGCGCCATTGAACTCATCTGACCAAACCTGAGCGTAGGTGCGAACCAATTCTGCTGGCCTGATCTCAGCAGATTTCATGTCTTTAGAAAGGTAGCCTCGAGGCGCGATGTAGGTGATATTGACGCTCACAAGTGCGCCCTTGTCTGAGGTGGCAACAGTGTGGGTGTCGGTTGTCTCACCAGGAATGTCGAAGCCGTTTCGAAGCCACTGGTACTTCACTTCGGTTGGCGCCGGAAGAATCTTGGTTGGCGGGGTGGCCTTGAAAGCCACTTGAGTGCCGTCGGTGTAAGAAATGGTGGCCGTGCCCTCAATGTAGAGCTTGCCGAGGTTGATCAGGTTTGAGGCTGAGGTTAGCTTTTTACCTGAAATGGTCGCGGTCTCCTTCGCCTGAAGCGTGCCTGTCGCCTGTTTCGCTGTGACTTTGTAGGTGACTCCGGTGGCTCCGGCAATCACCTTGCCGTTGTAATACCAGGCGGTGGCAATCTTGCCGGTGGGGCTGAACTTGGCGTGAACGAGTCTGACTGTTGTGCCAACTGTCGCGTAGGAGCTGATGCTCGGTGGCGTAACTACCTTCGGGGCAACGGCCGAACTAGCCGACTGCCCGATTAGTAGAAACGATACTGCTGCTAGTAGAGCAAGCCCTTTGCGAATCATTGGTTTCCTTTACAAACGTTCAAGGGTGAGATTCTTTCGAATCCCACCCTTGAACAACTTTGGTTTGTTAGCCGATCTTGGTTGCCGTTGACTTGCTCAACGACAGACCAACACCTGCAGGGTTGGTTGCGGTTACTAGAACACGAACGAACTTGCCCTTGTCGGCTGCGGCGAGTGTGTAGGTCTGCGCGGTCTTACCGGCGATAACTACGCACTTAGCCGAGGCGGCTGGTGCAGCTGTGGTTGCAGTCTTGCCAATCACGGTGCAGCGGTACCACTTGTAGGTGTAGGCGATGGTTGCGGTGCCTGCCCAGGTGCCGTTCTTCGCAGTAAGAGCCTTGCCGACCTTTGCGGTGCCGGTGATCGAAGCTGCAACGCTGCGAGTCGGTGCCTTGAAGGTGCCGAAGAAGTGGAACTCGGTCATGTCGGCGTGGTCTGCGCCAGCGGTTACCTCAGGGTAGAGCTGGCTAAAGACGCCACCGGTTAGCGGAACAGCGGTGGTTAGGGTTGCCGGAGCAGCCTCGCCCACGGTGTCGGTGTTGTGCATGTTGAAGAACACGTTGCCGAAGCCGTCGGTGGTGCCTGTCCAGAGAGCCTGGTCGAAGTTTCCGTTGGCCGAGTTGTCTTTGGCCGAGTTGGTTGGGGTGGTTCCATCGGTCATGTGAGCGTTCGATGCCGAGTGAGCCTTGTTTACGTGCACCTTGACGGTTGCGTTGCGCAGTGGCTTGCCGTTGTCGTCGGTTACGTGGTAGGCCAGGGTGTTGGTGCTACCGGTAGGTAGGTAGGCCTGACGAACGCCGATGCCGGTTGGGTACCAGGTGTTCTGAACGCTGAAAAGGTTCTCTAGGTCTGCGCGGTGAATCGAGTTGGTGTCGTTCAGCACTGGTAGAACCTGACGGATAGTCGGGTTAGTAACCGGTGCTGGGTCGCTCGATGCTGGGTCGTAGTAGTGAATCTCAGAGATGACGGTGTGGTCGTCTTTCTCTTGGGCTCCTGTGATGTAAGGCAGCACCTGGCAGTGAATGTCGTCTAGACCATCTAGCGAGATGGTTGGAGCGTCGGTGAAGCTCGCTGGCTCCTGCTCAACGGTTCCGGCTGCGTCTTTGTTTTCAACGGTGAACGAAACGTTACCCGCTGCGTCGGTGATGTGAGCCACGCGAAGGCCGTCTGCCGAAGCGGTGCCTGGCTTGGCATTCTGGCCGTCAACGGTGACAGCTGCCTGAGAGGTCGAGTATTGCTTGTTTACACGGAGTGTAATCGACTGGCCAGCTAGCGCGTTGCCGTCTTTGTCGGCTACGTGGTAGGTGAAGACAACGGTTGAGCCAACCGGTGCGAATGAGCGCTGGTACTTTAGGCCCGATGCGAACCAACCGGCGTCGATCCAGGTGTTAGCCATTGCCTGGTTTGCACCGGCTTCGCTGGTGTTGGTGTCGTCGAGCGTTGGGGTTAGAAGAGTAATGTAAGCGCCGTGATACGGTGCCGGTGCTGCGTTTGCAGGGCTGCCGACAGCTGCTAGGCCGGCAAAGGTTAGGGCTACTGCGCCAATAGTGGCTAGTGAGCGCTTCAGTGAGAACTTCATCGGGTGCCTTTCGAAAGGTTTCGAATGAGCGGCAAGCTCATTTGATTCCAAAGTTACCCGAGAAAGCGGTTTCAGGAAAGCGGTTTCACAAGACCTTTATGGTTTCGTTATGCTTCGATCGATTTAAGGTCTTTGAGGCGTGGAGCGGTCAGCAAGAGCGCCGAAGCCCCGAGCATGATCAATGCGAGGGTCAAATACACCGGACGCACCCCAAACGAGTCAAGGCAGAGACCGACGACGATAAACGACGTCAGTGGCGCCACGTTCCACATCATCATCTCCAACGCGAAAACTCGCCCGCGCAGGTTGGCGGCAACAAGCTTCTGAATAACCGTGTTCAAGAGGGGTGAAATCGGCCCCCAAACACCGCCAAGCACAGCGCCGAGCGCAATCATTGCCCACTGCGGTGGCAAAAGCGACATCGGGAGCATGACAATTGCCACTCCACCAATGGCGATGCGCAGAATATTGGCGTAACCAACACGTTTGTGCAACCACTCAAAGCCCAAGCTGGTGACCATGCTCATGCCGGCCATCGTAGTGATTAGCAAACCAAGGCCCTTGGCGTCGTGAATCTCGTTGAAGTAACGAGGCAACACCACCATTTCGGTAGGAATGTAGATCACCGAAAGCATCAAGAAGCCGGCAAACACGAGGCCGAGTACCTTGATGCGCCCAAGCGCCTTGATTCCCTGCATGGCAAAGAAGAAGACGTTGCCCTTCTCATCGTTAGGGTCGTGCTCCTGGCGTTCGGTGACCCGAATCAGCGCCATTGCCCCAACCGAGACAAAACCGGCGATGCCAGCTGCCCAGAACGCCGCGTAAACGTCGATAGACGAGATTAGAAAGGCGGCTATGGCCGGGCCGACAGCGAATCCGGCCGCAAACACACTCTCGTGCACCGAGTTTGCGCGGTCGAGGCTCAGGCCTGCCTTTTCGGCTACGTCGGGCACCAAAGCCTTTCGCGCGGTTTGGCTTCCTGGGCCAAAAGCGTTTTTGATAACCGAAAGAACCACCAGCGAAACAATGCCGATACCCCAAAAGTCGTTGAAGACGGCTACGGCTGCGGCCGCGAGCCCCTGCCCCAACTCAAACCAGATAGCCGAACGGCGCCTGCCGAAGCGGTCGATGATCGAACCCATGAAAGGTGAAAGCAGAATGACCGGAATAGAGGTTGCCGCGATCACCAGCGCCGAAGCGGTCGAAGACTTGGTGATCACAAAAGACAACCAAGGCAGCGCGATAAAGGTGATCGAACCGCCAACCACGCTGGCGAAGTTAGCTAGTTGAGCGAGAACAAATTGGCGCATTTAGCGAAGATCGAGATCGTCGAGGGTGACGGCGGTCAGGTAGCGGTAGCCGGCGTCCTCGATAACCTTCTGGGCTCCAGTGTCGCGATCGACAACGGTTGCCACTGCAACGATGATCGCACCAGCGCGCTCTAGAGCCTCTGCCGCGGTTAGTGGCGAACCACCGGTTGTTGAGGTGTCCTCGACAACAACAACCTTCTTGCCGGCGACGTCGGGGCCTTCAACCTGGCGACCCATGCCGTGGCCCTTGGGTGCCTTGCGAACCACGAAGGCATCGATTGCGCGACCGCGAGCATTCGCCTGGTGAAGAACGGCTGTTGCCACGGGGTCTGCACCCATGGTCAGGCCACCGATAGCAACAAAATCGGTCACGCCAGCGTCGTCCAAGAGGTCAAGCATGACTTGGCCGATTAGCGGAGCCGCCTCGTGGTGAAGGGTCGCGCGTCGCAGGTCAACGTAATAGTCGGCCTCGATGCCACTCGAAAGAGTCACCTTACCGTGCACAACGGCTAGCTCTTTGATTAGTTCAACAAGGCGTGGCTTGGCGGCTGAAGAAAAGGTCATGGCTCAAGTTTAAGTGCCTTTCGGCAAGATAACCTTGGACACAATGAAGATTGCAACCTGGAACGTCAACTCGATTCGCACGCGAGTTGGCCGCGTAACCGACTACCTGCAGCGTGCCGACCTAGACGTCTTGGCGATGCAAGAAATCAAATGCAAGCCCGAGCAGTTCCCGGTCGAAGCCTTCGAAGCCATCGGCTACAAGGTGACCATGCACGGCCTAAACCAGTGGAACGGCGTTGCCTTTGCAAGCAAAATCGAAGCCGAGGACGTCGAAATCGGTTTCACCGGAATGCCTGAATTCAAGGACGTCCTAGAAGCACGTGCGCTTGGCGCAACATTCGATGGTGTGCGTCTCTGGAGCCTCTATGTGCCAAACGGCCGCATGCTCGATGACCCTCACTACACCTACAAACTCGAGTGGCTCGATCGCCTCGCGGCAAACACCGCAGAGTGGCTCGAATACGACCCCGACCAGCCGCTTGCTCTGATGGGTGATTTCAACATCGCTCCCCTAGACACCGACGTCTGGAACATCGACGACTTCGCCGGCTCGACGCACGTCTCCGTGCCCGAGCGCCAAGCGTTTGAGGCGTTCGAGCAGATCGGGCTCCGCGACCCCGTTCGCGAGCGAATCCCGACCGGCTACACCTACTGGGATTACCAGCAGCTCAGGTTCCCTCGCAACGAAGGCATGCGCATCGACTTCATTCTTGGCTCGGATGCATTCGCCGAGCGAGTGACCTCCGCCGAAATTGTGCGCGACGAACGAAAAGGCGAAGGCCCGAGCGACCACGTGCCCGTGGTCGTCACCATCGACTAAAAGAGAAAGGCCCCCGGTTTCCCAGGGGCCTTCTTCTTTGAACCTTGTTACTTGGTGACGGTTGCTACAACGGTCTTGGCCAACGAGTTGTAGATGTCGTTGCCGGTGATCGTAACAACTATCGAGCACTTGCCAGCCTTCAGACCCTTGACTGCGTAGCCAGTGATCTTCTTGGCCTTGACAACCTTGACAACCGAGCAGAACGCCTTCGAAGCCGGAGCAGCAGAAACAACTGTTGCTAGGCCATCGACGTTAGCGCCCTTGGCAGCTGTTCCCTGAGTCACGCTAAGCGCAACAGTTACGAGCTTGCCAACCTTGAGCTTGGTTGCAACGGTAGGCACCTTCGGAGCCGACTTCACAGGAGCAACCGCAGCGATGGTGATCGCAAGGGTCTTCTGTGCAGCGGCACTGTAAGTGTCGTTACCGGCCTGGTTGGCTGCGATGGTGCAGGTGCCCGAGGTAGCTACCGCGGTTACAACACCCGAAGCCGAGACGGTGCACTTGGTGACATCGGTACTTGTGTAGGCAACAGCCAAAGCGCTCGACGAGGTCGCAGCAACAGTCACTGTGCCGCCAGCGGTGATCGAGGTTGGTGAAGTTGTCCAGCTAATCGTCTGAGCGGTCAATGCGTGAGCAGAGATCGTCAAGGTCAGCGTCTTCTGCGCAGCGGCACTGTAAGTGCCGTTACCAGCCTGGTCGGCTGTGACGACGCAAGTACCTGTGGTGGCAATTGGCGAAACATAACCTAAGGCTGGATCAACGACACACTTGGTGCTGTCGGTGCTGCCATAGGTAATAGTTAAACCACTTGTCGAGGTAGCGGCAAGGGTGAGGTTGCCGCCAACTGTGATTGTTGTTGGGCTACTGGTCCAGCTGATTGTCTGAGCAGCCTTCTGAAGGGCAAGCGTCAGGGTAACTTGCGGAGCCGAGTCGTAAGTACCATTACCAGCCTGGTCGGCAGTCACAACACAGTTGCCTGTTCCGGCAACAGCGGTTACAACACCGGTTGACGCATTCACGGTACAGATCGAGGCATCGGTTGTTCCGTAAGAAACAGTGAGCGAGCTGCTAGCTGTTGCTGAGACCGTTGCTGTGCTACCTGCAGCCAGAGTGCTTGGGCTGTTGTTAGCCCAAGTGATCGTCTGTGCGGTTAGGTGAAAGTTCAGGTCTAGCCACTTGTAGAGGCTGTAAGACGTTGCATTAGCTACATCGCTGACCAGCCAGTACACGTTGTTGCTAGCAACGAAGTATGCACTAACCACGCTCGCGCCTGCAGCCACAGTGTAAGTTGCGACCTCGGCAGTTGTGGCGTTACCGGTGGCTGGGTCAACCGAAGCCATTGCGATAGAGCCGACAGGAATCGAAGTTCTAACCACCTCAACACCAGTTGCAGAGCCAGGCTGTAGGCCGAGAGGCATCGAGTAACTGGAGTTAGTGAAACCTGTTACGACATCACCGTTCACGGTTGTGGTGGTAATTGTGTCGCCAGCCGCCTTTAGAAGCTGCGTTGATGTTCCCACCAAGAGACCCCAGACGGTTCCATCGTTTAGCGGCGCCAATTTGACCTGTGGCTCCATGCCGCTCGGCGTGTAGGTGCCAGCCGAGTTGGTGAAAACAAAACTAGGAGTCATGTTGACGAAGGTGCGAGAAGCAACTGTGCTGGCGCCCGAGGACGACAGCGAACCAACTACCAAGAACGTAACAGCGGCGTCGCTTGCACCTGCGCCAGGGTTTGACGAGAAGTAAACAGTGGCGGTGTTTACGGTTTGGCTCGGTGTAAGAAGTGCCCTCACGACCGAAACAGTGGTCGAGTCGGTGACGTTGATGAGAAGCGGGTTGCTCAGGTAGGTAGTCAAACCCATGTTGCTTATCGTCTTGTAACAGTTAAGAAGATAAAGAGGGTTAGTGGTAACGGCTGGGACTACCGACACGCTAGGTGTGCTGGTTGGTGAAGGCGATGAGGTAACTGTCGCGCCCGCACCGTAAGCGCTGACGCAGGCAGCAGTCAATACTGTGGCCGAAACATTTACCGAGTTTGTTCCCGCGCTAGCGTTTGAGCCAGTAACAAAGTTCACGCTTGACTCAGAGGCATTTGGCTCAAAACCACCGTAGGCAAGTGCCCACTTAGCGTGGTTTGCGCCATACCAACCAAAACGACCGGTGCTCGCGAAACCGCCAACGGTTGGAGTGATGGTTGCCGAGCCGGTGCCAGCAAATGATCCATCGAGCCCACTCTTGGTGACGTGGTGCAAGACAAACGCCTTCGACGAAAGCAATCCGCCAGAGGTTCCCTGCTCGGTCTCAAGAATCACTGTGCCTGAACCACCATCGCTGAAAGTTGTTGAAGTGCCGGCCGAAGAGTCCATAGGCAGGCTGTTGGTAACGCGCGAAAGCTTTCCGCCCGCGTTGGTAATGCCAGAAACTGCAGAGGTGAAGGTGTAGCCAAGGACTGGTTTGACAACCGAGTCTGACGCTACAGATAAGTCGCTGGCAGCGGAGCCCTGCCAACCAAGGCTGACCTTAGCAACGTAGGAGTGCCCAACAATTGTTCCCGCGCTGAAAGTACAGGTGTTGTTGCTTGAGTTACCGGTAGCGGTTGCTGCAACAGTATTTAGGTCGGTTGCATCGTAAAGATTGCAAATGCTGCTGTAAGTGTCGGCACCTGGGGTCAGCTGGTAACCAACCTGGAATGAGCCGTTTGAGAAGGCCAAAGTTGGCTTAGCTGGTGCCGCTGGTGCACAGGAACCGGTCACGTTAGTTGCGCCCTTAAGGAGGGTATAGGTCGCCGAGTAGGTAGTGCCGGCTGTCGGGGCAGAACCGGTTAGGCTGCCGTAAACGCTGTCATATAGACCCGTGGTTGCATCGCTTGCGAGTACGACGTTCCCTGTGTTTGCTCGACTTTGGCCGTTAGTGTTCACCTTGGCCTGGTAAGAGTTGCTTGGGCTTGACACAGCAACGCCGTTAATCAAGACCGAGCTGGTTAGAGCGTCGCCTGGGGTAACTAGGCCGGTTGCCACACAAATGCGCGCCGAAGCACTAACGCCGGTAACTCCGGTTGGTGCAACTGCAGAGGTGCCGCTTGCGCCTTCGCTCATTCCACTCATGCGGTCTAGCGACCAAGATCCACCAGTTGAGTTCGACTCGGTTACGGGAGTTCCATTCACTGTGACACTTAGCGTGAGAGTCCAGTTACCTGTTGGCAGAGGCGCTGAGGCATTACCTGAGCGATTCATCACGTTGATGCTGGCACCTAGGTAACCATTGGTATAAGAACTAACATCGGCAGGCATAGTGAGCGTAGTCGCTGGATACATGATCGAAAGCGGCATCGCGCCACCGGTTCCTGAGAATGAAGCGCTAGGGTTTGTGCTGCTTGCCGAAACGCCTGCCGGGGTTGAACCGAAAGAGGTAGCCACCGTAACCGACGAGCCATTTGGCTGCGTAACGGTTGCCTGGAATCCGATGGTCTTGCCACCAAGCGTCGCTATGTCGCTGGCATTTGGAGTCCAATACTTCTGCAAGCTGATGCTGGTAACTCCAGCCGAAACCGGCACTGTGGTGCTCAGCGGCACGCTGAAGTTGATAAATGAGCCAACGACCGAGTTAGCTACTGGATCGCTGTCGGCTGCATTTGCAGGTGCCTGGAAGCCCAGAACCGCGATTGCCGCGGACAGCACAATAGTGCCTAGTTTTTTGAACATAATTTTTAATTCCCCGATGCATAGAGACTTATCGCCAAGTGGCGTAACTTCTAAATTTTAGCGCTAATTAGCCCTATTTTCCTAGCCATTCGGCTCGCTCGTCGAGTTCCATTTTCTCGATTGCGTAGCGCAACATAGTTCGCGGCATAGTTTTCGAATATTTGCCTAAAAATGTTCGCAAAACCGAAATTTCTCGCTTGCCAATCTCGCGAAGCATCCAACCGACGGCTTTGTGAATTAGGTCGTGTTCGTCGTGAAGAAGAACCAATGCAATGTGCTGGGGAACACCAAAGTCTCGAGCGCGGATATTTGCGAAAGTGAACATGATCGCCAGCCTTCGCTCCCAAAGCTTTTGGCTGCGTGCAAGATTCAGGATCATGGTTTTTCTAGGATGCTCTACCAGCCATTCACCCATTTTTGGTGCCGACGTGTCAACGAGGTCCCAGTTGTTGATTCGCCCGCGCATAGCAGCGTCCAGGTAGAAGTCGAAAAGCTCTTCGCGTTGGCGGTCGCCTTTAGCTTTCTGAAACTGGCCCACAATTATGTGCAAGGCGGTTAGTCGGTGTTCGTGAACCGGCGAATCGAGCAAGATTTCGAGCTCTTCTAGCGGCAACCCTTTGAAGTGTTTGGCAATCGCACGTGAGGCTGGGACGCGCACCCCAATGAAAACATCGCCTTCACCGTAGCCGCCGAGCCCGGTTTTGAAATAACCCGCGAGAAATTCGGCATCCTTTTGAGAAGCGACGGCGGCCAGTGCTTCTTGAACACTGGCCGCCGTCAACAACATCAGAAATTACTCAACGTCGCCAATGACAATCAGCGAGTCACCCTTTGCAGGGGTGAACTCGGTGGTCTTGGCAGGGTTGAGGCGAACACCGGTTGAGGCGTCGTTAGCCGATTCGGCAACAACTCGGTAACCAATTGCTGACTCACCGTGAGCAGCTGCGATAGCAACAAGCTCGGCGTAGGCAATTTTCTTGCCAACCGGAACGTAGTGTTCGATTGGCTTCACGTTGATTGCCGCGCCGTCAGCGTCGAAGAGGTCTTCGAACACTGGTGCAAGGGCAGGGTTTTCGCTGATCTGCGAAATTAGCAGCGCCGCCAGGTTGTCGCTGACGACTAGGTCGTCAACGGCAGCAACTCGTGCCAACTCGGCCTTGCGAGAGTCGAGGATTTCGGCAACTAGACGGGTTGGCTCAACGCCATTACCGGCAGCCTCAAACAGCTGGTTCATCTGAAGCATGGTAAGCATTGTCTGAGCGTCTGCTTCGGCTTCGCTAATTGCGTTTCGGTAGCCAAGAACGATGACTTCGTCATACTTCTTTGCCGCAGCTGCTGCGATTAGGTCATCGATGTCGCCGGTAACGGCGGCATGAGTGACCTTAACGTTTGCACCGAAGCTGAGGTTAGCGAACAAAGCCTCATCAACGAAGCGGTTCTGGGCCACGATGTGAACGGTAGAACCCTTAGGCAGGTAGGCGGCAAGTTCGGTTAGAACCGAACGACCCATCTCTGACCAACCAATGAATAGCAGGTGCTCCGCCTTGCGCTTGATAGCTGCGCCAGGCTTGTAGTCCTTCGCGGCCTTTGTCGTTGAAACTCCGGTGTAGACAACCTTGTCGTCGTCTTCGGCGATAGCAATGACCTTCGAAAGGGCAGTTAGCTTGGTGGTGTTTTTAGGGTTCAGCGAAACAACACCCTTGTCGTCGACCAAACCGATTACCGATGCGCCGTTGAACGAGAGCAATGCGTCACGGTAGGTTTTGCCAGCAAGAGCTGGGACGTTCTGGAAGTAAATCTCGTCGCCATCAAAGTCGAGAAGGTCGAGAGTGACTGCAGCGAGACCCGGCTGGCGCGATGCCTGCGCGGTTACGCGAGCAATGACGTCGTGCGAACGAACGGCGATCACCTGTCCGTTGGTCGCGCTTTCAAGCGCCTCTGCGGTGTGAGCGTCATCGATTTCGGCGATAATTCTGAGCGAAGGGTTGGCGTTAACTGCCTTCACGGCTAGCACGGTCGAAACAACCGTGGCGTCTCCCGTGTCATCTGCGTCCAAGATAATAATCGACTTGGCGTTTGATAGGTTTACACGCTTTAGGTCTGCGGGGTTGGTTGGGTCGCCGGTTCGGGTAACAACTTTCAGTTTGCCTAAGCCCTCGGCGCGTGCGTCGATCTCGTCTTGCATGAAATCGCGTGACTGATTTGCGAAGATCACAACGGTTGCTTTGCGAACGTTTTCGTTGGCGATTGCAAGTTCTTTCAAGATCGGGAACACGCGGTTCGACCAACCAAGCACGAGGGTGTGGTTATTGGCGATGACAGGGCTCTTGCCTTTGCGGAGCTTCTCAAAGGTGCGGCCAATCAAACCGACAATGTAACCGGTGACGCTGGCGGTAATGGTGATTGTTACGACCCAGTAGAGAACTCCGAGAATTCGCTCTGCCCAGGTAGGTTCGCCACCCTTACCGAATAGGGTTGCAAACGAACCCCAGAAGGTGTTGAAGTCGAGAGCGCCCAGTGGCGCGGTGTCGGCATTTAGCAGCGCAGGAACAGCAAACAGCGCGTACTTGATGAAGACAAGGATGATCGAGAACACGACCATCGCTGCAAACATCCAACCCACGAATGCGCCACCCTTGGCGATCGAGTTGTCGAAGAAGTAGCGAAAGCGAGTCCAGAGACCAACCTTGGTTGCTTTTGGAGCGGCTGGTTCGCCTTGAGCTCCTTGGCCGTAAGAACGTTCGTTGTTGTTTTCAGACATGCCACAAAGTCTAGTGAAACTAACGCTGAACGCTCGTAACGGTTACGCGCACGCCCTCCTTGAGTTTGTCAGTCTTTTTAGCTACTGAGTTGGCCGTTGAAACCACCGACCCAGGCTTCGCTGCCGTAATCAGCGCACAAACAGCTGCAGCGCGAGCGTTGGCAAGCACCTTCTGTTTTGGCGTTAACTTTTTGCCGGTTGCGAATGCATCACACTTCACTGTCACGAGTAGGTCAACCTTTTTAAGCATTGCCTTAACAGCAGCCTTGGTGGCCGCTGAGGCTACCTTCGCTCCGGCAGCAAAACCGCCGATTACAGTGACCTTACTGGTTGGAGCTCCGGCAATCTTGGTGCCTGGCACAGTAACGACGATGCTGTTGTAGCCAGGGCCATTGCTCCCAGTGACGGTAACCGAAAGAACCTTGCCCTTCATCGCTGCGATCGGTGTAATCGTTTGCGCGTTTCCGCCTACGACAATTGGGCTGCCATCTAGGCTCCACTGGTATGCGAGTGTAGCTAGAGAGTCCCAGTTGGCAGTCGTTGCAGTCAAGGTGGCGCCAACGTAGTTTGCCCCAGTGATTGCCGCGGTTCCGCCAGGAACCAAGGTTCGAGGGCAAGAGCCGTCGACTGTTTGCCAGTTCAGGTAAGGGTAACCACCGTTAGCCGACTGGCAGATGGCCCAGAAGTTTGTCGAGTTCGGTGTTGCCGACATGTTCCAACCCGAATACGTGTTGATGTTCTTCAACTCGCCATCGAGCTTCGGAACCTCTGTGCCAATCGAACTCACCGTGAATGGAACGCCCGTGCTGTTCAGCTTCCAGAACGAAGACACCACATTTGAGTTAGTTGCCGAACCGATCAGACCATGAGACTCATTGCCCTGGCCAACCGTGACCACACCCGTTGCATAAGCGTTATTTACTAGCGAGCCGTTATCCATCTGACCTACCAAGGCTCCCGGATTCTGGTCAGCGGTTACATCACCCAGCGCGTAGCTGTCGGTAATAAGTGAAGATGACATGTGGCCAACCAAGCCGCCGGCCAAGTATCCGTCGACTGAGTTAACTGCTCCACTGGCAAAAGAGCGGTTGACTGTTAGGTTTTGCGCATCGCCGACTAAACCACCGGTGGCGTAGCCACGGGTCAAATTCAGAGCCATGTTCGATGAAGAATCACTGATTGTGTCTCCGGATGACATGCCTACGAGGCCGCCGACGGAGCGCATAGACATCACCTCAATTTGCTGACCATTTACAAGGTACTCGCCGCTTCCGGTGGCCATTCTGTAAACGTTGTTGCTGGAGTCGCCAACGCAACCTCCTGCGGCATTAATCATGTCGATGAAAGGGTCTTGCATGTTCAGGCCGAAAGACAAGTTGCACTGAACATTGATGAATTGACTGTCTGACGCCCTAGCAGCGAGCGCACCTGCGCCCTCGATAAAGAACATCGGATCAATTTCGCCTTGAACGCTTGTGTTTCTGACTACCGAATTCGATATGGTGACAGCCAAAAGGCCGCCCATCATTTCGCTGTGCACTCGGGCTCCAGAAAGTTGAACGCCGTCGATAGTGGCCGTACCGATGGCGTTAGCGAAAACGGCTGCTTGACCAAAATTGTTGCCCTGCTGATCGTGTGGGGCTAATACCGACAGGTGAGAAACCGTTGTGTCTGTTGCCAAAGTGGCGCCCGAGATCGAGTTAAAGAGCGGAGAAGTGAAACTTGTATTGCTCGTGAGGTCAATGGTTTTGTCGTTACCGTCGTAATGACCCGAGAATGAGCCGAACCCAGAGAACGGGTTAGGGATCGCGATGTCGTCAGTTTGCTGAAAGTAGGTTCCCGCACCCGAACAAACTTGGACAGCATTTAGGTCGGTTGGAGTAACTAACAGATATGGGCTTGCAGCGGTTCCGGCACCTGAAAGTCGCCTTGGAACTGTGAGTGTCGCTGTAGCCGAGGCTTGTTTAACAGCGCTAAAACTGTCTCCAGCCATGCCGCCGAATTCAACTAGGTAGGTGTCGCTGCTGGCAATGTCGTTCCAGGTGTCGCTGCTCCAAAGCTGCAGGTAGTTTTCGTTGCCGTTCGAGTTGTTTGGCTCACCTGGCGCAAAGTTTGTGAACGCGTTACCGAAAGCCGCGTTGTTTTCGTAAAACTTTGTGCCAGACTCTGGGCCATCAACCCAGTACCAAACGCCTTCTGCGGCAGCATCTGATCCGCCGACAATGGCAGTAGCCGAAAAGTGGTTGTTGATAAAGGTGTTTTCGGCCGCGCTGGTGATAGTCGCGAGGTAACCGTGACCGGTTGAATTCGGCAATGTTGCGGCATCTGCTGCAGTTTTTGAATCGCTTGGGCTGATGCCTGCCGAAGTGACAAGTTCATACCAGTGGCTGTTTGCCGAGTCGAAGACAAGATCATCGGTACCCTCAACCACTGATGCACTAATAGTTCTAGCGGTGCTGCAGTTTTCGCTTAGCGTTGTCGTGGTCAGCGCGGCATTCAGTTGATCTTCGGTGCCGGTGATTGAGACAATTTGGCCATTAAAAGTTGCGTGTGGAGCGGTTAGCGCTCCCGAACTACCCAGCGCGACTGTGATGTCGCCTACGTCGATGCTAAGAGTGAGCCGCAGAATTTCGGTTGGGTCAAAGTTGGTCACCGCGCTGCCGGCAAGAGAAGTGCCGGTGTTGACGATTGTCACGGTTGGTGCAGGGTCTGCTTGAGCCGAAAGGCCCGCGCCACTTGCAACGAAGGTTATGGCTAGTGCCGAAACTAGGAGATTTTTGATGCTCTGCTTCATGTGGGCCCTTAAAAGCTCGTGACTACTTATTAGGCACTTTACGCTGATAGGCCGATTTATTCAGGAATACGAAGAAATCATTAGAAAAACGTTACCTTTGCGAAGGTGTCTAGCGCCTGCGCCAAACAACCACTGAGGTGCGGCTCGTCGGGCGTTGACCAGGCGCTAAGGTTTCGATGCCAGTTTCACCCGCGGCAAAAACTCTAGCGCCGGGTCGGCTCATCAGTTCGTTGGCAAGTGCCTGCTCGAGGTCACGAACTCTTTTTTGTAATTCGGCGTTCTGGTTTTCGAGCTCCAGAATGCGCTTGATGCCTTCGAGGCTCACGCCTTCGTTGCTTAGGCGAGCGATCTCGCGAAGCTGGGCAATGTTGCGCATGGTGTAGCGGCGTGACTGACCGCCAGTTCGGGTCGGGATCACCAAGCCCATGCGGTCATATTGGCGCAGGGTTTGCGGGTGCATGAAGGCGAGTTCGGCGGCAACGGCGATGGCGAACATCGGGGTGTCTACGTCGAACTCATCCATCAGCTACTCCTAAAGCAATCCGGCTTTGTTGAGTAAATCTTCTCGCGGGTCTTCTTGCGGAAGCAAGGCGTCGAATTCGGCGAGCGCTTGCTTGGCTTTGTCTGAGACGTGTGCAGGAACAGCGATTTCGACCATCGCCAGTAGATCGCCAACTGCCTTAGCCCCTTGGACGCCTCTGCCCTTGACTCGAAGAACGCGGCCGTTTGGTGTGCCCGGTGCGACCTTTAGCTTTACCGGCTCGCCGCCGAGCGTTGGCACCTGAATTGTCGCGCCAACGACTGCCTCGTGAAACGTGACCGGCACGGTTACGCGAATGTTGTTGCCGTCGCGAGAAAACACCGGGTGTGGTTTCACATGTACGTCGATGATTAGGTCGCCGGCTGGCCCACCGTTTGGTGATGCCTGGCCTTTGCCACGAAGTTTGATCTTCTGGCCGTCGCTAACGCCTGCCGGAATGTTGACGGTTACGTCTTTGCCGTTCAGGTTCAGCTTGATGCTGGTGCCGTGAATCGAGTCGATAAACGCCAAGGTGGTCTTGGTGCTGAGGTCGGCTCCGCGCTGCGGGCCGCCAAAGCCACCAAAACCGCCGAAGCCGCCGCCCCCGCCACCAAAAAGGTTTGAGAAGACGTCTTCGAACCCGGCACCTTGAGCACCATTGAAGCCTGGCCCACCGGCGCCGCCGGTGAAGCGAGGGCCACCACCCATTGCGCGCACCTGGTCGTATTCGGCACGTTTCGTTTTGTCGTTGAGAACGTCGTAAGCCTCATTGATTTCTTTGAAGCGCGCCTCGGCCTTTGCATCTCCCGGGTGAAGGTCTGGGTGAAACTCGCGAGCAAGCTTGCGATACTTCTTCTTAAGCTCGGCCTCGGTCACATCTTTCGATACACCCATGACCTTGTAGAAGTCTTTTTCGAACCAGTCCTGACTAGCCATTACTACCCCTCAAGCGGAATGTTGACCGCAACCATTGCCGGGCGCAGCAGGCGGTCGCCCACCATGTAGCCAGACTCGATGACTGCAGCAATAACGGTTTCCGTTACTCCCTCGGTTGGATTCTGAACAAGTGCGTTGTGTAGCTCTGGGTTGAACTTGTCACCCTCGGCACCAAACGCCTTGAGACCAAACTTTTCGCCCGAGGCGCGAAGCTTGGTGACGACTGCAGCAAAAGGTGTTCCTTCAAGATCGCCGTGTGATTCGGCTCGCGAAAGATCGTCTAGTGCTGGCAACATGGCACGAAACACTTCGGCAATCGCAAGGTTGCGGGCAACTTCGCGGTCGCGCTCGACGCGGTTCTTGTAGTTCACGAATTCTGCCTGCAGGCGCTGGAGGTCGGCTAGAAGCTCGGCCTCTTTGCTGATTGGCCCGGTCTCTTCGACTAGGTCGGCAAGTTCCTGATCGAGCTGGTCAGGGCTTTCGCCCTGACCAGTCTCGTCTTGAGTGTTGTCGTCTGACATTACTTCTTGTCGTCCTCGTCTTCGACGACTTCGGCGTCAACGACGTCTTCGCCATCGGTCGAGTCGGCAGGAGCCTCTTCAGCCGGGGTCGCATAGATTGCCTCGCCCATCTTCTGCGAAGAGGTGTTCAGCTTCTCGATTGCGGCCTTGACTGCGTCGATGTCTTCACCGGCGAGCGCGGTCTTCAAAGCGTCGACGTCGGCCTGGACCTCAGACTTTACGTCTTCAGGTAGCTTTTCGTCGTTGTCTTTGATCAGCTTCTCGGTCGAGTAGACAAGCTGCTCGCCAAGGTTGCGGTCTTCCTGCTCTTCGCGACGCTTCTTGTCTTCGGCAGCGTGTTCTTCTGCCTCGCGAACCATGCGCTCGATGTCTTCCTTTGGTAGCGAACCACCACCGGTGATCGTGACCGAAGCCTCTTTGCCGGTGCCCTTGTCTTTTGCAGACACGTGGACGATGCCGTTGGCGTCGATGTCGAATGTGACCTCGATCTGTGGCACACCGCGTGGTGCTGGTGCGATGCCGCCTAGCTTGAAGTCGCCGAGTGCCTTGTTGTCGCGGGTGAACTCACGCTCGCCCTGGAACACTGCAATGGTTACCTCAGGCTGGTTGTCGTCTGCCGTGGTGAAGGTCTCAGAACGCTTGGTCGGGATCGCAGTGTTGCGCTCGATCAGCTTGGTCATGATTCCACCCTTGGTTTCGATACCGAGAGATAGCGGGGTTACGTCGACGAGCATTACGTCTTTGCGCTCACCCTTTAGAACACCGGCCTGAAGGCTTGCACCAACAGCAACAACCTCGTCAGGGTTTACACCCTTATTTGGCTCCTTGCCCCCGGTGAGGCTCTTGACGAGCTCGGTGACTGCAGGCATACGAGTCGAACCACCAACGAGAACAACGTGTGCGATGTCTGCCACCTTCACGCCTGCTTCCTTGATTACGTCGTTGAACGGCTTCTTGGTGCGCTCGAGTAGGTCAGCGGTTAGCTGCTCGAACTGAGCGCGGGTGATCGTCTCGTCGAGGTTGGCTGGGCCGTTCTCGGTGAGCGAGAGGTAAGGCAACTGAACGTTCGCGGTCATCGACTGCGAAAGCTCCTTCTTTGCCTGCTCTGCCGCTTCTTTTAGACGCTGCAGCGCGATCTTGTCTTTCGACACGTCGACACCAGAGGTCTCTTTGAACTTCTTGACCAGGTGCTCAACTACGCGCTGATCCCAGTCGTCGCCGCCGAGGCGGTTGTCGCCCGAGGTTGCGCGAACGGTGATGGTCGAGAAGTCGTCGTCTTTGCCTACTTCTAGTAGCGAGACGTCGAAGGTACCGCCACCGAGGTCGAACACGAGAATGAGCTCGTCTTCTTTACCCTTGTCGAGGCCGTAAGCCAGCGCCGCGGCGGTTGGCTCGTTGATGATGCGCAAGACGTTTAGACCCGCGATCTCACCGGCATCCTTGGTTGCCTGGCGCTCTGCGTCGTTGAAGTATGCCGGAACGGTGATTACCGCGTCGGTTACTGGCTGACCAAGGTAGGTTTCTGCGTCGCGCTTGAGCTTGCCAAGAATACGAGCCGAGATCTCCTGTGGGGTGTACTTCTTACCGTCTACGTCGAAGGTCCAGTTGGTGCCCATGTGACGCTTGACCGACGCGATGGTGCGGTCAACGTTGGTGACGGCCTGGCGCTTTGCGGTCTCGCCGACTAGCACCTCTCCGTCTTTTGTGAACGCAACCACCGATGGGGTGGTGCGAAAGCCCTCTGCGTTAGCGATAACGGTGGGCTCGCCACCTTCCAGCACGCTAACCGCGCTGTTGGTGGTGCCGAGGTCAATACCTACTGCACGTGCCATGTTTGTTTCTCCTTATAAATCCGACCCCT
>CAIRNX010000016.1 GCA_903880095.1 uncultured Micrococcales bacterium | reverse complement strand
GAACTACGGTTCAACTAACGCATTGAGCTTCAGTAACCCTTGGACTCGTACGGGTTATACCTTCTTGGGTTGGGCGACTACCGCTGGCGCGACATCGGCTGCCACAAGTTTCACCGTCACTGGCGCAGCTTCGTTGTATGCCGTTTGGCAGATCAACTCATACGTAATCACCTACGGAAAGAACGATGGTTCGGGCATAACAACGACAAGCACGTTCGTTTTCAACAGCACGAATGCATTGAGTTTCTCTAACCCCTGGACTCGCACCGGTTACACCTTCTTGGGTTGGTCTACCGACCCGAATGCAAGTGCAGCCGACACCTCATACACAGTTGTCGACATAGATAACCTGTTCGCTGTTTGGCAGATTAAGACCTATGTGGTCACCTTCGCGAAGAACGATGGCTCGAACACCAGTACCACCCACACCTTCAACTACAACGAAACAGGTGCTCTCGGGTTTACAAACCCGTGGACTCGCACCGGCTACACGTTCTTGGGTTGGGCTACGACTGCTGGAGCAACTTCTGCCGCCAACAGCTACACCGTAACGGGTGCGGCGACGCTTTATGCGGTTTGGCAGATCAACAGCTACACGATCACCTACGACGCAAACGATTCGTCTGGAAACACAACAACCGACAGCAAAAATTTCGGTTCAACAAACGCTCTTTCTTTCGCTAACCCTTGGTCTCGCACGGGTTACACGTTCCTTGGTTGGGCGAGCAGCTCTGCTTCGATTGCGGCAGACTCTTCGTTCACGGTTACTGGCAACGCAACACTTTACGCGGTTTGGCAAATCAAGACCTACACGATCACTTATGACAAGAACGACGCAAGCAACACTCGAGCGAACTACACCTACTCGCACTTTGCTACCGACGCGCTGAACTACACCAACCCTTGGTCTCGCACTGGTTACACGTTCTTGGGTTGGGCTACGACTGCTGGAGCAACTTCTGCCGCCAACAGCTACACCGTAACGGGCGCCGCGACGTTTTATGCGGTTTGGCAAATCAACAGCTACACGATCACCTACGACGCAAACGATTCGTCTGGAAACACAACAACCGACAGCAAAATTTACGGTTCAACAAACGCTCTTTCGTTCGTCAACCCTTGGTCTCGCACTGGTTACACGTTCCTTGGTTGGGCGACAACCGCAGGCGGATCGGCGGCCGCAAGCAGCTTCAATGTTTCGGGCGACGCCACCTTGTATGCGATTTGGCAGATTGAAACATTCGTAATCACCTATGACGCAAACGACGCTTCGTCGAGAACTACTGACGAAACCTTCGACTACGGTTACTCAGACGCACTCAGCTACTCACACCCTTGGAACCGCACCGGTTACACCTTTGTTGGTTGGTCGATTGACCCGAGCGCATCGACTCCTGACTCGTCTTACACGGTGAACGCAGATGGAACACTCTACGCCATCTGGTCGCTAAACCCGGTTGGCTATTTCACGGTGAACTTCTCCAAGAACGATGGAACCCCTGTAAACCACGATGAGGTTTACAGAGACGGTTCTACCGACGCTATTTCGTTTGCCAACCCGTTTAGCCGCCCCGGTTACACGTTCATCGGTTGGGCAACAACTTCGGTAGCCACTTCGCCGGCAACAAGCTTCACGGTCACCGCCGACGTAGAACTCTTCGCTATCTGGCAGGTTGAAACCTTCACAATCACCTATGACAAGAACCAGGGTTCAACCGAGGATGCCAATTTCGAATACGGAGACGAATCTGCTCTGAGCCACACCACGACTTGGACTCGCTATGGCTTCAATTTCGTAGGCTGGTCAATTGACCCGAACGCAACCGAGGCCGACGCTTCTTTCACTGTCACCGGTGACGCAACGCTTTATGCTGTTTGGGTCGTCGCAGACCCTGCAACTGTGAGCGGGTTCCCTAACCGCACCAAGAGCATCACGCTTGGCAGCTACACGCTGGTTGCACCAACCTCAAACAGTGCCGGCGTTGTTACCTACTCGATGAGCTGCGCAACTGGTGTAGCCACAATCTCCGGCAACGTTGTCACCTTTATCACCGCGGGAATTTGTCAGGTGACTGCAACAGTTGCCGAAGCACCAGGCTTTAGCGCCAACTCAATCACGATGATCTTGACGATCACTCCGGCCATCACCTACATTCCGGTGACTCCGCCAACCGGGAGCACTCCAACGGTTACGCCAGACCCAAACTCAAACCTCTATCTCGAATACAAGAAGCCCGAAGGCAAGGTCACTTTGACTTCGACCAATGCGGGTAATCCGGATGAAAACTGGACCTTGATTCTTAGAGGAACGGACCCTAAGGGTAAAGTGACGCCACTTGACTCGAAAAAGCGCCTTGCCTTCGAAAGCGGCAATAAGGCAGCCACATCAGGCACAGGATTTATGCCAGGCACAACCGTTGGAGTCTTCCTCGGCACCAAGCGACTCGGAAATGTAACAACCAATGAAAACGGTTCATTCACTGCTTCGTTCCCGATTCCTCAGTCAATCAAGCGTGGAATCTTGGTAATCCAGGTGAACGGTATTACCAACAACAACACTGTTCGCTCGGTTTCATTGCCCGTCGTATTCAAGTCGATCGAAGGCGGACAAGTTCAAAAGTCGGTTTACTTCTTGGGCGATTCGCCTAAGGTCACCGGCCACGGCGGAATGGTTCTGCAGGCCATTTGGGCATTGATCAAGGGCAAGAAGAACATCGTTGTCAATGTAAGCGGATGGGTAAAAGAGACCGCAGACAAGAGCCACGACATCAAATTGTCTAATCAGCGTGCGCAGAACATGGTTCACGTTCTTCGTGACATCTACAAGATCAACGCGAAGTACAGCTACAAGGGCTTCGGCATCTCACCTGAGGGAACCGATAAGTCACGCCGTGCCGATATTGTGATTACCTTCACGAACTAGACAACGTGTGAAAACCCCGGTGCCTCAAGAGGTGCCGGGGTTTTTCTTTGACTAGAAGTTGACCAGCGCTAGGTCGTCATCTACGGTTGGGCGCTTGATTGCCAAACCAGCTTCTTCGGCAATCAACATCGCGGCGGCCCAGTCATGCTCTTTTATGTCGACCTGGTAGTAGGCGTCGATTGTTCCTTCGGCGACATGGCAGATGTCTAGTGCTGCCGAACCAAAGCGTCTTACGTCGACAAAGCGAGGCATGAGTTTGGTCAAGGTTTCGAATTCTTCTGAACGCTTGCTGGCAAGGTAAGAAAATCCGGTCGCGAGAATCTTTGCTTCGCGCTCCTTCGGCGGCCCGGTCAACGGTGTCTTCACACCGCGGCGAGTGCGCCAAGCGCCCTCGCCCTTAACGGCAACGTAGGTGTCTTCGATAGCGGGAGCGATCACAACTCCAACGACCCAGTCACCCGACTCGAGGTCTAGCGCGGCAACCGAGACTGCGAAATGGTCGAGACCTCGGGCAAAGTTCACCGTGCCATCGAGCGGGTCAATGCTCCAGCGGTATTTCGCTGATTCACCGTGGTGAGTTTCGAACTCTTCGCCGCTGATGGCGTCGTTTGGTCGAAGGCGCCTGATAACAGCCCTTACCGCGGTTTCAGACGCCAGGTCGGCATCGGTGACGTAATCGGCTTCGCTCGACTTGGTGTTGATCGTGAGTGTGCCACGAAACTTGGCTTCAAGTTCTATGGCTCCGGCGGTGGCGGCTTCGAGCGCACAGTCGAGCAGGTCGTTGTATGGCATGTGTAAAGGTTAGTTGACCTTTAGTTGCACGCTCTCGTAGCCGCGAAGAACAAAGCCTGGGCGTCTAATCGGTTCGGCGGCGAGCTCTAGCCTCGGGTGCCTTGCCATCAATGCTGGCAAGGAGACGCTCATCTCCATGCGCGCCAGCGGTGCTCCGATGCAGAAGTGAATGCCGGCGCCGAAGCCGATGTGCGGGTTCGGGTCGCGAGTGACGTCCATCTCGTTTGGGCGTTCAAAGACTGTTTCGTCACGGTTCGCCGAGCCCAGCAGTGCTGCAATCTTTTGACCCTCTTTAACCAAGACGCCACCAATCTCGACGTCGGCTGTTGCCGTGCGCTCGAAAAGGTGCAGTGGGGCATCGAAGCGGATGAATTCGTCTACGGCGCTTGATGCGAGGTCGTACGGGTTGTTGGCGAGCAAAGAAAGCTGCTCTGGGCGGTGCATCATGGCGACAAAGCCGTTGCCAAACCCGTTGACGCTCGCCTCGTGGCCAGCGTTCAAAAGCAGAACGCAGGTGGCGATGAGTTCTTGGGCGTTCAGTTTTTCGCCGCCTTCTTCAACGGCGGCAAGGTCGCTGATTAGGTCGGTGCCGGGGTTGCGTTTGCGCTCCTCCATGAGCCCGCGCACGTATTCGGCGAATTCGTGGCTGGCAAGTTGTGCTTCGGCCTGCGCTTCTTCGCTCGGGTTGAGCTCATACATCTTCACGATGGCCTGCGACCAGGGGCGAAGCAGGTGTTCGTCTTCGTCAGGAAACCCGAGCAGTGCCGCAATAACTTTCACCGGAAGAGGTTCGGCCAGATCACCAATCACGTCAAACTGCCCGGTTTCGGCGAGCTTCACATCAATCTCGTCGAGAAGTTTTTTCGTCAGTCGATCAACCTCTGGCCTGAGGCTGTCAATCTTGTTCTTATTGAAGGCTTTGACCAAAAGTGAACGCAGGCGGGTGTGTTTGGGCGGCTCGCTGTCTAGCAGACTGTCGCTGTGCAACCAGTTGAACGTGCTCCAGTCGGCTTCTGGTGCGCGTGGTTTGAAGATGCGTCCGAGAGATCTGTTTCTCAGCACCGCGTTCGCGTCTTCGTAACGAGCGGCCAAAAAGATGCCTGTTTGTTCGTGCCATACAGGTTTGCCTGCCTTGCGAAGCTCACCAAGAGCGGGGTATGGGTTTTCGATGAATGCCACATCGTCGAAGTCGATCATGGTTTAACGCTACCCCTGCGAGAATAGAGTTATGACAAAGCACCGAGCCAAACGATCGCTGGCATTCAAAGCCGCAATTGCGCTTTTTGCCATTGGCCTCGGGTTTCTTGGCGTAGGTGCCTGGCAATACCTTTTCGCAGACAACATCGACGGCGCGGCAAAGCAAAACGTTGCGGTTCAGTATTCGCCAAAGCGCTTTATTGACCCAGCGCAGGCAACACATCTCGGCGACGTCTTTGCCCGAATCGTTGTGCCCCGCCTCGGTAGCGACTACGTTCGCCTTGTTGGTGAGGGCACAAAGTGGCACCCGGTTTTGAACGAAATCGGCGTCGGGCATTACAACAACACCGCTATGCCAGGAGAGGTTGGCAACTTCGCAACCGCAGCACACCGCGGTGGTTTTGGTGGTTCATACAAAAACATTCATCGTTTGGTTAAAGGTGACAAGGTTTATGTTGAAACCAACCAAGGTTGGTACACATATGGCTACCGCCAAACCAAAATTGTGAAGCCTACCGACACAAACGTGATTTCGGCAGTGCCAAAAGAGCTTGCTGGCTCGCATGAAGGCGGTAGCTACATGACTATGACCAGTTGCGATCCAATTTTCGTAAATACCAACCGAATCATTGTCTGGCTTGAGTTAGAGGGTTTCACTCCGATAGATCGAGGCGCCCCGGCAGAAATTGCCTGGGTCGACGCAAAGTAACTAGCTGAGTTTTATGTCGCTAACCGGCAGGCGCTCGGCCTTGAAGGTGTTCACCTTCGCATCGCTCGGGTACCCGAGGGCAACCCCGTAGAGCAGCTGGTAGCCGGCTGGCACATCGAACTCTGCCTTCACGGCGTCTTCCCAGATGGCAACGGCTCCCTGAGCGCAGGTTCCTAACCCACGGGCGTGTGCGCCGAGAATCAGGTTTTGCATAAACAGGGAAGCGTCAGACGCGGCATATTTGCCGATGGACTTGTGCGTGAAAATGAAGAGCTCTACCGGAGCTCCGAAGAAGTCATAGTTTTTGCGCCACTGGGCGTCGCGACCCTTGGCGTCACCACGCTCAACCCCGAGCATCGAATACAACTCTCGCCCGACCTTCTGCGATCGCGTCTTGAACACTCCCTGATAAGGGCGGGTAATCATTCGGTTGCTGGTTGGCAAACCCACGCGAGTTATGAGCAGTTTTAGCTTGGCTAGCGGGCCACCTGTGCGTGCCGCCGATAGGGCGTCCCAGCGTCGAAGAAACTCGGCCGCTATGCGGTCACGCTTTTCACCTGTTGCAACGGCGACAACAAATGGACGCGTGTTCGACCATGAAGGCGCGGTGAGGGCGTCAGTGATTAATTCATCGATGATTGCGTTATCGACTGGCTTATTGGTGAAGTCTCGGGTGCTGCGGCGGCTGGCTGCAAACTCGACCCATTGCTCTTTTGTGATCACACTTGAAATCTACCTCTGGTTGAATAGGTATAAAGCCAACCTGAGGAGCGCCATGACCGAGCCACGCCAAGTTCGCCCGCGCACTGAGGGCTGGAAGCAGCTCAAAGACGCCGACGGTAAGCCGCTTTTGCAGTTTGAAGAGCGCGCCAAGAAGCCACCGGTTCACCTCGTCGACTTGAGCCTCGAAGAGCGTGCCGCCAAGGTTAAGGAGCTGGGCCTACCAGCATTTCGCGCCAAGCAGCTAGCCACACACTACTTCACTCACTACACGAGCAACCCGGCCGACATGAGCGACCTGCCCGCCAATGGCCGCGAAGAACTCGTAGGTGCGATGTTGCCACCACTTCTCACCGAGGTGCGCCGCCTGCAAACCGACAACGGCGACACCATCAAGTTTCTTTGGCGACTCTTCGACGGCGCGCTGGTTGAGTCTGTGCTGATGCGCTACCCAGGCCGAATCACCCTATGTGTTTCATCACAGGCGGGCTGTGGCATGAACTGTCCGTTCTGCGCAACCGGTCAGGCTGGCCTAACCCGAAACATGTCGGCAGCTGAGATCATCGATCAGGTTGTTCAGGCTAACCGTGCAATTGCCAACGGCGAGCTGAAGGGTGGCAAGAAAGACAACGACAATCCAGAGCGTGTGAGCAACATCGTGTTCATGGGAATGGGTGAACCCCTTGCAAACTACAACCGTCTAATGTCGGCGGTGCGAACCATGGTTGAGCCTCAGCCAAACGGCCTGGGGATGTCGGCTCGACACATCACCGTTTCAACTGTTGGCCTCGTGCCAGCCATCAAGAAGCTTGCAGAAGAATCGATTCCGGTAACCTTCGCCCTTTCGCTTCACGCCCCAGACGACAAGCTTCGCGACGAGCTCATACCGGTCAACTCGCGCTGGAAGGTTGATGAGGCGCTGGACGCAGCCAGAGCATACTTTGACGCCACCGGCCGCAGAGTGTCGATTGAATACGCACTGATCAAAGACATGAACGACCACGCCTGGCGCGCCGACTTGTTGGCTCAAAAACTAAATGATCGAGGCAAAGGTTGGGTGCACGTAAACCCGATTCCGCTAAACCCGACGCCAGGCTCGGTTTGGACAGCCTCGACCAAAGAGGCAACGCGTGAATTTATCAACCGCCTCGAAGCAGCGGGGATCCCGACCACCTTGCGCGACACTCGTGGCAAAGAGATCGATGGAGCCTGCGGTCAGCTAGCCGCGGCGGATTAGCCTGGTGGCACCGGTTGCGGCGACGGCCGAAACCAGCATGAACGCCATGATTCCGAAGATGTATTCGACCATCTGCGAAACGCCACCCTTATCGGTTGGGTTCAAGAACCAGTAAGGCCACCAGCCGGTTGCGATGCCGCGAAGAATGGTGAAAAGCACCCAGGCGAGGGGGAACAGCAGCACCCACCAAATCTGCTTGAACTTTGGCGGGTTAGCCACTGTGGTTAGTGCGAAGTCTAGAAAAATGAAAACTAGCGCCCAGACGTGCAGGATTTCGTTTGGTGCCTGCGGCCACACGTAGTTGCCGTCTTCGGGTGCGCCTGGGAGTCCGCGAAGCAGAGCGTTGTAGACCACTCCAACCACGATTGCGTAGGTGGCAACCGAGAGCCGCACGCGGTTCATGACGGCCGTCTCAGCCTTTCCCTGAATGGCCCAAACACCGGCAACGGCGAGGGCCACGGCAGCGACCATGCTCGAGTCGATGGTGAAGTAGGCAAAGTACTCGCCTGGTCTAAAGACGTTGTGCGCCATTCGGTCGCTGATCTGCCAGATCATGGCGAAAATAAGGGAGGCAGCAGTTGCAAGACGAACAACTCCAACAGTGGTTTGCAGGCTTCTAGGCTTCATGGGTTCACTCTATTGCCATAGGCTACTTATATACGCTTTGTGCGAAGCGAAATTCGAAAGGCAATTTTGTTTCGCAAACTCGCATCTGCGGTCGTCTCGGCCCTACTTCTGATTACTCTCGGGAGCGCTGCCGCTCAAGCCACCGTAGCCCCGAGAATCACCAAGGCCGCAAGCTTGCCAACCACTATCGTCCCTGGCTCAACAGTGCGAGTTACCCCAGCCGCAGCAAACCTTAAAGCCTCTAGGACCTATGTCTGGTACCTCGCTGGTCACCGTTTCGTCACCGGCACTGACCGAACGTTGAAGACTTTTGCCGAAGATAACGGCTCAAGCCTTTATGCAATCGAAACCCTAAAGTTTGCCAATAAAAAGGTCTTAACATCGCGCACAAAGACGGTAACTGTTGGGGTTCACGTAACACCTCCGCCACCGCCTTCACCTTACCTCTGGTCTCAGGAGTTCAACGAAACAGCCGGCACAACTGCAAGCAGTTCGTATTTTGATCTCACATCGCCATATGGTGCTGGCGACGGTAGCGGAATCGGCAACCCGGGTTGGGGCAATAACGAACGTGAGTGGTATCTACCTGCATCGGCCAAAACCGATGGCCAAGGAAACCTCGTTCTCCCTGCAACCAAGACAGTGCCTAGCGATAACCTTCAGTGCTACTACGGCACCTGCACCTGGAAGTCGGCGAAGTTGATCACGCTAGGAAAAATCGGCTTCAAGTATGGCCGCATCGAGGTGCGCGCCAAGCTTTCGGGGGGTCAGGGTCAATGGCCTGCCATATGGCTTCTCGGCGCTAACCAGCCGAGCGTTAACTGGCCACAGTGTGGCGAGATCGACATGGCCGAGTGGAAGGGTGACCTGCCAAATATGCTTTGGGGCACCTTGCACGGCCCGGGTTACCTAAACCAGGGCAACACCACGACCATCAACGGCGGTTTCACTGGCTACCACACCTATCGAATCGACTGGATTCCAAACCAGATCACCTGGTACCTAGACGGCGTTCAGTATCACCAGATGAGAGCCACCGACATCGGCGGCAACACCTGGGTCTTCAACGCCGAGCAGTACCTGATTCTTAACGTGGCAATGGGTGGCAACTTCGTTGGTAACCAGATTGGCAGCGGAGTCACCCAAACCTCGATGAGCGTTGACTGGATTCACTATTCGGCTCTGAACGGTTATGGCGCGCTGATTTCTCACTAATGGGAACAAAACCCGTCAAGAGGGTATTTACTTAAAGCATGACAGATGCAACAAAGCTCAGATTTGGCCTAGACACCTTCGGCGACATGACCGTTGATGACAGTGGAAAACCGCAAACCGCTGGTGTGGTTCTCAGAAATATCGTCGCCCAAGCCGTTGCGGCAGACGAACTAGGAATCGATGCAATCAACATCGGTGAGCACCACCGCGACGACTTCGCAGTCACCGCTCCAGACACCGTTCTCGCCGGCATCGCAACCGTCACCAAAAACATCACGCTCGGAACGGGTGTAACCGTTCTTTCGAGCGAAGACCCTATTCGCGTTTACCAGCGCTTCGCGACCCTAGACGCCCTTTCAAACGGACGTGCCGAAATCACTGCCGGCCGCGGGTCATTCACCGAATCGTTCCCGCTGTTCGGCTACAACCTCGGCGACTACTCTGCGCTGTTTGAAGAGAAGCTCGAAATGCTCGTGAAGCTTTGGAGCGAGCAGCCGATCACCTGGCAAGGCAACTTCACACCAACTCTCAACAACCAAGAGGTTTACCCAAAGACGGAGCGCGGACGCATGGGTCTTCGAGTCGGCGTTGGTGGTAGCCCAGAGTCGGTTGTTCGCGCAGCTCGACTAAACATTCCCCTAGCCTTAGCCATCATCGGTGGCGACCCTGCTCGCTTCTACCCTTACGCGGTGCTCTACAAGGAGCAGATGGAGATCCATGGCAACCCGATGCTCCCGATCTCGATCCACTCGCCAGGCCACATCGCCGAAACAGACGAACAGGCTCTCGAAGAACTTTGGCCGCACTACCAAGCCGGTTTCGGCCGAATCGGTCGCGAGCGCGGTTGGGGCCCGATGACCAAGGATCACTTCTTGAATGAGGCCTATAACGGCTCGGTCTACTGCGGGTCACCCGAGACAGTTGCCAAAAAAATCGTTCACGCACTCACCTCGGTTGGCGCCTCGCGCTTCGACCTAAAGTACGCGAACGGCCCTATGCCTCACAGCAAACTCATGAAGTCGATCGAGCTTTATGGCACCAAAGTTATTCCACTGGTGAAAGAGATGATGGCGTAAAGTGTTCGCCATGAACTGCACTAACTGCCAAACTCAGCTAAACCCAGGTTCAAGCTTCTGCGCGAACTGCGGAACCCCTGCTCAGCCAGTTGTGACTCCGAGCGCTCCTCACGCTCCGAGAGCTGCATCGCCAACCAATGGCTTGGCAATCGCTTCGCTTGTCACATCAGTCGCGACAGTCCTTTTCTGCGGCGGCTTGCTTTCATTCGTTGGTGCGATTCTCGGCCACGTAGCTCTCAACCAAATCAAAAAGAATGGGCAGGCTGGCCGAGGTTTGGCCATTGGGGGCATCGCTACCGGCTGGGCAATCACGGGCATTTGGCTACTTTTGGTCACACTCGCGTTTAGCCTTTCAAACACCAGCACCTTCTAGCCAATACAAGTGCAACTTAGACGTTTAGGTTTAATTCATGACAGAGAAAGTTAAAGGCCCTGCATCGTATTTTCCGTCGATCGAAAAGACCTACGGCAAGCCGATGCAGCACTGGTTCGATTTGCTAGCGGCGAAGACCGATCTAAAGCACATGGAGCAAGTTGCCTGGCTAAAAGCCGAGCACGCGATGGGGCATGGTCACGCTAACGCAATTGTGCACTACCTCAAGCAACAGCAGAAGTAAGGCGCTCAACTAGCTCGGTGTACTTTTCTGCCGTTTGCTGCACAATCTCGGCGGGAAGCACAGGCGGTTCGCCAGTTTGGTCCCAGTTGTCAGCCAACCAGTTGCGAACAATCTGCTTATCGAACGAGTCTTTGCGCTCGCCGTGATCCCAAGCCGAACGAGCCCAGAAGCGGCTCGAATCAGGCGTTAGAACTTCGTCACCGAGGGTGGTAACCCCGTTTGACGGGTCGGTACCAAACTCAAACTTGGTGTCTGCCAAAATCAGGCCAGCCTTTTCGGCGAGAGCCGATGCACGGTTGAAGATGGTGATCGAAAGGTCTCGAAGCTCAGTTGCGTGCGCCTCACCAATCAACTCGACAACTCGCTCAAACGTGATGTTTTCGTCATGCTCGCCGAGCTCTGCTTTGAAAGCCGGGGTGAAGATCGGCTCGGGCAGCTTGGAACCGAAGGTCAGTCCCTCCGGCAACTTGATGCCGCAGATGGTTTGGCTCTCCTGGTATTCCTTCCAACCAGACCCAGAAATATAGCCACGAACAACACATTCGATCGGGAACATCTCGAGCTTTTTGGCAACCGTGGCTCGGCCCGCAACAACTGCCGGCACAGCAACCGAGTTGTCGATGTGGTTTGGCACACCTAGGCGGTCAAACCACCAGTTGGTGAGGGTGGTCAGGTGCACGCCTTTGCCAGGGATAGCCGGCTCGAGCACGTGGTCGAAGGCGCTAACTCGGTCGCTGGCAACCACGAGAATCACGTGGCTGAGCGCTGGGTCAATGCTTTCGTAAAGGTCGCGGACCTTGCCGGAGTAGACGTGGTTCCAACCCTCGATTGCGATCGGGTTACTCATTCTCGTCAACCTTTCTCGCGATGTCGGTGCGGTAGAAGCCGCCCTCAAGTTCGATGGTGCAAACGCCTTGGTAGGCGCGTCTGCGAGCCTCGTGAAAAGTCTTAGCCGTTGCCACAACACTCAACACTCGGCCGCCGGTTGCGTAAAGCTCGCCGTCTTGTTCGCGAGCTGCTGCAACGCATACTTCAACGCCTTCAACCTCTTCGGCTTCGCCGATGCCACGAAGCGGACGGTCAGGGGCAGAGGTGTCTGGGTAACCTTCGCTTGCCAGCACAACGGCAACAGCTACGTGCTCACTGAAGTCTGGCTCGACGATTGAGTCGAGGTGGCCGGTAGCGCTCTTGTGAAGCAGGGCCTCAAGCGACGAGTTGAGTCGGCGCAAAACTACCTGAGTCTCTGGGTCGCCGAAGCGGGCGTTGAACTCGATGACCCGGATTCCTCGGGCGGTGACGATCAGACCGCAGTAAAGCAAACCCACGAACGGGTTGCCCATGCGAGCCATTTCGCGCACTGTCGGCTCTGCAACGGTTGCCTGAACCTCGGCAACAAAACCTTCAGGCAGCCAATTGAGCGGGCTGTATGAGCCCATGCCACCGGTGTTTGGCCCCTCGTCGAAGTTGTATGCGCGCTTGAAGTCTTGGGCCGGGGTCAGCGGCAGCACGGTTTTGCCGTCACTCAAGAAGAACAAGCTCACCTCTTGGCCGTCGAGAAACTCCTCAACCAAAACACCTTGGTGAATGAACTTTGCGGCGTGTTCCATCGCGGCCGAGCGATCGCTCGTGACGATAACGCCCTTGCCGGCTGCGAGGCCGTCGGCCTTGATTACGTAAGGGGCTCCGAATTGGTCGATTGCGCGCTCAACCTCTTCGAGGGTCGAACATTCGTGAGCCATACCGGTTGGCACGCCTGCTGCGGCCATGACTTCTTTAGCAAAGGATTTGGAGCCTTCGAGAGCTGCTGCCGCCTTAGACGGGCCGAAGACCGCGATGCCAGCGGCACGAAGCGGGTCGGCTACACCTGCGATTAGCGGAGCCTCAGGGCCGATGATCACAAGCTCAAAGTTGCCGGCTAGTGCGTATGCCGTCACCTCGGCCGGTTCGAGCATGTTGAGGCTAGGGTCGCAAACAGCGTCTTTAGCGATGCCGGCGTTGCCTGGAGCGACCACTATGTTCGCGCTGACAGTGCCGGTGCGCACGAGCGCTTTAACGATGGCGTGCTCTCTAGCACCCGAACCCAAAACCAAGATTTTCATTGGCTCAAGTTTAACCTGCTGCAGAAGCGGCTATTCGGTGATTACGTCGACCTTGCTGAGGCTCAAGTATGCAGTCAGAGCCGCGATGACACCAAGGGCCACCCAGCTAATCAGGCCTGGGTCGATTCCCCAGCCGACAGGCTTGGGTTGCGAGAGCAAATCGCCAACCGATGCGCCAAGGGGGCGAGTCAGAACATAAACGGCCCAGAAGCCGAAGACGGCGCCAATAACTTTTGACTTCCAGAGAACTGCAACCAGCGCAATGACAGCGGCGAAAATTAGTGAACTGATAGTTAGCGGCATACCCAGGTCGTCCAAGAAGATGTCGCCTCCTGCGGTGCCCATTCCAAAGGTTGCCAAGATTGCGAGCCAGTAGAAAGCCTCGCGTTTGCGAGTGTTGATTGATTTGATAGACAGCGTGCGCTCCTGCGCCCACCAAATCGCGAAGACCGCCGCGAGAATCACACCAAACAGAATGGCCGACTGCCAGTTCTGCCAACCGAAGGTATCGTGCAGGTTGTCGGTGAGAAGTGTGCCAACCGTGCTTACGGCGATGATTGTTGCCCAGTAGATCACGGGCACGTATTTTTTCAGGAGCAATTGAATCGCCAGAAGAACTGTGAAAACACCAAGCATCAGATAGGCCGCTTTCACGAGCCCCAAACCCCAACCGTCATTCAAGGTGTCGCCCAGGGTTTCACCAACCGTGGTCGAGAAAATCTTGATGATCCAAAACCACAGGGTGATTGCAGGAACCTTTACCAGAAGAGTCTTCGCCTTTGTCATTTCGGTAGTCAAACAACTTTCGCTGAGAAAAGGCTGTGAGAATTGAGCTGTGCCCCGCAGAAGAATAAAACCCGAGGACGGCCTCCAAGCCGTCGCACTCTTTCGCGCGGGCGACGAAACACAAAAGGCAACCGCGGTTCGTTACCTGCTTGAAGAGCTCACCTTTTTGCGACCAGGTAACGCGGTAGAAGTTCGAGTGCCGCCTTTTGGCGCGATTCAGTGCATCGATGGTTTGACTCATCGACGCGGCACGCCACCAAATGTTGTCGAGTTCGACGCCGACACCTGGCTCGCTATGGCTTTTGGTGAACTCAGTTGGGCTGACGCGATCGAATCTGGCAAGGTTCACGCTTCGGGCACCAGAGCCGATCTGTCTGAACTGCTCCCGCTGATGAGGTTCAATTAAGTCATGGCTAAAAAGAAGACCCAAGACCTCAACATTCGCAAAGCGCCCAAGTTTCTCGCGTTCCTAATCGCCGGCAGCGTCGTCGGTTTGATTGTTGCAATAGTTCTTTACTCTCTCGCCACCAAGACAACTGGAGCTTCGATTCTCGGCTACCTGATCGTTTTCTGCGCAGGTCTGGGAGCTGGTCTCGGTGCGATCGTCGCAGTGATTCTTGATCGCGTCCTGCGTTCAAAATCGAAGGTCGTAAAGGCCGAAGTCAGCCGCTAAACTTATAGTGAAACCGCACCAACAAAAGACGGGGTTACCCTTTTGATCCGTGGCGACGGCCTCCTAAATCACGATTTGCTCCCTGACGAAAAGGGACCGCAAGACGAATGTGGCGTATTCGGCGTATGGGCGCCAGGTGAAGAAGTTGCAAAGCTAACGTTCTTCGGTTTGTATGCCCTTCAACACCGCGGCCAAGAGTCTGCCGGTATCGCCACCTCTGATGGCAAAAAGATTCTCGTTTACAAAGACATGGGTCTCGTCTCGCAGGTGTTCAGCGAAAGCGCTCTAGAAAGCCTCGTTGGGCACATCGCCGTCGGCCACAACCGTTACTCGACCACCGGGTCGTCCTCTTGGCGCAACGCTCAGCCAACCCTTGGTCGCACCTCGGCCGGAACCGTGGCGCTTGCCCACAACGGCAACCTGACCAACACCGCAGACCTTCTAGACATGCTGCGCGTGCGCTACCCAGACCAAGACAACAACGAGATCACCGGCGGCAACACCACCGACACCGCGGTGCTCACCGCTCTAATGGCCGGCGACCTCGACCACACCCTCGAAGCAACTGCACTTGAACTCCTGCCAAAGGTCAAGGGTGCCTTCTGCCTCGTCTTCATGGACGAAACAACTCTCTATGCCGCCCGCGACCCTCAGGGTGTTCGCCCACTTGTTCTCGGCCGCCTTGAGCGCGGTTGGGTGGTTGCCTCTGAAACCGCAGCACTCGACATCGTCGGCGCTTCGTTTGTTCGCGAAGTCGAGCCTGGCGAGCTGATCGCAATCGACGAAAACGGTCTTCGCTCAACTCGCTTCGGCGAAGTCAAGCGCGCCGGTTGCGTTTTCGAATACGTTTACCTCGCACGCCCAGACACCTCAATCAACGGCAAGAACGTCTACGACGCCCGTGTCGAGATGGGCCGCACCTTGGCTCGTGAATACCCGGTCGAAGCCGACCTCGTGATTCCAACCCCTGAGTCAGGCACCCCGGCAGCCATCGGATACTCGCAAGAGTCTGGCATTCCGTTCGGCCACGGCCTCGTGAAGAATGCCTACGTCGGCCGCACATTCATTCAGCCGTCACAAACAATTCGCCAGCTTGGAATTCGCCTCAAACTCAACCCGCTCAAAGAGGTTATTCGTGGCAAGCGAATCATCGTTGTTGACGACTCGATCGTGCGCGGAAACACTCAACGCGCCCTAGTCGCAATGCTTCGTGAAGCCGGTGCCGCCGAGATTCACATTCGCATCTCTTCGCCACCGATCACCTGGCCTTGCTTCTACGGCATCGACTTCGCAACCCGCGCAGAACTGATAGCCACCGGCCTCGGCGTTGAAGACGTTCGCAAATCGATTGGCGCAGACTCGCTCGGCTACCTGAGCAAAGACGGCATGATCGCCTCGACCGACCAAAAAGAGTCAGAGCTCTGCACCGCTTGCTTCACCGGCAAATACCCGATCGAGCTCCCAACCGCTGACCGCCTAGGCAAAAACCTGCTCGAGCGCGAAGATCCTGCTGCGTGTAACCCTGGCCCTGACTCAGAGCTTGACCGGATCGTAACGCAGGCAGACGCATGACCGAGAACGCATACGCAGCAGCAGGCGTAGACACCGAAGCCGGCGACCTAGCGGTAGAACTTATGAAGCGCTCAGTCGGCGCCACTCACAACGATCTAGTGGTCGGTGGCATTGGCGGCTTCGCCGGCATGATGGACGTCAGCTTTCTAAAGAGCTACGAACGCCCTCTGCTTGCCACCTCAACCGACGGCGTTGGCACCAAGGTCGCTATCGCCCAAGCAATCGACAAGCACGACACCATCGGCCAAGACCTCGTTGGCATGGTCGTTGACGACATCGTCGTGGTCGGCGCAAAGAGCCTGTTCATGACCGACTACATTGCCTGCGGCCGCGTTGTTCCTCAGCGAATCGCAGACATTGTGCGCGGAATCGCCGACGCATGCAAAGAGGTTGGCGTTGCCCTTGTCGGTGGCGAAACCGCCGAACACCCAGGCCTTCTCGGCCCCGATGATTACGACGTTGCCGGCGCTGCTACCGGCGTTGTTGAGGCAAGCAAGCTACTTGGAGCCCACAAGGTTCAGGTTGGCGATGTCGTCATTGGCATGGCTTCGAGCGGCCTGCACTCAAACGGTTATTCACTCGTTCGCAAGATCGTCAACGACTCAATGCTCGACTACACAAAGTCTGTTGCCGAATTCGGCTCAAAGAGCCTCGGCGAAGTTTTGCTTGAACCAACCCGCCTCTACACAGGCGTGCTAAATGAGCTTCTAGAGGGTTCTCTAGGCTCGGCGGTTCATTCTATGAGCCACATCACCGGCGGAGGCATCGCAGCTAACCTGGCTCGCGTGCTGCCGCAGGGCGTTGCGTTAGAGGTCGAGCGCTCAACCTGGACCCCAAACGACGTCTTCAAGGTTCTTGCCGGCTGGGGCGGTTTCTCACTCGAGTCTGTCGAAGGCACCTGGAACCTCGGCCTCGGCCAGGCGCTTGTTGTTTCGGCTGCCGAAGCAGACGCCTTAGCAAAGGCTGTTGGCGGCTGGAAGCTCGGTGTAATCACCGAGCAGCCTTCAAACCTAGACGGCTGGGTTCAGGGAGCTAAGGGCACCGACGGTGGCGCTGTGCGCCTCACCGGCTCATACGGTCAGTAGTTCGCCGCTGCCTAAATAAACCGGCGGCATGTTCATCGACTCTTCATCGGTAAAGATGCGCGAGCGGGTGTGAAACCTAAAACCTTCTGGTGCTTCAAGCGAGAAGCCGGCTCCGCGGCCTGGGATGCAATCGATAGTGAGGTGCGTGTGCTGCCAGACCTCAAACTGTTCGAGTGACATATAAAACTTGATGGGCTGATCGATGCCGTCAACCAGAAGCTCCGCGAGCATTACGTCTGAGCCGCTAACTCTAAACTCGCCGGCTTCGTAACACATCGGGGCAGAGCCATCGCAGCAACCACCGGACTGGTGAAACATAAAACCCATTTTGTGCATGGGGTAGAGCTTGCGCAGCATGTCTTCTGCGGCTTGGGTGAACTCGACTCTGGTGACGTACATGTTTTTCAGATTACTCCTTAAAGAGTTGGGGTGGCCGAGCGAACCCGACCACCCCTTTGGTTCTTCATCGATTTAGAAGAAACCTAGTTTGCTCTCGCTGTAGCTGATCAAGAGGTTCTTGGTCTGCTGGTAGTGGTCGAGCATCATCTTGTGGGTTTCGCGACCGATACCAGACGACTTGTAACCACCGAACGCAGCGTGTGCTGGGTAGGCGTGGTAGCAGTTAGTCCAGACACGTCCGGCCTGAATCTCGCGACCAGCACGGTATGCGGTGTTGATGTTGCGAGTCCAAACGCCCGAGCCGAGGCCGTAGAGGGTGTCGTTTGCGATCTCCATCGAGTTTTCCCAACCGTCGAACTTGGCGACGGCAAGAACCGGGCCAAATATTTCTTCCTGGAAGATGCGCATCGAATTCTTGCCCTCGAACACGGTTGGCTCAACGTAGAAGCCGCCCGAGAGGTCGCCGCCTAGGTCGGCACGCTTGCCACCGATAAGTAGCTTGGCGCCCTCCTGCTTGCCGATCTCGATGTAAGAAAGGATCTTCTCCATCTGCTCGGTTGAGGCCTGGGCACCGATCATGGTGACAGTGTCGAGAGGGTTGCCCTGGATGATCTTCGCGGTGCGCTCGAGGCAGTCGGCTAGGAACTTGTCGTAGATCGGAGCGTCAATGAGCGCACGTGAAGGCGAGGTGCAAACCTCACCCTGGTTTAGCGCGAACATGTTGAAGCCTTCGAGGCACTTGTCGTAGAAGGCGTCATCGTGGTCGGCGATGTCCCTGTAGAAAATGTTTGGTGACTTTCCACCAAGCTCAAGGGTTACAGGAATGATGTTGTCTGCCGCGTACTGCATGATTAGGCGGCCAGTGGTGGTTTCACCAGTGAAGGCAACCTTTGCAATGCGGCGGCTTTGAGCAAGTGGCTTACCTGCCTCGACACCAAAACCGTTGAGGATGTTTAGAACACCTGCAGGTAGTAGGTCGGCGATTAGCGACATCCAGTAGTGAATCGAAACCGGAGTCTGCTCGGCAGGCTTCAGAACGATGCAGTTACCAGCAGCCAACGCCGGAGCAAGCTTCCAGGCAGCCATCAAGATAGGGAAGTTCCAAGGGATGATCTGGGCGACAACGCCTAGAGGCTCGTGGAAGTGGTAGGCGACGGTGTCCTTGTCTAGCTCACCAAGGGTTCCCTCCTGAGCGCGAAGTGCGCCAGCGAAGTAACGGAAGTGGTCGATTGCTAGCGGAATGTCAGCTGCGAGGGTTTCGCGAACTGGCTTGCCGTTCTCCCAAGTTTCGGCAACAGCAAGTTTGTCGAGGTTTTCCTCCATGCGGTCGGCGATCTTTAGCAGAATGTTTGCTCGCTCGGTGACCGAAGTGTGGCGCCAGGTTTTGAACGCCGCGTGTGCTGCGTCTAGGGCCTTTTCGACGTCTTCAGCGTTACCGCGGGCGACCTCGCAGAACACACGGCCGGTAACCGGGGTGACGTTCTCGAAGTATTGACCAGATGAAGGCTTTACATACTCTCCACCGATCCAGTGGTCGTAGCGTGGCTTGTACTCCATGACAGAGCCGGCTTGACCTGGTTGTGCGTAAACGGTCATTTCTGTTCCTCTCGTCGGCTCGCACCTTTGCGAGACTGCGACAAACGCGAAACTACTCCTACGCGAAACACGAAAACATACTGACAGGGCACTACTAGCCGAAGCACAAACTAACGGATAGGTAACAACCTAGCCATTTGGCTAGGTGGCATGGTCATGAAGTTCTAAACTGCGAACATGGACATCGACGCAAGATCAGATGTGCCGCTTGGGCGGCGTGCCCCAATGGCTCGCACCCGCGTTGTAGTTGCCGATCGCAACGTGATCAACCGTGTGGGAATCCGCGCCATTCTCGAGCGAAATGCTGGCGTTGCCGTTGTGGCCGAGGCCACCACCTACGACGCCGCTATGGACGCCGTAGACGAACACGGGCCAGATGTCTTAGTGATCGACCTTGACCTCGGCGACGACACCACCGCAGGTCTAAAGCTCTGCCAAGAAATCACCGAGCGGTTTCCGCAAACCAAGATTTTGATTCTGGCCACCACACCAAGCGAGATTATCGTTCTCGAATCACTTCGACGCGGTGCAACTGGGTACCTCATCAAAGACGAGGTCAAAGCCGATGAACTTGGTAAAGCCGTTGTGTCGGTTCAGCAAGGCGAGACGGTTTTAGGCAGAACGGTTGGCGCGATGGTGTCGAAGGGGCTCGGCTCGACTCGCTCGCAAACCGAGCACCTTAGCGATCGCGAACTAGAGGTTATTCGCCTGGTCGCAAAAGGCATGGGCAACAAGCAGATTGCTCAAGAAATTTTTATTAGCGAAAGCACGGTGAAGTTTCACCTGCAAAACGCTTCGAAGAAACTAATGGCACACAACCGCGCAGAGTTGGTTAGCCGAGCATCGGCAGCCGGGCTTCTCTAGTTTTTGTCTGACTCTTCTTCGGCCTGCTCTTCGGCGGCCTCTGTTTCGTCTTCTGTCTCGTCTTCGTCCTCGTAGAGGTCGGCCCACTTGTCTTCGTAGTCGGGCTCATCGGTTGAGGTTGACGCAGCTGCTAGCTCTTTTTCGAGTGCAGAAAGATCGGTGTTTGGGCTGAAGTACTTCAGCTCACGAGCAACCTTGGTGTGCTTTGCTTTTTGACGACCACGCCCCATGGCGAGCCCCCTTACAAATTTTGGGGAAACAAGAAATCCTGCGGTTATTTTAGCAGTGTTGCTGCCAGCAAGCCGAACCCGAGTGCGACTGTGGAAGGAATTACCAGATTCAAAGCCAGGTTTGCCACGGCCTTTGCCTTCGACTGAGTCCAAAGCCCTGAGGTCTGGGCGATTAGCGTGCTGAAGGTCGACAAGCCGCCTGCGAAACCCGCAATTAGCACTACGCTTACCTCGCCGTTCAGCGCGAGCGTAGCGATCGTGGCGGCGAGAGTGTTACCTAGCAGGATTCCCCAAGGCAAAGTGCCGTTCCATCTGGCGAGAAGGTAGCGAGCAGTAGCGCCAACACCACCGAGCAGACAAACCAAGAGCAGGTTGTTCATCGCGCCAGCCTCGCAAACTTCATGCCAAGCCAGTGCGAGGCAAAGCCGATGGCCAGCATGAGAGTTACCGCCAGAGCGGTTGATACCGGCGCTGCGGCCAAGTTAGCGTTCATAAAAAGTGAAACCCCTGAAAGGGTCGTGAACCCGCCAGCGACCCCCGTGCCAAAGCACGGGTGAACCCAACCTGCCCAGTTCTTGCCGTTGACGAAGCCGAGCAAAAGCGTGCCGAGAGCGTTCACCACAAAAAGCGTCGGGGCTACTTCGAGCTCGAAACCAATTAAAAAGCGAAGGCCGCTACCCAGTGCTCCACCTAGGAACACGAGGGCAGCGACCTTCAACGCTTGGGGCATTTACTCTTTGTCTTCTGAATCCGACTTGATTCGGTAGACAGCGTTTTGCGCCTTGGCAGCCTCGTGGTGACGACGGAGCTTCGGGCGAACAGCTTCACCGCGTCTAACGTCACCAGGCATTGGGTTGCGGTCGAACGGGTTGAACTTCTCAGCCGATTCGAGCTTCCACGGAACGAGAGTGACCATTACGCCACGGATGTAAAGCAGGCGCTTGCGTAGACGGTTTGCGCGGTGGTTGTGGAAGATGTGCTCCCACCAGTGACCAACAATCAACTTCGGCAGGTAAACGGCGATGCGCTCGCTACCGTAGCGTGCTCGGTGGTCTTCAAGGTAGTCGGTTAGTGGTGCTGTGAAGTCGCGGTAAGGCGAGTCGATGATCTTCAGCGGAACCTTGATACCGAACTCCTTCCACTCCTTCTCAAAGGCGGCTGCGCGCTCAGGGTCAACAGCAACGTGAACCGCATCGATGCGAGCGTGCTTGCTCGAAAGTGCGTAGTCAAGAGCCTTCAGCTGTGGCTTGTTCAGTTTGTCCATCAAGACGACTGCATAGTCGCCCTTAGAGCCGAACTCGGTGTGCTCATCGATTGCAATTTCAGCCTCGATGGTCTTGTAGTAACGGCCGGTGTTGTACATCACCCAGTAGAGAACAGGCATGATTATGAACACGAGCCAGGCACCGTGAGTGAACTTGGTCAAGGTCACGATGACAAGAACCGAAGCGGTCATTGTCGCGCCGAAGCCGTTGATGATGCGACCGCTCAGGGCCTCTTTTGCCGGAATCGAGCCGTCGGCCTTGCCACGCTTCCAGTGGCGGAGCATTCCGAGTTGACCAACCGTGAACGATGTGAATACACCGAGAACGTAGAGCTGAATGAGAGCCGAAACATCGGCCTTGTAAACCAACTCGAGGGTAACAGCCGCGAGAGTCAACGAGATCATGCCGTTAGAGAAAACCAGACGGTCACCTCGCGTCATCAGTGCTTTAGGTGCGTACTTGTCTTTGGCAAGCACCGAGCTAAGCAACGGGAAACCGTTGAATGCGGTATTTGCAGCGAGAAGAAGCACGGCGGCAGTCGCAGCCTGCAGCACAAAGAACATGATCGAGCCGTCGCCGAAGATTGCCTGGCCGAGCTGGGCAATCACCGAAGGTTGCGGCACCTTGTTGAAGTTGGCCAAGTCTGAGCCACTCAGCTGCTCACCAGCATTCTCGATGTACTTGATTCCGGTGATCAAAGAGAAGGCGACGATGCCCACCATCATTGTTACTGCGCTGATGCCCATCCAGGTCATAGTCTTCTGAGCGTTCTTAATCTTTGGCTCGCGGAACGCAGGCACGCCGTTGGCGATTGCCTCGACACCGGTGAGGGCAGCCGAACCAGACGCAAACGATCTCAGTAAGAGCATTATGAACACCAGCGCACCAGTTTTTACATTCTCGACCGCGTGCACGCTGTACTCAGACGAGACGGCGTGGAGCGACTCATGCATGATGAAAACGCGAAATATTCCGACACCGATCATGGTGAGAACAGAACCAATGAATAGATAGGTAGGAACCGCGAAGGCGGCGCCCGATTCGCGAACACCTCGAAGGTTGATCGCACACAGGAACACGATGAAGCCGACAGCTAGTTCTACACGCCAAGGGTTGAGCCCTGGGAAGGCCGAGATTAGGTTGTCTGTGCCAGACGCAATCGACACAGCAACGGTCATCACGTAGTCGAGTAGCAGAGCCGAGGCCACGATTAGCGCCGACTTTTCGCCAATGTTCTTTTTGGCAACCTCGTAGTCGCCACCGCCCGATGGGTAAGCCGCTACAACCTTGCGGTAGCTAAGAACGATGACTGTAAGAAGAAGCACAACAACTGCTGCGATCCAAGGAGCAAAGACGAGCATGCTCGCGCCGCCTAGGGTGAGGATCATCAGCATCTCTTGCGGGCCATAGGCCACCGACGAGAGCGGGTCGCTCGAGAAGATTGGTAGTGCGATTACCTTAGGCAGAAGTTCACCCTCAAGTTTTTGAGTTGAGAGGCGCTTGCCTAGAAGAAGTCTTTTTGGTTTAAGCGAGTTATTCACAAGGAGAAACTTTACTCCTCATAGGTATGCTCTTCTTGTGATTGAGAACCCTTACGCCAAAGAAGCCGAGGCTCATTGGGCTAATGAGTACCGCGCCTCGGTTAAACGTTTCGGGTTACTAACCGACGAACAACAGGCCGAAGCCGTCGATCGCGGCGAGCAGGTGCGCGACGAACTTGCTGCCTTGTTCAACGCCGGCGCCAAGGCAACCGACCAAGCCGTTCAAGAAAACATCAAAGCTCACTACGAATGGGTTTGTCTTTTCTGGACGCCTAATCGAGAGCAATACATAGGGCTAGGCGAGATGTATGGGCAAGACCCGCGATTCACCGAGTTCTACGACAAGAAGGCGAATGGCCTCGCCGACTTTATCGGCGAAGCCATTCGTGTGTGGTCTGAAGAAAACCTTTAGGCCTTCTTTTTAGCCTTCTCTTTGCGCTCAGCGATTGAGCCGAGGCCCAAAGTCGAAACCGCACCTAGAGCCAAGAAGCCTGCTGCAGCCCATGCCGAACCACTAACACCAGCGGTGAAGCCATTTGCGGCAGCAGCCTGTGCGTCTGCACCCAAGAACTTCAGCCCAGGAATCGCACCTCCGGCTGAGTCGACCACAGCATCGGTGACCGAGATTTTTGGACCCATTGGCTTAGCTGGATCAACCGGCACGTACCAACCGGTTGGCGGAGTGTTCACCTTGGTGAGGTTCGCGTCTACGCTCGCGGTTGTGATGCTGAATAGGAAGGTTCCGAGAACGGCGATGCCTAGAGCAGAACCGATTTGGCGAACCGTGCTCTGTGAGCCAGAGCCCTGACCGGTTTTTTCCATCGGAACATCGACCATGATTACGCCGGTCAGCTGAGCGGTCGCTAAACCGATGCCGAGGCCGTAGACAAAGAGGAACGGAGCGAAGGTGCCCCAGGTTGCGTCTGGAGTTGCGAAAAGCGCAATTCCGGCAACGGCTAGAGTTTCGAGAACCACACCTGCGCGCACGGCGAGAACTGGTGAAATCTTGCCGCTAAGTGCGCCCGAAATGCCTGAAGCAACGAAAGCTCCACCGGCTAGCCAAAGCAGAACCAGACCCGAGTCGATTGGGCTTAGGCCCTGGACGTTTTGTAGCCAGAGAGGAATCGCAAACAGGATTCCGAACTCACCCATCGAGATGATTAGAGCCGCGATTGAACCGTTGCGGAACGAGCGAATCTTGAAAAGGTCGAGGTCAAGAAGCACGTTCTTGTGAGCCTTGTCGCGCGCGCGCTCCCACAGGACGAATGCCACGAAGGCAACGAGTGAGATCGCAAGCGAAACCGGAATGATCGAGAGGCCTTCGTTTGCCCACTTGAAGTCGCCGATGGCGAAGTGGTTCTTGGTGACAAGCCACCAACCGTAGACGCGTCCTTCAATAAGACCGAAGACAAGGGTCAGGAACATGATTACCGAGATTCCTGCACCCACAATGTCGATGCCGCCTTCGCGGTGGTCTTGCTTTGATTCGGCTACAAAGTAAGCGAGACCTGCAACCACTAGGAGGCCTAGCGGAAGGTTGATGTTGAACGCCAAGCGCCATCCTTCGTTGCCGAAGCTGGTAGCAAGCCAACCACCGAGAACTGGACCAACGGCCACCATTCCACCGATGGTCGCGCCCCAAACGGCAAATGCCGCACCACGCTCTTTACCCTGGAAGTTTGCATTCACCAAAGACAGAGTTGTCGGGAGCACCATTGAGCCACCGATGCCCTGAAGGATTCGAGCAAGGATCATGGCGTTTGCGTCGTTCGAGTAACCGGCCCAAACCGATGCCGCGACGAAGATCAAGATACCGATGATCAGCAGGCGCTTGCGCCCGATGCGGTCGGCGACCGAACCCCACACGAGAAGCAGCGAAGCGAAAACGAGAACGTAGCTCTCCTGAACCCACTGAACCTGGGTTGAGGTTAGTTTTAGTGCCTCGATGACCTTAGGGAAGATTGTGTTGACGATCGTGCCGTCGATGATTACCAGCGAGATGGCCATCGAAATGAATACGAGGCCGATCCAGCGATTGCGTGGTTTAGTCATTGCTCTCTCTCTTACATTGCGCGAGGTTCAAGTAAACGAACCCTGTTATCAAAATAATTGTTCCTGACTTAAAGCAAAAAGTCCCGAACGCGATATTCGGGACTTTTCGTGGCTCCGCGCGGCATCGATCCGCGGACCTAACGATTTTCAGTCGTTCGCTCTACCAACTGAGCTACAGAGCCATCGACAACTTTCGTTGCCTTGCGATCCT
>CAIRNX010000015.1 GCA_903880095.1 uncultured Micrococcales bacterium | reverse complement strand
CAACTTCGCGCCTGGTGCCATCGAGGCTTTGCAGCGCAGGGTCGCCAGGGTAGATGCCGCCGTGGTGAATGCTGATAGTCGGGATTCCCGTGCCTTTGAGCATGTGGTAGGTGCCGTCGCCAGCATGGATATCCCAGTCGACATAGAGCGGCTTGAGGCCAGCTTCTTTAAACGCCACGGCCGCATAGGCCATGTCGTTGAAAACGCAAAAGCCGCTAGACCGGTTGAAGCGGGCATGGTGCTTGGCGCCTTGCGGGTTAAAAACCACGTTTGCTTTGTCGCTCAAGATCAGCTCGACAGCACGGATGGTGCCGCGAAACATCGCGAAACCGGCCGCGGCCGTCTTCTTGCTCTTGTAATGCCACTCCGAGTTTTCGCCGCCAAGGGTCTTGGCGACGTAAGTCGCGTCGTGAGTGGCATTGAGTTTTGCGCGGTCTGCTCTAGCTGTGCCACGCGGGGTCGGGTTGACGATCTTCGCGTTTTTGCCAAGGCTTGCGGTTAGCAACTCGGTGGCAAGCTCGGCTCGCACCGGGTCTGTTGCATGCGAGCCGTCGCCTGCGCCAAGAAGCCAGTCGAGGTATTGATCGCTATAGACGATCGCGAGTTTTTTGTTCATCGGGGTTGGTTACTCCCCCTCCTTTTTTAGGTCGTTCGGTAGTTCGGTGAGCGGGTAGAAATGGATGTCTTCTACCTGGAAAGGAAAGTCGTAAGGCGCACCTTCGCGTTCGTCGGCAAGCAGGTTGCCCCACATCGGGTCTCCTGTTTCTGGGTCGTGTGCCTCCCACAGGTAAGCGACGATTCGCGGGTCACCCTCGGAGACCTCGGGCAACTCGTGGCCAAACTTTGTCTTGATTGTGTTCAGCTTTGGCTGGTCTTCGGCTATCGCCTGCTCGTTGTGCACCTCGACGCGCGCCTCGAGATCTTCGACCTCATGCATCACTGCCCAAACGTTGTGAAGCGCGCTCACAAACTTGTGGCCGCGAGTTTGAGTCACTCGGCTCTTGAAGTTCGGGTAGGTGAGCTTCGCAGCACTCTCGAGCAGCCACTTGGTGAAGTCGGCTTCGCTAACGAACACTCGATACGGGTAGTCGCCGTTTGGCGAGCGCTTGATACTCTCACCGGCTAGGTGAGCGATGCCTTCGAGCGACTCGTGGTCGCGGGCTCGAATGGTGATAAGCGTTTGGTCTTGCTTGGTGCGCACTGCGCTGATGAATCCGGTTTCGGTAAAAATCCACATAGGTGGGTGTCCTTTCTAGACATAAGTTTTTGTGTTTTGGGTGCGCCAAACGACGCCAGGGTGTTTGATCAAAAAGAATTGCGGCGTTGGGGGCTAGCCGGAAGGATTATTGCTAGCCCCCAACCACCTGGCCCGTTATGGTTTTTCTCTGAAGTCGGGCTTGTCGCGGTTCACGCGGCTGCGGCTTTCGCGAATGCGCTTCTGCTTCTCGTTTGAGTCGCGCATGTCGGCGAATGTGCCAAAATCCATCGCCTGCGACATCATGCGCGAACGGCCGCGATCGCTCAGGTAGAGCGCGTTTTGCATGAACAGCTCGAGGTCTTCGCCGGCGGCCTTTAGCAAGGCGTCGGCTTCGGCCTCGCGGCCAGCCTGGTAGAGGGCAAGCGCTTGGTCACGCAGGTCTTGCAGGCGAATCGATTTCAGCTCGGCAACGATGTCTTCGTCGCGGGCAGGCTCAACCCACTCCTGCGGGTTAACCAGCTCAACATCAATCTCTTGAGACCCAGAGACTTTTTCGCCGGTGATCGCGTTGGTGTATTCCCAGGTCACGAAGCAGGCGTGCTGAGTGCTTGGGCCAACGCCTTCGAGCGGCTGAAGCTTGAGCTCGAAGACGACGTTCTTCTCTTCACCAGAAGAAAGGTCGCCGAGTTCGATTTCGGCGAATGTGCCGTCGAAACGGAACTTGCGCATATGGCGAACCTTGCGAATCTGACTGCCGGTGTTGAGGAATGTCTGCGACAGGTTGATGCGCACCTTGACGTCTGTCATGGTCTTCATCAAAAGGTCGTCGATCTCGGCTTGCAAGCCGCGCACTGCCTCGGGCAACTCAAGCGCGGCAATGTGGTTGCCGTTGCCAGAGTCGGCCATTGAGTCGAGAATGGTCTCGTCGTAGCCAGCGCCAATGCCTAACGTGGTGGTTGTCACGTAGTGTTCGGTTGCTGCGGCAGCTAGTTGACCTAGCGCCTCAGGGTCAACTACACCTGCGTTAGCCTCGCCATCGCTGAGCAGAATTAGGGTTGACTCAACGCCTTCTGGCGCATTGCTTGCCTGGGCCAGGCCAAAGCGGTAGCCGATCTCGAGGTTGGTCGAGCCACCAGGCTGAAGTGCCGCAATGTGTTCGCGAACTCGGCCGAGGTTGAGCTCGCCGATCTTGGTGAGCGGCACTTCGATGATCGGGTTGTCGTCGAAGGTGACCACAGCAAGGTAGTCGTCGCGGTTGAGGCGAGCGAGGGTGTCGAGCACGGTGTTTTTCACCATCTCGAGTCGCCCACCGCCCATCGAGCCACTGCGGTCGATCACGAACACGATCGACTTAGCTTTGCGAGCAATGTCTTGCTCGGTGACTGGCGCGGTTGGTGCGGTTAGTTCAAGCATGAGCCCTAGCGATGTCGGCTCACCGATCTTGACCTGGTTGTGTTCAATCTTGATTTTCACGGGGTTGATCTCCTTAGTAGTTAGTTGGTGTTGCGTTTTGTGCAGTAAAGCTGGCGCCTCGTCGGCCCCGGCGTTATGCGACCAACACCAGCTCGTGCGCTGCATTCAACGCGGACATATGCAAAAGCTCTTCGCCACGCAGAACCGCCTCGGCGGCTACATATTTATCGGCCTTGTTGCGAAGGCGACCTTCGTCACCGGTTGGCTCGACACCCAACTTTTCGATTCGAGCAACAAAGTCGCGGGCGATCTGCGAACGGCACTCCACGAAAGGCTTGATCAGCGATTCGGGTAGGTAGGCGTCCAAGATGGTTTCGAATCGTTCGGCCAAGGTGTCTGGGTGATCGAAAACCTCAATCGCGAGTGGCACGCCACCGATTGCGATCAAAACGCCGCGCTGGCCAAAAACAGGCTTAGGTAGCTCAAGCTTCAGTGCCGCGAGCTCTGCTTCTAGCTCGTTCTTCACGCCAACTAGCGACTCTGTTGCCTGCTGCTTGTTGTTGCGAGCCGAGAAGTCGCGCACCGAATCCCAAACCGCGCCTTGGTCGGCTGCCGCTTGGTAAACAACTCCGTTGGTGCCTTTGCTCATGCCGCGCATGGCTCGACGCACGCCTGCCGGGGCACTCTTTTTGCCGAGGTGCTGGGTGGCAACGCCACCCCAACGGCCGGCTTCAACGCAAACCACTGGCATCTCGGTGGTGCTGTTTGCATTAACGAGCATTGTGCGAGTTAGCGCGCGGTGCTGCCAGCCACCCTCGAGCAGAGCGCCTTCGAGCAGTAGAACTGGCTTGTTGCCACTGTTTTGAACCTGGAGGAATCCGACGGTTGGGTTTGAGCCCTCGACCACCGAGACAACGCCGGCTGCCGCGGCAGTCACGTAGTCGCGCTCGGCGATAGGCGCAGATGTCCAGATCGGAAACCAGGTTAGGTTGCCGTAACGCTGGCCACGGCCGATGTGCATCTGTGGCAACTGGCCATTTGGCTTTGGTTGCGAGGTCTTGTTGGTGCTTGCCTTGTCGGCAGGCTTTGAGGCGGCGATCACCTGCGCGATTGGCTGGCCATTGGTTAGGCTTTCGGCCCAGTTTGAATTCTTGTTCTCCATTTGATCCCCTTTTTCAAATCGTTGGAACGTTACTGTATCACCAAATGCTTTTTCTGCGCAAATTATTCCGCGCAAATACTTTGCTTTTGGTTCTGACTGATAACAAATACAATTATGAACATGACCACCGACATTTATTCAGACAAGGCCATAGATCTCGTCATCTTCACCGTCGCCAACGAGAAGACGATTCGCGAAAAGGTGTGGGCCGATTTGATCTCGCCCGAATACGTCGTCAAAGGCAAAGGCGAAGACCTTTCGCTATTCGTGATCACGATTCCGACCGACCATTCCATCTACCCCAACGTCGCGAGCAACCGAGTGCTGCCTGGCGGTTACCTAGGCAAAACCGAATCGCTCGAACAAGCCAGCCGTCGAATACTCAAAGACCGCCTCGGGCTCTCACTCACAACCAAGATTCGTCAACTGGGCATCTTCGACAACCCAAACCGCGACCCCAACGACCGCGTGCTCAGCTTCGCCTACTGGGGCATGGTCAACTTCGAAGACATTCGCAAATACCTCGGCGGCAAAGAACAAGTCGGCCTAGAGCTGGTCAGCTCACAAACCTTCATGAACCTCGCCGAAAAAGATTTTGGCCCAATCGACAACTTCGATGGCATCTCGCGCTTTGGCAACAGGCGCATGCCAAACGCGGCCAAAGCAATCGGCCACAACAAGATGCTCACCAAAGACCTCCCATCGGGGCGAATCCTCGGCCTCGACCACGACGACATGGTTTTCTACGCCTGGCGCCAACTACGCCACGCATTCGACGGCAAGCTCGACCCGTTTCGGTACCTCGGCATCAACCCGCTCGGCGACGAGTTCAGACTCAGTGACCTACAAGACTTCACCGAAGCCTGCCGCGGCGAGCGCGTTCAGCGCGACCTGTTCCGCCGCCAAATGATGAGCCTAGAAAAGTCGTTCATTCGCTCAAGTGGGCGCACCGACTCAAGCCGCCCCGGCAAGCCGGCGAACCTTTATTCGCTGTCGGCTCCCCCGCCAGTCGACAAAGTTTCCGACGGCGATTGAATTGATTTAGTCTTAGGTAGTAGTTTGGCAGTATTTTGGGGGGTTTGAAAGTCAATTGAATGATTTGTCTTATTTAACAAAATTTGGCGGTGCTTCGCGCCGATTTAGGCTTTTTCTTTCTTTGCTAACTTTGACTTGCCTTACGGTTGTTTCTGCCCTCATTCCATCAACTTCTGAGGCCGCTACTTGTCATTACCCTGGCTATTCGGGCAGTTGCTACCTTGCATACACGAACCTAACTGGCCTGGATCTTAGAACTGCTGCGTTGGCTGGAGCAAATTTAACTGGATCCACCCTAACTTCGACGAACATCGATGGTCTCGATCTTTCCAGCACCACTTTGTCGGGTGTCACGTCTGGGAACATTGTTGGTACCCCTGCCGGGCTTCCAGTTGGTTGGACGCTTAGGTCAGGGTTTTTGATTGGTCCCAAAGCGAATCTATACAAGAAGAATCTTTCGTCGTTAGACCTATCAGGGGCAAACTTAGCGGGCGCGAGCATTGGGTCTGCGAACTTAGCTGGAGCGGACCTAACGAATGCAAATCTTGCGGGCGCTGACCTAACATCGGCAAATTTGACGAAGACAAGATTTACTGGGGCAGACCTGAGCAATGCCGCCATGGACGGAGCAATAATTTCAGGAACATCATTTGACGGGGCTAATTTGACCGCCATTCAGCTATCTTCAGAAAACCTATCTGGAATCAATTTCCAAAACGCGAACATGACTCAGATCTATCTGAATGGTGACACACTCACAGGAGCAAACCTTTCTGGCGCAAACTTGACCAAAGCCAAATTGAATTCGACATTCACGAATGCCAATCTTTCGAACTCGAACCTGACTCACGCTAATTTGTCGTGGGCTGACATGACGCACGCCAATTTGTCTGGAGCCGATTTGACTGGAGCCGATTTAGGTTGGTCAAGTGCTACGACAAACCTTTCCTTCGCAAATCTCTCAGGGGCAAACCTGACCGGAGTGACTTTCCAACTTGAGTCCAATTTGACAGGTGCCAATTTCGCTGGCGCAAACATCAGCGGTACGAGTTTCTACCTTTCAAATTGGTCAGGAATCTCATCAGGTTCGCTCAATGGCACCCCTTTGAAACTTCCTACCAAATTCGCGATTGTGAACGGGCACTTTGTCGGCCCCGGTGTTGATTTAAGTGGTAGCGACTTGAGTAACCCTGCCGTCTCATTTCACCCTGTCTTGGATCCGAACATGCACCCCGAATTGAACCAAGGAACCTGTATAGCAAACTGGAGCCAAATTGGGCAGGTCCTTTACAACGAAAGTAAATCACTGGCGGACCTCGCACTGTGCGATGCAAATCTAACAGGCGTTAATTTCTCAGGCGATCAGCTAATTGCGACGAATTTCAGCCGCTCTGATTTGTCGCTGGCTAACTTCAACAAGGCCAACCTATGGGGTGCTATTTTTCGAGGATCCATTTTTCATGGATCAGTGCTGAGTGGGGCTAACCTCTATCAAGCGGATTTTTCGAATACTAACTTATACGACACTGATCTATCCGGAGCAACGCTCGACAGCGCAAATCTTGACCACGCCGACCTTTCGGGGGTTAATCTTTCTGGGGCAAGCGGCAAGCAAATCCGGGGGGTCCCGTTGGCCTTGCCTACCGGGTTTTCTATACGAGCAGGGGTGCTCGTGCAATCACTGTCGCTGATTCCGACCCCGTCAGTGTCTGGGGAATTCAAAGTTGGCTCCGAGCTCACAGGTAATCCAGGCACTTGGGATAAAGGTGTCTCCCTAAACTTTGGGTGGAGTCGAGATGGGAGTGATATTCCTGGTGCGAACTCTTTGACTTATGTCCTAACACCCGCGGATTTCAACCATTCCATCTCATTCGTCGTTCTCGGCTTTTTTCCAAACCAGGTTCTTGTAGACGGAGTAACTTTTTCGCGCAAAACCAGTGGCGCCAAATCAGTTCTTGCTGGCGATCTAACACTGAAACCAAGCCCAGAAATTTCTGGCGATTGTATGACTGGAAACACAATTTCTGTGAGTTCTGGACCCTGGGATCAGGGAGTAACTGTCTCATATCAATGGCTAAGAGATGGCATTGCTATCTCGGGTGCCACGAGTTCAACGTACCAAGTAACCAGCGCAGACGCTGGCCACTCAATCACCGTGAAAACGACAGGCACTTCTAACGGCTACTCAACAGTTGAGCTAACGTCACCAGCACTCTCGGCAGCATATGGGAGTTTGTGGAGCCAACCTAGCCCAACAGTCTCAGGGACGTTCAAGGTTGGTGCGACCCTTACCGCAATATCCGAAGCTTGGGATCAAGGAGCAATACTTTCAACCCAGTGGCTTCGAGACGGTTCGGCAATCGCAGGGGCAACCACTTCAACCTACCTGTTGACTCCGGCGGATTCGGGCAAAAACATAAGCGTACAAATAACCGGAACAAAGCCTGGTTACACGACCATCCAAAAAACATCAACCCCAGTCACTGTCACAACCGGCACGCTAACAAACGCCCCAACACCAACAACCACCGGCACCTCCACCGTCGGATCAACACTGACCGCAACACCAGGAACATGGGACTTCGGAACAACATTTTCGATGCAATGGCTTCGAGATGGTTCGGCAATAACAGGCGCGACTTCTTCGACTTATGTCTTGACCCCTGCCGATGCTGGCAAAAACATAAGCGTGCAAGTAACGGGCACTAAACCCGGTTTCACAAGTGTTCAGAAAACATCTATCGCTCAGAAAGTTCTAAACGGCACGCTTCAGGTGACACCAATTAGGGTTTCAGGCACGGTGAAAGTCGGAGTAACTCTGAATGGAACCTCAGCTCCGTTCGCGGTTGGTGCAAAAATTTCGTACCAGTGGTTACTCGATGGAAAGGCAATTTCTGGAGCCACTAAGGCCACCTACAAGCTGCTTGCGACTCAAAAGGGTCACAAGATTTCGCTCAAGGTCACCCAGACTTGCCTTGGGTTCGATCAAGCGACGGCCACTTCGAGCCAAACCAAGGTTGGCTAAGTTGAAGCCCAGCGAAATCAAGAGACTTGTGCACAGTGCGAGACGTTCGCTCGAGATCAGCGGGGCGCAACCCGATGCCTTCCTTCTAGCTTTTGTCGCTTGGGAAGCGCTTCAAGTAAGAATCTTGACTGTAGGGCTTTTTGCCAAAGGCCTAGACGTGAAGGGTGCTCAGGCTGAGATTCTCGCAAGACAGGTTTGGAAGAAGGAGAATCGCGAGGCGCTGTTTCTAGAGCTTTACGGGTATCGCCCTGCAAACGCGCCAAAAGTCGGCAAGCTGTTTCGGAAAGCACAGACATTCGACTCTCTCAGAGGACGATTCATCCACGGGCAATCACGCACTTCGCCGGATCGATTCGCTAATGCCACCGCTGACTTGATTTCGATACTTGAATCTGACTGGAGCCAAGACCTAAAGTTCTTGCTGAAGAAGCAAGGTTTGCGATTAGCGTCAGCGGACCCACTGAAGCGACCCATGAGGCTGACCTCGAAAGGTAAATAATGGTTCAAATGATTCCAGAAACATTCGGCGGCTCAGATTCTTACGCCGAAGAATTGCTTTATCGCGCATTCGCTGAGGTCGAAGGTCGCGACGACTGGGTTGTGATTCACTCGCTCGAACTTTCGAAGATCAAGTCAAAAGCTCAGACCGAGGTTGACTTCATTGTGATCGCGCCAAAGCGCGGAATCGTGGTCGTTGAATGTAAAGGGGCCACGAAGGTCACCATTAATGGGTCCAAGTGGGATCTCAAGGGACTCCCTGGCAAGAAGCAATGGGAGAACCCGATTCAGCAGGCCGACGACGCCAAGCGCGAGATTCGAACTCTACTGAAAAACCTTGGGTACCCAATTGATCAGGTTCCGATGGCTCGAATGGCTTGGTTCCCGTTCATCGACGAAGCGAAGCTGTTTCAGACCGGCAACCAGGTTGCTGTTTGGGAGATAGCTCTTCAAACCGACCTTCCAACCGCCGACAAGGCGGTTCTTCGCGCACTCGATGAAGAGTTGAAGTCAAGCCAAGGCAACAAGGTGCTCAACTACAAGCCAACGGCGCTATCGGTTGAGTTGGCTAAGTCGCTGGCTAGCTCGCTTCGAACACAAGTGACCGCCGAACAGACCCCGGCAGCCATCGAATTGCAACGGAGGCTCGAGGTGAGCCGCGCAACCAACGATCAACTCGGCACACTCGAGGTTGTTGCGGGCAATGACCAGCTCTACTTTGTTGGTGAAGCTGGATCAGGCAAGACAGTAATGCTCACTCAATGCGCGATGAACTGGGCTCACGACCAACGCCGAGTGCTTTACCTTTGCTTCAATGAGATGCTGCGCGACCAGGTGCGCGAACAAATTGGTCTTGGTGAACTAATCACCGTGAAGAACTTCAACGACCTTATGCTCGAACTTGCTGGGTTGAAGAAGAACCCCGCAAAGCCTGGGCCCGACTGGTACGACATTGATCTACCGGCGCTTGCCCTAGCCGCTTTGAAGGCCAACAAGAGCATCGAAAAGTATTCAGCCATTTGCATCGACGAGTTTCAAGACCTCGTGCCACGCGAAGCGATATTCTGGCCCATCATGGAACTCCTCGGCGACCCGCACCGCTCCGTCAAGATTGCACTGGCTGGCGATGACGAACAGCAGATCTACACTTCGGGCTCAAAGATTGATTCGTTCGCTTGGGCAAAAAAACAACTACCCGGGCTGGTGAAAGTTTCGTTGCTCACTAACTGTCGCCAAGCGCCTAAGCTAACGACAGCGATTCACAAGTTGTTGAACTGGAAGACCGAAACAAAGCACAACCGCCTTTCGCCACGAATCGATGGTCGCCTTGAAGTGATCGCTACTACTGACACAAAGCAGGCAAAAGACCTCCATAAGGTGCTTCAGCGACTCCTAAAAACCTATAAGCCCGAGAACATTCGAGTGCTCAGCCCACTGAACACCAAGTCAGTGCTGGGTCTACTCGCTGCGTCAACCGAGAACCACAGTGCCGAAATGCGCCAATTGAAAGCCCTCACCGAATACCCAAAAAACGGAGGCAAGATCAACTGGCGCTCGATACCTAAATACAAGGGTTTGGAAGACGACGTTGTGGTGATCACCGACATCTCATTCGCAACATCGGAATGGTTAGAAAGCCACAACCAGACTTTAAGAAATCAGTTGTATGTAGGTCTAACACGCGCAAGGTTTCACGCAATCTTGCTGGTCCAAGAACAGCTATTTGATGCCACCCACAACGTTGACGGCGAGCGCGTTTAGTTTTAGCTCAGCAGGTTTTCTAGGTGCTGCTCGAAACCGTCGTTGATTGCAGCCTTCGGTAGAGCTGCCAAAACCTTCGCTTTGGCTTCGGCAAAAGTTTGACCGAGGTGTTTAACCGAATAGGTGATTGCTACGCTCGGCGTGCGCGATTGCGACTGCACGCAATGCAAGAACACTTCGTGGCCGGCTGCTCGGAGTTCGGCAATGACGGCAGCGGTGTCGGTGAAAACAAAGTCGAGGTTGAGGTTTTTGCTTTCGTCTGAGCTGTCGATAAGAAGAATCTCAACGCTATCTTCGATTCGGCTGGGAACCTCCGATTCACCAACTCGGCAGAGTGACACAACAGCGGTGACCGAATCGGGCAAGCTGCTGAGCGATTCGACGCCACCGAGCCAGAGACCCGAATCGCTCGGGTGCTGAACCAACTCAAACCGATCGCTGAATTTGTTGTAGTCGATTCTGGCAACCCCTGGCCAACCCTGCGGGTCAGCCTTGCCGCCATTGAGTGCCAAATGAGTCCACTTGGCTAGGTCTTTCTCAGTTGCCTCGGGCCAGCCGTGAAGTTTAAGACGCCATGTCGCTGGCACTGCCGACGAGCCATACATTGCGCCGAGCAAGCTGCCCGCAATTGCGGCAACGGTGTCGGTGTCGTTGCCAGCACGCACGGCGAATTCAAGGCCGAGCTTCAAGCGCTCCGCTTCTGTGGCGACGCCCTCAACGTGCGTCGCTCTGGTGATTGCTGACCAAGCCGCCTGAAAAGCGTGCACAACCCAGCCGTTGTTTTCGAAGTTCTCTGGTTCTTTGATTTCTGCTTCCTCGATTAGAGCGAGCCAACGAAGCCTTTGTTCGGCACCGATGTGGTCTAGGCCAATGCGAACGTCCAGGCGTCCATTCAGCACTGCCTCCTGGATAGCCAGGCACCAAAGCACACAAGCATTAGCAGTGTCGTCATCCCAGTGAGTGAGCTTGCTGATGGCGGTTGCGTTGGCAGCTGTTGTCCTCGCATCTCCAAGTGTCGCCAGCGCGACAGCTCCGGTGCGCATGAGTGAGCCATTGCCAGCCGTTCGGCCGGTGCGTTCGTGAAGAGCTTTCGAGACTCGCAAAGCGTTTTCGGCGGTGGGGTTTCCCATGGCTCCCAAAACTGCGCGCGTTTGAATGCCAACATCGCTCGCAGTTTTCGACCAAAGCCACCATGCCGACATGATCTCGTCTTGGGTTGTTTCATCGGCCAAGTCTTTTCCTGCCGCAAGCGCCTGCAAGATCGGGATGCCCATGGCGGTGTCGTCTGTCCACTCGCCTGGCTCCCAACTGAAAGAACCGCCGCCGTTCATTTCAACCTCAAATTTGGCGGCAAGAGGAGGCTTGAACTCGTATGGAGCGCCTAAGGCGTCACCGGCAGCGCTAGCCAAGATAACTCCGACGGCCCTGTCTCGTTGAATGCTGTTTAGGTTCATGTTTCTCCCCCTTGTTGTGGCACAAGTTTAGCCATGGCTAACGACACACTGCTGGACTTTGCCCTAGGCTACAATCAAATAAGCGCGAGGGACGCGCAGAGCGAAGACTTCACAAGCAAGTCTTCACTCATCAACCATCAGGGGGATTCATGGCTAAATCAGGTCGTTTCGTTTTCGTTGGTGGTGCTGCTAACTACATTGGTACAGCACTTCTCGGCGGACTAATCACAGTATTCACTCTCGGTATTTGCTACCCATTCGCTTTGGTTCTAACCGAGCGTTGGAGGGCGAAGCACGCAACCATCGATGGTAAGCAGCTGGTTTTCACCGGAACAGCAATGGGACTCTTTGGCCTTTGGATCAAGTGGTTCTTGCTTTCATGCATCACCTGTGGCATTTACTCACTTTGGGTTGGCCCACAGCTTCAGAAGTGGAAGTGGGAGCACACCGACTTCGTCGGCTAAGGCTGACCCATTTTTTAGTTCTTGATGCGGATCTTGCCGCAGGCGACCATTTCGACGCTGTGCTTGCAGGTGTTGTCGAAGACAACCCTTTCGCCAGGCTGTGCTTGTTTGGCTAGTTGAGCGTGAGCTTCGCACATGTTTTCGGTTGCCGGGCAGGCAGGGCAAGTGAGTAGGTGGGTGCGGGTTTCTTCGCACTTTGGGTAGTCGCAGATCTCGTCGAACTGGCCATCAAGAAACAGCAAGACGTCTTCGTTGGTCTTTGTGTTTGTCATAACTCTTCGAGTTTAACTCGCTAATTCAAGCGCCCTCACGCAACTCGTCGAGCACTTGCTGCGCAAATGACGATGAAGTGCAATTGTGATTGACGATTGTTAAAAGGTGCTTTTCTAGAATCGACCCAATTCGATCAATGTCTGCGGACTCATGGTCACATGGGAATTCACTGTCACGGTCGCAACCATTGGTCATCCTCCAAGTAGTGCATGCCTCCGAAAATGCTTGAAGCACTAAAAGAGCCTCCGGCGTATAGCCCTGGGCGTGGCATCCATTTTCAAAAGCTTCGTTTAGGCGTTGCTCGGACTCAAACAGGCGCCTATATCTGATACCTGGCTCAAGCCATTCACCGGTCAATTGGTCGAGTGTTGTGTTCGCAGTGAGCAACTCAAAGTTGAACTGTAAATTAAAGCAACCGACTGAACCACCCCACGAGTGCGCTTGGTCGAAATTTTCGCTCTCATCGCCTTCGAAATCAAAGAACTCATTCTTGAAAAGAATTGAGTCTTCCTGGCCCTCGTTTAGTTCGGCAGCCAGGGCAGCTACCCCATCCTCCGCGGCAACCAACTCCGCAAGAAGTTCCGCTGAATGTTCACCCCGTTTTGCGGCGGCACCCGCGACGAACCACCAAGGGAAAAGAACATTTCCTGCCTCTTGATAGCCACTAGCCTGAAGGTCTTCGCGCGTAATTTCTTCGCCTCGAAGAGTTTTCTGCACAACATCATTGTCATCGACCACGATTTTATGAGGCCCATTTTTCAGTCTCAGCGTCTCAATGGTGAGACTCCAGCTTTCGGTCGAATGGTTGCCGTTCGCGAAAAGAAGTTCATTAATTTCGAACGCCGACGTGCCATGCTTCCATGTTGTCATTCCTGGCTTCAGGTAAAGAAAGTAGTTTTCAAGTTCGTAGGCGCCAAAGAGAGCGATCAAACGGACTTCAAGGGTTCCGCTATCTAACCAAGTCATTGCAGAAGTGCGGGCAACCAAAGGCATTGGGATTTCGAAGAGTTCATCAATTTCAGCAGCAGTCATTCCACGATGACGAAGTTCCCAACGTCCACGTATATCTCCTGCAGCAACTTGAAGCAACTGTTCATGTGTCGCGTGCGCGAGATCGAGTTCAACGCGGGACATTTGATTCTCGCCCGTCTCTTCGTTGGAAATCGGGAGACTAAAACTCCCTTTGGTCTCGAAGTTGCGGTCTTTATTGCTCATTTTCCCCTCCGTTGCTCACAGGATACTTGAGACCCCAGACCTTATGTTGCTTTGGTTAGCGCCTATGGCAGAATCAGAAGCAACCAGCAAGCTAAAGGGGAACCATGAAGAAGTTTTCGCACCTACTAGAACAAGGCTTGTTTGCCTCGCGTTGGTTGCTTGCACCTTTATATGTTGGGCTAGCAGCATCACTGCTTTTGGTTTTGGTTCGATTTGGTGTTGCCTTTTGGTCGCTACTTCAGTCGGTTTTAGTTAACGAATCGCATTCATTCACTCTCGACTTGTTGGCCTTGCTAGACCTAGTGCTTTTGGCCAACCTGATTCTGATCGTGATCTTCGCGGGTTACGAAAACTTTGTTTCGAAGATCGACGCCGCAAAAGATAACGAAGACCGCCCGCACTGGATGGGCACAATCGATTTCTCTGGCTTAAAGCTCAAGTTGATCGGCTCATTGGTTGCCATCTCGGTGATCGAGCTTTTGAAAGACTTCATTCACCTAGGCGAAGACCCAGCTGCGAAGATTGGCGACGGCATTATCTGGCGCGTTGCGATTCACCTAGTGTTCGTGCTCTCAGGCGTGATGTTTGCGCTGATGGATTTCATCGCAGAAAAGATCAAACCGGGCCACGGAGTGGATGAGTTCGGCGGTTGAACTAGCCGAACAACTCATCTGACGACCCGAGGCCGAGATGCGCTGAACATGCTCGCCACCTAGACTCGAATACAAGCTCACAGCCGAAAGTTTTTCCCGAAAGGTGCACTCATGATTGGCGCGAAACCACAGGGTCTTTTCAAGAAGCTTTTTGCTTCAATCTCGTTGGCCGGATTGCTTGCGGCAGGGTTGGGCGCAATGCCGGCCAAGGCTGCCGACAGCTATGCGCCGGTAGGAGTCGACCAAAACACGGTGCGCGAGGTTGTTTACAACACTCCGATAGACCTCGATTACTCATGCCAGGGTGCCTCGACGAATCAGGGGGTGCAAACCACCCCTGACCAGCCTCCGATGCCAACGGGCCTTTATTACGACACAGCTGATGGCCACATCAAGGGCACGCCAACCGGGTTTGGTCTCGTAGACCTTCCGCTCGTGCTCTGCGGTATCACGGAGTTTCAAATCAATATTGGTTATGCGGTCGGAAAATTGCGCATAGTTGCCGAACCAGCGCCGATCCTCCTTGTCACTCCCCTCGGAGATCAAGACTGCAACGTTCGAGTCACCATGATGTTTCCTTTCGCTCCAGACCCAGGTGCATCACTTAGCCTGGGCACCGGCGATAACTACGTGATTGCTTGGCTAAAGCACTACGACGCCAACCAAATTGTCGATTTCACCTTCAGTGGCAACAACATCGCTTCAATCGGCCAGCAGGGCGTTGGTGTTGCAGATTCGATAGGGCAAGGCTCTGGCGGCCAGTTCAACTACTGTGGCCAAGAGCTAGACATGACCCTCACCTACCAGTCAAACTCTTTGGTGCCAAACAGTTCGTCAACCACAGTGTCGCCGTGGGCAACGGCCCAAAACACAAACCAGGGCCCGCAGGCTTACCTGACGGCTGCGCCTATGAATAACTCCACCTGCGGAATTTCGATTACCGGTTGGATTTCTGCCGTCGCCGACCCAGGCTCAATAACACTCGACCTGTTCAGTTTCACCGAGAACAAGGTCTTGACTCTCACATTGCGTGACGCCCAACCGAATCAAGAGATTGACATCTACGTCTCGGGCAGCCATTTAGAAAACCTAGTAACTGACGCTTGGGTTGCATCGGCTAATGGTGTTATGCCCTTTGACACGTGTGGGTCGGCACTAGGTCTCGATCTGACCTACGCGGTCGGTGGCTCCCAAACCGATTACTCCACGTCCGTCACGCCGCAATTTGGAAGCGCAGTGAACCCGTTTACCTGCGAACCCGGAACCTTCTCGGTGAACGGTGATGCACCTTGCAGTCAGGCCAGCGCTGGGCATTACGTGTCTACTTTTGGGGCTACAGAAGAAGTGCCATGTGCACTTGGCTACTTCGCCAGCGGCACAGGCTCAAGCACCTGCGAGCGCGCAGAAGTGGGGTTTTACGTCGACAGCGTTGGGGCAATCACATCTAAGGCATGCCCCACCGGAATGATCACCTTTTTGCGAGCCGCACGCTCACATTTTGAGTGTTACAAGGTTCTGGTTCAAACCATCAAGGCTGTGAAGCTCCCCGCAAAGGGCAAGTTCGGCACGAAGCTTCTGATGCCAAAAACTACCGATCTTGGCGCACCACTAACTGTCGTTGCCACCGGGCCATGCAAGGTCGCAACGGTAAAGGTGCCTGCAGTCGTGAAGGGCAAGAAAACCAAGGTGGCAAAGTATCAGGTAACCCTTGGCAAGGTGGCAGGCACTTGCAGCCTGGCATTAGCCAATGCGGGTGATGAAACCCATCAGTTCTTGAGCGCTACCAAAACTATCAACGTTGCCAAGAAGTAGCCGCCTAGCGAAGCCCGTTACCGAAGACGTCTTGAAGAGTCACCGTAGTTAGGTTTCGGCTCTTCAAGAGGCCTAGCACTTT
>CAIRNX010000014.1 GCA_903880095.1 uncultured Micrococcales bacterium | reverse complement strand
CGCAAGCCCATTGGGTCTTTCGAATCAAGAAGAGTAGCTGCGCCAAACGCGTGTTGTGACAATATCCCAACCTTTCAAAGAAGACGAAAGGACCGGGGCGTTTTGCCCCGATCCCCTCATCACTGAGTTTGTGTTTTTAGAGTTTAGAACTCAACCTTGGTGCTGTTTGCGTCGATCAAGATGCCCGGGCCAAAGGTGGTCGATAGAGCGATCTTCTGAACGTAACGGCCCTTCGAGCTCGAAGGCTTGAGGCGAAGGATCTCGTCGAGTGCAACACCTAGGTTCTCGCCTAGCTGCTCCTTGGTGAACGAAGCCTTACCAATGATGAAGTGGAGGTTTGCCTGCTTGTCAACGCGGAACTCGATCTTTCCGCCCTTGATGTCTGCAACAGCCTTACCGGTGTCTGGGGTTACGGTACCGGTCTTAGGGTTTGGCATCAGGTTGCGAGGTCCGAGAACCTTACCTAGACGACCAACCTTGGCCATGAACTCTGGGGTCGAAACTGCAGAGTCGAAGTCGACCCAACCAGCTGCAACCTTCTCGATTAGCTCGTCGCCACCGACCTCGTCGGCACCGGCTGCAACTGCAGCGTCTGCTGCGGCACCAGTTGCGAACACGATAACGCGTGCGGTCTTACCAGTTCCGTGCGGAAGCGAAACGGTTCCGCGGATCATCTGGTCTGCCTTGCGAGGGTCTACGCCTAGCTTGACTGCACACTCGATGGTGCTGTCGAACTTGGCCGAGCCGGTCTCACGAATGATGGTTACGGCTTCGGCAGGGGTGTAGAACTTGCCTTCTTCGATCTTTGCTGCTGCGGCCTGGTAGGCCTTGCTGCGCTTTGCCATGCTGTTATTCCTTTGTTAGGTCACAGTAGTGGTCAGACGAACCGCGCCCGGTTCTCCCACGACTATTTGGTTTTGTTGCGTGTTTTGTTACTACTGCGGGCTTAGAGCTCGCAGGTGATTCCCATGCTGCGGGCGGTGCCTGCAATGATGAGTGCTGCTGCTTCAACGTCGTTGGCGTTTAGGTCAGACATCTTCTGCTCAGCGATCTTTAGAACCTGCTCGCGAGTAAGGGTTGCAACCTTCACGGTGTGAGGGGTTGACGAGCCCTTAGCAACGCCGGCAGCCTTCTTGATTAGCTCAGCTGCAGGTGGGGTCTTTAGAACGAAAGTGAACGAGCGGTCTTCGTAAACGGTGATCTCTACTGGGATCACGTTTCCGCGCTGGTCTGCGGTTGCGTTGTTGTACGCGGTGCAGAACTCCATGATGTTCACGCCGTGCTGGCCAAGTGCAGGACCAATCGGTGGTGCTGGGTTAGCAGCGCCCGCCTGGATCTGAAGCTTGATCATGCCGGTGATCTTTTTCTTCGGTGCCATTTGTTTTCCTTTTTGTTTAGTTTGTTAAGTCTTAGCTGAGTGGGCCGACCTGGTCGAACATAAGCTCGACTGGGGTCTCACGCTCGAACAGCGAAACAAGCACGGTGAGCTTGCCGCTCTCTGGCTTGATCTCGCTGATGGTGCCTGGCAGACCAGCGAACGAACCGTCGCGGATCATGATGCTTTCGCCAAGCTTGAAGTCGACCACGATTGGTACAGCGCGTGACTTGCCCTTGACGGCAACGCCCTTGGCGGCTGCCTTTGCGGCTGCCTCCTCCGGGAGTTCGAATAGCCACTTCTTCAGCATTGCGAATGCTTCGTTTGGGCGAAGTGGGCTCGGGTTCATCGAGTTGCCAACGAAGCCGGTTACGGCTGGGGTGTGGCGAATGAGGTCCCATGATTCGTCGGTCATGTCCATGCGAACAAGCACGTAACCAGGAATACGGACCTTGGTGACTAGCTTGCGCTGGCCGTTCTTGATCTCGACGGTGTCTTCAAGCGGAACCTCGATCTGGTGGACGTCGTCGCCACCCTCAACGGTTAGCTTGCGGTTTTCGATGTTCTGCTTTACGCGCTTCTCGTAGCCGGCGTATGAGTGGATGATGTACCACTTGCCTGGCTGAGCCTTGAAGTCTGCGAAGAACTGGTCGTAAGGGTCGTCGCTCTCGGCGGCTGCAGGAGCTTCTGGCTCTGCGGCAGCTTCAGCTTCTACTTCAGCAGCTACTACTGCTTCGTCGATGACGTGAACTGCTTCTTCTTCGGCAGCAAGCTCGAAGTCGTCTGCGGTTTCGCCGTCTGCGGTCTCAGGTGCGTCGATAACCTCGAGGGTCTCCTCGGTGGCGTCGGCGATCTCAGATGCGAAGTCGTCGCGAATCTCGTCAGTCATTTGGGTTCCTTACTAAAACTCTTGAATTACTTCGATGGGGTGAAAGCGAAAATTACTAGCTGGGCAAAACCCCAGTCGAGCAAGCTGATGAGGGCCATGACCACGACGACGAATCCGAGGACTACGCCGGTGTAGTTGCGAAGCTCTGCCCAGGTTGGGCGCGAGACCTTCTTGAGTTCTGACCAAACCTGCTTAAAGAACAGCGGGAAGCGACCAAAGAAACCACGCTTGGCGCGGTCAGCCTTTGCCTTCTCTACGAGGCTTTCTGAAACCTCTAGCTCATCAGTCATGAGTCTTCCTTCTTTTCTTAACAGCCTTAGGGCCTTGCAGGGCGGACAGGACTCGAACCTGCAACCTGCGGTTTTGGAGACCGCTGCTCTACCAATTGAGCCACCACCCTAAACGGGCATCAACGCCTTCGAGACCGCCTTGCGACGGACACACTTCTAGATTGAATCTAAGAATGATTTATTTGCCAGATTAGGCTCTCGAAGTTGTCAACTTCCTTCTAGGAGTTTAGCCCGAAAACCCTCCAAAAAGCAAAGAGAAAAAGGTTGCCGAGAACTTACTTCTTGACCGTCACCGCAAATTTGGTCGACCAAGCACCAATGCCGTCGCGGTTTACTGGAGCAACCGAGACCCAAAGCTTGCTTTTCGCGGTCAGCTTGGCGAGGGTCGCGCTCAGTTTGGTTACCGTCAGAGTCTTCCAAGCCACCGTTGCAGTGGCTTTCTTGAAGAATCGAACCTTGTACTGAGTAACCGAAGCACCGCCATTATTGGTCGAGGAGGTGAAAGTGATCTTCACCGAATTCTTGGCCGAGGTAACCTTGACCGAGCCAACGGCTGACGGGGTGGTCGAGGCAAAGTCTGTGTTGCTCACAGGAGCCCATTCGCTAACGCCATACGCGTTCACCGCGCGGTATCTGAAAAGGTACTTTGCACCATCATTTGGCAAGCCTGTAAGCGCACCAGTGGTCGGGGTTTCGGTGATGCCCACGCCTGTCCAAACAGTGCCACCTACTGGCATGACCTGTACGTCATAGCCGGTGATCACAGATCCGCCGTTGTACGAAGGAGCAACAAAGGTGACGCCAACCGAACCCGACGAGTGGGTAACGGTTGCGACACCCGGCTGGTCTGGTGCCTCTGGGAAGATCACCAGATGAGGGAATGTGGTGGCGCTACCGAAATCCCAAATCGAGTTGCTGTAACCACTGAAGCGAGGGTCAGCCTGCGTGACAGTCTTCAGATCCGAAACCGAAAGATGATTTGAGGTATCGGTCGACATTTGATTTGTGTTCATGTCCATTTCATTTGGGCCACATGCTCTATCGTCACTTGGGTCTTCGAAGGCGGAGTCAACCGAGTAAAGCTGATGAGCCATCGAGCATGTTGGCATTGGCGGGTTTCCTCCCCCGTCCCACCAAGGTTCACCCATCATCATTGTTCCGATCGGCACATCTGTGTAGATGTGGCCTGAGTAGAGCGAGGTTGCAATCGAAGAGTTGCTATCTTGCGTTGCGTCAGCAAATGGTGTGATACCTGATGCATAACCCGTGTTGGTTGTCGTGATCACGTTTGCACGCGAGTCAACGTTTGAAATCGTGCCACCAAAGACATGACCCACAACGGCACTCGAATACTGGCTGTCTGTAAAGATGTTGCCCGTGACTTTTACCTGGTCGATTGTGCCGTAGTCGTACCCGGCAAGGATGCCCGCATAGCTGTCGTAGTAAACACGTACTTCAGCATCTTTAACGAACAACCGCTTTACAGAAGATCCTCGTACCATCGTGTTGAACAGGCCGGTGTTACTCCCGTGGTCATCAATTACATGCATGTTTGAGATCGAGTGGCCGGCTCCATCGAGTTCACCCTGAAGGTCGAAAGATGACCAAACCGTGTGTGACAAATCAATGTCTGCACCCAAAACGTAGTGATCCGACGAAACATTGCCCGACATCGCCTGAAGGTCGCCAGGTGTGCAGATCACGAAAGGGTTGCCCGCGCTGCCATCGCCGCCAGTGGTGCAGGCATCGGCCTGGGCCGGCTGACCCACAAGCGCGGTTGCTATGAAAGCTCCACCGGCTATTAGTGCGAGCAAGGAATTCTTAAATGTGCGCCTGTTGTTCATTTGGGCAACTTTCTCTTAGCCGTTATGCCTAACCTACCCCTCTTGTTCGTTCGAACGAATAGTTCTGAGGTTGCATTTTGGTTTCGCTAGGCTGTTGTTATGGACTCTTCGCGTATCTCAATCAAAATTGCCGCCATCGCCGAATCGGCGACCCTAAAGGTCGATGCGAAGGCCAAAGCCTTGCAGGCCGCTGGTCGCCCAGTGATCTCTTATGCGGCTGGCGAGCCAGACTTTGCCACCCCTGAACACATTGTTGAGGCTGCTGTTGTGGCCGCCCGCGACCCGAAGAACCACCGCTACACACCGGCGATCGGTTTGCCTGAGCTGCGCGAGGCGATTGTCGCCAAGACCAAGCAAGACTCTGGCACCGAGTACACCGCCGCACAGGTGGTTGTCACCAACGGTGGCAAGCAGGCCGTTTATCAGGCATTCCAGGTTTTGCTGAACCCTGGCGACGAGGTCATTCTGCCTTCGCCTTACTGGACGACCTACCCAGAGGCAATCGCTCTGGCCGACGGCGTAACCGTCGAAGTTTTTGCTGGCTCAGACCAGAACTACAAGGTGACCGTTGCGCAGCTCGAGGCTGCTCGCACGCCAAAGACAAAGGTTCTTTTGTTCTGCTCACCTTCGAACCCAACCGGTTCGGTTTATTCGCGCAGCGAAGTTGAGGCGATTGGTCGCTGGGCTCACGAGCACGGCATTTGGATTATCTCAGACGAGATTTACCAGAACCTCACCTACGACGGCGTCAAGGCTGTCTCGGTTACCGAAGCGGTGCCAGAGATGATTGACACCACCATCTTGGTGAACGGTGTTGCCAAGTCTTATGCAATGACCGGTTGGCGTTTGGGCTGGATGGTTGGCCCGATGGACGCAATGAAGGCCGCGGGCAACCTTCAGTCGCACCTGTCTTCGAACGTTTCGAACATCTCGCAGCGCGCAGCGATTGCGGCGTTGACCGGCCCGCAGGACGAAGTTTTGGCCATGCGTGAGTCTTTCGACCGCCGCCGCAAGCTTGCGGTTGCCGAGCTAAACAAGATTCCTGGCTGGGTTGCCCCAATGCCCGAGGGCGCTTTCTACGTTTACTCCGACGTCTCGGGTCTGCTCGGGCGCGAGTGGGGTGGCAAGGTGATCAACACCTCTCTAGAACTTTGCGACTACATTCTCGACACCGCAGAGGTTGCTCTTGTGCCTGGCGAAGCGTTTGGGCCTTCGGGTTACGTGCGCATGAGCTACGCGCTTGGCGATGGCCCGCTACTTGAGGGTATTCAGCGCCTGCAGAAGCTTTTCGCCGGCAACTAGATTTCGCGCGACTGCTTCAGCAGTTCTTCGAAAGAACCTGGCGGGTTACCGCTGTCGAGCATTTTCTTGAAAAGCGAGTAGGCGTCTGTTTTTGAACCGTATGCTCGCAACGACTCTTCGTCGTTCACCCAGACATAAACGATGATCCTCTGCGCGCTGTCGTAGCGGTAAAAGAGCCTGAACTGCTGCAAGACCTTCACGCGAAACCAAGCAGTGTGTTCTCGTCCAATTGTGTGCCCAAGTCGATGTTCAATTCGACCGGGAGCGACGGGAACAGACTCAAACATGGCACGCTTAATGCTCTTTAGAACTTTCTTGTGGCGATTGTTTTTGCTGGTCGTTTGCTCAGCCACATGCATCCATGCAACTGAGCCAGCGAGTTTCGCCAACTGTGTTTCTAGAGCTTCGTGAATGAAAATGCGCCAACTATTTACCGGTGGGTTCATGGCTTGATGTCTGGGTATAGCCAGTCGTCATTCTCGCCCGGTTCGAAATCCAGTTTTTCATCGAGGTCAACCTCTACACCTTCGGTGAGTTTGTCGATTGCCAACCAGAAAGAGTCATCGACCTCACGAAGGTTATGCGGGTTCTGCTCGATGTCTTTCGCAAGCAGATCAAGAAAAGCCATGAGAGTTGGGTCTAGGTGTTCCTCGGGATCGCTGGCCTTCTTGATGCGAACTGCGCCGGTTTCATCTAGCAGAAACTCGAGCTTGTCGCGCTTGCTGAGACCTAGGGCATTGCGCACAACTTCGGGAATCGTGGTTTGGTAGCGGTCGGTCAGGGTAGATTCGGCGGTTACCAGTGGCTTCTTTTCGCTCATGCCTTGATGGTAATGCAATTGCATTACCAAAACAAGAGCTGTTAGAAACCGATCAGGTTTGGCTCTGGCACTAGGTTGATGCCAAAGCGGTTAGACACCTGAGTTTGAATAAACCGGGCCAGCTCAACCACTTCTTCGGCAGTTGCACCGCCCTTGTTAGTGATTGCTAGGCAGTGTTTGCTCGAGGTTGCCGCCCGCGATTGGCCTAGCGCGAAGCCTTTGCCAATGCCTGCGTGCTCAATCAACCAAGCTGCGCTGATCTTAACGCTGCCGTCTGGTTGCTCCCAGCGAGGCGCATTGATCGGCAAGCCGCTGGCAAAGCCGAAGCTCACGATCGGGTTGGTGAAAAACGAGCCGCAGGAGTGGGTGTCGGTGTCTTGGGCGTTAAGAACCATGCCCTTGATAGCGCGGGTTTCGAGCACTGCATCGCGAATCTCTTGAGGCGTCGAAACCTCTTTGCCAACAGCTTCGGTGAGGCGGTCGAGTTTGCCCGGGGTCTCGGTGAGTTCAAACTCGACCCAGGTGATCACGCCGACCTTGCCGCGCTTGATGATGCTGTCGCGATAACCGAACTCGAGGTCTTGGTTTTCGAGAATCTCGAGCTCGTGGGTGGCGTAGTCGAGAAACTCGACTCGGGTGATGGTGTCGGCAACCTCTTGGCCGTATGCGCCGATGTTTTGCACCGGGGCGGCACCTACTGTGCCGGGAATCCCGCTGAGTGCCTCGACGCCACTTAGGCCTTGTTCGACGGTGAATGCCACGAAGGCGTCCCAGTTTTCGCCGGCTTGAACCTTGAGCAGGTTGCCGTTTCGCTCGATGCCGGTGTTTTCGGCCTTGATGACTTTGAGGTCGCTCAGGTTGTCGGCTGCGACGATGTTGCTGCCGCCACCGAGGACTAACCAGTCGTCACCGCTTAGCCAAACTCCGAGTGCGAATTCGATTAGTTGGTCACGCGAGCGAGCAACGAGTAGTTCGGCGGGTTGGCCGCCTACTCGCATGGTGGTGAGCTCGCTAAGTTTTGTCATTCGTTAGAGGCGAACTCGAACCTGGGCTTTGCCGAGCACTGCGACTTCACCAAACATAGTGGTGAGGTCGACTCGAACCTCGTTGTTTTCTGTGTCGATCTCAGCGATCTTGCCGGTCACGACTAAGACGGCGCCTTCTTCGGCATCGACGTCGACCATCTTGGTGAAACGGGTCGAGTAGTCAGAAACCTTTCCCGGGTCACCAACCCAGTCGACAGCCACCTGCACCGAGACACCCATGGTGAGCATGCCGTGGGCAATTACACCTGGCAGACCGACCGACTTGGCGAAGTCGTCGCGGTAGTGAATCGGGTTAAAGTCACCAGAGGCTCCCGCGTAACGCACGAGGCTGTCGCGGGTGAGCAGAAACTCTTTGCTGCCGATAACCTGGCCAACCTCTAGGCCGGCGATGTTGATGTGGGTCATTCTTCTCCCCTAACGATCAGCGTAGAAATCGCAGTGCAAACCAGCGCTTTCTTGGCGTCGAAGATTTCGGTGTTAAAGGTGATCATCGAAAGGTTGGCGACGTTTTTCACACTCGCAACCGAAAGCACGCTGGTGAGCTCGTCGCCGGCAACAATCGGACGCACGTGAACAAAACGCTGGTCGCCGTGAACGACGCGCGAAAAGTCGATGTCGGCCTCCGGGTCGGCGAGCACCGTTGCCAGGCTTCGCTCCTGAATCACAACGGCGAAGGTTGGCGGAGCGATGATGTCTTCGTAACCGGCGGCCTGCGCTGGCAAGACATCGAAGTTCAACGGGTTGCTCGACTTAACCGCGTGGGCGAATTCGCGGATCTTTTCGCGACCGACCAGATAGGCCTCGGTGGCGGGGTATTGCTTGCCCTCAACGTTTGGATTAACCATGGTTCAAGCGTAAACGAACGGGTTATCAACAGAAGTCTTTTGTGTGCTTCGGCGAGCGCTTCGAATGCCTAGCCTTGCCGAATGCTCAAACCATCAAAACTTGTTGTTTCGCTTCTCTCGCTCGGGCTTTTGCTTGGGTTTGCCGGTTCGGCCGCTTCGGCCGCCTCGCACCACGTTCGCGCACACGATGTTCACACTTGCGCCACAGTGACCCGCGGTCATGCTAGTTGCCTCGCGATTAGGCGAAACCTGTTGATTGACGGCGTCGTGCCTCATGTTTCGTCGCCCTCGGCTTTGCTCGAACCCTCTGGTCGCACGGCGTTTGGGCTCGAGGCGCTTCGCAAGGCTTATGGCGTGCGCATAAAGGGCGCAAAAGGTTTCACCGTTGTGCTCGTGGACGCATTCCACACGGCTAGCGCTTTTGCCGACCTGAATTATTACCGAGGCACGTGGGGCTTGCCGCCGCTCGCCGATTGCACCACGACCCCCGCAGTCGGGGCTTCGTGTTTCAGGCAGGTGCACCAAGACGGCACCCCTTCTGTTGGGGCAACCGACGATGTTGGTTGGGCTCAAGAAACGATGATGGATGTCGAACTGGCGAGCGCCATGTGTACCAGCTGCTCTTTAACCGTTGTCGAGGCCGATTCGACATCTTTTGCCGACTTCAACAAGGCTGTTGAACAGGCGATTGCTCAGCCCGGAACCGTGGCCATAAGCAACTCTTACGGAGGCCCTGAGGTAAGCGAAAAGGCCTTTCAAGCCTATGAACACGCTTTCGCTCATGGCATCACGGTGGTGGCCTCCTCGGGCGATTCAGGGTTCGGGGTCTCTTCGCCAGCATCGTTCAAGCACGTGATCGCGGTTGGGGGCACCAGCCTCGAGACCAAGTCTTCTGGCGCCTATTCAAATGAAAGCGCATGGAAGGGTTCGGGCAGCGGTTGCGCCCACGGCCCTGCGCCTGAGTGGCAAGACCCAGCGAAGACGCATTGCTCTGGCAAGGCGATAGCCGACCTGGCCGCGGTAGCCGACCCGGCAACGGGTGTCGCTGTCTACTTTGATGGTGAGTGGTTGGTCTTTGGTGGCACGAGCGCATCGGCACCAATTGTGGCGGGTCTTTTTGCGGCCAAGCACAATGCCCTCGGGGTAGCCGGTGGCAAACTCACGGCTGGCGCGATGGTTTGGAGCAGCCAAAAGTCGTTTCACGATGTGGTTTCGGGTGAAAACGGGTCCTGCGCGCTTTACTGCGCTGCGATTGTTGGCTGGGATGGCCCGACAGGGCTAGGAACCCCTAAGGGTACTGGTGGTTTTTAACTTCGAAGCGACTGTAGCTAGGGCGGGACTCGAACCCGCGACCCCACGATTATGAGTCGTGTGCTCTAACCACCTGAGCTACCCAGCCGCAGAGCCCCGAGACAGGATTGAACTGTCGACCCCTTCCTTACCATGGAAGTGCTCTACCACTG
>CAIRNX010000013.1 GCA_903880095.1 uncultured Micrococcales bacterium | reverse complement strand
GCCCGGCATCACCTCGCGCCTAGGTTCGCTCGCTTCATTAGGCATCGACGCCATTTGGCTCTCCCCCTTTATGCGCTCCCCGCAGAAAGACGCCGGCTACGACGTCTCTGACTACACCGATGTCGACCCGCTCTTCGGCACACTCGCCGATTTCGACGCCATGGTGGGCAGGGCACACGATCTCGGGTTGAGAGTCCTCGTTGATCTCGTGCCAAACCACACCTCAGACCAACACAAGTGGTTTCAAGCAGCCCTCGCAGCGCCTAAAGGCTCGCCAGAGCGCGCCTTCTACCACTTCAAAGAGGGCAAAGGTCTAAACGGCGAACTGCCACCGAACAATTGGCTCTCGATGTTTGGTGGCCCTGCATGGACGCGCGTTGCAGACGGCTCGTGGTACTGCCACCTGTTTGATTCAAGCCAGCCAGATCTGAACTGGGAGAACCCCGCGGTTCAAGAGGCGTTCGAAGAGATTTTGCGCTTCTGGCTTGATCGCGGAGTCGACGGTTTCAGGGTTGACCAACCCCATGCGATGGGCAAGGCCGATGGCTTGCCAGACCACCCCGACGTCGACCGTGCAGGTGCCGGCTTTATAGAGGGCGAGCCGAGCCCGCCGATGTGGTTTCAAGAATCGGTGCACCCGATCTTCAGGCGCTGGCGTCAAATCTTGGACTCCTACCCCGGCGAGCGCGCAATGTGCGGCGAGGCTTACGTGCTGCCGCTTAGCTTCATGGCCCTCTGGGTTCGCAACGACGAGTTTCACCAAACCTTCAACTTTCGCTACCTAGACAGCGAGTGGAAGCCTGAGATTCTCTTTGCCACAATCAACGAATCGTTTAAGGCGTTCGATTCAGTTGGCGCCCCAAGCACCTGGGTGCTTTCGAACCACGACATCATTCGTCACGCGTCTCGAATGGGTGGAGTAATCGGCAGACCAACCGCGTCAGACGGCATTGGCCCGAACGACCCACAGCCCGACCGCGAGCTCGGTCTTCGGCGAGCGCGCGGTGCGACCCTGTTCACCCTCGGGCTCCCCGGCTCCACCTATCTATACCAAGGCGAAGAACTCGGCCTGCCTGAGCACACCACAATCGCCCCAGAGTTTCGCCAAGACCCGACCTTCTTTAGAACCGGAGGCGAGCGAGTCGGCCGAGACGGTTGCCGTGTGCCATTGCCTTGGGAGTCTGGCGTGGGTGCCGCGAACGGGTTCAACCAAACAGGCAAGGCGTGGATTCCGCAACCTGAGCTCTACGCCGAATACTCGCGAGACCAGCAAGAGGGCATCGAAGGTTCGACGCTCGAAATGTATAAGCACGCACTCAGGCTCCGCAAAGAGCTGGGCCTCGGCAATGGTTCGTTCGACTGGGAGCCCGAATACACGAACGCTACGACACTCGGCTACCGCAACGGCGGCGTCCTCGTGATTCACAACTTTGGCCAAGAAGCCATCGAAATGCCACAAGGCGAAGTCATTGCTTCTAGCGCAAATGCCGCTAGCGTTGGCATTGAGCCAGACCAGACGGTTTGGTTGAAAACCAAGTAGAGAGGTAAACCATGGCTCGCAAGACCTATGACACCGATCAGCAAATCACCCGCCTGCGCCGCTACAACATAGTTGCCGGTGCCCTTCACCTATTTCAGGCAATCGCCTTTGGTTCGTTCTTGGCATCACTCAAGAACCAAGTCGACTTTCCTGTCAAGATTCAATACATGACCGGCCCTCCGGGTTCACCGCTACCTCCAGAGACAGTGACCCTGTTCAACATCAACCTTGGAGTCGGAGTTGTCGCGTTCCTCGCGCTGTCGGCATTCTTCCACTTCTTGATTTCGTCGCCATGGTTCTTCAAGCGCTACTCTGCCGGACTCAAGGCAAACCACAACTACTTCAGATGGGTCGAATACTCGCTCAGCTCGTCTGTAATGATCTGGCTAATCGCTCAGCTCTGTGGCGTAAACGACATGGCTGCGCTGTTCGCAATCTTCGCGGTAAACGCCTCGATGATCATGTTCGGTGCTCTTCAAGAGAAGTACGAGAAGCCTGGAAACAAGAAGGCTCTGCCGTTCATCTTTGGTTGCATGACCGGGATCGTTCCTTGGGTCATCATCTTCATCTACACCCTGCAGCCAGGAAGCACGAGCGCTCAGAAGGTGCCAGGTTTCGTTATCGGCATCATCGTTTCGCTGTTCATCTTCTTCAACACCTTCGCCATCAACCAAGCTCTTCAGTACCGCCAGGTTGGCAAGTGGGCTAACTACCTTCGCGGCGAGCGCGCATACATCACGCTCAGCTTGGTAGCCAAGTCGATTCTTGCTTGGCAGGTGTTCTCGGGAGCAATCGTTCCTGTGCTCACCGGCACCAACTAGCAGCAGTCACAGCCACAAAAAGAAAACCCCAGCCGTGGAGGGCTGGGGTTTTCGTGGCTAGTGAGGGATTCGAACCCCCGAAGGCTGAGCCGTCTGATTTACAGTCAGATCCCTTTGGCCGCTAGGGTAACTAGCCAGTACGCCTTGGCTCACCTGTAATCAGCTGAGCCAACGCGCTTGGTCAAGAATACCCGAAGTTTTGGTGAAGATGACAATCGGACTAGATTTGTAAGACGCTTACAAATATTTCTGCAAAAACTCGAGGTTTACATGGTTGGCATTGAACAAGTTGCAGCGCTTGCAGGGGTTTCTACTGCAACGGTCTCTCGCGCACTGCGCGGCAAGGAGCATGTAAGCAAGAAAGCCGAAGAGGCGGTCAAGGCCGCTGCGAAGGAGCTTGGCTATGTTGCTTCGGCCAGCGCCTCTCAATTGGCATCGGGTAAAACTCTAAACATTGGCGTCGTTTTACCGTTCATCGATCGCTGGTTTTTCTCGGTGGTCCTCGAAGGAATCGAAACAACTCTTATCGAGCACGGCTACGACCTCACTCTCTATAACCTTTCGGGTGGTCCGGAGCAACGCAAAAAGGTTTTCAGCGAGTTCCTAATGCGCAAACGCGTGGACGGCGTATTGACCATTGCGGTGAACCCGTCAGATCGCGAACTCGAAAGCCTGAACCGAACTGGCAAGCCGATCATTGGTATCGGCGGGGCGATCTCTGGAGCGAGAGCCCTAACCATCGACGACGTGGCCGCCGGACGGCTCGCGACCGAGCACCTTCTTTCTCTAGGTCACAAAAAAGTTGGCTTCATCGGCGGGATCCCCGGCAATGACACCGAGTTCAACCAACCAGACCTGCGCGAGCTCGGTTACGTGGCCGCGCTCGAGGCAGCCGGGCTCCAACTGCGAGACAACTGGATCGCCCAGGCCAACTACACGATCGAGGGTGCATACAGGGCGGCGAAGCAGATGCTCGGAAACCCGCGTCACGCCCCAACCGCAATTTTCTGCTCCTCAGACGAAATGGGTTTCGGCACCATCATGGCTGCCAAAGACCTCGGTCTTCGGGTTCCGCAAGACATTTCAGTGATTGGTTTGGACGACCACGATATGTCGGAGTTCTTTGGGCTCTCCACCATCTCGCAATCACCGCGCCTGCAGGGCAAGCGTGCCGCAGAGCTTCTGCTTGGGCTGATCGAGGCGGGGACGACCGGTGAAGTCAAT
>CAIRNX010000012.1 GCA_903880095.1 uncultured Micrococcales bacterium | reverse complement strand
ACCTTATTGCTATTAGTTGTTGACGCTGTTGGCAGCGTTAGCAGCCATGATGTTAGCGAACAACTGTGATGCAACAGTTGGGTCTTTGCGCAAGGTAGAGTCGCTCGAAACTAGAGCTGTCCACAATGCTGGCAATGCGTCCCAGTAAGCAGGAACGTTTGCACCCTTGGTGCCTGGCTTTGCCTTGGTGCCTAGAACTAGACCGGTGGTGTCTTTAGCGCCACCGTTCAAGAAGGTACCTAGCTGAGGGATCGAAGCCTTCGAAGCTGCGATACCGAAGCCCTTTAGGCCAGGTGAAGCAATGCCTGCTGCACCCTTGTTGGCTGGTGGGCGACCTTCGTACTTCTCGTAGCTAGCAGCACCTGCAGCTGAACCGAAGAAGTCGTTTAGGAATGACTTGGCAGCGTTGTCGTCGCCGGCCTGAGCAGCAAAGCTAGTTAGCATTGCGCCAGAAACCGAACCGAAGCCTGCACCAAAAGTGCCAGCCTTGACGCCTGGAACTGCCGATAGCATGCCCATGTCGAAGCCTTCTGCTACGTAGTCTTTCCACTCCCAGTTACCGATGATCGCGAAAGGAACCTTTCCGGCGATGAAGTCGTCTTTACAGCTTGCATCTGAGTCGGTGAAGAATCCGTTTGGAGTACCGTCTGAGTTAAGCAACAAGCTCTTCACGTTGTTTGCAAAGGTTGCAACGGTGAATGGAGCGCCAGTTGTCTTAGCCTTGCCACCTGACATTGCGTAAGGAGCGCCACCAAGTGCTTCTAGCACGCCTGCAGCACCCCATGACATGCCACCACCAGCAACACAGAGACCGCGGGTTAGACCCTGCGAAACCTTGTTTGCCTTGTAGTAGTCAACCATTGCGCCAAAGCTGGTTGGCACGGTCTGAACTAGGTCATCGTTAGTCAACATTGCGACGTTGTTGATGTCTAGTGGAACACCGTAAAGCTTGCCACCGTAGCTTAGGTCGCCAAGCTGGTTAGCTGTGAAGTTCTTCGCTGCCGAAGTCGACAGGGTGAACTGAGCTAGCTTGCCGTCTTTAGCCAATGCTGGAACCCAGTCGTTTGCACCCATAACAATGTCTGGGCCGTTTGCTGGGGTTGCTGCGTCGATAGCAGTCTTTAGAGCGTCGAAGCTAGCGTAGCCCTTGACATCGACCTTGTAACCAGGAACATAGTCGCCAGCGGTCTGCTCTGAAAGAGTACCGATAGCTTTGATTAGGTTTGGTGCGCGTTGGCCGTCAGCCCAGATCGTAAGGGTCTTTGCCGGTGCTTTAGAACGTGCGTCGGCTGGTGCTACTGAAAAAGCACCGGTCAACACAAGAGCAACAGCTGCGCTAACGCCAGCTGCTTTCTTCATTGAAAACATTTTTCTCCTGTCGAGTTAAATCGCGAATAGCAATCCGCTCAACTATTACAGCGCTTAATCTTCGGTGTCGGTAACGTGAAAGCGGTTACATGGTAACGGCTTGATTACTTTTAGACGGGGGGCCAGCCGCTCATCCTTGTATTCATTGGTGAAAACGCTTGCAAGGATATTCGGGGTGCAAGCGTTTGCGGCGTTTAGAGTTGCAGTTATGTCGAACGAAATCTTGGCCCACCCTCGCATTGACGCGGAATGGTGGCGCAAATCAGTCATTTATCAGATTTATCCGCGCAGCTTTGCTGATGGCAACGGCGACGGCATGGGCGACCTTGCCGGCGTGACAGCACGCCTCGGTTCGCTGGCCGCACTTGGCATCGATGCGATCTGGTTCTCGCCGTTTTTCAAGTCGCCGCAAAAAGACGCCGGCTATGACGTTAGCGACTATAAAGACATCGACCCGCTTTTTGGCACCCTGGCCGACTTTGACGCGCTAGTTGCCGAAGCCAACCGTCATGGCCTCAAGATCATCGTTGACCTAGTGCCAAACCACTCGAGCGACCAGCACGAATGGTTCAAGGCGGCTTTGGCTGCTGCACCAGGTTCGCCTGAGCGCGAAATGTATATGTTTCGCGAAGGCAAAGGCGAAAACGGCGAGCTGCCACCAAACAACTGGGAATCAGTATTTGGTGGCAATGCCTGGACCCGCATCACCGAGGCCGACGGCACGCCTGGTCAGTGGTATCTGCACATCTTTGACTCGTCGCAGCCAGATCTGAACTGGCAGAACCCAAGAGTGCACAAAGAATTCGATTCGATTTTGCGCTTCTGGCTTGACCGCGGTGCTGCAGGTTTCAGAATCGACGTAGCCCACGGATTAATGAAAGCCGACGGACTGCCAGACGTGATCGAGAACGTTTCGACCATGTCGGGCAGCGAAGATTCGGCAGACGATGTTGTTGCGACACAAGAAGACGAAGTCGCACACCCGTTCTGGGGTCAAGACAGCGTGCACGAGGTGATTCGTGGATGGCGCAAGATTCTCGACGAATACGACGACAGAGTGATGT
>CAIRNX010000011.1 GCA_903880095.1 uncultured Micrococcales bacterium | reverse complement strand
GTGAGAGAACAGCAATCTGTACTTCAGGAGAACCGGTGTCGCCTGGGTGAGTTGCAAATTCCTTGATGATCTGGTCTTTAACCTGTGGGTCTAGAGCCATTGGGTTCTCCTTCTGCTAGCTGCGCGGCGCAAGAAACGGAATGTTTCGAGCTCTCTTTATCCGCGGCCGATACACGGCAACCTCTCCAGCATAGCCGAGAAGGCTCTGTGGCGCTACTTAACGTACTTGTTGCCCTGGTCGGCGGTCTTGGTTGGCAAAAGGTATGTGATGAAGAAGAAAAGTTGCACGGCTAGAAGCGCGATGATGGCAGGCAATGCCATCAGAACTAACGGCAGCAAAGCGTTGGCGATCTCAGTGTTGCTGGCGGTTTCAAAGTCAATCTGGTGTTCAGCCCCGTAGGCGACTATCGCCGGAAACTGAGACGCGAAAAGCCCGATGGGAATCAGCCAAAGCAGTTGCAACCAGGCGCTGAAACCCGCATCGCGGGTTCGGCGAATCGAAACGGTTAGATCTGGCAGCCACAAAGCCACCGAGGCAAGCGAGCCGACAACAGGCAAGAATGTGGTGCCTATGCTCACGATCAGCGTGAAAAGGCGCCAATACCAAAATGCAGTCCGCGAAGCTGCGCCCCTAAAGTTTGCGTAGTTCTGAAAAGCAGCCTTGATTGCTCCTGCGAAATCCATGACGCACCTATTCCTTGATTCCGAGAATGATGCGGCACTTTGCGAGATCACGGTTGATCTCTTCAACCAAAGCGTCTACGCCATCAAACTTTGCCGCTGGGCGAACATATTCCACGTATTCGAGTGAAACAACCATGTCGTAAAGGTCGAGCTGCTTGTGGTCGATTACGTGTGCCTCGATAAGTCGTGGCACGGCCTGGAAGGTTTCGTTAATGCCAACCGAAAGTGCCGTTGGGTAACGCTCGTCATCGGCATAAAGCCAGCCGGCATAAACGCCGTCAACCGGCAGATAGCCCTCGGCGTCGCGCGACATGTTGGCGGTTGGGAACCCAATCGTTCGGCCGATCTTTAGGCCGTGCTCAATGATTCCGGTGGTCAGGTGAGGGCGACCGAGCAACTCGGTGGCTTTGGCGATGTCTCCGCGATCCAAAACCTCGCGAACCAGCGTGGTTGAGACGACCTCGCCGTCGACAATCACCGGGGGGACAACGTTTACTCTGAAGCCGTACTTTTTACCCAACTCGACCAATTGAGCAACATCACCAGCACCTCTAGCGCCGAAACGGAAGTCTTGACCAACCAAAACCCAGCGCGCCTTCAAGCCTTCGACTAGGACCTGCTTGACGAACTCTTCTGGAGAAAGTTGCGCCAGCTCTTCGTCAAAGGTGAGAGTGAGCAACGCGTCTGCGCCGGCTTCGCGAATTAGGTACTGCTTCTGGATCGGGCCGGTAATCGCCTGCTTTACGGCGTTCGGGTTCAAAAGAGCATCGGGGTGACGATCGAAAGTCACCACAACACTGGCGATTCCGTGCTCCTCAGCTATGTTTACGAGGTCGGCTAGCAGAGCCTGGTGCCCTAGATGAACGCCATCGAACTTGCCGATGGTGACCGCGGTCTCCGGAAAGTCAGCGTCAATTTGGTTTGTAGACATCCAGGTGATCATTTCTTGCTCTCTCGGCGAAGCCAGAGAAGACCCAAGATAGGCAGGATCAGTGGGGTGAAACCGTAGCCTTCACCAAAGTTCGACCACACCGTCTTGGCTGGGAACAGGCTTGAATCGATTAGCGTGAGGATGCCTACCGACAAGACAAAGAACAACTCGAGAGAAATAGCGACTTGGGCAAAGCTGCGCCACTTGGCGCCTTTGCGAATTAGGCCAATGGTGGCAAGAACATAGAAGATTGCCGCGATTGCAGAAAGCGTGTATGGCAGAGGAGCTAGGGAAAACTTGGTAGCCAATTCGAAGCTTGAACGGCCAATCGCTGCGAAAGCCAAAATGCCGTATGCAAAAACGAGCACGCGCACTGCGCCGGAGTTAGTCGATTTGGTCACCGACCTAGTTTAAGCGCTACTTAGTTGCCTTTGGTTCTGGCAGACCCTTTCGAACAGTGACAAGCGAAACCACGCGGGTTCCTTCGCTCAACTGGTTGAAGTTAGAGGCACCAAGGGAACCCTGGCTGTCTAGGCGAAGAATGTAGTTTGCCGCGGCTCGCTTTAGAAGAGTGTCTTCACCACAGAGGTAAAGGTTCACTGGGTAAATCGCCTGGTAAGGCGTTGCGGCTGAGTCGAAGCCGGCCTGGGCGATCGGGGCAAGACTTGGGTCGAGTGTGACGGTTACGCCGGTAGCGCTCGACTTTGGTACCCACTGCGTGGCGGCCGAGCCGGTGCCAGAGACGTCTGGGAGCGCCAGGATCGGTTCTTTAGTTGACTTGTCGATGCCGGTTTGCACGCCGGCTGGGTACAAACCAAGAGCAGCGGTGAACGAACCAGGCACCACGGCGATTTCACCTTCGGCTAGGGCCGAGTAGGAGTCGATGGTCGGAGTTGCACTGTGGACGATTGGTGAGGCGTCAATGGATGCGCCTGAACGCTTGAACCAGGAGTTCAGCGAATCGAATGCCAGCGGGTCGGCAACCTTGTTCAAGATGATCGGTTCGGCTGGCAGTTCGGTGCCAACGTTTTCGGCGGCGATGGTTTTGTCGCTCCAGTTAGTGATTTGACCATTCAAGATAGCCGCTGCGGTTTTTGGGGTCAGGTTGAGCGTGCTCGAAACACTGAGGTTGAAGGCAATTGTCGCCGATTCGATGGCAAGCGGAACCGTTTCGAACGGTGTGCAGGTTGCGGGGGTTTTGGTTGCCACAATCAGATCGGCCTGACCATCGGTGACGGGGGTAAGAGTCATCGCTGGCAGCGGGCTAACGCAAGATGTTGGCAATGAGAGCTGCCACTGTGAAATAGGGTCTGCCATCTCAGCTGGCGCTTCGATGGTTACGTCGCCTGCGACACAGGTGTAAGTCTGCTCGGCGATCTGGGCGGCCACGTCTGGTGGCATCGGAGGGTCGCATGCGGTTAGAGCAAGGGCTGCGGCTGTGGCGATTGCCAATGCTGCAGAAACTCGAACTGACTTCTTCATGGCTGGACCTCTCGTTTGTCTAATCAAGCGCTTTGGCGCGGCCGGTAAAAACCGACCGCGCCTCAACGTTACTGCTTTGAAACTAGTTGATCTTTGCGATCTGCTGTAGTGCGGTTACCTTCAGCGCGCCGGTTAGTGGAACATAACCGAGGGCTGCACCGTGAGCAGGCATGCACGAGTTGACGACGTAGGTGAACCAGTCGTGAACTGCGCGGCCCGCTTCGGTAGCGGTTGCACGAGGAGCGATACCGTAGCTGACGATCGAAAGCTGGTAAGCACCAGAAACGTGCTTGGTGAAGTCGATCGAAAGGGTGCCATCGGTGCGCTGGCTAGCTGCGTCAACGATTGCGGTCTGAGCGTTTAGGAACTTCGCTGCAGCTGCTGCGGTTGGTAGCTGGAACTGACCAGATGCGTTCTTCAGTGCAACCTGACCAACCTGAGCCGAAACGGCGTCTGATAGGTCAAAGTAACCAAACGAGTACTTGGTGGCCTGTAGCTTGTCAGCGATGATTGCCGAGGTGGTCTTGGCAAGAGCAGTCGAGGCAAGGGTTCCGGCGCTGTTGCCGGAGATGCCGTCTGATGCGTCCAAGAGGTCCTTCGAGTTTGCAACCCACTGAGCTGGCTGGCCGGTGACGTTTAGAATCTGGGCTAGGTAGTTCGTGAGGTTTGCGGTGGTACCCGAACCTGAGGTGCGGTAGTAAACGGTGATTGGCTTGGCCGGAAGGGTCTTGCCTACGTTTAGCTTCTTGATTGCGGCTGCGTTCCAGGTCTTGATGGTTCCCTTTAGGATTCCCGAAACGGCTGCAGCGTCAAGCTTTAGACCTGCTGGGATGCCGCTCTTGGCGTTGTAAGCGAATACAACTGGGCCGCCAAGAATTGGAACCATGGTGTAGCTAGCTGGCTGTGAGTCTGCAGCGCCGTAAAGACCGTCTGATGCAGCCCACTTGACGTTGCCCGCTGCCATCTCTGAACGACCGGTACCTGAACCGGTTGAGGTGTATGAAACGGTGTCGTTTGAGGCTGGGTCGTAGTGCGATAGGCAGTACTGAAGTGCGTTGTTGGCAAAGGATGAACCCTTACCGGCGATCGAAGTTGCGGTTACCGCCTGCGCAGCCGAGCCGCTTAGGGCTAGACCAGCGAGAACTGCGGCAGCTGAAACAACTGCTACTAGCTTCTTGTGCATTTTTCTCCTTGTGAGTGGGGTGTCGGTGTCGACATGTTTAGTAAACGACTTTAGAAAAAACGGATGGTATCGCTTTGGTTTATGTAATCCCAAGTTCGGATTAACTTAAGGTAAACCGACTAGCCGAAGTGGCCGTTTACGTAGTCGTTTGTGCGAGGGTCGATCGGCTGGTTGAAGACGTTCTCAGTCGAACCGAACTCAACAACGCCTCCAGGAGTGTTCTCGTCGGCAAGGAAGAACGCGGTCTGGTCTGAAACGCGCTGAGCCTGCTGCATGTTGTGCGTGACTATGACGATGGTCATCGAGGCGCTGAGTTCTTGAATCGTCTCTTCGATTCGACGAGTCGAGCCAGGGTCAAGGGCCGAGCAAGGCTCGTCCATCAAAAGTACTTCTGGGTTCATCGCTAGTGAGCGAGCGATGCAAAGACGCTGCTGCTGACCACCAGAAAGCGAAAGAGCCTGGTCGCCGAGGCGGTCTTTTACTTCGTTCCAGATCGATGCGCGACGAAGCGATGTTTCAACTAGTTCATCTGCGTCGGTGATCTTGCGACCCGAAAGTTTGAGTCCAGAAAGAATGTTTTCTTTGATCGACATGGTTGGGAAAGGGTTCGGCTTCTGAAACACCATGCCGATCTTGATTCGCACATCGACGGCGTCCATCGAAGGGTCGTAGATGTCTTCGCCATCGAGTAGCACGCGGCCGGCAAGGCCAGCGCTAGGAATCAGCTCGTGCATGCGATTCAGGGTTCGAAGGAAGGTTGATTTGCCGCAACCAGAAGGCCCAATAAGCGCTGTCACCTGGTTGGCAGGGAACACGAGGTTGACGTCTTGAAGAACCTGACGCTCGCCAAACCAGACGCTGATGTTTTCGGCGCTGAGTGTTGATGCTGTTCCGGTAGCGTTCATCATTTTTTTGCCTTCTTTACTGGCTTGGTTTTTAGCGACTTCTTGCGACTGAGAATACGGGCCGAACCAAACAGGATTCCGACCACGATTAGTAGAACTAGTGCGGCACCCCAAGCGCGCTGTTGAGAGCTTGAGTAGTTGGAGCCGAGGAAGCTGTAAACGTAGGTTGGTAGCGACGCTATCGGCCCGTTGAACGGGTTGAGGTTGGTGGTGTTGTTCATGTTGATGGTCAAGATCAGCGGGGCCGTTTCACCGACAACGCGAGCAAGCCCAAGAAGCAGTGCGGTAATGATTCCGCTCTTTGCCGCTGGCAAAATCACCTGGAAGAAAGCTTTGTAGTTTGGAGCCCCAAGGGCCAGGGCGGCCATGCGTAGATCAGACGGAACTAGGCGAAGCGACTCTTCGGCAACGCGAGCTACCGTTGGCAGCATCAGCGGGAACAGCGCAAGCGCACCGGTGAAACCCGAACGCTCGATGTGCGTGAACTGCATTATTGCCAAGACGAATAGACCAGCAACTACAGATGGCAGACCGGCAAGCGACTGAGTGACGGTTCGAACCACGCCCCGCATCTTCGACTGCGACTGGGTTAGGTATACCGCCATCGCGATGCCTAGAGGCACGGCTGCGATTGTGGTCAGAAGAACAATCAGCAGGGTGCCAAGAATCGCGTGCCCAACGCCGCCGTATTCGAGCGAGGTTGTGGTTCCGACGTAGCGGTTGTTCTCGTAGAGGAAGTGCGGCGAGAGAGCCTTGAAGCCCTCAAAGATTACCGAACCCAAAACCGAGAGCAGCAAGACCAGGACGAGCGTAGAAAAAAAGATGGTGAAGAAGATCAGAAGTGCGTCGCTTAGCCCGCGTCGCTTGGCCTTGCGCCATCCGAAGGCGGCTACTGTGAGCACCTGGATTGGCAAGAAGACACCGATTAGACCGATAGAAAAGTCAAGGTTGCCGAGAATCACAAAAAGCAATCCGATAACGCTTGGGATCGTTGAGACAATTGCGAGCTGAAGCTTGAAGGTTGCGCTGCTCTGAGCCCAAGGCTGGCGAGAGGTGAGGTTACTCAATTCTTCCTCCAAGGCTGTGCGCGGTTGACGATGAACGAAGCGAGCATGTTCACGGCCAGGGTCACCAAGAAGATGACCAAACCGGCAGCCATCAGGCCGTGGAACTCGCTGTTGCTGGCCTCACCGAAGCGGGCAAGAATCCAAGAGGCAACCGCACCGCCGCGTGATTCAAGCAATGAGAAGAAGTTGATTTTGAACGAAAGCTGAAGAACGTAAAGGATCGCAACGGTCTCACCGAGCGCACGGCCAAGACCGAGCAGGATACCACCGATGATTCCGCTTGACGAGGTTGGCATGATCACTCGACGGAACACGCTGAAGCGGCTCCCACCAAGCGCCAACGCGCCGTTGATGAGTCCGTCGTCCATCTGGCTAAAGATTTCACGGGTAACCGAGGTGATGATCGGCACGATCATTACAGCCACAATCCAACCGGCGATAAACGGCGAGTCGGTGAATGCGGCGTTTGGGTCTTTGACGTGAAAGATTGGGATCCAACCAAGCAGCTGGTTCGAGATTTTCGCCCAGTTGACTGCAACCGGGGTGAACACCGCGATTCCCCACAGGCCGATTACGACAGAAGGCAGTGCGGCAAGTAGATCGATAATCGTAGTGGCAACCCTGGCGGCTGGTTTAGGCAGCAAGTAAACGATTAGGTAAGCGGCCGAAATGGCCATCGGGGCGGCGAGCAGCACACCAGTGAACCCAATCAGCAACGAACCCCAAAGCATCGGGCCGAGCTGCATCACCGGGTGTTTGGCGTCTGGGTTCCAGTTTGAACCGGTCAGAAACGAGAAACCCTGCGAACTGAGGGTTGGCCAAGCGTTTGCGAAAAGGAAGACAACGATTAGAGCAACTAGAACGAAGGCGAAGTTCGCAGAGATCGATGTGACCCTAAAGAACCACTTATCGCCTTTGCTCAGCGGGCCAGAGGAGAGCTTGCGCTTCGAAACCTCTGGAGAGCCCGTTTTTTGCTCATTAGCCATGTCTCAATAGTTGTGAGTTTGCCTAAATAGAACCTTTTGCTGAGGTTAACGGCGGGTGAATAACTACGAATTCCAGATGGTCCACATGCGCAAAAGCATCACCGAAATGGTGACCCCGGCGAGTCCGAGAATGATGGTCGCATTCTTGGTTTTCTCAACCAAAGCAAAGAAAGCGCCTGCAACTGGGACGACCAGGGCAACGAGAAGGTAGCCGAAGAATTCGAAGATCGAACCCTTGGACGCCGCGCCCCCCGCCAAGACGAATATTGCTACAAACAACTGACCAATAACCAAAAGTTCAACGACCCCGGTTGCCACCAGCGAGGCGGTTTTCAGTTTTAGACCGAAAAGACCGAGAAGTAGGTTGATTGCCCCAATTGCAAACGCTATACCCATGAACCAAAACGCCTGAGCTTCGATCACTTTGACACCTTGGGGAACACCACGAGCGATTTGTATTGCGAACCTGAACGGGTGAGCATAGCGAGCAGGCGACCGCCAGGTGCAAATGCTGCTACCGGTTCGGCGAGCTTGTCGCCAGCCTTCAACCGTTTGCCGTGAATGAGGTCGATTGCCTCGCCTTCGCTCAGTTCGATGCAGTTGAACTGGCTTCGTGCCGCGTCTTCCATCGAGGTGACAACGAGCGCGTCTTCGAGAGTTTTTGCGTCTTCAACTCGGTATGAACCAATGCGGGTGCGGCGAAGAGCCGTTAGGTGGCCGCCAACCCCGAGAGAAGCACCCAGGTCTCGCGCCAGTGCCCGAATGTATGTGCCAGATGAGCAGTCAATCTCGGCATCAACATCGACGAATTGACCATCGCGTTTGATGCCAAGAACCTCAAACTTTGAAACGGTTACTGGGCGAGCGGCGAGTTTGACTTCGTCTCCCCCGCGAACCAGGGCGTAGGCCCGCTCGCCATCAACCTTGATTGCGCTAACCGAAGACGGCACCTGCATGATTTCGCCGGTGAGTGGCTTGATTGCCTCGGCAATTTGCTCGTCTGTTAGAGCGGATGCGTCGGCAGTCGAAACGAGAACACCCTCGCGATCGTCGGTAACCGTAGCTGCCCCCAAACGAATGGTTGTCACATAGGTTTTGTCTTCGCCAACCAAGAAGGTGAGCAATTTGGTTGCCTGCTCGATGCCGAGAATTAGCAAACCTGTCGCCATCGGGTCGAGTGTGCCGGCGTGCCCAACGCGTCGAGTGTTCGCCATGCGACGAACCCGAGCAACCACATCATGACTGGTGTGGCCCTCGGGTTTGTCGATCAGGGCTAGGCCTTGAAGCATTTAGCTTTCGTCACCAGACTTTGGTTCTTTATAGGGATTCTCATCTCCGGCAAACTTGGCTTCGGCCGCTAGACGAGCGATTTCTTCGTCGCGAGCCTTGGCTTCGGCAAGAACATCATTCAGGTGTGCGGCAACCTCAGGAACCTCATCGGTCACGAACTCGATGGTCGGGGTCAGTCGAATCGACAAACCGCGGCCAACTTCGCGGCGAATGATGCCGCGGTTCTGCTCGATAATTTCACCCGAGCGCTTCTTGTCTTCATCTGAACCGAAAACGGTGAAGAAGATTTTGGCGTGCTGCAGGTCTGGCGTGACTCGAACGTCGGTGATGGTTACGAAGCCTAGATCCGGGTCTTTGACGGCCCGTTCTAGCGCTTCGGCAACCAAAACCTTGATGCGCTCGGCCAGCTTTCTGGCGCGTGCGTGATCAACCATGAACTACTCCTAGACTCGCGGCTTTTCGCGCATCTCGTAGGTCTCGATGATGTCTTCGAGCTCTAGTTCGTTGAAAGAACCGAGTCCGATACCACACTCGAAGTCGGTCTTGACTTCGTTTGCGTCATCTTTGAAACGCTTGAGCGAATCGATGGTGAGACCGGTCGCAATGACTTCGCCACGGCGAAGAACACGTGCGAGCGAGTTTCGCTTGATCGAACCGGTGCGAACGATCGAACCTGCGATAGTGCCGACCTTCGAAGACTTGAACAGTTCGCGAACCTCTGCGGTACCGAGCTGTGCTTCTTCGTACTCTGGCTTGAGCATTCCCTTGAGTGCGTTCTCAATGTCTTCAAGCGCTGCGTAGATAACCGAGTAGTGACGAACGTCGACACCTTCGCGATCTGCACGCTCCTTCGCCTTGTTGTCTGGGCGAACGTTGAAGCCAATGATGATTGCGTTGTCGACAGTCGCCAGGTTGACGTCTGACTCGGTAATCGCACCAACACCGCGGTGAATGATGCGTAGCTGAACGCTGTCGTCGACCTCGATCTTGAGCAAAGCGTCTTCGAGTGCTTCAACAGCACCAGAGACGTCACCCTTGATGACGAGGTTGAGCGACTCAACCTTGCCCTCTTCGAGAGCCTTGGTGAAGTCTTCGAGCGAAACGCGCTTTCGAGTCTTGGCAAGAAGAGCGTTGCGGTCGGCTGCTTCACGCTTTTCGGCGATCTGGCGGGCTTGGCGCTCGTCTTCTGCCACCACGAAGGTGTCACCGGCGCGAGGCACCGACTGAAGGCCAAGAACCTGCACCGGACGACTTGGGCCAGCAGATTCGACTGCGTCACCGTTTTCGTCGAACATCGCACGAACGCGTCCGTGAGCTGCACCAGCCACGATCGAGTCACCGACTTCGAGGGTTCCGGTCTGGATCAGCACGGTTGCAACCGAGCCACGACCCTTGTCGAGGTTGGCTTCGATAGCAACACCGCGGGCGTCGCGGTTCGGGTTGGCACGGAGGTCTAGGGCAGCGTCTGCGGTTAGCAGAACTGCGTCTAGAAGCTCAGGGATTCCCTTGCCGGTCAGTGCCGAGACGTTTACGAACATGACATCGCCGCCGTACTCTTCAGCAACCAAGTTGAACTCGGTTAGCTGCTGGCGAATCTTGTCTGGGTTTGCGCCTTCTTTATCAACCTTGTTCACAGCGACAACGATTGGCACGCCAGCCGACTGAGCGTGGTTCAACGCTTCAACCGTCTGAGGCATGACGCCGTCGTCTGCAGCGACTACAAGGATCGCGATGTCAGTTACCTGCGCACCGCGGGCACGCATGGCGGTGAACGCCTCGTGACCAGGGGTGTCGATGAAGGTGATGGCGCGGTCGATGCCCTCGTGCACTGCGTGCACCTGGTAAGCACCGATGTGCTGGGTGATGCCGCCGGCTTCGCCCGCCTGAACGTTGGCGTTGCGGATCGAGTCGAGCAAGCGAGTCTTACCGTGGTCAACGTGACCCATTACGGTTACTACCGGTGGGCGCGCTGCTAGGTCTTCGTCGTCTTCGTCTAGTTCGGTTGAGATGTCTAGACCGAACGAGTCGAATAGCTCCTTCTCTTCGTCTTCAGGAGAAACAACTTCGATTCGGTAGCCAAGCTCAACGCCGAGAATCTCAAAAGTCTCGGCATCGAGCGAAGCGGTTGCAGTAGCCATCTGACCCAGGTGGAACAGCACCGTGATCAGCTGACCCGCGTTGGCATCAATCTTGTCTGCGAAGTCCTGGATGCTTGCTCCACGACGCAGGCGAATGACGGTCGTTCCGTCGCCACGAGGCACAACTGCGCCACCGAGGCTCGGAGCCATTCTTTGTTCAAACTCTTCACGTTTCGTGCGCTTCGACTTGCGAGCCTTAGATGCACCACGTGCACCACCCTTGCCGAATGCGCCTGCTGTGCCGCCACCGCGACCACGGCCGCCGGCACCCGGACGAGCACCACCGAAACCGCCACCGGCTGGAGCGCCTGCGCCAGCGCCAGCACCTGCACCGGCACCGCCGAAACCTGGACGAGCACCGCCACCGAAACCTGGGCGAGCGCCACCTGCGCCGCCAGGGCCACCGGCACCTGCTGGGCGAGGGCCACCTGGACGACCTGGTGCGCCACCCGGACGACCCGGTGCGCCACCGGTGCGCGGAGCACCTGGGCGACCCATTCCTTGGTTAGACGAGAACGGGTTGTTACCTGGGCGAGCCATTGGGCGTGGAATACCCATGCCCTGGCTTGCAGCGAAAGGGTTGTTGCCCGGGCGAGGAATGCCAGGTGCGGCCGGAGCTGGGGCTTCTGTCTTAGCTGTCTCAGGGGCAGGCTCTGACTTAGGTGCCTCAGGTTCGGCAACTACTTCTTCTGCCTTTGGCGCAGCCGGCTTTGGTGCCGCTGGAGCCTTAGGTGCCGCCTTCGGCTCTTCAACCTTGGGCTTAGCGTTTGGGAACGCGTCGCGGAGCTTCTTAGCTACCGGAGGCGTGATTGTGGATGATCCACCCTTGACGAATTCGCCAAGTTCTTTAAGTTTGTCTAGAGCAACCTTGGTATCGATACCAAGTTCTTTAGCAATGTCGTAAACGCGGGGTAATGCCGCCACTTTTTCTCCTGTCTGGGGCCTTCCCCAGTCAGGGCAGGCCATTTAAAGCTGTTGGGTACTCATTTCGAGCTACTCATTTTTGTGCCAACATCGTTTCTGCCTGTTCTATGTGTACGGCAACTGCCGCGGTGTCGAACTGTTTCTTGGTTCTCAACGCCCTGCTGAACGCAAAACGGGTGATAGCCAGTTCTAAACAGTTTTTGCTTTGGTGAATCCACGCGCCTCGCCCGGCTGCTAAACGATCAATCACAAGGTTTTCGCCCTGTGCGATCACTCGCAGCAATTCGTGCTGTTTGGCGCGTTGACGACAGCCAACGCAAGTTCTAACAGGTTCCATTGTAACCCCGCCTTTGGCTCAGGTCTAGGACTACTCGCCCTCGAGGATGCTTTCAGGCTGAATATCGATCTTTGCGCCAGTCAAATCGGCGGCCAAACGAACGTTCTGACCTTCTTTGCCGATGGCCAGCGAGAACTGGTAGTCAGGTACAAGTGCGCGAACGTGCGGTCGGGCGTCTGCGTCACCAGGAATCAGGTAAGCACTTGAAACCTTGGCTGGCGACAGAGCCTGCGTTACGAACTCGCAGATGTCTTCGTCCCAGTCGACAATGTCGATTTTCTCTTCGTTCAACTCTGCAGAAACTGCACGGACGCGTGCGCCGAGGTTTCCGATGCAGGCACCCTTAGCGTTCAAGCCGGCTTCGTTGGCGCGAACCGCAACCTTGGTGCGGTGGCCAGCCTCGCGCGCAACCTGCATGATCTCAACAGCACCCGAAGCGATCTCTGGGACTTCAAGTGCGAAAAGCTTGCGAACGAGCATTTTGTGGCGGCGCGAAACGGTGACCATAGGCCCGCCGCGCGAGCCGCGCTCAACGCGAGTGATGTAAACACGAATGCGCTTGCCGTGGGTGTATTCCTCGCCTGGCACCTGCTCTTCGGCAGGGAGCATGGCTTCGAGGTCACCTAGGTCAACCTGAATTAGGTGAGGCTTTGTGCCCTGCTGAATTGTGCCCATGACGATGTCGCCAACGCGGCCCGAGAACTCGCCCATCAGGTCTTCATCGGCGAGCGCACGAAGACGCGCCATGATTACCTGCTTGGCTGACGACGCAGCAATGCGTCCGAAGTTTTCTGGGGTGACGTCTTTTTCTTCACCAACGGCATTGCCGTCTTCGTCTAGGTCTTTGGAGAAAATGTGAACTGCGCCGGTTACGCGGTCAAGGTGAGCCCTGGCTGGGTGGGTCTGGTCGCGCTTCAAGAACACGCCTGTTGTTTTCAAATAGGCGGCGAGAATTGCGGCTTCAATGATTTCGACCAGTTCGCCGAAGACAATGCCTCGGTCTGACTCGATCGTCTTCAGGATTCTCAAATCGATGTCCATGAAGACTCCTTTTCAGTTATTAAATAATTTCTTGCAGAGCCGAGTCTAACCCGACTGCGCGACGCTCACCAGTGCGGCGATCCCAAAGGTCGACTTCGCCGTTCTCGAGTCCGCGGCCACAAATGATGATATGAGGCACGCCGATGAGCTCGGCATCTGAGAATTTGACACCTGGGCTAACTTTTTGTCTGTCGTCGAGAATGACTGTTTTGCCATTGGCTTCTAGCTCAGCGGCAAGTTTCTCGGCAGCCTCGTAGATGTGCTCGTCTTTACCCGCGGCGACGATGTAGACGTCGGCAGGGCTAACCGCCTCAGGCCAGATAAGGCCCTTTTCGTCGTGGTTGGCTTCGGCGAGCACTGCGATGATTCGGGTAACACCGATTCCGTAAGAACCCATTGTGACGGTTACAAGTTTGCCGTTTTCGTCAAGAACTTTTAGGTCAAGGGCTTCGGCATATTTGCGACCGAGCTGAAAAACGTGGCCAATTTCGATACCGCGAGCCAATTCAAGAGGGCCAGAGCCGTCTGGGGCTGGATCTCCGGCGCGAACCTCGGCGATGTCTTTGATGCCGTCGGATTCAAAGTCGCGACCGTAAACGTAGTCAAAGACATGCTTTTCTTTTTCGTTTGCGCCTGTGATCCACGCTGTACCTTCGACTACACGTGGGTCGACGAAGTACTTGATCCCGTTGAAACCGCCAGGCTTTGGCCCGATGTAGCCCTTAACCAACTCTGGGTTCTTGGCAAAGTCTTCTTCGGTGGCTTGCTCAACCTCGTTTGGCGCGAAAGCAGCCTCGGCGCGCTTGGCATCGACCTCGCGGTCGCCTGGCACGCCAACCATGACAAGCGAGCGCTTGCCTTCTGGTGAGGTGAGCGCCAGAACAACGTTCTTCAACGTGTCGGCGGCTGTCCATTCGCGACCATCTGCACGTTTGACATCGGCGTTTGCCAAGGCAACCAAGGTTGCGATGGTGGGAGTGTTTGCTGAGTCGTGAACAACAGCCGCCGGCTGACCAACGATTGGCAAGGCTGCTGGCGCAGGGGTCACCACTGCTTCGACGTTCGCGGCATAGCCGCCTGGCGAGCGCACAAAGGTGTCTTCGCCGATCGGGCTCGGGCTCAAGAACTCTTCTGAGGCGCTGCCGCCCATTGCGCCGGCGTCAGCCTTCACGATCACGTAGTCAACTCCCAGCCGGGTGAAGATGCGCTCGTAGGCGTCACGCTGGGCCTGATAGGCGCACTTAAGGCCTTCGTCGTCGATGTCGAACGAGTAAGCGTCTTTCATCACAAATTCACGACCGCGAAGGAGCCCGGCTCGCGGGCGGGCTTCGTCTCGGTATTTGTTCTGAATCTGATACAGGCAGACAGGTAGGTCTTTGTATGACGAGTAGAGGTCTTTCACCAAGAGGGTGAACATCTCTTCGTGGGTCGGCGCTAGAAGGTAATCGGCCTTCTTGCGGTCTTGAAGGCGAAATAGGTTGTCGCCGTATTCGGTCCAGCGACCGGTAACCTCAAAAGGCTCACGCGGCAGTAGCGCCGGAAAAAACACTTCTTGGGCGCCGGCGTTTGCCATCTCTTCGCGAACAATCTTTTCGACCTTCGCTTTCACGGCAAGGCCTAGCGGTAGCCAGGTGTATACACCCGGAGCGGCGCGTCGAATGTATCCGGCGCGAAGGAGGAGCTTGTGGCTCTCGACCTCGGCCTCGGCAGGGTCTTCGCGAAGTGTGCGAAGGAAAAGGTTTGAAAGACGAATTGGCATTGGTTTCTTACTTTTGGGCTACGACTACCTGAGGCGAACCTACAAGCGCCGGATCCATGCTGGCAGCCAAGCGATTGGCCTCTTCGATTAGTGTGGCGACGATTTCGCTCTCAGGCACTGTCTTGATGACCTCACCCTTAACGAAAATCTGCCCCTTGCCGTTACCCGAGGCAACGCCTAGGTCGGCCTCACGTGCCTCACCAGGGCCATTGACTACGCAACCCATAACGGCGACTCGTAGCGGAACTGTCATCTTTTCGAGACCCTTGGTGACGTCGTTGGCCAAGGTGTAAACGTCGACCTGAGCGCGGCCACAAGAAGGGCAAGAAACGATTTCTAGTTTGCGAGGTCGAAGGTTTAGTGATTCGAGAATCTGCGAACCGACCTTGATTTCTTCAACGGGCGGAGCAGACAGCGAAACACGAATGGTGTCGCCTATACCGCGCGAAAGCAGAGCGCCGAAGGCTACAGAAGACTTGATGGTGCCTTGGAACGCAGGCCCAGCCTCGGTCACACCAAGGTGCAGTGGCCAGTCACCACGCTCAGAGAGAAGCTCATAAGCCTTCACCATGACCACCGGGTCGTTGTGCTTGACCGAGATTTTGAAGTCGTGAAAGTCGTGTTCTTCGAAAAGCGAAGCCTCCCAGACGGCTGACTCAACGAGTGCCTCAGGGGTTGCCTTGCCGTATTTCTGAAGCAGGCGCGGGTCTAGCGAACCGGCGTTTACGCCGATGCGAATCGAGACACCAGCGTCTTTGGCAGCCTTGGCAATAGCGCCAACCTGGTCATCGAACTGGCGAATGTTGCCAGGGTTTACGCGAACGGCGCCACAACCGGCATCGATTGCCTGAAAGACGTACTTTGGCTGAAAGTGAATGTCGGCGATTACCGGAATCTGCGACTTGCGTGCAATCAGGTGAAGGCGATCTGCGTCGTCTTGGCTCGGCACTGCCACACGGACGATGTCGCAACCAGACGCGGTCAGTTCGGCGATCTGCTGAAGCGTCGCGTTCACGTCGGTCGTCGGAGTTGTGCACATCGATTGAACCGAAATTGGAGCGTCACCACCAACGGCAACCTTGCCAACCATGATTTGGCGAGTCTTACGCCTTGGCGTGAGCACTGGGGGCGGAGTCTTGCGAGGTCCTAGATTGATTGCAGCCACAGACTAAGTCTAAAACCCTAGAAGGTAATTGGGTTCACAAGGTCAGATACGGCCATCAATATTCCGACTATGAATAAGATGACAAACATCACCTGAGCTATAGGTGCCATGAGTGCGGTGTCGACGGGTCCCGGGTCTTTTTTGCGAAGAAGCTTGAAGAAACCGCGTTTCAAATACTCGTATACGCCGCCGGCGATGTGGCCGCCATCCAGCGGCGGCAGAGGAATCATATTGAAAACGAAAAGCGCAATGTTCAGCGAACCAAGTAGGTAGAACCAATAGGCCAAGGAGTCGACCTTGGTTGACGCCTGCGCCACACCAATAATCGAAACCGCTCCTGCCGGGTCGCGTTTTTCGCTCATAAATGTTTTTTGTACGGCTGAATAAACCTGCTGCGGAAACTCGGTGATCATGGCAAATGTGCCGGTCACCATTTCGCCGGCTCGCCCAACACTCTCAACGAAACCTAGAGCCACTCGATCGACCGCGAAGTTCACGCCGATGATTCGCACGCGCTTGCTCACTGACTTGCCCGTTGCAGGGTCGGTGACAGGCATGGTTACCCACACCGCAGGCAAGATCTTTACGACAGGTACGCCAGCGCGCTCAACAGTAAGCGCGACGTCTCCGGACTTTGATTGAAGCTGAGTCTGAACCTCGGCGTAACTCGCGACTGCTTTGCCATCGAGTGCGGCAACCTTGTCACCAGCCTCGAGGCCAGCGATTTTGGCCGGAGTAAGCGCAGAATCAGACGTGCACTCCCCCTGCGTCATGGCTGCCACACATTCGACAACCTTTGCCACTCGCGTGGTCTGGGCCGTCGTACCGACGCTGCTGAACACGCTTGTCAACACGATGAGACCGATAACCAGGTTTACGAATGGCCCACCAAACATGATGATGATCCGCTTCCATGCGGGGAGGCTGTAAAGCGTTCTTACACCGTCATCGCCTTCTGCCATGTGCTCGGCGTGAGCCCCTCTCGCCGCTGCGATAGACCTGCCAAACCGCCGTGATGAATCTTTGCCTTTGCGATCTGGTGGATACATTCCGATCATCGTGATGTAGCCGCCGAGCGGTATTAGGCGGAACGAATACCCCGTTTCGCCAATCTTTTTACTGAAAAGTTTTGGACCAAAACCGATTGCCCAAACCGGCACACGAACACCGAAAAGTTTTGCCGGAATCAAGTGGCCGAACTCGTGGAGACCGATCGAAAGTGCCAGACCGATGATGATTACGACTATGCCCATGCGAGAAACCTAACCCAGTTGTCTGACAGTTTGCCTAACAGGCGGTGGCGATTTGAGCGTTAGCCCTTTCGCGAGCCCAGCGTTCGGCAGCAAGCACGCCTTCAAGAGACATTTCAACTTCTGCAGCGTGGGCGTCGACAACGCGTTCGATAAGGTCAACAATCTGGTTGAAACCTATTCGACCCTGATGAAAAGCTTCGACCGCCTCTTCGTTTGCAGCGTTATAAACAGCCGGGTAGGTTGAGCCGGCAGAGCCAACTTGGCGAGCTAGTTTGACTGCTTTGAATACGCTCTCGTCTAGAGGTTCGAAGGTCCAGCTATGCGCTTTAGTCCAATCGCAGGCGGGAGCTACGTTGGCAAGGCGCTCAGGCCAAGACATTCCGAGAGCAATCGGGAGTTTCATGTTTGGCGGCGAAGCCTGTGCGATAACCGAGCCGTCAACAAACTCAACCATCGAGTGCACGACCGATTGAGGGTGCACGGTTACTTCGATTCGCTCAAACGGAACGTTGAAAAGCAGGTGCGCCTCGATGAGTTCGAGGCCCTTGTTGACCAGTGTCGCCGAGTTTGTGGTGACCACCTTGCCCATTACCCAGGTCGGGTGGTTTAGCGCCTGCTCTGGCGTGACAGTTTCTAGTTGCTCGCGCGTCCAGCCCCTGAACGGGCCACCTGAAGCGGTAAGGATCAGCTTTCGCACCTCCGCGGTTTCACCGGCAAGCAGGCATTGAGCCAGAGCCGAGTGCTCGCTATCCACCGGCACGATTTGCCCCGGTTTGGCCAGCTCGGTTACCAAGCGACCGCCGACAATGAGAGATTCTTTGTTGGCAAGCGCCAAGGTTTTGCCGGTGCGAAGGGTTGCCAGGGTCGGCGCCAGCCCAATCGACCCGGTGATGCCGTTCACAACCACGTCTGCACTGGTGGTCTCTACCAACTCGGTAGCAGCTTCGGCCCCGAGAACCGCCTTTTTCACACCAAAGGCGTGAGCCTGTGATTCGAGAAGTTCGCTGTTGCTGCCGGCCGCCAAACCAACCACTTCGAAGCGATCAGAGTTAGCGGCAATGACCTCGAGGGCTTGGGTTCCGATGGATCCGGTGGATCCGAGGATGATTACGCGGCGCATGGTTCAATCTTGCCACCCGTCTCACGACTCACGGGCTTAGACTTTAGACATGGAGCAAGAACGCAAAATCGTAACCGCTATTCCAGGACCCAAGTCCACTGCCCTGCACACCAACCGCCTAAAGCATGTCTCTGCTGGTGTTGGCGCTGCACTCCCCGTTTACATCGAGCGCGCACACGGCGCGATCTTGCAGGACGTAGACGGCAACCAGTTCATCGACCTCGGTTCTGGCATCGGTGTTGTCACCATCGGTCACACCAATGATGGCGTGGTTAAAGCGGTTCAGGAGCAGGTTGCCAAACTCACCCACACGCTCTTCACCGTCACCCCTTACGAGCCTTACGTGCGCGTAGCAGAGCTTTTGAACAAGCACACGCCTGGCAACTTTGCCAAGAAGAGCGCGCTCTTCAACTCGGGCGCCGAGGCAGTTGAAAACGCAGTGAAGTTTGCTCGCAAGTTCACCGGACGCGGCGAAATCGCCGTATTCGACCACGCTTACCACGGCCGCACCAACCTGACCATGGCCATGAACTTCAAGGCCATGCCTTACAACTCTGGCTTTGGTCCGTTCGCACCTGGTGTTCACCACGTGCCAATGTCTTACCCTTTCCGTGACGCAGCTGGCATGACAGGCCCTGAGGCCGCCGCCCGCGCCATTACTTACATGGAGAAGCGGGTTGGAGCAACAAACCTCGCAGCCCTTGTAATCGAGCCGATTCAGGGTGAGGGTGGCTTCATCGTCCCGGCCCCTGGCTTCTTGAAGACCCTGCAAGACTGGTGCCGCGCAAACGGCATTGTCTTGGTAGCCGACGAAGTTCAGGCAGGCATTGCCCGCACCGGCAAGTGGTTTGCCAGCGACTGGGAGGAAGGCTTCGAGCCCGACCTCGTCACCATTGCCAAGGGAATCGCCGGCGGTATGCCGATTTCGGCGGTTACAGGTCGCGCCGAGATCATGGACTCTTCGCACGCTGGCGGCATTGGTGGCACTTACGGTGGCAACCCGGTTGCCGCTGCCGCAGCCGTCTCTGTTCTCGAGCAGATCGAGGCAGGCGGCGTGCTTGAAGCCGCTCACCGCATCGAAAAGATTCTTCTAGAGCGTCTAAACGCAATGAAGGCCAAGTACCCAGTTATGGGTGATGTTCGTGGCCGTGGCGCGATGATTGCGATCGAGTTCGTTGAGAACGATGGCAAGCTGACCCCGAATGCTTCTGCGGTAGAGAAGGTTGTTAAGCACTGCACCTCAAACGGTGTCATGGTCTTGAACGCCGGAACCTACGGCAACGTGATTCGCTTCTTGCCACCGCTTGCAATCTCTGACGCACTCTTGAACGAGGCGCTGGACATCCTTGAAGCAGGAATCGCCAACCTCTAATTACTTGACGTGCTGAAGGCGCTTGCGCTTGAAGTGGCTCGAGATCTGCGTTGCCAAGACGATGACAATCGCTAGCAAGAACACCGATGACGCGATGACGTTGGCCTGCGCCGGCACGCCGCCCTTGGCTGCCACGTAGATGAACTTCGGGAAAGTATTCACCGAACCCGAGTTGAAATACGTGATGATGAAGTCGTCGAAAGACAATGCGAACGAAAGTAGCGCTGCCGAAAGCACACCAGGTAGCAAAAGCGGGAACGTGATCTTCCAGAACACCTGGCTCGGGTTGGCGTAGAGGTCTCGCCCGGCCTCTTCGAGAGCTGGGTCGAGTGTCTGAACTCTCGCTTTAACCGTGACCACAACGAAACTCAGGCAGAACATCACGTGAGCAATGACTGTTGGCACAAAGCCGGGCCCGACACCAGCGTTGAAGAACAAACCAGCAAGTCCTGCACCCATGACGATTTCTGGCGTTGCCATTGGCAAGAACAACGCAAAGTTGACTGCCGAACGGAACTTGAATCGGTAGCGAACGAGCGCGATGGCGAGGGCCGTGCCAAGCGCTGTGGCGATCAGGGTCGAAATCAAGCTGATCATGATCGAGTTGCCAACCGCGCTGCAAAGGTCTTGGCGGGCGCAGATGTGCGTCCAGTTGTCGAAAGTGAACGAGTTCCAGACGGTGTTGCGGCGCAGTGACTTGTTAAAAGAGAACACGATCGTGTAGAAGATCGGGGTCAGCAAGAAAACAAGAGCGATGAGCGCATAAACCGGCAGCGAACCGCGCTTGAGACCAGACCAGAAAGAACGTAGAGCCTTCATTAGAGGAGGTCCTCCGTTCCGCTCTTTCTCACATACCAGGTGACCAGAATCAAGATAATGCCCATGAGCACGACCGACATCGCCGAGGCGGCCGGGTAGTTTCGGTTCTGCAAGAAGTCTGCGTCAACCATGGTTCCGATCATCGAGGTGTTCGACGAACCCAAGAAGTCGCGGCTCGCGTTCACGTAGTCACCCGCGATTGGAATAAACGTCAACAGGGTTCCTGAGATGATTCCAGGCATCGAAAGCGGCAGTGTGATCTTGCGGAACACCTTTGCAGGGCTCGCATAGAGGTCTGAACCCGCCTCCAAGAAACGAATGTCGAGGCGCTCGAGGCTGGTGTAGAGCGGAAGCGTCATGAACGGGATGAAGTTGTATACCAACCCAAAAACGACTGCCGCCTCAGAGCCGATGAACGATTGCGAAGGTGACATCAGCCCAACCTGGTGAGCCCACTCCATGATTGGCGAGTGGTCGGCAAGCATCTGCTTCCAGGCAATCGTGCGAAGCAGGAACGAGATGAAAAATGGTGCTATTACGAGTGTGACCATCATGCGCTGAAGCATTGGTCGACTTCTGACTTTAACGCCGATGAAGTAGGCAAGCGGGTAAGAAATCAACAGCGCAATTATGGTTGCCAGAAACGCAAAGCCAAACGATCTGGCAATCTGCGGCCAGTACTTTGTGACCACGTATGAGTAGTTGGCGAAATCGACACCGGGCACGTACTCACCGATTTTGCCTGAAGCAGCGGGAGCCTCAAGCGAGGTGAGAACCAGCGAAACCAGTGGAATCACAAAGAATAAAACTAGATAGATCAAACCGGGCAGCAACAGGGCAAGAACCACGCGACCAGACTTGGTCTGACCCTGCGTGGTTGGAGCGCTCGAACCGAAAGCCGCGAAAGCCACGGCTAGCCTAGGTCTTCGGTGCCGTCAGGTAGGTCGCGCAAACCGAATGAGTGCTCAACCTTCCAAGAGATCCAAACCTTTGCCCCAAGTTCAACAACCGGGCTCTTGCCAACGTTCTGTGCGAAGACGGTGATTTCGCCGACGTTTGGAACCTCGATTAGGTACTGGTTGCTGACACCGGTGAAGCGGATGTCGATAATTTCACCAGGGCCGATTAGCACGTGGTCAGCACCAAGCGTCGGCTTTGACTCGTGGAACGTGGCCTTCTCTGGGCGAACACCAATCGCAATCGTGCCTTCATGCTTTTCGGCACGTTTTTTGTCTACCGTGATTTTTGAACCGCCGACTTCGATCGAAACCGAGTTTGCGTTTGAGTCGACAACTTTGCCGACAAAAAGGTTTGACTGACCTAGAAATTTCGAGACGAAGGCGGTCTTTGGTCGATCGTAAAGGGCTTCGGGAGCACCCATTTGCTCGATGCGCCCCTTGTTCATGACGGCCACGGTGTCGGCCATGTCCATGGCCTCCTCTTGGTCGTGAGTAACGTGAAGGAACGTCAAGCCGACCTCCATCTGGATTGCCTTGAGCTCGATCTGCATCTGACGGCGAAGCTTTAGGTCAAGCGCGCCGAGTGGTTCATCAAGAAGCAAAAGCGACGGGCGGTTCACGAGTGCGCGAGCGAGCGCAACGCGCTGCTGCTGGCCACCCGAAAGCTGTTGTGGGCGACGCTCGCCGATGTGACCAAGCTCAACCAGGTCGAGTGCAGCTTGGGCCTTAGCGATTGGGTCTTCAACCTTTCGCTGGCGCAAGCCAAAGGCGACGTTGTCAAGAATGGTCATGTGCGGGAACAGTGCGTAAGACTGAAACACGGTGTTGACCGGGCGCTCATGTGGTTTGGTGTCAGTGATGTCTTTGCCGCCAATTAGAACTCGGCCCTGGGTGGGAGTCTCTAGCCCGGCAACGATTCGAAGGGTTGTGGTTTTGCCGCAACCAGACGGGCCAAGTAGCGCGAAGAACTGACCAGCAGGAATGTGAAGGTCCATGTCGTCGAGCGCAGTAAAGCCCGGAAAGTCCTTGCGGACATCAATAAGTTCTAGATCGGCGCCTGCGACTGAAAGCTCGCCGGCCAATTACACAACTCCGTTGGAGACGTCAGACCAAGCCTGCGAGAAGGAGTTGTCTTCTTCGGCGGTGAGAGTTCTGAAGTGGCGAAGCTTGGTTGCGTAGGTGTCGGCAGATGGGAACAGCATTTCGTTGGCAGCAAGCTCAGGGTTGGTCTTGGCCACAATTTCTTTCACGCCAGCAACCGGCGGAACATAAAAGACGCCGCCAATCGATGACTTCGCTACAACCTCTGGGTCGTAGTAGTAGTTGATTAGCTGCTCAGCAAATTCCTTGTTCTTGGCACCCTTTGGGATCACGAAGTTGTCGGTTGCAAAGGTTGAGCCGGTGTCGAGAAGAACGAAGCCGAGGTCTTGGTTGCCAGCCTCGGTATTGGTGGCAATGAGGTCGCCGGCCCAGACGATGCCCGCGACCGCGTCGCCGTTCACATAGTCATCGATGTAGCTGTTGCCCTTGACGCCACGAATGTGACCAGAGTCAACCTTCGACTTGAAAAGCGCAAGCGCGGCATCAAAGTCTGCCTTGGTGAATTTAGCAATGTCGACTCCGTTAGCCATCATGATGATGCCGAGTGTGTCGCGCATCTCAGAAAGAACCTCAATCTTGCCCTTTAGCTCAGGTGCCCAAAGGTCTTCAAGAGTTGCAGGTGCGTCTTTGCCGGTGAGCGCCTTGTAGTTGACCTTGTGGTAACCAACTGCGGCAATGATGCCCTTCCAAGGAAGCGAGTAGGCGCGCCCCGGGTCGAAGTCACCGAAGCTGCCGGCGCCCTTGAACGCTGGGTCGAGGTTTGCGGTAACGTTCGGTAGTTTCTTGTAGTCCAGCTTGGCTAGGTCGTTGTCGCCAATCAGGCGGCCAACCATCCAGTCGGTTAGACAGAAGGTGTCAGCGCCGGTGTCGGTGCCAGCGGCAAGCTGGTTCTTAATGCTCGCGTAGTAGGTGTTGTTGTCGTCGACCTTGGTTGCGTATTCAACGTGAATGCCGGTTTTGGCTTCGAAGTCTTTGAGGGTTGGGAACGAGCCGTCGGCTTCGCCGTCCATGTAATAAGGCCAGTTGTCCCAATAAACGGTCTTGGTTGCACCGGGTGCACAAGCTGCCAGCACTGCGGTAATTGAAAGCGCGCCAGCACCCGCGAATAAACTTCGACGAGTGATTTGTTTTGCGTCCACGCTGAACTCTTTTCTATCGAAAAGGGAATGATCCCGACCAACAACAAAGAACCTGCGCCCGAATACTGCGCATAGAAAAATACTGCCACAAGTTAAAGCCATTTGGACACGAAACACCAATACGGTTCGCGCTAGGCTTTTGGGTGGACGTGGCAAAGGTGCCACCACAAGGAGAATCATGCGGGTTAGTGTCCCGAGCGAAGTAAAAAACAACGAATTCCGCGTTGCCATCACCCCGGCCGGAGTTCACGAACTCGTAGTAGCTGGCCACGAAGTCTTCGTGCAGGCCGGCGCCGGTCTCGGCTCATCGATCACCGATGCCGAATACCAGAGCGCGGGTGCAAAGATCACCCCAGACGCCAAGACCACCTGGGAGTCTGGCGACATGGTTCTAAAGGTTAAAGAGCCAATCGAGCAGGAATACGGCTTCTTGCGCGAGGGCCTAGTGCTTTTCACCTACCTTCACCTCGCAGCCGACCTCGAACTAACCCAGCAGTTGGTTGAGAAAAAGGTCACCGCGATTGCATACGAAACCGTTCAGCTGCCAAACCGTCAGCTACCCCTCCTGGCTCCGATGAGCGAGGTCGCCGGGCGCCTTTCGGTTCAGGTGGGTGCATCGACACTGATGCGTCAAAACGGTGGCAATGGCATTCTTCTCGGCGGCGTGCCTGGAACTCGCCCAGCAAAAGTTGCAATTCTAGGTGGCGGCGTCGCCGGCACCAACGCGGTCGCGATGGCAGTGGGCATGGGTGCCGAGGTTACCGTGCTAGACACCAACCTCAACCGTCTTCGCGAGCTTGACGCACTTTACGCCGGACGCCTTCGCACCATCGTCTCGAACACCTTCGAGATCGACCGCGTGGTAACCGAGGCCGACCTCGTTATCGGTTCGGTTCTTATTCCTGGCGCAAAGGCTCCGAAGCTGGTCACCAATGCTCTAGTGAAGAAGATGAAGCCTGGCTCAGTGCTCGTCGACATCGCAATCGACCAGGGTGGCTGCTTCGAGGATTCACACGCGACAACGCACGCAGATCCAACCTTCAAAGTTCACGAGACCGTGTTCTACTGCGTGGCCAACATGCCCGGAGCTGTTCCGCACACCTCAACCTACGCACTAACCAACGCAACCCTGCCTTATGCCCGTTCGCTCGCGAACAACGGGTGGAAGACAGCTTGCCAGGCCGATGCGTCTCTAGCTCTTGGGCTAAACACTCATGCCGGCGAACTGGTCAATGAACCTGTTGCCAAGGCTCACGGCTTGGTTGCTAAATCGCTCGAATCGGCATTGGCTTAAACGGAAACCTGAACTCGGGCCCACCAACAACTTGACCTACACCCATGCCAGCAATTTTGGTGGGGCGAGTTTTTGCACCGAGTTGCAACGCGTCAACCTCGTCTGTTCCGGCAAGCACAACACGCAAGTTCAGGTTCACCAATAGTTCCCTTGGGATCCCAGAAACCGATTGGCTCGCGCAGATCAGGTGAACCCCTAGCGACCTCCCCCTAGCGGCTACCGAACTAAGCGCCGGGAGCGCCTGCCTGTCTTCACGGATCGCATGAGCCAGCTCGTCGACTACGACCACCACCGGTTCGAGACTGGTCTGCGACGAGATTGAGACCGCGTGCAGGGCCAAATATTCTTCACGCTCGTGCAACAGGCGATTTAGGCCGGCCCAAAACGACTCGCGCTCCCCCGATGGAGTTAGGTCGGTCACGCAGTCGCCAAAACGAGAGAGAGTGGCACCACCCTTGTAATCGGCTAAGAGCAGCCGTGGCTCACCAGAAATCGACCCGAGCGCGAGCTCTAAAAACTTGCTCTTGCCAGAACCGGTCGGGCCAACCAGAAACAGGTGCGGGCCGTCGACCAACAGGTTGAGTTCGCAACCAAACCCTGCCACGAAGCTAAGCGGCTCGGTGCGCATCTTCAAAAGCTGCGTTTGCATTCCAGCCACTAGCAAGTGCAGTTGCCTCTCGTACTCCTCACGCCATGCCTTGGGCCAAAGTTTGATCCACCTCGGCGCACGCCGACCGTTCACAAAAACTCCGCGAGCGCGTATCTGCATTTCGAACCGCTTCGCACTGGCGCGCCTGAAACGCATGATTAGGGCGATGAGCGCTGAAAGCCCCGACATCATCGCCAACTGCCACATGCCTGTGCTCAACCCAAAATAGACGCCCATTGCGAGCGAAGGGATTAGCCAAACAAGTTGCATTCAAAAAGTTTGAAGGCCAAACCCGGCGGCTAAAACCCTTTTGCAAACCTTGTGGATTAGTCGCCGATGTAAGACATCACGTGCTTGATGCGCGTGTAATCCTCAAAACCGTACTGCGAGAGGTCTTTGCCATAGCCAGAGTGACGGAACCCGCCGTGAGGCATCTCGGCAACGATCGGAATATGGGTGTTGATCCATACGCAACCGAAGTTGAGCCCCTTGGAGAATCGCATGGCCCTCGTGTGGTCTCGAGTCCAGACCGAAGACGCGAGACCATATTTGACATCGTTCGCCCAACGCAACGCTTCTTCGTCGGTGGCAAATTTTTGAACCGTAATCACTGGTCCGAAGATTTCGGTCTGAATGTGTTCGTCCTGCTGAAGCAACCCGGTTAGCACGGTCGCTTCGTGAAAATAACCAGCGCCAGCTATTGAGTGCCCACCCACCTCGATGTTGGCGTGATCTGGCAGGCGATCGATAAAACCCTTCACCCTTTCAAGCTGGTTGGCGTTGTTCACCGGGCCAAATAGCACGTCTTCGCGATCAGGCGACCCGGTTACCGCCAACTCCCTCACTTTCGCGCAGAGGATTGCGACGAATTCGTCGTGGATCGCTTCATGAACCAAGAGACGGGTAGCCGCCGTGCAGTCTTGGCCAGCATTAAAGAAGCCCGCTATAACGATCTGGTTTGCCGCCTTCTCGAGGTCGGCATCGGCAAAAACGATAACTGGAGCCTTGCCCCCGAGTTCTAGGTGCACGCGCTTTAGGTCTAAAGCTGCACTTTGCGCAACCTCCATGCCAGCGCGAACCGAACCGGTGATCGAAACCATCTGCGGAATCTCGTGCTCGATAAGAGCGCGGCCCGAACCACGGTCGCCCGTCAACACGTTGAAGACGCCATTAGGCAAGAACTCGGACGCCAATTCGGCGAGCATGAGCGTAGAAACAGGAGTTGTGTCTGAAGGCTTCAGAACCACGGTGTTACCCGCCGCTAGTGCCGGAGCAAACTTCCAGGTCGCCATGTTGAGCGGGTAGTTCCACGGCGTGACTTGGCCAATAACACCAATCGGCTCACGACGAATAGAGGACGTGTGATTTTTGGAGTACTCAGCCGTCGCCAAACCTTGAAGGTTTCTAGCCGCACCAGCAAAGAAGCGAATCTGATCGACAGAAGGCATGATTTCGTCTTGAACCAGGGCGGCACGCGGCTTACCGGTGTTCTCACTCTCGGCATCGGCGAACTCCTCAGCCCGAGACTCCAAGGCATCGGCGATTCTGAACAGTGCGAGCTGCCGCTCAGATGGCGTTGTTTCACTCCAGTAACCAAAAGCCTTATCGGCTGCCCTGTATGCAACATCGACATCGGCGGCGTTGGATCTAGGCGCTGTGGCGTAAACCTGCCCGGTGGCCGGGTTTATGACGTCCATCGTTTCGCCACTGGTTGAAGAGACGTATCGACCATCAACAAAGCTCTTGAGCTCTTGCACCGCGTTCTCCTTAGAAAGCCCCACGAAACCCCATCGTATTAGCGCCACGGTCACTGTTTTCGGCAAATTGGTAACGAATTCGTTGCGAAAACCCAAGAATGGTTCGATTTCGCCAGCCAAATGCCGAAATCACTGGCAAAATCGTAGTATGTCTCGCACAGCACGCACCAAGGTTAGTCAGCTGGACGATGTATCGAAGGCGATCATCGAGCAGTTGCAACACGACGGTCGTCGCTCGTACTCAGAAATTGGCAAGGCTGTTGGTTTGAGCGAAGCTGCCGTGCGTCAGCGCGTGCAAAAGCTCACCGAGGCAGGAGTAATGCAGGTGGTCGCGGTAACCGACCCGATGCAGCTCGGCTTCTACCGCCAAGCGATGATCGGCATTCGCTCAAACGGCGACACCCGCGCGCTCGCCGAAACCCTCTCTGAACTAGACGAGGTTGATTACGTGGTGCTAACCGCGGGAAGTTTTGACATTTTGGTTGAGGTAGTCCTTGAGAACGATGAACAACTCATCGACCTCCTCAACGAAAAAATCCGGTCGCTGCCCGGAGTAACTTCAACCGAGACATTTGTCTACTTGAAGTTGCACAAGCAGTTCTACAACTGGGGAACGCGATGATGCGCCCTCAAAACCAACCAATGTAAAGAGTGATATCTCATGATCATGAATAAAATAAATGATCGTGCAACCCCCTTGCTAGACGCCCGCAAGGCCGGCGTAGAGCCAACAGTTAAACAACTCGAACATGCAGCCCGTGAAAACATGTGGATGCATTTCACCAGGCACTCCCAGTTTGAGGAGAGCCCGATCCCTATCATCACAAAAGCAGAAGGCCACCACTTCTGGGACCAAAACGGTAAGAAGTACTTCGACGGCATCTCGAGCCTGTTCGCAGTAAACGCCGGGCACGGTCGCCACAAGCTGGCCGAGGCAGCCGCCAAGCAGATGAAGCAGCTCGACTACTTCCCTATTTGGTCAAACGTGCACGCTCCTGCAGTTGAACTCTCAGAGCGCCTACTCTCATATGCCCCGAAGTCGCTTCACCGCGTCTTCTTCACCACCGGCGGTGGCGAGGCCAACGAGACAGCCTGGAAGCTTGCTAAGCAGTACTTCAAGATGATCGGTAAGCCGATGAAGCACAAGGTGCTGACCCGCGCTGTTGCCTACCACGGCACCTCGCACGGAGCTCTTTCGCTAACCGGCATTCCGAGCATGAAGAAGGCCTTCGAGCCGCTAGTACCTAGCACCTTCCGTGTGCCAAACACCAACTGGTACCGCGCTCAAGACGACTTTGAGACCGAAGATGACTTCGCGATTTGGGCCGCCAACCGCGTCGAAGAAATGATTCTTTTCGAAGACCCAGACACCGTTGCAGCGTTCTTCTTGGAGCCAGTGCAGAACTCGGGCGGTTGCTTTACCGCACCGAAGCTCTACTTCAAGTTGATTCGTGAAATCTGCGACAAGTACGACGTGATCCTGGTTGCTGACGAAACCATCGACGGCTTCGGACGCATCGGAACAATGTTTGCCAGCGAGTTCTACGACTTCGAGCCAGACATGCTTGTCTGCGCGAAGGGTATGACCTCTGCCTACGCCCCAATCGGAGCGTTGATGGTGAACGAGCGTTTCTTCGAACCGTTCAAGAAGGGCACCGCGATCTTCCCTCACGGTTACACCTTCGCCGGTCACCCTGTTTCGGCAGCCGTAGCCCTTGCCAACCTCGACATCTTTGATGAAGAAGACCTGGTCGGCAACGTTGCCCGCAACGCCGGTGCTTTCAAGGCAACCCTCGACAAGCTTCGTGACCTACCAATCGTTGGTGACGTTCGCGGCGAAGGCTACTTCTATGCAATCGAACTTGTGAAAGACAAAGACACCCGAGAGACATTCAACGACGAAGAAGCCGAGAAGTTGCTTCGCGGATTCCTTTCGACCCACATGTATGACGCGGGCCTCTACTGCCGCTCAGACGACCGTGGCGACCCTGTGGTTCAGCTGGCTCCGCCGCTAACCATCGGCCAGCCAGAGTTCGACGAGCTCGAGGGCCTCCTTCGCGATAGCCTCTCAAAGGCGTGGGACCTGTTCTAAAGTCCAACCCAAAAGAGAATCGCCCCAGCTAAATGCTGGGGCGATTCTCTTTGTCTATGAGATCTTTTTAGTTGTTTTTGTAAACCAAGAAACCGTTGCCGCACCGGGAGCAGTAGCGGTAACGAATCCGGCGATGTACATGCCTTTGAAAGCCTTAACAATTTTCAGGGAATTGGCTAAAGCACCAGCAATGGCCTTGCAGCCTGCTGGCACCGTTGACCTCAACTTGCTTACAGGCAACTTGCACGCGTACCACTTTGCAGCCAAAGTCACATTGGCAACAGAAACCCACGTACCACTTCGCAAAGTCAACTTTGCCTTACCACTCTTCGACGACAGATTAACACCAAAGACTGAGGGCTTATTGGTGGCCAAAATACTTGGCGCTCTGTAGGTGAGTGTTCCGTTCACAACCGACCAGCCGATGGGAAGAGTTCCGACGTGATTGATCAGCGAGCCCTTAGCCCCGGTCAATGTGACTGTCGAAAGATCGAGCGCACTCAGGTCTACGCCGTCGAGAACTGCCGAACTCAGGTTGGCGCCTTGGACGCTGACGACGTTCATATTGGCTGCGGTTAGATTGGCTCCTTGAAGATTAGCTCCTGAAAGATTCGCATCAGGTGCCCAAGCTCTGCTTAGGTTTGAGTAACGAAGATCTGCGTTGGTGAGGTTTGAGTTTTCAAGCAGGTCGCCCGACATGTCACTCAGCGACAGGTTCGCGTTGGTCAGATTGGCGTTTCTGAAATCAACACGCTGCAAATCCAAACCTGACAAGTTGAATCCTGTTAGGTCTGCGCCACTGAGGTTCACCCCTGCACCAACAAAATAGCCACTGACATAACTCAGGCCATAAGTTCGCATAAGCGGCGCGCCGCTTAGCGAACCAGAAGTGATCTGATCGAAGGATATTCCATTTACATTTGCGCGATCAAGATTTGCACCTGTGAGAAACGCATGGTCAAAGTCTGCCAAGGTCAAATCGGATTCAATTAGAAGGGCGTCTTGCAAGCCACTGTAAATAAGGTTCGCATGAGTCATATTCGCTGATGATAAGTTTGCCGAGGCCAGATTCGCGTAACTTAAGTTGGTGCGGTCAAGTGATGCGCTGGTAAACACTGCAGTAATGAGGTTTGCGCCTGTGAAATCGCCCAAGTTCAGGCTCGCTCCATTGAAGTACGCATTCTGAACGTTTGAGTTGACAAACTTCGCCGACATTAGGTTTGACGACCCGAAGTCCGCGTTTGTGATTGACGAATACGAAAAGTCCGAACGCATTGCGTTCACTCCGTGAAAGACAGCCATGTTTAGATCTGAGTCAGTAAATCGCGCGCCCGTAGCAGTTGCCCCAGTGAAATTTGCTTGAGGTGCTCCAACACCTTCGAAGCTGCTGAACGTTAGGTTAGCACTTGTGAAATTTGCACCAACGAGGGTGGCGTTATTGAAGTTAGCGTTGGTAAGAATGTCACCCGAGAAATCGGCACCACTCAAATCTTGACCCGAGAAGTCTGCTCCGGTTAGGTCGCAAAATTGGCACACCTGAGGTGAGGCATTCGCTGCGACACTTGTGACTGCTGTGCCGGTGAGGGCAAGTCCCAGAATGATTACTGCTGAAAATATTTTCGAGAATCTTCGGTTCATGGTTCGCCTTTCAAAGCTTTTGGCAATTCTGCCATCTAGTGTTCGCTAAATCGAATAAGAGCTAGATGGTTATGTTTCTTTTTGGTGAACATCTGGTTTATACACAGCCTCCAAAATCTTGCATTCTCGGACTACCATAAACTCATGCTCGCTCAATCGACATTCACCTCACCCGTCGGCCACATCAACCTGACCGCCGACGGCGAAACAATCGTCGAACTAACCATGGCGAAGACGCCTGGGCCGACCTTCGGCGCAGCCAAGGTTCTCAAAGAGGCCGAGAAGCAACTCACAGAGTATTTCAAAGGCAAGCGCAAAGCGTTCACTTTCAGTTTCGAAGCGCGCGGCACCAAGTTTCAGCAAAGCGTGTGGAACGAAATTGCTCGAATCCCATTCGGCGAGGTTCTCAGCTACGCCGACATTGCTCGCGAGATTGGCAAACCCAAGGCAAGCCGTGCAGTTGGGGGTGCTGTTGGTTCGAATCCGATTCCGCTTCTAATCGGCTGCCACCGAGTCCTCGGCACCTCTGGCAAGATCACCGGCTACTCGGGTGGCGAAGGAATCCCTACCAAGCGTTGGCTGCTAAAACTCGAGCAAATCGAAACCAAAGACTAGTGCAGCGCTGCGGCTGGGTAACCAGCGACGAGATCTACATCGAATACCACGACACCGAGTGGGGCTCCCCCATTACCGGCGACGACGCCATGTTTGAGCGCATGAGCCTAGAAGGCTTCCAAGCCGGTCTATCGTGGCTAACTATTCTCAAACGCCGCGAAGGCTTCCGTGAAGCCTTCCATGGTTTCGAAATCGCCAAGGTTGCCAAGATGACCAACCAAGACGTCGAGCGCCTGCTTCAAAACGAAGGCATCATTCGCCACCGCGGCAAGATCGAAGCGGTAATCAACAACGCAAGAATTGCCAAGGAGCTAGAAGGCGGCATCGAGGCATTCGTAAGAACCTTCACCCCTACCGAAGACCGCCGTAATCTCACCAAGAGCCCTGAGTCAGAAGCAATGAGCAAAGCACTTCGCAAACTCGGCTTCAACTTTGTTGGCCCAACCACCATGCACGCGCTCATGCAGGCGATCGGAATGGTTGAAGATCACACCGAGGGCTGCTTTAGACGAAGAGGTTGAGCCCCACTGGTGACTTTTCAAGTCGCAAACCAGCCGACTTGGCAATCTTGATTAGCTCCGCAATGGTCTTCGGCTCCGTCTTCGCCGCGAGCATGGCATTGATGAGCTGCCCCTTGCCCTTCTTATTGAAGTGGTTCAAAGCTTTGCCGCTGTTGGCATCAAGCACCTCAACCCAGTAGTGCTCTACACCTTCAGGGATAGGTGCCAGTTCGGCGTAAGCCTTAGACCGGAGGTCGATGATCGGGCCGTTTTCGAGGCGACTCCAGATTGGTTCGTGCGCAGGGCCCCAAACATCCTTGAGGCTGATGTCAGGCAGGTTGGTTGTGCCGCTTAGTCGATAGTTGGGTATCAGGTTGGTTGCCGGAATCAACCCAAAAAGTGCTGACTGAATAAGAACGGTGTCTTTGGCTCGCTCGAACATTTCATTGGTGATCTGGTTGTGTTCGGTTGGTGTGCCCTTGAGCCCGCGGCCGTGAATGGCGTCGTAGAGCGTGCCGTTGTAACGGTTGATTGCCGGCATGGTTGGTGCGACTTGCACGGCAAGGTTGATTTCGATCTGGTCAAGTTGTTTCTTGCCGAGCTTTAGAACTCTTGCTGCCTCGTCAGGGTGCTCGCAGAGAGCCTTCAGAGCCTCGTAGACGGCATCGCGGGCTGGGTTGAGCCCACCGAACGTCAACGCAACCTGAGAGATTGACAGTGGCGAACCGCCGACTTCTTTGGTCTCAGAGGGTGGCAACAGGAACAACATGATTACAAGCCTAAACTTGAGCCATGGTCAGACTTACCAAGATTTACACCCGCACCGGCGACGAAGGCATGACGGGCTTGAGCAACTTCTCGCGAGTTCGCAAAACCGACCCGCGCATTGAGGCATATGCCGACGTGGACGAAGCCAACTCGGCTATTGGTGTTGCCGTGTCGCTCGCACACGGCGAATTCGACGAAGACACCCTGCACCTGCTTTCGCAGATTCAGAACGACCTGTTCGATCTTGGAGCCGACCTCTCAAACCCGCTCAACGAGCACTACGAATACGAGCCACTACGCGTTGATGCCGTATGGGTTGACGCACTCGAAGCTGCAATCGACAAATACAACAAAGACCTACCGAAGCTCGACTCGTTTATTCTTCCGGGAGGATCCGGCTTGGCTGCCGGCCTACACCTCGCACGCACGGTTGTTCGCCGCGCAGAGCGCGCCACCTGGCACGCGATCGAGGCACACGGCACCGAGCCTGGCAAGAAAGGTCACACCGAGGGCGGCATGAACATCGTCGCGGTCAAATACCTCAACCGTCTCTCAGACCTACTCTTTGTACTTGCCCGTTACGCCAACATTAAGCACGGCGGCGACGTGAAGTGGGTTCCGGCCGCTAACAGGCGAGAGAAGCCCCAGAAGTAAAGAAAACCCCCGACCACTGGCCGGGGGTTTTACTTTTAGGTTTGTTTAGACCAGTTCGGCGTGGCGAGCCACGATGGTGACTACGTCGTGCTCAACCGAAAGAAAACCGTCTTCGGCGTTTGCTACAAGCTTTTCGCCTTCAGGCAGGGTGATTCGAACTTCGCCCGATCCAAGAATCGCGAGCATAGGCTCGTGACCTGGCATCAGACCAATCTCACCCTCAACGGTCTTTGCGATCACTAGCTTTGCCTCGCCAGACCAAACGGCCTTGTCGGCGGCAACTAGCTCTACGCGAAGGGTTGAAGCCATGATTACTTGGTTTCCTTCTGAATGCGGTCCCAGTTAGCCATAACCATGTCGAGGCCACCGACGTTGAAGAACGCCTGCTCTGCAACGTGGTCAAGGTCACCGTTGGCGATGGCCGAGAAGCCTTCGATGGTGTCCTTTAGCGGAACGGTTGAACCCTTCACACCGGTGAACTTTTCAGCCATGTAGGTGTTCTGCGAAAGGAACTGCTGAATACGACGGGCACGTGAAACTGTGACCTTGTCTTCTTCAGAAAGTTCTTCAACACCGAGGATGGCGATGATTTCCTGAAGTTCCTTGTTCTTCTGAAGGATTGCCTTGACGCGGATCGCGGTCTCGTAGTGGTCCTTCGCAATGTAGCGAGGGTCCAAGATGCGCGAGGTCGAGGTTAGTGGGTCAATAGCTGGGTAAAGACCCTTCGATGCAATCTCACGCGAAAGCTCGGTGGTTGCATCGAGGTGGGCGAAGGTGGTCGCCGGGGCTGGGTCGGTGTAGTCGTCTGCAGGAACATAAATTGCCTGAAGCGAGGTAATCGAGTGGCCACGGGTCGAGGTGATGCGCTCCTGAAGGAGGCCCATCTCGTCGGCGAGGTTCGGCTGGTAACCCACGGCTGAAGGCATGCGACCTAGAAGGGTCGAAACCTCTGAACCGGCCTGGGTGAAGCGGAAGATGTTGTCGATGAACAACAGAACGTCCTGTTTCTGAACATCGCGGAAGTACTCTGCCATGGTCAGTGCCGAAAGAGCTACGCGAAGACGGGTGCCTGGTGGCTCATCCATCTGGCCGAACACGAGAGCGGTCTTGTCGATAACACCAGACTCGGTCATTTCGTCGATGAGGTCGTTACCTTCACGGGTACGCTCACCAACACCGGCGAACACCGAAACACCGTCGTGGTCTTCGGCAACGCGGTAGATCATTTCTTGGATTAGAACGGTCTTACCAACACCCGCACCACCGAATAGACCAATCTTTCCACCAAGAACATATGGGGTTAGAAGGTCAATCGACTTAATGCCGGTTTCGAACATCTGGGTCTTTGACTCGAGCTGGTCGAAGGCTGGTGGCTGACGGTGAATAGGCCAGGTCTCTTTGACCTCGATCTTCTCGCCAGGCTTGCCGTTGAGAACTTCACCGACAACGTTGAACACCTTGCCCTTGGTGACGTCGCCGACAGGGACCGAGATCGGTGCACCGGTGTCGTTGACGCTTCCGCCGCGGACTAGGCCGTCGGTTGGCTTCAGAGCAATGGCACGAACGAGGTCGTCGCCTAGGTGCTGAGCAACCTCGAGGGTGAGAGTGGTCTTCTCACCGTTCAGGTCGATCACAGTGGTCAAAGCGTTGTAGATCTCTGGGATCGAGTCGTGTGGGAACTCGATGTCTACAACCGGTCCGTTAACGCGAGCAATACGCCCGGTTGCGGTCTTCATCTTCTCGGCCATTCTCTTTCTTTCTCTTTATGCGTCCTTGTCGGCGGTGACAAGTGCGTCGGCACCACCAACAATTTCGGAAATCTGCTGGGTAATCTCAGACTGGCGTGCAGCGTTCGACAGTCTTGTGTAGTTTTTGATCAGTTTGTCGGCGTTGTCGGTTGCCGACTTCATTGCCTTCTGGCGGGCGGCGTGCTCTGAAGCGGCCGACTGCAGCATGGCGTTGAAGATTCGGCTCTCGATATAGACCGGGAGGAGTGCGTCGAGCACCTTGTTTACGTCTGGCTCAAACTCGTAAAGCGGGAACACTTCGTCGCTGGTTGGAGCCTCGACGCCTTCGACAACCTCTAGAGGCAGTAGGCGAACGACTTCTGGAACCTGCGAAATCATCGAAACGAAGCGGTTGAAGACCAAGTGAATCTCTTGGACGCCCTCTTCACCGAATGCGGCTAGGACCGTGTCGGCGATTGCCTTGGCGGTGTCGAAGACCGGAAGGTCGGTGCCACCGATCCAGCTCTGCTGAGCCTCGCGGCGTCTGAAGTTGAAGAACGAAACGGCTTTGCGACCGACCAGGTAGTAGTCGATCTCTTTGCCCTCGGCCTGGAGCTTATTGGTTAGCGCCTCGGACTCCTTGAGCACGCTCGACGAGAACGCACCGGCAAGACCGCGGTCAGAGGTGAAGACCACGATCGCTGCGCGAGTGATCTTCTCTGGCTCGGTGGTTAGCGGGTGCTTGACGTTCGAGTAAGTTGCAACGGCCGAGACGGCGCGGGTAACCGCGCGCGAATACGGAGTAGCGGCGGCGACACGTGCTTGCGCTTTGGCAATACGTGAGGCCGAGATCAACTCCATTGCGCGAGTGATCTTCTTGGTCGTCTGGGCAGACTTAATTTTCTGCCTATAGACCCGAAGTTGCGCTCCCATGCTGTTTCTTTCTTCTTACTTACTTCTTGCGCTTCTGCTTGACGATCTGCTCTTGGTCGACATCTGCATCGGCGATGGCTTCTTCTTTAGCCGAGGTGTGCAAACCTGCACCACCCTTGGTCTGGAAGCCCTTCTTGAAGGCGATAACAGCCTTATCTAGCTCTGCTACGGTGTCGTCCTTGAGTTCCTTGGTTTCGGCAATTACGTCGAGAACCTTGGTGTTGCGGCGCAGGTAGTCGAGGAACTCGCGCTCAAAGCGGAGAACGTCTTCGACCGGCACTTCGTCGAGCTTGCCGGTGGTGCCAGCCCAAACCGAAACGGTCTGGTCTTCGACAGGGTACGGCGAGTACTGTGGCTGCTTTAGGAGCTCCATCAGACGTGCACCGCGGGCTAGCTGCTGGCGCGAGGCCGCATCTAGGTCGCTGGCGAACATTGCGAAGGCTTCTAGCGAACGGTACTGAGCAAGTTCAAGCTTCAGGGTTCCCGAAACCTTCTTGATGCCCTTGACCTGAGCTGCTCCACCAACACGAGAAACCGAGATACCTACGTCGATGGCAGGGCGCTGGTTCGAGTTGAAAAGGTCAGACTGCAAGAAGATCTGGCCGTCGGTGATCGAGATCACGTTGGTCGGAATGTATGCCGAAACGTCGTTTGCCTTGGTCTCGATGATTGGTAGACCGGTCATCGAACCGCCGCCGAGCTC
>CAIRNX010000010.1 GCA_903880095.1 uncultured Micrococcales bacterium | reverse complement strand
CTCCGAGTGATCGGAGCGGCTATGTAAACCTCGCCTGAAGCATGATCAGACAGAAGTCGTTCGAGGGCTGCTCGCCCGAGTCTTCGGGTAGATCGCTAGAGGGTGCCGGTAACGGTACTCCGAGATAGATGGTCGCCACCCGAAAGGGTACAGAACCCGGCGTATCGGTCGACCCGTCCTAAACCTTTAGTCGTGCTTGTTGGCTAGTGTCGCTGCGCCAATAATGCCTGCAGCGTTTTTTAGCTCAGCCGGAACAATCGGAGTCTTCAGCTTCAGCAATGGCAAAAAGAATTCGTGCTCTTTAGAAACTCCGCCGCCCACGATAAAAAGATCTGGCACCAGTAGATTTTCGAGAAGTGTGTAGTACTTCTGGAGCCGTTCGGCCCACTGCTCCCACGTTAGGTTTTCGCGTTCCTTCACCGAAAAGGCAGCCAACTTTTCGGCAGTCGAACCCTCGAGCGGCAAGTGGCCCAGTTCGCTGTTTGGCACTAGAACTCCGTTATTCAAAAGTGCGGTACCGATGCCAGTTCCCAGGGTGGTCAAAATACTCAGACCTTTTTGCTTCTTCGCTGCGCCGAACTTCGCCTCTGCATAGCCAGCCGCATCGGCGTCGTTGAGCATGTGAACCGAACGACCAAGCGCCTCAGTGAAGTGTGCATCAGCGTCGTAGTCAATCCATTCAGAACTTACATTTGCAGCAGACTTGGCTACGCCATGCTGGACCACCGCCGGAAAACAGATACCAACTGGAATGTCTTTTGCTGCACGCAGTTCGCGGACTATTGACTGCACTACCTTGGCCATTTCGTCTGGGCGTCCGCCTTCAGGGGTTTCCATACGAATTCGTTCCGAAAGAAGCTTGCCATCCTTAACATCTACCAGCGCGCCCTTGATTCCGGTGCCGCCGATGTCGATGCCAATAGCCTTTTTACCCATGCGACTATTCTCGCCTAAGGGAGGGTGAGTAGCTCGTAGCCACTCTCGGTCACTACCAAGGTGTGTTCGAATTGCGCGGTGATCGATTTGTCTTTGGTTGTGACAGTCCAGCCGTCATCCCACATGTCCCATGCAATTCCGCCGAGGGTCAGCATCGGTTCGATAGTGAAAACCATTCCTTCAACCATTTCGGTGGCGTAGTTGGGTGCTGCGTCGTAATGCGGAACAACCAGGCCGGAGTGAAAGCTTCTGCCGATTCCGTGGCCAGTGAAGTCACGAACGACACCATAGCCAAAGCGCTTTGCGTAGGATTCAATCGCCCTGCCAATGACATTGATCTGGCGCCCAGGGGCGACAACCGAAAGAGCCCTGAATAGTGCTTCTTCAGTTCTAGTAACCAAATCAGCGACCTCAGGTTTGACCTCGTCAACCACAAAGGTCTTGTTCAGATCGCCGTGGAAGCCATTTAGGTAGGCGGTGATGTCGACGTTAACGATGTCGCCGCTCGCAATTACTGTGTCGTCTGGAATTCCATGGCAAATGACTTCATTAAGCGATGTGCAGATTGATTTCGGGTAGCTACGGTAGCCGAGCGTTGACGGGTACGCGCCTTGAGAGACAATGAAATCGTGTGCTATTTGGTCTAGAAACTCGGTAGTAACACCAGGCTTGATGTTTTCACCGACAAGCTCAACGGACTGGGCGGCGATTCGACCGGCAGCTCGAATTTTCTCGATATCTTCTGGAGCCCAAACGTCCCCAAAGGTGTTTTTTGCAGGCGCCGTTTTGCCGACATATTCGGGCTTGGCAATGTTTGCTGGCACTGAACGCATTGCGGTAACGCGTCCTGGAATTAGGTGTCCGGAGTTATCCTTGGGCATACAACGAGTTTAACGATTGGTATCTAGTGTCTGATTCACAGGGAGAGCCCGAGGTCTGGTGGTTCAACACCAAAACAGGCGATGTTGAGTTCGGCAGAAAGACAAATTCGGTAGATCGAATCGGTCCGTTTGAAGATGAAGCCGATGCAAGAAACGCATTAGACATCGTTAGGTCCCGCGCGGCCGCGTGGCGAACGCAAGAAGAGACCGAAGACTAAAACTCGTTCTCTTTTGAAGGGAACACTCCGCTGGCAATGTCATTGCGATATGCGGCAGCAGCCGAAACAAGGTTTTCGCGCAGCTCGAGGTAGCGCTTCACAAACTTTCGTGGTTTGCCCTCGTGAAGCCCGGCAAAGTCGGTCCAAACCAAAATCTGGCCATCGGTTCCGGCGCCGGCGCCGATGCCGATAGTTGGGATCGAAAGCATCGCGCTAACTTCGCTAGCTAGTTCGGCTGGAACGAGTTCGAGTACAACCGCGAAAGCCCCTGCTCTTTCAACGGCGAGCGCATCTTCGATCAGTTGCTCTCGTGAATCGCCACGACCTTGAACCTTGAATCCGCCTAACGCGTGAACACTTTGAGGGGTAAAACCTATGTGACCCATCACAGGGATGCCCGCGGTTACCAGAGCAGAAATGGCCGCAGCCGAACGCTCTCCACCCTCCAGCTTTAGAGCGCCTGCTCCGGTGAGTTTCATGATTCGTATGCCGTTAGCCAGAGCGTCATCTGCTCCGGTCTCGTAGCTACCGAAAGGCATGTCTACGACTACCAAAGATCGTTGGGTCGCACCTGCAACGGCCCGCCCAAATGGAATCAACTCGTCGATCGTGATTGGCAAGGTGCTGCTGTAGCCGAGCACATTGTCGGCGGCCGAGTCACCGACAAGCAAAACTTCTATGCCGGCCTCGTCGAATGCCCCCGCCGTCAGTGCGTCGTAACTGGTTAGGCAAGAGAACTTGCGACCAGCTGCCTTGAATTCGCTAAGGGTCGAGGTGCGAACGATGCGCGGTGTTAGTTCTTCCACGCGTCAACTTCGATCTCTACGAGCATCTTTGGGTTGATGAATTTGAGTCCTGCGAGCATGGTGGCGGCTGGGCGAATCTCACTGAAGATTTCACCGTGCGCTTGACCCACTGCGTCCATGTCTTCGGCGTTTGCAAGGTAAACGCGCGTGCGGACCACGTTTTCTAAGCCGTAGCCCACCTGAGCCAGCGCTGCGGCGATAACTTCGAAAGCGACCTTCGTCTGCGTGTAGGCGTCATTCTCACCCTGCAACACACCCTCAACTGTTGCGGTCGAACCAGACACGTGCACATAGTTGCCAGCTTTAACGGCACGAGAGTAGCCGATTTTGGCCTCCCAGGGTCCGCCGCTCGAGATAAGTATTTGTTCGGTCATTTTTAGCCTCTGTATCTATTAGTGATCGGTATGCGTCTGTCACGGCCGAAAGCCATGCCGGTGATTTTTGGGCCGATGGCGCCTTGGCGCCGCTTCCATTCTGCGCGGTCGACCAAACCAATGACTCTGGTTACGACCGCTTCGTCGAAGCCAGCGGCGACAATATCGGCCGCTCCTTGGCGTTTTTCGACATACCTGTCGAGTATCGCGTCCAGCACGTCGTATTCCGGTAGCGAATCTTGGTCTGTTTGATCTGGACGAAGCTCGGCAGATGGCGGCTTGGTGATGGAGTTTTCTGGAATTGGGGGAGTCTCGCCTCGAAGCGTTGCCCATTCGTTTCGCCAGGTCGCAAGCTGCCACACCAAGGATTTTTCGACGTCCTTGATTGGTGCGAATCCACCAACTGAATCGCCGTAGATGGTCGAATAACCCACGGCAAGCTCAGACTTGTTGCCGGTGGTTAGGGTCAGGTGTCCGTGAGTGTTGCTTTCGGCCATCAGAATCACACCACGCATACGTGCCTGCAGGTTTTCTGAGGCTAGGTCGCTGAGTTGCAGGGTGCTTTCGAAAGTGGCGACCATGTCTTCAATCGCAACGGTTGTGTATTGGCAACCAAGATTTTCGGCAAGCACCGCGGCGTCACCTTTGGAGTGTTCTGATGAATATTTGCTCGGCATCGAAACACCAAAAACGTTTTGAGCACCAATCGCATCGGCCGCAATGGTCGCCACAACCGCCGAATCGATGCCACCACTGAGTCCGAGAACCACAGTTTTGAAGCCGTTCTTGTCCACATAGTCGCGAAGCCCCAAAACCAACGCATTCCAAACTTGCCAGTTGTCATCTGACCTAGTGACTTGGTGAGCTGATGCTAGTTCGGGGGTGTCGGAGAGATCAATCAGAACCGTGTCTTCTTCGAACTGGGTGGCTCGCGCAACCACTTCGCCGGTAGTCGAAACGAAAATGCTGTCGCCGTCGAAGACCAAGTCGTCTTGACCGCCGACCAAATTTACGTATGAGACGTGCGTTTTTTGCGCCTGAGCCAGCTTGCGGATCAAAGCCAAACGGCGATCGTCTTTATCTGATTCGAACGGAGAACCGTTTAGTACGAGTGTGAGGTCAGTCTTGTTGGCCGCGATCTGGGCCACTGGGCCACCGTCCTGCCAGATGTCCTCGCAAATGACCACAGAAACATTTTTGCCGAGGTATTCAAAGGTCAGTAGTTCGCTGCCTGGCACGAAGTTTCGGTATTCGTCGAAGACCGAGTAGTTAGGCAGGTGGTGCTTGTTGTACGTGGCAGAGATTGAACCGTTAAGCAGAACCGAAGCGCTGTTGTGGGCAATCGCCCAACCGCTCGGTATGGCGGCAAAACTAGGGTGACCGATGACAACAGGAATCTCGCCGAATCCGTTTTGCTCTAATCTCGTCGCGAGGCTGGCCAACGCCTCTTCGGCGCCGGCGATGAAGCTAGGACGCGTTGCTAGGTCTTCGATCGGGTAGCCGGTCACAGCCATTTCACCAAATTGAATGAGGTTCGCACCCTGTGCAATCGCTTCGCGAACTTTTTCGAATGCCGCTGTAACGTTTGCGTCAATATCGCCCACGACGGGGTTTGTTTGAACCATGGCTAGGCGAATTTTGGGCACAACGACTAGCCTAGTAGCAGGTTATAGAGAGGACCCCAATGAGCGACAGACAGCGTGACTTTGTCTTGAGAACTATCGAAGAGCGCGGCGTCAAGTTTGTGCGCCTTTGGTTCACCGACGTTGCCGGAACTTTGAAGTCTGTCGCAATTGCTCCAGCCGAAGTTGAAGGTGCATTCGCCGAAGGAATCGGCTTCGACGGCAGTGCCATTGAGGGTCTCGCTCGCACTTATGAGGCCGATATGCTCGCGCAACCAGACCCGAGCACATTTCAGATTCTGCCTTGGCGTGGCGAGATCGACCCAACGGCACGCATGTTTTGCGACATTCGAACGCCTGACAATCAGCCAGCCGCGGCAGACCCGCGAAATGTCTTACGCAGAGCGTTGGCAAAGGCTAGCGACATGGGGTTCTCGTTCTACATTCACCCAGAGATTGAGTTTTACCTTCTAAAGTCATCACAAATTGGCCCAGAGGGGCCGATTCCGGTAGATCGCGCCGGCTACTTTGACAACGTACCCGGTGGTACGGCTCACGACTTCAGACGCCGCGCGGTTTCTATGCTCGAGCAACTCGGTATTTCTGTTGAGTTCAGCCACCACGAGGGTGGGCCCGGGCAAAACGAAATCGACCTGCGCTACGCGGATGCCCTGACTATGGCAGACAACATCATGACCTTCAGAACCGTGATCAAAGAGGTGGCAATTGAGCAGGGTGTTTATGCGACGTTCATGCCAAAGCCTTTCACCGAGCATCCTGGCTCAGGTATGCACACGCACATGTCGCTCTTCGAGGGTGACAACAACGTGTTCTTTGATCCGTCGTCGCAGTACCACCTGTCGAAGATCGGTAAGCAGTTCATCGCCGGTGTACTAAAACACGCTCCTGAGATCACGGCGGTCACCAATCAGTACGTCAACTCCTACAAGCGCCTCTGGGGTGGAGGCGAAGCCCCATCATTCGTTTGCTGGGGCCACAACAACCGTTCAGCGCTTATTCGCGTGCCTCTTTACAAGCCGAATAAGGCAAACTCTTCGCGCATCGAATACCGCGCAATCGACTCGGCGGCAAACCCTTACCTCGCTTACGCCTTGATTCTCTCGGCTGGACTAAAGGGCATTGAAGAGGGGTACGAGCTGCCTGCTGAAACCGAAGATAACGTGTGGAACCTTACCGACTCAGAGCGTAGAGCGATGGGAATCCAGCCTCTACCGCAGAGCCTCGACCACGCGATTCGTAAACTCGAAGAGAGCGAGCTCGCGGCAGAGGTTCTAGGTGAAGAGGTCTTCTCGTATGTGCTTGCCAACAAGCGCCGCGAATGGAGCGAATACCGCGCACAAGTTACGCCTTTCGAACTGCAGAAGAACCTAGAAACCCTCTAGGGCTGCTGTGGCTACGCTCTCAGAGTTAGCCAGGCTCGGCTTCGTAGACCTTGAAGGCACGGTAGGCAAGCTTGACTCGCTAGTAAACAAAGTAGGCGACGTTGGTCGCTCGGCGTTTGCCTCAATTGCTAAGTCAGCCTCGCCAGATCAGTCCCTTAACGCGCTTCTAGACATCGCAGACATTGACGCTAAATACCTGAAGAAATTGCTTTCTAAAGAGGGCAGTTCTGATCGTCTAATACTCACTCTTGGCGCATCTAGCGCCATCGTCGACTTCGTGCGTCGCCGACCAGAGGCGCTAAAGGTTTTCGAGAAAGATCGCTCGCTACCTAATCGCGCCGCGCTCGACGCTCTCTTTGCCGAAGCGACACGTCAGATTGAATCTGCTGAAAAGGCGTGGGTGGCGATTCGAGTTTGTTACCGAGAGCAATTGGCAGCACTGGCCGCTTATGACCTAACTTCAATCGACCAACAGGCAGAAATGCCAACCGTTGCGGCTCACCTCGCTGATCTCGCCGGTGCCGCAATTGAGGCCGGTTTGACCGTTGCGCGCTGGGAATTGAGCACCTCTAAGGAGCACGGAAGTTTTGAACCCAGCGAGGTTGCCGCCACAAGGCTTGCAGTTATCGCAATGGGTAAATGTGGCGCACGAGAACTCAACTACATCTCTGACGTCGACGTGATCTTTGTTGCCGAACCAAGCGGAGAGCTCGAGGCCTCTCGCGCACTCGAAATCGCGACACGGTTGGCCACGAGATTGATGAGAGCGATGGATGCGAGCGCCTCCGAACCAGCGCTTTGGCAGGTTGACCCTAATCTCCGACCAGAAGGCAAATCCGGGGCGCTGGTTAGAACCATGGATTCTCACGTTTCTTATTACGAGCGCTGGGCCGAGAACTGGGAATTTCAGGCTCTACTAAAAGCGCGGCACCTGGCCGGCGATGCGTCGTTGGGTGAGGAATACGTTGCGAAAATGCAACCGTTCGTTTGGGCTTCAGCCGGGCGAGAGGCGTTTGTAGAATCCGCCCAAAAAATGCGCGAGCGCGTCATGGAACACATTCCTACAGCGGAGGTTGACCGCCAGATCAAGTTAGGTCCGGGCGGGCTTCGAGACATCGAGTTCACCGTGCAGCTTCTGCAGCTGGTGCACGGACGAACAGACGATTCCGTACGCGTTCTTGACACACTCACCGCGATAGATCGGCTAGCCCAGGCTGGCTACATTTCTAGAGCCGACGCGCAAGTTTTTTCGAAACAATACCGCTTTTTACGCCTGCTCGAGCACAGGATTCAACTCAGTCAGCTTCGCAGAACGCACCTTATGCCTACGAGCGACGCTGCTGTTCGAGCTCTTGCGCGCTCAATTGATTTGAAATGGAACTCTTCTCAACTGCTTACCCATTGGGAAGCCGTGAAGCTTGAGGTGCGTTCGCTTCATCAGAAAGTTTTCTATCGCCCATTGCTAAGCGCGGTTGCAAAGCTCGGTGACGGTGGAGTTGCACTCAGTAGCCAACAGGCAGAAGACCGCCTAACTGCAATTGGCTTTGTTGATTCAAAGGCCGCGCTGACCCACATAAATGCTCTCACCGGCGGCCTTTCAAGGCGCGCTGCAATTCAGCGACAACTCTTGCCTGTGCTAATTCAGTGGTTTGCTCAAGGGTCAGACCCTGATCAAGCCCTGTTGGCCTTCAGGCGCCTTTCTGAAGACCTAGGGGAGTCTCACTGGTATTTGCGCATGTTGCGCGACTCGAGCGGCTCTGCAGAGCGCATGACGCAGGTTTTGGCCAACAGCCGGTTGGCAACCTCACTTTTCGAGAAGCTGCCCGAGGCCGCCGCCTGGTTCGAAAAATCCAGTGACCTTCTGCCGCTAAGACGCGAAGAGCTCGAAGCCGAGATCGAGTCGATTATCGACCGCCACGAGAGCCTAGAAACAGCCGCCGCTAGCATCAAAACCATCCGTCGACGCGAAACGCTAAGACTAGCCATGGGCGCCGTGCTTGGCGACCTTACTTTGACGCAGATCTCACAGGGCCTAAGCGATGTGGCGGCCGTGTTCCTTCGTGGCCTACTGAGCTTGATCGGTGAGGCTCGCATCGACCTAGGCATTATCGCCATGGGTCGCTTCGGTGGTGAGGAGCTCGGGTTCGGCTCTGATGCCGACGTCATGTTCGTCTATGAGCCAGTCGACACCGACGTTGATTCCGCTCAGAAGATTGCCGAATCAGTTATTTCAGAGCTCAAGAGGCTCGCGACAGACCCTTTGCTCGAGTTCGAGCTAGACCTTGACCTTCGACCCGAAGGCAAGAACGGCCCGGTTGCACGTTCCTTAGAGTCGTACGCCGCCTATTACAAGCGCTGGGCAAACACTTGGGAGTCGCAGGCACTGTTGCGAGCTCAACCGATTGCTGGCTCCCCAGAACTTGTCGAAAAATTCCTCGAGCTAATCAATCAATACCGGTACCCTTCAACGCTCGATAACAGCGCCGTTATTGAGATTCGACGCATCAAAGCCCGCATGGAGACCGAGCGTTTGCCGCAGGGCGCTGATCCGAAGCGACACGTAAAGCTGGGTCGCGGCTCGCTGAGCGATGTTGAGTGGCTTGTTCAACTTCTACAACTCAAATACGGGTCCAAGCATCAGTCGATCAGGACTCCGAGAACACTTGATGCTCTCGCGGCCTGTGTCAGCGAGGGTTTGATCGCAGAACATGACGCAACGGTTCTTCGTGAGGCCTGGCTGCTTGCCTCAAGAGTTAGAAGCGCCGCAGTGTTATGGGCAAATAAGCGCAGCGACGTTTTGACTACAGATCGCAGGCAACTCGAAGGCATGGCGAGAATTCTTGAATATCCGCGAGGTAGCGCGAGCGCCCTCGAGCAGGATTACTTAGCCTTTACCCGGCGCGCTCGCATGGTCTTCGACCGCATCTTCTACGAGGCATAAAAAACGGGCTCCGGTTTTCACCGAAGCCCGTTTCTTTTGCTTTCTCGACTAAACGCCGAAGTATAGCTCGAACTCGTATGGGTGCGGGCGAAGAGCTAGAGGCTTGATCTCGTGCTCACGCTTGTAGTCGATCCAAGTTTCGATTAGATCCTTGGTGAACACGTCGCCTGCGAGAAGGTAGTCGTGGTCTGCCTCAAGTGCCTGAAGAACGGCCTCTAGGTTGCCAGGTACCTGAGGAATCAGTTTTGCTTCCTCAGCAGGCAGCTCGTAGAGGTCTTTGTCTACTGGCTCGTGTGGCTCGATACGGTTCTTGATGCCGTCTAGACCCGCCATTAGCTGCGCAGCGAATGCGAAGTATGGGTTCGACGATGCGTCAGGAGCGCGGAACTCGATGCGCTTTGCCTTCGGGTTGGTGCCGGTCATCGGGATGCGAATTGCCGCCGATCGGTTACCAGCCGAGTAGACAAGGTTCACAGGTGCTTCGAAGCCAGGAACCAGACGGTGGTACGAGTTGACGGTTGGGTTGGTCCAGGCAAGAAGCGATGGTGCGTGCTTCAGGATTCCACCGATGTACCAGCGAGCTAAGTCGCTTAGGCCGCCGTAGCCAGACTCGTCGTAGAACAACGGCTTGCCGTCTTTCCAGAGCGACTGGTGAACGTGCATACCCGAACCGTTGTCACCGAAGAGTGGCTTAGGCATGAAGGTCGCGGTTTTACCGAAGTCGTTTGCAACGTTCTTGACGATGTACTTGAACTTAAGGATGTCATCTGCGGCCTTGACCAGGGTGTCGAAGCGGTAGTTGATTTCGCCCTGGCCGGCGGTACCGACCTCGTGGTGTGAACGCTCAACCGAGAGGCCTGCAGCTTCAAGCTTCAGAACAATCTGGTCGCGCATGTCTGCGTGCTGGTCAACTGGTGACACAGGGAAGTAGCCACCCTTGTAAGGAGTCTTGTTGGCAAGGTTTCCGCCCTGACCGTCGATGCGCTCGTCGCGACCTGAGTTCCAGGCAGCTTCGTCAGAGTCGATGAAGTGTCCCGAGCTGTTTTGACCGTAGTGGTAGCGAACGTCGTCGAAGATGAAGAACTCGGCTTCTGGAGCAAAGAACGCGGTGTCTGCGATGCCGGTTGAGGCTAGGTATGCCTCAGCCTTGCGGGCGGTCTGGCGAGGGTCGCGGTGGTAGATCTCACCGTTGCGAGGGTTGTAAATGTCGAACAAGACAACGAGCGTTGGCTCAACGCGGAAGTTGTCTACGTAAGCGGTGGTCACGTCAGGAATCAACTGCATGTCTGACTCGTGGATCGACGCGAAGCCGCGGATCGATGAGCCGTCGAAAAGCTGACCGTCAATGAAGAACTGCTCGTCGATCATCGCTGCAGGCAGATTGAAGTGTTGCTGAACACCTGGAAGGTCGGTGAAACGAACGTCTAGGAACTTGATGCCGTGTTCCTTGATGTAAGCAACGACCTCTGAGGCAGTCGTGAACTTTGGGTGAGGTAGATGGCTATGCATGGGGAGTTCCCTTCACATTTTTATTTGGATGTTGAGCACGTCTTTAGGCTCTGTGGTTTTAGTTTAGTTGCGCTGCAGCCAGCCACTCGCCATTGATTGTTTCGTCAATGTAAAACTTTTGGCTAGGCTCGCAGCATGACCCAAATCGAGACTGCAAAGTTTTCAAGACGCCTTGTCGCGATCTTCGTTGATTGGGCGATGGCGTCGATAATTTCGGCCGGTTTCTTCAAATTTGATTCAACTGCAACCTTGGTAATTTACGCCGTCATACAAGTATTACTTGTTGGCACCCTGGGCTATTCGGTGGGGCATAAAGTTCTCGGTTTAGCCGTCGTTCGGGTCGATGGAGGGCGGGTTGGGCTCTGGCGCGCACTTATTCGAACCACCCTCATCGTCTTGGTGATTCCAGCCTTCATTTGGGACGTTCGAGACGGACGTGGGCTTCAAGATAAAGCTGTCGGCACAGCAATAATCCGACTTTAGCGACGGGCTGCGCGCATCTTTCGAGGGTCAATTCCCTTAGGAATAGGTAAGGCGCTTGTCAACGAAGAAAGTCGCGAGTGAACCGCCTTGATTTCGTTTCGGCTCAGTTGACGCTTCATCTTGTTTAGCGTCTTAACTACTTGAGGTAGGGGAGTTCCTTTGCCGTCATTCGTCACCCAAATAGCGTGAATCGGAACATTGGCTGCGGCTTTAGAAGCTCGCTTTCGCTCTGCTTCTAGCAGCTGCTGCGCTTCGGTGCGGTTTCCTTCGCCAATCAAAACGATACCCGGGGCGCCAACAATGCGATACACAGCCGTCATCGATCTAGGGTTTACCGAAATAGGCTCAGCGGTTCCTCGAAAATTTCGCTTTAGGGGTGCCGCAAGAACGGCACTCACCGCACCAGCGCGCCCTTCAAGTGATCGGTATGCAGCCTTTTCTGCCCGACGCCCAAGAATTATCATTCCGACCAGAAGTCCCGAAGTTAGTCCAAGGATCACCCATAGAATCCATCCAAAGACGCCGCTGGATGACAAGGCTGCAATGATTACGCTTGCGACGATGGGCAACGTGACGCCGGCAATGATTAGCCACAGAGCGGTCTTGTCGATTGCAATCGTGCGCCTAAATACGTCGACAATTTGGGCGAAGCGGCCTTGGTTCTTTGATGTTTGTTTAGCCATGCAAATAGCCTACCCGTGCACACCCTGCGCGAAGCCGTCGCGCTGCGCTGCGTCTGCAAGGTGTCGCAAGTTCTCTGGAATCTCAAAGCCCTTTTTAATCATCGACGCCGCCCAGAGACGACCGGCTCTGTAAGAGCTTCGAACCAATGGCCCAGAGAGAACGCCGAGGAAACCCATTTCTTCGGCTTCTTGAGCCAACTCGACAAACTCCTGTGGTTTGACCCAGCGCTCGACCGGGTGGTGTCTCTTTGTAGGCCTGAGATACTGGGTGATCGTGATGATGTCTGTTCCGGCGGCGTGCAGGTCGACTAGTGCCTCGGTGATCTCTTCTCGGGTCTCACCCATTCCGAGAATCAAGTTTGACTTTGTCACTAAGCCGGCGTTGCGGCCCTGAGTGATTACGTCGAGCGAACGGTCGTATCTAAAAGCCGGACGAATCTGCTTAAAAATTCGCGGAACCGTTTCTAGGTTGTGCGCGAAAACCTGTGGCTTGGCGTCAAAGACCAGTTGAAGGTGGTCTGGGTTACCTGAGAAGTCTGGCACCAGAATCTCAACGCCAGTGCCAGGGGATTGTTGGTGGATTTGACGAATCGTTTCTGCGTACAGCCACGAGCCTTCGTCTTCTAAGTCATCTCGCGCAACTCCGGTTACGGTTGCATACCTGAGTTGCATCTGTGCGACAGATTCCCCAACGCGCCTAGGTTCGTCGCGGTCAAGCGGCGATGGTTTGCCAGTGTCGATTTGGCAGAAGTCACAGCGACGGGTGCACTGTGCGCCACCAATCAGGAAGGTCGCCTCGCGGTCTTCCCAGCATTCATAAATGTTTGGGCAGCCGGCCTCTTGGCACACGGTGTGCAAACCCTCAGTCTTGACCAAGCTGTGCAGCGCTTGGTATTCAGGGCCCATTACCGCTCGAGTTTTGATCCACTCTGGCTTGCGCTCGATTGGGACCTCGGCATTTCGCGCCTCGATGCGAAGTAGTCGTCTCTCAGGTGCGTCGGTCATAGTTCTATCTTGCTTATCTCTTTGAGGTGGCGCATGACTACTTCGGCAGCCATTTCGGTGGTTATGGTTTTTCCGGTCAGCTCGCTCAGCGTACTCGTGGCGGCATCTTTTATCCCGCAGGCAATAATCGTTTCGTATGGCTCGAGGGAGTTATTGCAGTTAAGTGCGAAGCCGTGCATCGTGGTGGCATCAGCCACGCGAATGCCAATTGCAGCGACCTTTACGAACTCGCCGTCCTTCATAACCCAAACGCCAGATCTCCCAGCTACTCGCTCGCCAATCACTCCAAACTCAGCAATTGAGTCGATGAGCACTTGCTCGAGCCAACGAACGTAGCCGACTACGTCGATCGGATTTGGCAACTGCATTATTGGGTAGCCCACAAGTTGACCTGGTCCGTGCCAGGTAATTTTGCCGCCCCTGTCGACGGCGATCACGGGGGTTCCGTCTTGAGGGTGTTCTTCGGCCTCGGTTCGCTTGCCTGCCGTGTACACAGGCGCATGCTCAAGCAAAACGCAAGTGTTTGGGCGAGTTCCCGCAGCGACTTCGGCGTGAATGGTTCGCTGAAGCTCCCATGCCTGTTCGTAGTCGACGAACTTGGGGTCTAGGCCGGCTAAAAGGAACTCGGTCATGGCTCAATTCTAAGTTGATGTAGTTGTCAACAAATTCGCGGGCCGGGTTTATTCCGCCGCGTTTTGGTGGAGGCTTTGTTTCGTGGCTAAACATTTGGTAGCGGAATCAAAGTTCAAGCGTTTGCGAATCAATGGGGTTCGTTTCGTGACCAATGCAGACACCCTGGTTTCAAAATTCGACGCGTCAAATCCCATGCTGGGGCCGCTAATTAAACGCTCGGCGCTAGTCCAATTCGATCATTCGACGCAAACATTTACGATTCCTAAACCCGCGCAAACGAGAAAACCTAAGGCTGTGTGGGTGATCACTGCGATCGCATGTCTCGTTGTTTTGGGTTGGCTAATGATCGCTCAACCCAAGAGCGCGCCTGTCACATCAAAAGCGCCGAATTGCGAGGCACTAGAGCGCCCCATAGAACTCGGGGGAGTCCGGGTGCACAAAGCTCAATGTGACGGAGTTGTTTACGAAATCACCACGCGCGAACGTGACGGCAAGGTAATCGGTTCGAAGCGGATTTAGATTCCTAGGTTTGCCTCGAAGGCTGCACCTTCGAGGCGAGCCTTGACATCAACCAAGAAGCGCGAAGCATCTGCGCCGTCTACGAGGCGGTGGTCGTAGCTAAGAGCAAGGTAAACCATGCTTCTAATGGCAATCGAGTCGTTACCCGCAGCATCTGTTACTACAACAGGTCGCTTTGTCACGATTCCGGTGCCAAGGATTGCGACCTGAGGCAAGAACACAACTGGGGTGTCGAATAGCGCGCCACGAGAGCCAGTATTGGTAAGCGTGAATGTTCCGCCACCGAGCTCGTCCGGCTTCAACTTATTCTCTCGCGTGCGAGCGGCAAGGTCGGCGATCTGGCTAGCAATCTGGGCAATAGTTAAGGTCGAAACGTCGCGAATGACTGGGGTTAGGAGACCGCGCTCTGTGTCAACAGCGAAACTGATGTTTTCGGTCGGGTGGAACACGATGTTGTCACCCTCTATAGAAGCGTTAAGTTTTGGGTGAGCCTTTAGAGCCTCGGCCGCTGCCAGTGCGAAGAATGGCATGAAGTTGAGCTTGCCGCCGGTTGCAGCGACAAACTGTGGCTGAACTCGCTGACGCATCGTCGCAACTGCGGTTACATCAACTTCGACAACGGTAGTCAACTGTGCAGTCTGCTGCATGGATGCCACAGCGCGTTCAGCTAGAACCTTTCGAAGACGCGACATAGGTTCGGTGGTGCCACGTTGAGCTGATGCCACGACAGGTGTCGCAACTGCTGAGGTAGGTGCTGGAGTGTGAGTTGGAGCGGCAACGACGTCTTCTTTCCGAATGCGTCCGCCTACGCCTGTGCCGGCGACGTTCGAGAGGTCGATTCCGTGCTCTGCGGCAAACTTGCGAACCAACGGGGTTACGTAAGTCGGGTCGCTAGAAGCAGCAGGTGCAGCGACTGGGGAAATAACAGGAGCAACAACCGGAGCAACAACAGGGGCTGCGAACGGAGCAGGTGCAGCTGGGGTTTCAACAACTGGTGCAGAAACAGGTTCGGCAACAGGGGCTGGAGCCTCAGCTGGTGCAGGGGCAGAGCCCGCACCCGTACCGATCACGGCTAGAACGCCGCCGACTTCGATGGTGTCGTCTTCTTGAACCAAGATTTGCTCTACAACGCCAGCGAATGGCGAAGGTATCTCGGTGTCGACCTTGTCGGTAGAAACCTCTACCAGTGGCTCGTCAACGGCGACAGTGTCGCCAACCTTTTTCAACCAACGGGTAACTGTACCCTCGGTCACGCTCTCGCCAAGTGCTGGGAGGGTTACGTTTTCGCTCATCTTTGCTGCTCCTTATGAAGGCGTACTAATCAATACTAGGCGTGTGCGTGAAGTGGCTTGCCAGCTAGCGCTAGGTGCGCTTCGCCGATAGCTTCGTTCATGGTCGGGTGTGCGTGAATTAGCGAGGCAACGTCTTCTGGGTATGCCTCCCAGTTAACGATTAGCTGACCTTCACCAATTTGTTCGCCCACGCGCGAACCGATCATGTGAATACCAACGACTGGCCCGTTGTTTTGACGCACTAGCTTGATGAAGCCTGCGGTTCCAAGAATTTGGCTCTTGCCGTTTCCGCCAAGGTTGTATTCGTATGTCGAGATGTTTTCGGCACCGAACTTCTCGGCTGCTTTAGCCTCTGATAAACCAACGCTGGCAACTTCTGGCTCGCAGTAGGTGACCTTTGGAATACCGTTTTCGTCGATTACTGCTGGCTTTAGGCCGGCGATCTCTTCGGCAATGAAGATTCCCTGGCCGAAGCCGCGGTGGGCAAGCTGAAGCCCCGGAACAATGTCGCCAGCTGCGTAGACGCCTGGCAGGTTCGTTTCTAGGCGATCGTTGGTTAGAACGAAACCGCGATCCATGTTGATCCCCTGCTCTTCGTAACCCATGCCAACGGAGTTCGGCCCACGCCCTACAGCAACAAGAAGGAGCTCTGCCTCTATTTTTGTGCCATCTTCCAGGCTGACAATCACGCCAGTCTCGTTCTGCTCGACACCTGCGAAGCGGACGCCTAGTTTGAAGTCGATGCCACGCTTTCTAAATGCGCGCTCTAGGCCCTTAGAAAGAGCCTCATCTTCGTTTGGCACAAGGTGAGGAAGCCCTTCAACGATGGTCACTTCGGTTCCGAAAGACTTCCAAACAGACGCGAATTCGACGCCAATAACTCCGCCACCAAGAACAACCACCTTGTTTGGAACGAAATTCAACTGAAGCGCGTGCTCCGAGGTGATGACTCGGCCACCGATTTCTAGCCCCGGCAAACTACGGCTGTAAGAGCCCGTAGCAAGGACCACATTGGTTCCGGTGTAGTTGTCACCGTTAACCGTGACCGTCTTTGGCCCGGTCAGGCGGCCTTCGCCTGCAACAACTGTGATGTCTTTGCTCCCGACAAGACCGGTGAGACCTTTGAACAAGCGGTCGACGATGCCATCACGGTACTTGTTGACCTGGGCCATGTCGATCGAGCCGAAAGTAGCGTTTACTCCAAAAGCTGCCGCTTCGCGTGTTACGTCAGCAACCTCAGCAGAGTGCAAAAGCGCTTTGGTTGGAATGCATCCGCGGTGAAGGCATGTGCCGCCCAATTTGTCCTTTTCGATTAGCGCTACACGCTTGCCGAGTTGTGCCGAGCGAAGTGCTGCGGCGTAACCGCCACTCCCGCCGCCAAGAATTACGACATCGAAGTTGTAGTCGGCCATGGTTACTCCATCTGCTTTATTTGGTTTCAGTTCAACTTTACAGGTTTAGCTGTAAGACTCGGCGAGTGCCACCAAGGTTCGCAGCATGACGCCTGTAGCTCCTTTGCCTGTGTAACCCCAGGGGGCTAGGTCGTTGTTTGCAGAAGGCGCGATATCTAGGTGTGCCCAGTCAATTAGCTCGTCGCCTTTGGCCTTTTTGCCGATGAACTCTTGCAAGAAGAGACCACCAAGCAACATGCCTCCGTTGGCGCCGAACTTTGCGTTGGCAATGTCGGCGATGTCTGAGTTCAGCGACACGCGTAGGTCACTTGGCAGTGGCATGTGCCAAACGAGTTCACCCGCCGATTCAGCTGCAGCTTGGAGCTTCTCAACGCCCGTTCCGTGACCCATCAAACCGGTGTAACGGTTGCCAAGCGCAATTGATGCTGCGCCGGTAAGGGTTGCTACGTCAACGATGAGGTCGGGCTTTGATTCGCTTGCTATCGAAAGTCCGTCGGCCAAGACCAATCGGCCTTCGGCGTCGGTATTGACCACTTCAACGGTCTTGCCGTTACGAATCTTGATTACGTCTGTCGGTCTTGTTGAAGTACCCGAAACCATGTTTTCGGCGATGCACATCCAGGCGGTCACGCGAACTGGCAGTTGGAGTTTGGCAATAGCTATTACCGCCTGACCGACCGTGGCTGCGCCAGTCATGTCGTATTTCATACCAACCATCGAAGCCGCCGGCTTGATAGAGAGACCGCCAGTGTCAAAAGTGATTCCTTTGCCAACAAGAGCGATGTGAGCTTTGGAGTTCTTGGGCTTGTATTCAACGCGAACTAGTCGTGGAGGGCGTGATGATCCTTGACCGACGCCGAGAATGCCGCCAAAGCCATCAGCTGCCAAACGCTTTTCGTCCCAAATTTCAACCGTGACTCCTGCGCCCTTGGCGGCTTTTTGAATCGCGCTAGCCAGACTCTGCGGGTAAATGTCATTAGCAGGTGTGTTAACGAGGTCTTGGGTTGCGAAGACGCTGGCTGCGATAATTTCGATTCTGGCCAGGGCTGCGGTCGTCGGTTTGAATGCCGAAACGACGGTCAGTTTTGCGTTTTGATTCACGCTTAGTTTGTTGAGTCCACGGTATGCCCCGAACTGATACCTACCGAGCAGGGCCCCCTCGAGGAGTGCCTCAGTTTGGGTTTTGTCCTCCGTTGGCAAACCGAACACAATCTCTTTTACGTCGGCTAGTGACCGTGCGGCAACTCCGCCGAGTGCGCGCAGAGTCACAGCACTTAATGGTTTGTTGCCTAGCCCAACAAGCAGATAAATAGCGCCGTTTGGGGCAGAAACGCGCGCGGTAAACTCCGCGGCTGACTTCACTCCCAAGCTCGCCAGGTCTAGCTGGGCTATGCCTGAGAGTTCGATAGGAGAATCGGCAAGGACGGGCTTATCGCCTTTAGTCGTAACACCAACTACGTAAGCGGCGCCTTTGGTGAATGAAGAAAACTTGGAGACGATATTCAGCTTTGGACTAGTCATAGGCAATAGCCTAACGCGGGCTAAAATGGTCTTGTGAACCAAGGACTTTACTCTCTCGTAAACACCGAAACTTCGGTGCCGATGGGATTGCGCATGATTGGTGCAATAACTGGTTTCACAGATGCTGGCGGCAGTGTCGCACAGGTAAACAGCCACATCTTCGCCAATCTTGATGCAACTCTGGTCGTGCGTTTCAGCAACGACGACCTACTCGACTACAGATCACGTAGACCCGTTGTCTATTTTGAGAAAGACCACCTAGAGACTTTTGAGCCGCCGATTTTGGGCATCTATTTGGTGAAAGACGAAATCGGACAGCCATTCCTATATCTCGACGGCTACGAGCCAGACTTCAAGTGGGAAGTATTCGCCGAGGCCATCGAAGAAATCATGGATATCTTCGCGGTTAGTGAATTCGTCTGGGTTCATTCGATTCCTTTCCCTTCGCCACACACTCGCCCGATTGGCGTGACTGTTTCGGGCAATCGCCAAGACATGATCGCCAAATTCAGCGAGTGGCGCCCTGACACTCAAGTTCCTGGCACAATCGTGCACCTGCTTGAGTACCGACTTCGTGAAATAGGGCTCCCGACCACGGGCTTTGTTTTGCTTGTTCCGCATTACCTTGCCGAAAGTGAATATCCAGAGGTTGGCATCAAGGCCTTTGAACTAATCTCTGCGGCGACCTCGCTTGTTTTTCCAACCGATGCACTCCGTGAAGAATCGGTAGCTTTTCTGCGAAGGATCGAAGAAAAGATTTCTGAAAACCAAGAGCTGGCAAAGATGGTTGCCAATCTCGAACAGGGTTACCAGTCTGGAAAGGGAACCACCTTTGGCGCTCGAATGACGCCCCGGGGACAATCTGTCCCAGATGCAGACCAAATCGCTGCCGAGCTTGAGGATTTCCTTGCAAGTCGCAGGTTGAATAATCCTGATGACCAAGCTGACTAACCGCTACATCGCGGTTGGTTTGGCCGGCCTGGCGTATTTGGTCGCGGTAACCCAAAGAACGACCATGGGTTCGGTCGCCCTCGACGCCTCTGTTCGCTTCCACACCAACGCTCAACAACTGTCTAGCCTTGCCGTGCTTCAACTTCTGTTTTACGCGGGCATGCAGATTCCCGTGGGCATCATGCTTGATCGCTTTGGGTCTCGTCGAATTCTCGCCATCGGTGCAGTACTTATGGCAGTCGGCCAGGTTGTCGTAGCCGTGTCTACTCTTTTGCCTACTGCGGTACTGGGTCGTGTCTTGGTCGGTATCGGAGACGCCTGCACATTCATAAGCATGATGAGGATGTCCAATTCATGGTTCACCGGGCGAATAGCTTCACACCTGCAGCAGTGGCTCGCAACCCTTGGGCAAACGGGGCAAATTCTTTCGGCGATACCGTTCGCGCTCCTTCTACACATAGCAGGCTGGGAGTCGGCCTTTATTGCCGCCGCCGCCATGTCTGTGGTAATCGGAGCACTGGTTTGGTTGTATGCAAAAGAGAATCCAGCGCGTGAGGTGCATCACGCGACTCGGATCAACGGTGTTCTCGCCAATTTGAAAAAGAATATTCGCAAACCAGTTACTTGGCTCGCCTTTTTCACACACTTCAGCACGCAATCTACTGGCACAACCTTTGCTCTACTTTGGGGTGTGCCATTCATGGTTTCAGCGCTGGGTCTTAGCAGGGGAGTGGCTGGTGGTTTTCTAACGCTATTTGTGCTCACCAACGCGTCCATGGGGCCCATCATCGGCCTCTTCTGCGCACGAATGCCAAGGCAACGTCATCTGTTTGTTCTTGGTGTGGTTGGCTCCATAGTTGCTATCTGGTTCGTGATGATTCTCTACCCAGGGCCACCATCGATGTGGCTCTTGGCCCTCCTTGTCATGATCATCGGTGTCGGTGGGCCAACGTCGATGGTGGCTTTCGATTACTCAAAAGAGGCTTTCCCAGCTAGCGAACTCGGCGCGACAAACGGCCTAATCAACGTCGGCGGGTTCTTGGCTTCGCTTGCCATGATGTGGATTATTGGAGTCAGCTTGGATATCCAAGGCGGCACTGTCTTGTATTCCTTAGAGCACTTCAAGGTGGCATTCACATTGCAGCTGTCAATCACTGCCATTGGCGTTGCCGGTTTCTTACTTAGCTTGCGGGCCATGAGGAATAATTCGCCAGCCAAAACGCTTTAGTTCCGCGTCGAGCCTGCGAACATTAGCTTGCAGACAATGGCATAATAAATAAGGACCCAGTCGTCCGCAATTGAGCGGATTTGACATGGGTCTAAGTTCTGCCCTGAGAAGGCTAGAGGAATGAGACACATTGGCTAAAGACAAGCCGGAGCAAGCACCAGGCAAAAAGCGTGGACTATTTGGTGCACGCAAGCCCGCAGAAGTTCCAGCGACGCCGGCAGAAAAACCTGCGGCTAAGCCAGCAGCGGCTAAGCCAGCAGCGGCTAAGAAGCCTGCAGGAAAGGCCGAAGCCAAGCCTGTCGCCAAGCCTGTCGCGAAGCCGGCTGCGAAACCGCCTGTGAAGGCTGATGCTAAGCCCGCCGCGAAGTCGGTAGCAAAAACCAAAGTCGAGGCGCCCAAGGCTGCCGTAAAGGCTGCGGCCAAGACCGCCGCAAAGACTGAACCAAAGGCAGCCGCAAAACCTGCCGCCAAGGCCGCAGTCAAGGCGACTCCAAAGCCAAAGGCAACCAAGGCTTCAAAGACCTCAGAACTTGATGAAGATGTAATAGATGACATCGAAGACGATGTAGATCTTTCGGTAAGCGACATTGTCGCCGAGGCAACAGAAGTTGTTGATCTTGCCGCCGAAGAAGACAACTCAGAGGATGACTCGCACGAAGACCCTTCTGCTAAGGAAACTGAAAAAGCTGTTGAAGCGAGTGGCGGATTCGTTCTATCGCACGCTGACGAAGACGATATTCCAGTTCAAACGACGACAATCACTGGCGCAACCGCTGACCCTGTTAAGGACTACCTAAAGCAAATCGGTAAGGTCGCTCTTCTGAATGCAGAGCTCGAAGTTGAGCTAGCAAAGCGCATCGAAGCTGGTCTTTTTGCCCAAGAGAAGCTCGAGCAGGGTGGCAAGAAGCTTTCTCGTGAAATGACCTTTGATCTTAAGAGGGTCATGAAGGACGGCGAACGAGCGAAGAGTCACCTCCTTGAGGCAAACCTTCGTCTCGTAGTTAGCCTTGCAAAGCGCTACACCGGTAGAGGTATGCAGTTCTTGGATCTAATCCAAGAGGGAAACCTTGGCCTAATTCGCGCCGTAGAAAAGTTTGATTACACCAAGGGTTATAAGTTCTCAACCTATGCAACCTGGTGGATTCGCCAGGCAATCACTCGCGCCATGGCCGACCAGGCCCGCACCATCCGCATCCCAGTTCACATGGTTGAAGTCATCAATAAGCTCGCACGTGTTCAGCGCCAGTTGCTGCAGGACCTAGGTCGCGAACCTACTCCTGAAGAGCTCGCCCGTGAGCTCGACATGACTCCTGAAAAAGTGGTTGAGGTTCAGAAGTACGGACGTGAACCAATCTCCCTTTCGACACCTCTAGGTGAAGACGGCGACAGCGAATTTGGTGACCTCATCGAGGACACCGACGCGATTGCGCCCGCTGAAGCGATCTCACAGGTCATGCTAAAGCGTGAACTCGAGCGCATTCTCGGAACCCTTCACCCTAGAGAGGCTGGCGTTATCCGCAGCCGTTTCGGACTTGGCGATGGCGTTCAGAAGACTCTCGATCAAATTGGTGAAGAGTTCGGTGTTACTCGTGAACGAATTCGCCAGATCGAAGCCAAGACGATGTCAAAGCTTAGACACCCGTCTCGTTCTCCAGCGCTTCGCGAATTCCGCGAGGATTAGTCAGTGCGCACCCTACTTGCCCTTGCGGTCGGTAGGGTTTTGCGCGTCCTTATTCGCTTAGTTCGAAAAGGCGGGGGATCTGCGTTCCCTGGTCTCGTGGTAAGCAAAATTGCTCCAGATTTGCTCGCCAAAAGCCTCAAAAAATTTTCTGGCGGGTTGGTCGTTGTAACTGGGTCTGCGGGTAAGTCGACGACAACAAAGATGTTGGTTTCCATAGTTCGAGCCCACGGCTTAAAGGTCTTCACTAACCCATCAACCGCCAACATCTTGCAGGGCTTCTTCTCGGCAATTGTTGAGCAGGCAAGTATGACCGGCCGGCTCCCAGGCGAGATAGCGATACTCGAGATGGATGAGGCTCATGCGGCCGAACTCACCAAACATGTCGCCCCGCGTCAGGTTACCGTGTTGAACGTCATGGAGGATCAGCTCGACCGCTTCGTCGACCCTGAACTAGTCCGCGAGGATCTCGGGTTGGTTGCTTCGAGAGCAACGACGTCTCTGCTCTTGAATGCGGACGACCCGAACTTGCGAATCATGCTCGAGGATCACCCAACAGAAGCTACCGTTTCGTGGTTTGGTGTAGACGAGCCGTCTTTGGCCACCGAACGTTTCGGCTTGGCGACTGCCCCCGTGTATCAAGCCGTGGGCGCACGACCATTGGTTGTCGCAGAGGTTAGAAACCTTGCTGCCAAGGCTTTCGATGCGGAACTCAATGGTCTTGGCAAAAAGCCGGTTGTGCTACCAAACCGTGGTCTTCATTTCGCTGTTGATGCAATCGCAGCGCTACAAAGTGCGCGAGACCTCCTGGGCCCAAACTTCGACTTCGCGCTTTCGGCAGAAACCCTCAACAACTTGCCACCTGTTTTTGCGCGCGGCGAGATCACCGAGGTTCGCGGACAAAAAGTTGAATTCATCCTTGTTCAAAACCCAGGTTCGATGCAGCTGAATATCGACAACCTAGAGGGTGACCCGGAGCAAATACTCTTTGCCATCGGAAAAGACGTTCATGACCCGTCGTGGATGTGGACGGTTGACTATTCGAATCTCAGTCACGTCGACGTCGTCACTGGTTTGCAGGCGGATCAGGCAGCGCTCCTATTGAAGTATCACGGCGTGCCAATCGGAGCCGTTCATCACGATCTTGACCAGGCGATCGACGCATTTTTCGACCTGCCGACGCCTAAACGTGGCCATAAGACGGTCATCTTCTCTGCCGATGCGATGCGTCGCATGAGGCGAGCACTCGGCTTCTGGTCTCCCGAAGAGGTTCAAAGATGATCGAATTTTTCACTCTAGCCTCGGATCGACTCAACTTGAACGGTGACCAGGCCAACGTTTTTGTGCTTCGAAAGCGCCTCGACTGGCTTGGAGTTGCGTCTAGCGTTACCGAGGTCGCGCCCGAAAACTTTGAAGCTGTCGCTAAAGAGCTTGTTGCTTCGCCCGAAGGCAAGTTCGTCATGCTTGGCCACGGCTCTAAGGCCGCCATGGGTAGCTTTGCCGAATATGCGGATTCGATTAGATCAGCGGCTCTAGACCTGGCGTCGGCTGGCGTCAGCGGGCTAGCGGTCGGAAGCTGTTATGAAATGCTATGCCCCGACTTCAAGCGAATTGAAAGAGTTAGTGATTACGCCGATGTTGAGGCCAATGGCGGATTACCAAGAACGTTCGGGTATGTGAACACTGACACCAATTTGCCAGTAATTTCGTTGTTAGGGGAGAGGTTCGTCGTCACTATGGTGCACGGGCCAGTTTTCGCTAGAACACCGGAACTGGCGGACCAAATGCTCTTTGGGCTTGGTGTTTCTGTAGGGACAAATGCGAACTCGGTCGAAGCTGATCTTTACGCAGAGGGCGCCAGAGCGCACTAGCGAACTAGCAGGCGATCAGTTTCGTCTTGCCACTTCAAAGCGATTGCTTCGAGCTTCGGCTTGTTCTCTTTACCGTGGTGGCCGCAAAACAGTAGCTCACCGGTAGCCAAACTCACACGAATGTAGGCCTGAGCGCCGCAGACGTCGCAACGGTCTTCTGCGGTTAGTGATGTGCTTGTTTCTTGTGCTACTGCTGTTTCTTCCATGTCTCTATCGAACCACAGACATCCGACATAGCCCTTCAGATACGCCGTTATTTCGCTATCGGCGAATAGCATTACCAAGTGCCAAACACCGATTACTCCGCCCGTCATCTCAGCGTCCTCGAAGGACTAGAGGCAGTTCGCAAACGCCCTGGTATGTACATCGGTTCCACCGACTCACGCGGTCTGATGCACTGCCTTTGGGAAATTATCGACAACTCGGTTGATGAGGCCCTGGCTGGTTTCGGCGAGTCAATCGAGATCCAGCTACACAAAGACGGCAGCGTCGAGGTGCGAGACAAGGCTCGTGGTGTGCCTGTCGACATTGAACCAAAAACCGGGCTCAGCGGCGTCGAAGTCGTATTCACCAAACTTCACGCCGGTGGAAAATTCGGCTCAGGCTCTTACGCTGCCTCTGGTGGTTTTCATGGCGTTGGTGCCTCGGTCGTAAACGCACTATCTGAACGGCTCGATGTGGAGGTCGATCGCGACGGTAAAACTTGGGCGATGTCTTTCAGGCGCGGCGAGCCAGGTTTATTCGATGATGCAAAGGGCATTGCGCCAAACAACCCCTTCAAGCCTTTTGAGGACGCCAGCTCGTTGAGAGAGATCGGCAAGGTTGGCAAAGGCGTTTCTGGCACCCGTGTTCGATACTGGGCTGACCCTCAGATATTTGTCAAAGATGCCAATTTCGTTGTCGATGAGTTATTGGGTCGGGCACGTCAAACCGCGTTTTTGGTGCCCGGCTTAGGCTTGACCATCACAGATGAGCGCACACTGGAGCCTGAAGTTCACCAGTTCAAATTCGACGGTGGGTTGTTCGAGTTCGCCGAGTATTTAGCCAAGGATGCCGCACTTACTTCGACATGGCGGCTCAGCGGTTCGGGCGCTTTCACCGAGACCATTCCAGTTTTGAACGAAACCGGAAACATGGAGTCTCGCGAGGTTGAGCGCAACTGTGATGTCGAAGTTGCTCTTCGCTGGGGCATCGGCTATGACACTGAAGTCCGATCTTTCGTGAACATTATTTCGACGCCTAAGGGTGGCACCCACTTGGCCGGTTTCGAACAGGCGGTTTTGAAGGTTCTTCGCACACAGATTGACGCCAACAGTAGGAAGCTAAAACTGGGCAACGACAAGGTCGAAAAAGATGACGCCTTTGCTGGCCTGACCGCCGTCGTTTCGGTTCGCCTAGCCGAGCCTCAGTTTGAGGGGCAAACCAAAGAAATTTTGGGCACACCCGCGGTTAAGAACATCGTCGCGAATGTAATCACAAAGGCTCTCACCGAGCGCCTCACGAGCGTCAAGCGAGACGACAAGGCACAGTCGGCTCTTCTTCTCGAAAAGGTTGTTGCTGAAATGAAGTCTCGCATCAGTGCGAGAACCCATAAAGAAACACAAAGACGCAAAAATGCCCTCGAGTCTTCGTCGCTACCAACCAAGTTGGTTGATTGCAGAACTCAGGAAACAGAAGTTTCGGAGCTATTTATCGTCGAGGGTGATTCTGCTCTCGGCACTGCCAAACTTGCTCGCAACAGCGAATTTCAAGCTCTTCTGCCGATTCGCGGCAAAATCCTGAACGTGCAGAAGGCTTCGGTGAACGATATGCTCTCTAATGCCGAATGTGCGTCAATCATCCAGGTAATCGGCGCAGGTTCAGGCCGATCTTTCGATCTTGATGCAGCCCGCTACGGCAAAGTTATTCTCATGTCTGATGCCGATGTTGATGGCGCTCACATTCGAACCCTATTGCTAACCCTTTTCTTTAGGTACATGAGGCCGCTCGTGGAGGCTGGGCGAGTTTATGCCGCCGTTCCGCCTCTTCACCGGGTCATGGTGATTAATCACGGCAGCAAGCCAAATGAGCCCATTTATACCTATTCGCAGGCTGAACTTGAGACGCTATTGGCCAAACTCAAAGTTGAGGGCAAGCGCTACCAGGAACCCATCCAGCGTTACAAGGGTCTTGGCGAGATGGATGCCGACCAACTTTCTGAAACGACCATGGATCGCGACCACCGCGTGTTGCGCAGGGTGACCGTAGACGACGCCGAGGCTGTTGAGAAGGTTTTCGAGCTACTTATGGGTAACGAAGTTGCACCAAGACGCGAGTTCATTATCGATTCGGCCGACGACTTTGACACCGAACGCATCGACGCTTAGTTACTTAGCGAGTTCCAACCGAAGCGATGAATCCAGCCGCTGGCGCGCCGCTCGCATCGCGTTTTGCGGGTTCAGGAAGCTCTAGAGGTTTTCCGTCGACGGCTGCTGCCATAGGCTCGCCGACTACGATAGCGGCAAAGTAGAGCTGATCTTCGTTTCGAACGAATTTTTGCGCTCGAACTCCACCAGTTGCTCGACCCTTTGCTGGAAATTCAGACAATTTAGAAACCTTTACGCTGCCTGAGTCGGTGCCTGATAGGGCATCTGAGCTATTCGCAGCGGTGACCACAAAGGCATCCTCGGCATCTCTTACAACGCTAAAGTGAACAGCTCTGGCTCCGTCGCTCAGGTTGATGCCGGCTACACCTGACGCAGCGCGTCCCTGCGCGCGTAGAGTGCCCGCGTCAAAGCGAAGCAATTGCGCATCGTTGGTAACAAATACGCACTCAGTGGCACTAGAAGCGTCTACCGCACCGACCAGCTCGTCGCCTTCTTTCAAGGCTATGACTTCGAATTCGTCCTTAGGTGGGTAGTCTGCCGCGACACGTTTGACTACACCTTGCTTTGTGCCCATAAGAATTTCGGCTTCACCAGAAATGTCGAAGATGCCAATGAGTGAGGCGCCTTGTGAGCCAAGGAATTCCGAGACCTCCACGGCACTTGCCTGGTCAAAGGCTTCGCCAGTCGACGGAATATCACCGGCGTGAATTCGGTGCATGGTTCCATCAGAGGTTAGAAAGCCGACGTCTTTGCGAGTCGTTGTAGCAATGCGCGCAGAAATCGCGTCGTGCTTCTTGCGCTTCGAATCGCCTGGTGCAGCCTCGCTGGCCCCAGAACGAGCTAGAAGCCCGGTGGACGTCAGGGTTATCACGCATGCGGTGTCGGCTAGACCCGCGTCTACGTCGGCCGCTTTCGCCGCAGACAGGGGTTTGACCTCGCCAGTTTCATTGCGAAGTTCGGTGCGTCTGCCGTCACCGTAAATCTTCGCAACCTCTGCCATTTCTGACGAGACGATGCTTCGCAATATGGCGTCATCTGAGAGGATTCGCTGAAGCTCTTCAATCTCGGATCGCAATTTCTCGGCTTCGGCGTCGAGTTCAATCTTTGAGAACTTGGTGAGCCTGCGCAATCTGAGTTCGAGAATGTACTCCGCCTGTTCGTCCGAAAGATCGAAAACCTGCTTGAGCTTGCTTTTTGCCTCATCGGCCTCATCGCTTGAGCGAATGACTTGGATAACTTCGTCAATCGACAGGATCGCAGTCAAAAGGCCTTCGACCAAGTGGAGGCGAGCCTGGCGTTTGCCGAGGCGATTCTTCGATCGCCGCCTCGTGACAGTCACGCGGTGGGCGAGGTAAACGCCCAGGAGATCTTTGAGCCCCAAAACCTGAGGTCGCCCATTAACCAGGGCAACGTTGTTGATGCTGAACGAATCTTCCATCGGAGTGAATCGGTACAACAAGTCCAGAACTACCTGTGGGTCGAAACCGGTTTTTAACTCAATGACCAACTTGAGGCCATTGGTTCTGTCGGTAAGGTCTGTGACGTCGGCGATACCTTGAAGTCTTTTGCTGTTTACGCCTTCCTTAATCTTTTCAATGATCTTTTCTGGCCCAACAAGGTATGGAAGTTCAGTTACTACGAGCCCTAATTTTCGAGGCGAAACGCTTTCGATTGCCACCTTCGCGCGGGTCTTGAATGCTCCTCTTCCACTCTCGTAGGCGTCTTTCACGCCATCGAGACCAACGATGATACCTCCGGTTGGTAGATCGGGGCCCGGAACGTATTTCATCAGTTGAGTCGTGGTGGCCTCTGGGTTTTCGAGCAAGAAAATCGCGGCAGCCACAACTTCGCGCATGTTGTGTGGCGGCATGTTCGTCGCCATGCCGACCGCGATTCCTGCCGAGCCGTTCACTAATAGGTTAGGGAATCCGGCTGGCAAAACCTCGGGTTCGGTGAGCTGGGCGTCGTAGTTCGGTTTAAAGTCGACTACGTCTTCGTCTAGACCCTCATTCATCGCCATTGCCGCTTGAGCCAGACGAGCTTCGGTGTAACGCGCAGCAGCTGGTCCGTCATCTAGCGAACCGAAGTTTCCGTGACCATCGATCAGGGGCACGCGAAGAGTGAAGGGCTGAGACATTCGAACGAGCGCGTCGTAAATTGCTCCGTCGCCGTGTGGATGAAGCTTTCCCATGACCTCACCGGTGACACGCGCAGATTTAACGTGGCCTTTGTCTGGTCGAAGCCCCATCTCGCCCATTTGATAAATGATGCGGCGATGTACAGGCTTCAAGCCGTCTCGTGCGTCAGGTAGTGCTCTTGCGTAAATGACCGAGTACGAGTACTCCAAGAACGACTCTTGCATCTCGACTCTTAGGTCGATATCGACGATGCGTTCTTCTGGCTTCTGACTAGTCATTTCTCACTCTGTGGCACACTTGGGGGGATGACTCTGACGATGCTACCGCCTGCCCCAAAAGATGTAGGGAGGCTCTCTGACGTGTTCGTCAGCGCACTCGGCGCAATAACCGGGGGAGACCTAAACAGGCTCAAGCTACCCAAAGTCAAATCTGCCGTCGTCGTTCTAATTGATGGTCTCGGCTACCTTAACTTGAAAGAGCATGCTGGCCACGCCAGAAACCTATCGCGTCTTTTAGTCGACTCCGGTGACCATGCGATCAGGGTCGGATTTCCGAGCACCACCGCGGTGAGCCTCACCAGTTTCGGTACTGGGCTTCGGGCTGGAACTCACGGAATTCTTGGGTACCAAATTCTCGGTGTCGACGGTGCAACCCGAAACATGCTCTCCGGATGGAGTTCAAATGAGAACCCCCGACTTTGGCAAGAGAACGAGTCTGTTATTGAAATTGGAGCGCAGCACGGCGTTTGGGGGCACATGGTTGCCTCACCCGAGTATGAAGGAAGCGGATTCACTGAGGTCTTCATGGCGGGAGCGGCGTTTTATGCCGAATCGGACCTCAATCGTCGAGTACTTGAGGCAAAACGAATTGCGTCCCAGCCGAACACCCTGACCTACCTTTACTTTGCTGAATTAGACCAAGCTGCACATAGATTCGGTGTTGATTCTGGCCAATGGGTTCAGGCCTTGGAAGCGATTGATTCCGCTCTGTCAGCGCTAAGTGGACCTTTTGGTGTTTTGATAACCGGCGATCACGGCGTGATTGACGTGTCTGCCGATAACCATATTTATTTGGACGCAATCCCAGGATTTTGTGAATCCGTCACCTTGGCCGTTGGCGACCCTCGGGCACTCTTCTGTTACGGCGACAAAGAAGCTGCAGCCAGAGCATTTGAAGGCTCCGGTGTCGTTGGCTATCTAGCGACCTTTGATCAACTGATAGAACAAGGTTGGGTGTTGGGCGCTCACTCAATCGACGTCGTGCCAGATTTCGTGTTGATTGCTAAGGGTCAGACAGCCTTTTACGACAGGCGCACCTCTAAAGCTCAAAGCCTAAAAATGGTTGGCCAACACGGGGCAATCGACGACAGAGAAACCAGGGTGCCGCTAATTCGCGGCGGTGGGTTTATTTAGTCCTCGGTTTTTGAACCGAAAACTATTTCGTCCCAAGATGGCATAGGCGCGCGACCCTTTTTGGAGGTCTCGACCTTTCCTTCATCGAGCTCAATCTCTGCTTTTGTGTCGTCCTCGAAGGCTTCTTCAACCACCTCAACATATTCGAAATCTTCAACCGGCTCTGCTTCTTCAACTAAGGCCGCCGCAGCCTCGCGACGCTCCTTGAACGCGTCTAATAGTTCTGTCACCTTGGAGGCATCCGACTCGACCTGAGTGTCGTCATCTGCTGAAGGCGTAAGCACCTGAAGTTTGGGGATCGGTGAATCACCGAATCCACCCTTGTTTGAGAGCCCAATTGCGGTTTCGTTTTCGGGACTCAACACAACGTGTCTCGGGTCAAACGTCCAGGTGGCTCGACCTTTGCCACCCATGGTTTCGAACTCTGCGCGGATCAGCCAGGTCAATGGTGTCTCGCGACTCGCAGACCAGGTGATTGATGAAGCTCCGCCATTTCTGAGGCGCTCCGAAATAAGCTCCCCGAATTCACGGTGGCGAGTCTCGTTGAACCTGTCCGGCTCGATTTCTACTCTCACAGCCAAGGCTGATGCCACCATGTGCTCAAGTTCTTCGAGCACTGGCTTCGCGAATATAGCTATGTAGTCTTCCGAGTCTCCGCTGGAAGCCACGAGTTCGAGAACGGTAGTGCCGGTTCTGATTGCGTCCTGGATTTCTCGCGGATTCAGAGTGTGTTCGCCCGAAACGGCGGGCTGCTGCCGAATGGCCTCACGCACCTGGTTATCAATCGTTAGGCGCAGCTTCTCTCCGTCAGCTGTTTCTAGAACAATCGACTCTCCGTCGCCGCTGATAAAACGAATGTCACGCATCTCTACCTGCTTTCGCTAGCAGTTTGCCACCAAAACCTAAGTATTTAGGGCAAGCGAGTGATAAGTGTCAGATATCGAATATTTGGAATAGAAAGATTTCCTGCGTGTTTAGGTGTTGCGCCGTTGCCTTTTTCACAAAGTTGTTAGAGACTACAGGCGCTTCATTTCCTAGATTGAAAGAACGGGTATGGCTACCGATTACGACGCTCCTCGCAAGAACGATGACGACCACGAGTCCATCGAAGCGATTAAAGAGCGCATTCCTGAAAAGACCGCGGGGGCTACCGATGTTGACGAGGGTGATCACGGCGAGGCATTCCTTATGCCAGAAGTCATTCCCGATGATCTGGAGGTTGTTGTCTTGCCTGCGCAAGATGATGAATTCACTTGCAGTGAGTGCTTCATTGTTAAGCACCACTCACTACTGAGTCGCAAAAAGAAGACTGGCCCGGTCTGCGTGGAGTGCGACTAAGAGAGTAAGTCTTTTAGTTTCTCAGGGTTGCGTGTACTGAAAAGCCAGTACGGTGTTGGGTCGGCCTTGTCGGCTATTTGCACCTTGAGCATTGTTTTCACTGAAGCTTGAAAACTTGTGTAGGCGGTCGCGTCGAGAAGGTGACCTTTTTCGGCGAACGCGTCTTCTGCCGAAACAATCGTGATCGACCCAATTAGAGCTCGATCGATTCGCGCTCTACCCACGCGTACGTGACTTATTGAAACCTCGATGACGGGTGCCTTGAGGATCAGCAGCGAGGCCAATAGCGCAGAGACGGAAATTGCTATCAATGTGCCGAGCTGGTCGTTCACGGGCAACATCACCGCGAAGACAAATACACCGAGTAACGGCGCGAGCAGGAATGTGGCTAGCGAGGGTAAAACTCTCTCGCGGTAAACAGGTGTGTCCATTGTTTTAGATTACGCTCTAAGGATGAAACAAACCGAGGTGTTGATCGTCTGCGACAAGGACATGTTGCCGCACTACGCGCAACCCGGTGACGCCGGCGCCGACCTCAGATCGTCAGAGACACTCACCATTGAGGCAGGGCAGCGCGCTTTGGTTCGCACCGGCATCTCTATCGCACTGCAAGACGGCTTTGTTGGGCTCGTACACCCGCGTTCTGGCTTAGCCGTGAAACACGGCATAACGGTGCTCAATGCACCTGGGACGGTTGACGCCGGTTACCGCGGTGAAATCATGGTGACTCTTTTGAACACCAGCGACGTCGCCTTCAATATTTCTGTAGGTGACAGAATCGCTCAGCTGCTGATTCAAGAGGTTTATCGGGCACGTTTTGTGCAAGTCGACGATCTGCCTGGTAGCGATCGAGGTCAAAACGGTTTCGGTTCGACAGGTGTTGCATGACCGAGAAGATTTTTCCGAGCAACCGCCTCGAGCTTGGCCCTTTCGATTCGAGCGAAGTGGATTTGCCAGCAGGTTATCTAGACTTTGGCGCAATCCGGTTGGTTCCCGAGCCAGAGGTGGGTATTCGCTTGGAGGTCGAGGAGGCCACGGGACGTGTTTTGGCTCTTACCCTCGAAAGTGCCGGAACAACGCTTCAGGTCTCAGTTTTTGCAGCGTCAAAGCACGAGGGTGTTTGGGGCGATGTTCTTGAACAATTGGCCGGATCTATCGAGAGCTCCGGGGGATCGGTTACCCCATACCTTGGGCAGCTTGGGCCTGGGCTCGACGCGAGAGTCGTTCAACCCGACGGTCAACTGAGGGATACAAGGTTTATTGGGGTAGATGGCCCTCGTTGGTTTGTTCGCGGCTCGATAACGGGTAATGCGCTAGCCGATCTAGTTTCGGCGACCGAAATTGAAGACATATTCAGGTCATTGGTAATCCATCGTGGCGATTCACCAATGCCACCAAAGGAACCATTGGAAATAGTTGTCCCTGCCGGCATCATCACGCCACCCAGGCCTGGTCTTTGATGTCGCAACCTAACGAGCCAGTTACCAAACTTGGCATGGCAAAGCACGACGACGGCACGCTAAAACTCGATGGGCAGTCCATGTTGGCGAGCCTCGGCGGCGTGTGGGGAATTCTAGAATCGGCTGTCCCAGGAACGGCGTACGCCGTTAGCTTTGCTCTAACAGAGAACGTCTTCATTTCGGTTTACGCGGCCGGAGCTCTCGCGCTGGTGTTTATCATCGCCCAAATCATTCGCAAACGCCCACTGGCTCAGCCGATTTACGGAATGCTAGGTATCGGGTTAGCTGCCTACTTGACTCTTCGAAACGGCTCTGAGACAAGCCACGCAAGAGACTTTTTTCTTCCAGGCTTCTTCACAAATATCGTCTACTTTGCAGCGATACTCCTTTCAATTGCCATCCGATGGCCGTTGGTGGGAGTACTGGTTGGTGTCTTCTCTGACGGTGTTCAATGGCGCAAAGATCGTCACCTTGTGCGTAGGTATTCGCTGGTCACATCGATCTGGGTGGCACTCTTCGGTTTGCGCCTCCTAGTAGAGGTTCCGCTTTACGTCGCCAACGCGGTCGTGCTACTTGGTTTTGTGAAACTCGTCATGGGTGTGCCTCTTTACGCACTGAGTGCGTGGTTCACTTGGCTTTCGGTTAGGCCGTTACTGCGCCGCGCCGAGTAGTGGTAATTTCGTTTTAGATAAATCTGCATTAAGGAGTCGGCTGGATGTCAAAGGTGAACAGCTTCGGAGCTAGTGAACTGCTCAACGTTGGTAGCAAAAGCTACCGCATCTTCAAATTGGCCGCGGCTGAAGCACCGAAGCTGCCATACAGCCTCAAGATTCTTCTGGAGAACCTTCTTCGCACAGAGGACGGCGCCAACATCACGAGCGAGCACATCAAGGCTCTAGCCACTTGGGACCCAACCGCAGAGCCAGACACCGAGATTCAGTTCACGCCAGCCCGTGTTGTCATGCAGGACTTCACCGGCGTCCCTTGCATCGTTGACCTTGCGACAATGCGTGAAGCCGTTGCGGCACTCGGTGGAGACCCGAAGCGAATCAATCCGCTCGCACCTGCCGAAATGGTGATCGACCACTCTGTAGTTATCGACGTAGCCGGCAGCCCTGAGGCTTTTGAACGAAACGTTGAACTCGAATATGAGCGAAACGGCGAGCGTTACCAGTTCCTCCGATGGGGTCAGACCGCTTTTGATGACTTCAAAGTCGTCCCTCCCGGCACGGGTATCGTGCACCAGGTCAACATTGAATACTTGGCCAGAACTGTCATGACTCGTGAAGTCAACGGCGAGCTGCAGGCTTACCCAGACTCGTGTGTCGGAACCGATTCGCACACCACGATGGTCAACGGCCTCGGCATCCTCGGTTGGGGTGTTGGTGGAATCGAAGCGGAGGCGGCAATGCTTGGCCAGCCTGTTTCGATGCTGATTCCGAAGGTTGTCGGTTTCAAGCTCGTTGGAGCTATCCCAGTTGGCGCCACAGCGACCGATGTCGTTTTGACAATCACCGAGAAGCTGAGAAAACACGGTGTGGTTGGCAAGTTCGTCGAGTTCTACGGTGAGGGTGTCTCGTCTGTTCCGCTAGCTAACAGAGCAACAATTGGCAACATGAGCCCTGAGTTCGGCTCAACTGTAGCTATCTTCCCAGTTGACGATGTGACCCTCGACTACTTGCGTTTCACCGGTCGAAGCGAAGAAGAGATCGCTCTGGTTGAGGCTTACACCAAGGTGCAGGGCCTATGGCACGACCCATCAATCGAGCCTGTGTTCAGTGAGTACCTCGAGTTGGACCTTTCGACGGTTGTGCCTTCGATTGCGGGCCCAAAGCGCCCTCAAGACCGCATTGAACTGACCGACGCAAAAGCCAGTTTCGCCAAGGACATCCCAACCTATAGCGATGTTGCTTCGAAACCATCGCCTGTTGAAGGTGAAGAATTCACGATTGACAACGGTTACGTGACCATCGCTTCGATCACCTCTTGCACGAACACATCGAACCCTTCTGTCATGCTCGCCGCTGGCCTTCTCGCCCGAAACGCGGTAGCCAAGGGCCTGAAGGCGCAGCCGTGGGTTAAAACCTCACTCGCACCGGGTTCAAAGGTTGTAACCGAGTACTACAAGAAGGCCGGACTTACCGACGACCTCGACGCACTCGGCTTCAACCTCGTTGGTTACGGTTGCACCACATGCATCGGCAACTCGGGCCCGCTTGACGAAGCGATCAGCGCTTCAATCAATGAACATGACCTTGCCGTAACCGCCGTTCTCTCTGGTAACCGCAACTTCGAAGGTCGAATCAACCCAGACGTAAAGATGAACTACTTGGCTTCACCGCCACTGGTAATCGCCTACGCTCTTGCAGGAACCATGAACTTTGACTTTGAGTCACAGCCTCTTGGTCAAGACCAACAGGGTAACGACGTCTTCTTGCGTGATATCTGGCCGACACCGGTCGAAGTCCAGCAAACTATTGACTCTTCAATAAACTCTGAGATGTTCAAGACACAGTATTCAGGCGTTTTCGAGGGTGACGAGCGCTGGAAGTCGCTACCAACACCGGTTGGTGCCACCTTCAACTGGGACGAGAAATCAACCTACGTTCGCAAGCCGCCTTACTTCGACGGTATGAAGCTAGAGCCATCTGCCGTTTCAAGTATTGCCGGTGCTCGTGCGTTGGCTGTTCTAGGTGACTCCGTGACCACCGACCACATCAGCCCTGCCGGTTCGATTAAGGCTGATTCACCAGCGGGTAAGTACCTGACTGAGCATGGTGTTAGCCGATCCGACTTCAACAGCTACGGCTCGCGGCGCGGAAACCACGAGGTGATGATTCGTGGAACCTTCGCAAACATTCGCCTGAAGAATTTGCTTCTTGACGGCGTTGAGGGAGGGTACACCCGAGACTTTACTGTTGCAGAAGCCCCACAGGCGTTCATCTTTGACGCCTCAAGCAACTACCAGGCGCAGGGAACCCCTCTGGTAATTCTCGCCGGTAAAGAATATGGATCGGGTTCGTCTCGTGACTGGGCAGCAAAGGGCACCAGCCTGCTTGGCGTTCGGGCCGTAATAACCGAATCGTTTGAGCGCATTCACCGAAGCAACCTGATCGGCATGGGCGTTTTGCCGTTGCAGTTCCCAGCCGGCGAGTCGGCCGCAAGCCTCGGCCTCGATGGAACCGAGATTTTTGACATCGACGGCGTTGAACAGCTGAACGAGGGGGTTACGCCTAAGACTCTTCGAGTTACAGCAAAACCGTCTGGGCATTCAAAGCCGGGCAAAGTCGAAGTTGTTTTCGACGCGGTTCTTCGAATTGATACACCTGGCGAAGCCGATTACTACCGCAATGGTGGAATCCTTCAATACGTTCTGAGAAGCCTGGTCGCTTAGTAAATGTCGTTGTTTGAGTCAATTAAGGGTCCTAGAGACCTCGACTCGCTCAGCTATGAGGAACTCAACACCCTCTGCCTAGAACTGCGTGAATACCTCGTTTCGGCGGTTGCCCGCACTGGCGGACACCTTGGCCCCAACCTTGGTGTCGTAGAGACGACTGTTGCGATTCACCGAGTGTTTGATTCACCGAACGACCCGATCATTTTCGACACCGGTCATCAGTCTTACGTTCACAAACTATTGACCGGCAGAAATGATCTAAGTAGCCTCCGTCAAAAGGGTGGAATCTCCGGCTACCCAGACCGCGCCGAGTCCGTCCACGACGTTGTCGAATCGTCGCACGCCTCTTCTTCGCTTTCTTGGGCAGATGGTATTGCAAAGTCGTTTCGCCTGACCGGCCAAGACGACCGTTACGTAGTCGCGGTAATCGGCGATGGAGCCCTTACAGGTGGCATGGCCTGGGAAGCGCTCAACAACATCACCGACGACAATGATCGCAAGCTCGTGATCGTTGTGAACGACAACGGGCGTTCGTATGCTCCAACCATTGGTGGTCTCGCTCGCTACCTCACCAAGATTCGCACCGACACTCGCTACAAGCGCGCTTATCGCTTCAGCCGCAAGGTTTTGAGCAAATTCGGCTGGATCGGAAACCTAGTTTGGTTAACGGCTCGCGGCGCCGGCAAGGGTCTGATTACAGCTGCGACCCCAACCGGGATGTTCCCCAACCTTGACATCAAATACATCGGGCCCGTAGATGGTCACGATTTGAAGGCTATGGAACAGGCGTTGCAACAGGCTAAACGTTATTCAAGCCCGGTCATTGTTCACGCGATTACTCAAAAGGGTCACGGTTTTGACCCAGCAATGCTTCACGAGGACGACCAGTTTCACGCCGTCGGGCAAATCGACCCGACAACGGGGGAGTCGCTAGAACCTAAGGGTGGCGCGTCGTGGACCTCAGTTTTTGCTGAAGAAATCGTAACCATCGCCGATAAGCGTGAAGACGTGGTTGGTATCACCGGCGCCATGTTGATTCCCGTAGGCCTTGATTCCTTTGCGAAGAAATACCCAAACCGGGTGTTCGATGTTGGCATCGCCGAACAGCACGCCGTTACCTCAGCTGCCGGAATGGCCTTTGGGGGCCTTCACCCCGTCGTCGCCGTTTACGCCACCTTCATCAACCGCGGTTTTGACCAGGTGCTGATGGATGTCGCACTGCACAAAGCGGGGGTCACCTTCGTTCTAGACCGCGCTGGTATTACTGGTCCAGATGGACCTTCACACCACGGCATGTGGGATCTCGCACTGTTGCAGATCGTTCCAGGCATCCGAATTGCGGCTCCGAGGGACTCTGAGCGGCTGCGTGAAGAGCTAAATGAAGCTGTAGCGGTAAATGATGCCCCAACCGTTCTCAGGTTCCCTAAGGGCGTCGCTGGCGCCTCCATAGATGCGATACGCCGACTAGAGGACGGCGTCGATGTTCTCTTTGAATCGGCAGCGAAAGACGTCCTAATCGTTGCGGTTGGTCCGATGGCAGCAATGGCCCTTTCGGTGTCTCAACTGCTCGCCGCTCAAGGAATCGGGTCAACCGTTATCGACCCTCGATGGGTTGTCCCTGTGCCAAAGTCGATCATCAATTTGGCTGCGCAGCATCGTCTTGTTGTCTCTATAGAGGACGGCGTTAAGGTAGGCGGTGTCGGCACACGCATTCGTCAAGACCTGCGCGCCGCTCAGATCGACACCGCGCTCAACGAAATCGGGTTGCCAGACGAGTTTCTCGCGGCGGCGAGCCGAGGCGAAATTTTTGAGGAAATCGGTCTTACAGCTCAAAACGTAGCGAGAGACATCGTTGCTCAGGTGCTAGGAGCGAGAGTGCCACACGCTAAGCAGCTGGATTCTGATCCGGTTTCGCGTCTTTCAACACTCGACTAATACCCTCTGCCAAGAGCTCAATTTGCCATTGTCTTGCACCGAGTCTTTGCAACTGGCCTGCGGTGTCTTCGGCGTCATAACCATCGGGTTCAAAACAAAGTTGTCTCAGTGAGTCTGGAGACAAAAGGTTCTCTGCAGGAATCTTCTGCTGCTCTGAAACCTCAGCGATAAAGGCCTTGGCTAAAAGTAAACGCGAGTTTGCTTCGGGAAACTTAGCCGGCCAGCTGCGGTGGTTTGGTATGCCTGGGTTGGAAATACGCATCGGCGGCAAGTCTCTAGTGTTGGTTCCGGTTTCAATTGCCGCCCACCAGGTGTCAAGGTAGCTTCTCGAAGCGCGACCGTTGAATGACCTGTCGTTCGCGAGAATTGATTTACTTCTTGGTTGCGATTTTGATGCATGAATCAGTGAGCCGTCTGGAACTAGACGTCCAGGAGAAACATCCAGCTTCTGTGCTAAGGACTCTCGAGACTCCCAAAGCGCCCTAGCGATAGCCAATTGACGTTGTTCTCTGAGGTCTTGAATGCCGCTCATCCCGCGCCATCGGTCAATCTTAGGAGCCTTAGGTTTGAAGCCCAGGAGGTGCTGCATCTCTTGCGAGACTATTTTTTGTTTCGTTTGCGAAGCTATTTCGGTGATAAGAAATTCGCGCATCTCTGGCAAAACATCGACGTCGAGGGCGGCATAGTTGAGCCAAGATTCCGGCAACGGTCTCGTCGACCAATCTGCCGCCGAATGTTCTTTTGCTAATCGCATCCCAAGAGCGAGTTCACAGACTGCCCCAAGGCCGACCCGCTCAAAGCCCAATAAACGCGAAATGTATTCGGTATCGAAAAGCGCTTGCGGGTGAAGCCCTAGCTCTGCGAGGCAGGGCATGTCTTGAGTTGCAGCGTGGAGAATCCACTCCTGCTCATTAGTGAAGGCTGCTAGTGAACGCAAGTCATCGAGCGTGAGTGCAATTGGGTCCACCAGGTAGATCTGAGTACCTTGTCGGTGAAGTTGAACTAGATATGCGCGCTGACTGTATTTGAAGCCGCTCGCTCGCTCGGCATCCACCGCGAGAGGGCCTATGCCCTTTCGAAGGTCTGAAATAGCTGAGGCAAGACTCTCTGAGGAGTCAACAAAGCTAACCGGGGATCTTGGCGAGTCTAATAGGGGCAGTGGCTCAGGCGCGTCGTTCAATGGACGGAACATCCTCGCCGTGAAGTGAGTAGCCAGACATCATGCAGATAAGGTCTTGCCAAGCCTCGATGTGAGACGCGAAATTGACCCCAGTCGGGCACCAGGACGCCCTAAGCTCAAGTTCTGCGTGTTGCTTTTGCGCAGCGATTGATCCGTGGCCAACAGAAATAACGCGAGTGGTGGTTCCGGCCTCCGCTGTGTATTCGGCTCGGTGGTTACTCATAGCTGTGACGAGCCATGCCCAGGCGAGGTCGCTACTTTCATCGGTGAATCCGATGTCGGTTTCTAGTGGGGATTTTGCAAAACAGATAACTCGAAAGTTGGTTGACCAATTTTCTTGCGGTAGGTCATCCCAAAGCAAAACGAAGCGCCCGGTTCCCAAGTCGATTTTCACGGAGGTGGATTCAGGGTCTACATCACAAGAGAAGGCAAGGGCGTAGCGAGCTAGATTTTGCGGAGCCTCGATTTGTGCGATCTTGACTTCTGGCCGCACTTCGGCATCGCGAAGCGAAAGCGCGGCTAGCTTGAAGTCAGCGCTTGCGTCTTGGTCAAAATCAATTTCAATCATCTAGCCAAGGCTAAAGGCTGAAGGTCTAAAGGCTCCGTATTTGGTTCCATATGCTGAACCTTGTGTCTTCGGCCACCTCATCAAAGACAAGCTCTGCCGAGTAGATGCCTAGCTTGTGAAGATCAGGCGTTGACCCCTGGCTGTTGGTCAGGCAAAGCTCGTCAATCATTCCGTCATCTACTAGGGCGGCCACTAGGTTTGGTCCAAGTTCTAGAAGAATCCTCGTGTAACCCTCGTCTAACAATCTTTGAATAGCCGCGCCTGGATTTAGGCGAAGTTCAATGTATTTGTGGTTCGAGTCAGTCGACTTAGGGGAGTAACCCGCCGCCGTAATCACTGCAAGATCAGAAGTCTTCGGGACTCTATAACCTTCTTTTCGGGCGGTCTCGCCATCTGTAACGACTACGTCTGCAAGCTTGCGCAAGTCTAAAAGACGCACCAAGTCGGTCCGATTGGAGATTCCACGACTCGAGCCATTTGAGTCAACAAATACGCCCGCGGCACCCTGCACCAGGTTGGCCCTCACGTGGGGAACGCGCAAATATGGTTCTGGAAGCATCAGCGCTTCTGTTCGACCTGACGCTTGATTCTTGCGAGCATTCCGCGCATACCGCGCAGTCTTAGCGGCGAAACAGCCGCCGAAAGAGATAGTGAGTCTGGGATCAAGTCGCTGGCGGTCGCCACCTCGTCGACTGTCCGACCGTTCAGCAAAGAGTGCAATATGCTTGCAAATCCTCGAGTCGTGGGTGCCTCACGAGGCACAGTGAAGTGAATTGTCACGACGTCGTCTTGCACCTCGACAAGCAAGAACACGGGGGACTGACACTCGACTACGCGCTCTAACAAGTCTGGGTGCTCGGTCAGGTGCTGAGGAACCTCGGGCAATGCGTCAGCGAATTCCAACAAGAGATCTAGACGTTGCGGAACCGACAAAGCTGCGAAGTCTTGGGCAAGCGTCTCTAGTTGGTCGTTGAGAGAGGTCACTAGTTGTTGATGCTTCCAGGTTCGGTGCCTTGAACGATTGGCACGCCGACGAGGCTGCCCCATTCCGTCCAAGAACCGTCGTAGTTTCGGATGTTCGGGAGGCCAAGCAGGAAGTGCAAGACAAACCAGGAGTGGCTCGAACGCTCGCCGATGCGACAGTAAACAATCACGTTGTCGCCAGGCGTCAGACCGTTTTCACCGAGGTAAAGTGCTTCAAGTTCGGCTCGAGATCTGAAACTCTTGTCTTCATTCGTTGCCTTGGCCCATGGCACAGAAATCGCTCCGGGAATATGACCTGCGCGAAGCGCGCCTTCATCCGGGTAGTCGGGCATGTGCGTACGTTCGCCCGAATATTCCTGCGGTGAACGTACATCGATTAATGGAGAACCAAGGTGGGCTCGAACTTCGTCTCTGAAGGCCCTAAGCGCACTGTCATCGCGCTTAATCAGTGGGTAACTGGCCTGAGGCACTTCCGGTGCTTCTTGTGAAAGTTCCCGACCCTCTGCAACCCACTTGTCACGTCCGCCGTCCATTAGGCGCACGTCTGAGTGACCCCAAAGTTTGAAAGCCCACAGTGTGTAAGAAGCCCACCAGTTGCTTTTGTCACCGTAAAGAATCACTGTGGTGTCGCGCGAAATCCCACGACTTGAAAGCAGCGCGGCAAAAGCATCATCACTCAAATAGTCGCGCCGAACCGGATCGTTTAGGTCGGTGTGCCAATCAATTCTTACCGCTCCTGGGATGTGACCCGTTTGGTAGAGGAGTAGATCTTCATCGGATTCGACAATTACGACACCTGGGGTGTTTAGGTTTTCCGCAACCCATGAAGTAGTAACAAGCACTTCTGGGTGCGCGTATTCGTTGATCTTTGCGTCAGTGTCAAAGCCGATAGGCATGATTTTTCAACTCCGTTGTGGGATTTAGGCTATAGATACAAGGTTAAGGCCCCCGAACACTTCGAAGGTAATAATTGGCAACTCAAAGCGGCCCACAAAGTCTGCTCGAACGACACCCGGTGGCAAAACCCTCCGAACTGCTCGCCGAGTTGGTGCCGCCACGCGAGTTCGCAAGTGCGAGTTTTGCCAATTACAGCCCGAACGAAGATTTCTCGACGCAGGCCACAGCCAAGCAAACTCTAGAACGGTTCGCACAAAACGGTAAAGCCGGCAAAGTACCTGGTCTTTATCTAGACGGTGGATTCGGTGTTGGCAAAACCCACCTATTAGCCGCTACCTTTCACTCTTTCAACGCTAAGAAGAAGGCGTTCGGGAGTTTCATTGCATACACGGCGCTCATCGGCGCTCTGGGTTTCGCCGATGCCTTGAAAGAGCTGAAGTCTTATCAATTTGTCGCAATTGATGAGTTCGAGTTAGACGATCCAGGTAACACCATGATGATGTCTCGGTTGATCAACGAACTGGCCTCGAGCGGTGTCCGTTTCGCCGTCACCTCGAACACTCCACCAAATGCACTTGGTGAGGGTCGGTTTGCGGCAGCTGATTTTCAACGTGAAATCCTGGGCATTGGCAAACAATTCGAGATGGTGCGCGTAGACGGCGAGGACTACCGACATCGCGCCTTTGACAACGTCCATCGTTCTTTCGAGGTTGACGCCCTGACGCAATGGGCGGCACAAAATGGCACCATTGACAACTTTGACGAACTTCTGAAGAAACTCGGCACCCTTCACCCTTCGCTCTATTCGAAGTTGCTTGTCAATACAGAGAGATGCGCGCTAACCAGTGCCCATCGATTGCATGACCAAAACGACGGACTTCGATTCGTTGCCTTCGTTGACCGGGCATACGAGCTGCAGGTCTCACTGCGTTCGAGCGGCGTTCCACTTACCGATATTTTTCCGCCAGATTTCATCGATAGCGGTTACAAGAAGAAATACCTTAGAGCGATCTCTCGTCTCGGTGCTCTTGTCGAGAGCGACTGATAAATAGAAAGACCACGGCCGAAATACAGGTTGCTGCGAGGGTTGCCAACACGGCTGCCACATACCCGGCCTCATCGGTCTTGAAAGCCAATCGCGCAAGTAGCAATGAAACCGTAAAGCCGATACCGCCGAGGACACCAATGATCGACCAAGACTTCAGCTCACTTTTGTTGCCAAAAAGTTTTGAGGTCACTGCACCGCCAATAGCAATACCAAGGAATTTACCAATCGGCCTGAGCAGTAGACCAAATAAAACTGCCAAGCTGACGCCGGCGCCCAAGCTAGCCCCCGCACTGGCACTCACGAAGAATGTGAAAAGCGGAAGAACCACCCAGGAATTTAGTTCCTGGATGATGCTCAGGTTTCGTCGTGAAACGAATACGAGCCCGAGAGCAACGCCGACCAGCGATGTCTGTATGCCAGCCAAAGCACAAAACACAAACGCGCTTGCCGCAAAGGGTAACCCAATGAATCTGAGCGAACCTTTAAGTTTCTGAGTGAGATATACGAGAAGAACCGAGGCAATCACGAGCATCGCGGCGAGTGGCTGGACTGATTGACTGAAGACAGTCGCCAGAATTATCAACGCGATTACATCGTCGATTGTCGCCAAGGCCAAGAATCGTGGACGCAATGTGGAGGATAGAGATGGGCGTGCCAATGCTAAAACGGCAAGACCGATGGTTATGTCTGTGGCGGTCGGCACAGCCCAACCCCCACCGCTAGGACCTGCGAACAAGAAATACAGTAAAGCGGGAGCGGCGACACCCAATGTGGCGGCGACCCCTGGCGCAACTAGATTGCGTCGCGAGACGAAATAACCGCTGACAAACTCTCCTCTAAGTTCGGCTCCGACACCGAAAAAGAACAGTGGGAGCAGATAGACAGCTACCCAGTCGCTTAGCAAATCGAGGCCCGCGGGGTGCCAGAGCATTCCAAAGCCCAAGCCAATTGGGATCAACCCGAGTATCAGAAGTGCCGAAAACCTCGACCTTGCCATAACGTTCACCCCGCAATCCTCGCACCTGAGTATTTACATTCACGAAACATTTCGCACGCTGTTACGAAACATAGATTTCGTTGACTAGAGAGGTGCCCGAAGAAGTGCGCATTTGTTTTCAATGAGAAAGGCAAACAAATGGATCAAGGCAACACAGCATTTGTTCTGATAAGCGCGGCACTCGTGCTTCTAATGACACCAGGCTTGGCATTCTTCTACGGCGGTATGGTCAAAGCCAAGAGCGTTGTCAGCATGATGATGCTTAGCTTCGGCTCACTGGGACTCATCGGCGTCCTGTGGGTTCTTTACGGATACGCAGAATCTTTCGCCAGCAGCGACAGCAAAACTTTTGTTGGTGTCCCAGGTTGGTTCGGCTTCGACCCTGCATCGATCGGTCTCACGAAGCAGGTTACTTCTGCGTTGGCAACAACGCCGAGCGGCAACTACCCCGAAATGGCATTCGTAGCTTTTCAAGCGACCTTCGCCATTATCACCGTTGCCCTAATCTCGGGGGCGATCGCAGACCGCGCCAAGTTCGGCGCATGGATGATTTTCGCGGGTATTTGGGCGACGGTCGTTTACTTCCCAGTTGCAAACTGGGTATTCAACTTCGGGTCGACGGGCGATGGTAAGTTCGGTGGCTGGCTAGTTCAGCTTGGCGTTCACGACTTCGCCGGCGGAACCGCAGTCCACATCAACGCTGGCGCCGCCGGCTTGGCATTAGCCATTGTCCTCGGTAAGCGCTTTGGTTTCAGTAAGGGAATCACTCAGCCTCACAACGTGCCGCTAACCCTTCTTGGTGTAGCCCTCTTGTGGTTCGGCTGGTTTGGCTTCAACGCAGGTTCGGCACTTGGGGCGAACGGGCTATCGTCTATCGCTTTCATAAACACTCTTTCAGCTCCCGCGGCCGCGATGCTCGGCTGGATCATCGTCGAGAAATTCCGTCATGGAAAGGCAACTTCGATCGGAGCTGGGTCTGGTGCAATCGCAGGTCTAGTAGCTATCACACCTGCCTGTGACATTCTCGACCCAGGTTGGGGCCTCCTTCTTGGACTCTTAGCGGGAGCGCTGTGTGCACTTGCTATTGATCTGAAGTTTGCCCTTGGCTTTGACGACTCGCTAGACGTAGTCGGAATTCACCTCGTAGGTGGAATCTTCGGCACCTTGTTCATCGGCGTCTTCGGTCGCGGCATTGGTCTTATCGACTCAGGTTCATGGGCTCAACTCGGTAAGCAGGCAATCGGTGCTGGCTCGGTTCTTGGCTATTCCTTCGTGCTCGCCCTAATAATCGGCTTCGTTATCGAGAAGACGATCGGATTCCGCGTAAAGGCTGAAGACGAAATTGCCGGCATCGACACCGTTGTTCACGGTGAAGAGGCGTACACCTTTGGTGCAGACCGAGGCTAGTTATCAATAGGAGTGCAAGTTGGGAGGGGTCCTTTTTTGGATCCCTCCCTTCAGCTTGGGGGACCCTTGTGTTTCACAAATGTAGTCGCGTGGGCCTGGCGACCTTAACTAATACTCCGAGTTAGTTCCAGTAGATAGCCATATCAGGAGAATTGAAACACCCGCAACCAGCGAGATTGTGCCGAGAATCTTCAATTTGCGCCAAGCGGAGTAGTCTGACCATCGCTCTTTGTGCATCGAAAAAAAAGCTACAAGAGGCGTAGCAAAGGCAAATAGTAAGACCGCAAAGGCAATCAGAACAAACGCCGCACCAAGAAAAATCTCCAAAAAGCTCGCGTGTGCGGTAGGCCCGATATTCATGCTCACCATTAGAACACGCACAAACACACGGCGCGCGGTTTGCCTTTTTGTTTACTTTTCCGTTAGTCTTTTCAAGCGGTCGAAAGATTGCAACGCGGATGTGGCTCAGTTGGTAGAGCATCACCTTGCCAAGGTGAGGGTCGCGAGTTCGAATCTCGTCATCCGCTCAAAGTAGGGCCCCGGTCTTACCTATGGTCGAGTGGCTGAGCGGCCCAAAGCGACAGCCTGCAAAGCTGTAAAACCACGGGTTCAAATCCCGTCTCGACCTCCACCTTCACTTTGAAGAAGAAAATCGTTTAGTATTGCCTAGTTAGGTTTCCTGACAAACGGTCGATTGGCGCAGCGGTAGCGCACTTCCTTGACATGGAAGGGGTCACTGGTTCGATCCCAGTATCGACCACAAAAAAAGTAAAAGCCCTCAGATCTCTCTGAGGGCTTCTCCTTTAGCATTTAGGCGATTGTTGTTCCAAACAAGTGACCAACAACATAAGTGACCCCCATGGTGAGAAGTGATACAGCGAGGTTTCGAACGATACCCCTAGCCGGTTTTGCGCCACCAATCTTTGCGCCAACAAAGCCCGTTAGGGTTAATGCGGCAACTACCGAACCGATAACCAAATAAATTCTCAGATGTGCATCGCCCATAGCGGCAAAAAGTGGCAGCATCCCGCCAGCGGCAAATGCTACGAAGCTCGAAAGTGCCGCTTGGCCCGGGCTGACGTGGTGGTCTGAATCAATGCCGAGTTCGGCTTCGGCATGGGCCTTTAAGGCGTCCTGCGAGGTTAGTTCAATGGCTACTTGTTCGGCCAACTTTGGGCTCATGCCTTTTTGCTCGTAGAACCATGCGAGCTCTTTGAGTTCGCCCTCAGGGTTGTCTCTTAGTTCTTTGCGCTCAACAGCAAGAGCTGCCTTCTCTGAGTCTTTCTGGGCGCTAACAGAGGTGTATTCGCCTCCGGCCATCGAAATCGAACCGGCTACTACGGCAGCTACACCCGCGACGAGTATCTGAGCGCGGTCGGTGGTGGCTCCGGCAACACCGAGAATTAGGCCAGATGTAGACATGATTCCGTCGTTTGCGCCAAGGACTCCAGCGCGCAGCCAGTTGAGTTTTGCGGCCATGGTGTTCTTCTTGAACTCCTCTGTCGCGATGATTGCAGACTCAACTTCGTGCTCTGTTTTAGGTTTTTTGCTCATGAAGCAACTAAACCGCAAAAAGGCTTCGACGCACACCAAGGCACGCCTAAGTTGGCTGGCTAGAATAGGCAAATGAGCAATTTGAAAATCACCGTTGACGGTGTCTCTGTGGCTGTTGATGCTGGAACCGATGGATTCGGACTATTCACATCGAAAACAGTCGTTGCTCAGCGCGTCAATGGCGCGCTCAAAGATCTCGCCTACAAGGTTAAAGATGGCGACATTATTGAGGGTGTCGAGATTTCATCTGAGGATGGCCTCAACATACTTAGACATTCAACCGCTCACGTTCTGGCGCAGGCCGTGCAGAACATCAACCCAGAAGCCAAGCTAGGCATCGGCCCTCCGATCAAAGATGGCTTTTATTACGACTTTGACGTTGAAGAGCCGTTCACTCCAGAAGACCTAAAGTCTCTCGAAAAAGAGATGGAGCGAATTATTCGCTCCGGGCAGCGCTTCATGCGACGGGTAACCAACGAAGCAGATGCGGCGAAGGAACTCTCCAACGAGCCGTACAAGCTCGAATTGATTGGCCTAAAAGGGTCTGAACTCGGCGATGGAGCTGCTGAGGTCGGGGTCGGTGAGCTAACCATCTACGACAACGTAGACCCGGCTAGCGGCGAAACCGTGTGGTTTGACCTTTGTCGCGGACCTCACTTACCCAACACCCGAATGATCGGTGGAGCCTTCTCGCTAATGCGTTCGGCCGCTGCCTACTGGCGGGGTTCTGAGCAAAACAAGCAGCTACAGCGTGTTTACGGAACAGCTTGGCCGTCTAAGGACGAACTTCGCGCTCACCTAGGCCGTCTCGAAGAGGCAGCAAAGCGTGACCACCGCCGACTTGGTGCAGAGCTCGATCTGTTCTCGTTCCCTGAAGAGATCGGTTCGGGCCTGGCCGTGTTCCACCCAAAGGGCGGCATGATTCGTAAGGTCATGGAGGATTACAGCCGCAAGCGTCATGAGGAATCCGGTTACGACTTCGTGTATTCGCCGCATGTCACCAAATCGAACCTCTTTGAGATTTCTGGGCACCTTTCTTGGTATGCCGAAGGAATGTACCCGCCGTTGCAGCTCGACGAAGAGCGCGATGAAAACGGTGTCGTTCGTAAGCAAGGCCAGGACTACTACCTGAAGCCAATGAACTGCCCGTTCCACATTCTCATTTTCAAGTCACAGGGCCGTTCTTACCGAGACCTGCCGCTTCGTATGTTCGAGTTCGGAACCGTTTACCGTTACGAAAAATCCGGTGTGGTTCACGGATTGACTCGCGCGCGCGGGTTTACCCAAGACGACGCACACCTTTTCGTAACTCCCGAGACCATGGAGTCCGAACTAACCAACGTTTTGAACTTTGTTCTCGGACTACTCCGTGACTACGGTTTGGATGATTTCTACCTAGAGCTCTCTACCCGCGAAGAGGGTAACCCGAAGTTTGTTGGCGACCCGGCCGTCTGGGATCAGGCGACATCGATTCTTGAGTCGGTAGCTACCAAATCTGGTTTGACTCTGGTTCCAGACCCGGGCGGCGCGGCTTTCTACGGGCCAAAGATTTCTGTTCAAGCTCGTGACGCAATCGGTCGCACTTGGCAGATGTCGACGATTCAGCTGGACTTCAACCTTCCGGAGCGCTTCGATCTCGAATACACCGCCGCTGACGGCTCACGCCAGCGCCCGGTGATGATTCACCGAGCCCTGTTCGGTTCGATAGAGCGCTTCTTTGGCGTACTGACCGAGCATTACGCGGGGCACTTCCCGCCATGGTTGGCACCACTTCAGGTTGTCGGCATCCCGGTTGCTGACGAGTTCAACGAGTACCTTTACGACGTCGCAGACATCCTTCGTACGAAGGGTGTTCGCGTGACCGTGGACGCTTCTGATGACCGCATGCAGAAGAAGATTCGAAACCACACCAAGGATCGTGTGCCGTTTATGTTGATCGCAGGTGGCGAAGACCGAGACAACCGGGCAGTGTCGTTCAGGTTCCGCGATAGCAGCCAAGAAAATGGCATACCGCTAGATCAAGCCATCGAACGAATTCTGAACGCAATCGAAACCAAGGAACAGGTTTAGTGGAGTTCGAAGGCGCTGAGGATTTCGGGGGAGTCCCCGACGAATTCCAGCGCCTTTGGACGCCTCACCGACTCGTCTACATTCAAGAAGGAACACAACCGCAGGATTGCCCATTTTGCGCCGGACCTGGTATGCCAGACGAGAAAGCGCTTATTGTTCACCGCGGAGAAACCGCATTCGCACTGCTAAACCTTTACCCATACAACTCGGGCCACATATTGATTTGCCCTTATCGCCACATCGCAACTTATGACCAAGCGACACCAGAAGAAGTTGCGGAGATCGGCTCACTAACACAGCAAGCCATGACGACCCTAAAGCTAGTCTCTGGGGCTCACGGCTTCAACATCGGCATGAACCAAGGCGCCGTTGCTGGGGCGGGAATCGCGGCACACCTTCACCAGCACGTGGTTCCGAGATGGAACAACGACTCAAACTTTCTGCCAATTATCGCCAAGACAAAGGCGCTACCAAGGCTTTTGGGTGAAGTTCGCGACGAACTAGCCAAACACTGGCCCAAGTAGGTTTTCGAACCAATCCTCGGCTGGTTTAGACTTGAGGCATGAGCGAATCTCTTAAGCCAGAAACCGGTACCTCACTAGTCAAGCGCGGCCTAGCCGAAATGCTGAAGGGTGGCGTAATTATGGACGTTGTTACCCCTGACCAGGCGAAAATCGCTGAGGATGCTGGCGCGGTTGCCGTGATGGCCCTCGAGCGCGTCCCAGCAGACATTCGAGCTCAGGGTGGCGTTGCCCGCATGAGCGACCCAGACATGATCGACGGCATCATCAAGGCCGTTTCGATTCCGGTCATGGCAAAGGCTCGTATCGGTCATTTCGTTGAGGCTCAGATTATTCAAGAGCTCGGCGTCGACTACATCGACGAATCAGAAGTTCTTTCTCCGGCCGACTACGTAAACCACATCGACAAGTGGAAGTTCAAAGTTCCTTTCGTCTGTGGTGCTACCAACCTTGGTGAGGCTCTTCGCCGAATCACCGAGGGTGCCGCAATGATTCGCTCCAAGGGCGAGGCCGGCACTGGTGACGTTTCTGAGGCAACCAAACACATCCGCACAATCGGTGCAGAGATCCGCGCTCTGGCCGCGAAAAACGAAGATGAGCTTTACGTCGCCGCTAAAGAGCTTCAGGCACCTTACGAACTTGTTCGCGAAGTGGCCAGAACCGGCAAGCTTCCGGTGGTTATGTTCACCGCAGGCGGTGTAGCCACTCCGGCCGATGCAGCAATGATGATGCAGCTTGGCGCAGACGGCGTGTTTGTGGGTTCGGGTATTTTCAAGTCTGGTAACCCAATCGAGCGAGCCAAGGCAATCGTTAAGGCGACAACTTTTTACAACGACCCAGCCGTTCTGGCCGAGGTTAGCCGTGGGCTTGGTGAAGCGATGGTGGGAATCAACGTCTCAGACATTCCTGCACCGCACCGCCTGGCTGACCGCGGCTGGTAAATGTCGCTTCCGGTTGGTGTTCTAGCCTTACAGGGCGACTTTAGGGAGCATTTGCAGGCTTTCGAACGACTCGGAGTGGCAGCTGTTGGGGTGCGCGCGGCTTCCGAGCTTTCACAAGTGTCGGGCCTTGTTATTCCGGGCGGCGAGTCGACAACCATCGGCAAACTGGCAAGAATCTTCAACGTCTTTGATCCAATTCGCGATGCCGTGAAGGCAGGGCTACCAACATTTGGCACTTGCGCCGGGTTGATCATGCTTGCTGATGACATTCTCGGGGGCATTGACGGCCAAGAAACGTTCGGTGGCCTCGATGTCACCGTGTCACGCAATGCATTCGGTAACCAATCGGATTCGTTCGAAGCAGAACTTCAATTCATTGGGATCGGGCACCCCGTCAAGGCAGCTTTCATCAGGGCACCAATCATCACAGAGGTTCGTGGAGCGGATGTCCGTTCGACACTCGAGGACGGGCGCGTTGTGGCAGTGTCGCAAGACAATATCCTGGGCATCTCATTTCATCCCGAAGTAACTGGCGACGATAGTGTGCATGAACTCTTCTTGCGCGAGTTCGTAAAATAGACTTTTCAGCAACACCGTTCAACTCGTAGGAGAATCATGTCCGGCCACTCCAAATGGGCGACTACCAAGCACAAAAAAGCTGTTATTGATGGCCGTCGCGCAAAGCTTTTTGCAAAGCTAATCAAGAACATCGAAGTAGCTGCCCGCCTAGGCGGCCCCGACATTGAAGGCAACCCGACTCTTTACGATGCCGTGCAAAAGGGTCGCAAGTCATCGCTCCCTAGCGACAACATTGATCGCGCCATCAAGCGTGGTGCTGGTGTTGGCGAAGACGCAGTTGTTTACTCGACAATCATGTACGAAGGCTACGGACCAAACGGTATAGCTCTTCTCATCGAGTGTCTGACCGACAACAAAAACCGTGCAGCCGCCGAGGTTCGCGTTGCAGTAACCCGCAACAACGGCACAATGGCAGACCCTGGCAGCGTTGCCTACCTCTTCGCTCGCAAGGGTCAGGTATTGGTCGAGAAGGGCGAGACCGTTACCGAAGACGCGGTCCTCGACGCAGCCCTAGATGCCGGCATTGAAGACGTTGAAGACCGCGGCGACCAGTTCATGATCACCACCGACCCGTCAGACATGGTTGCAGTTCGCACCGCGCTACAGGCCGCTGGCATCGACTACGAGTCGGCCGACGCGGAATTCGTTCCATCGATGATGGTCCAGGTCGACGCCGAAACCGCTCGCAAGGTTATCAAGCTCGTTGATGCACTTGAAGACTGCGACGACGTTCAAAACGTGTACGCGAACTTCGACCTATCACCAGAGGTCCTTGCAGAGCTCGAAAACGACTAATGTCTGGGCGTCTGATCATGGGTGTAGACCCTGGTTTGACGCGCTGCGGTGTCGGAATCATTCGAGAAACGGCCGGTCGAAAGATTGAGTTCATTTTTGTGGACACCTACCGAGCCCCGATTGAGCTCGCGTTGGAAGAACGCATTGGCCTAATTGCGGCTTCGGTAGAGGAGCTAATAATCAAGCACCGACCGAGTGTCATCGCAATCGAGCGCGTGTTCGCACAGGCAAACCTGCGCTCCGTCATGGGTGTGGCCCAGATTTCTGGTTGCGTGCTCTATCTTGCACACAAACATGGCATTCCGGTTCACATGCACACGCCGAGTGAGGTGAAAGCGGCTGTTACCGGTTCTGGTCGTGCCGCCAAGGCGCAAATCGGCGAAGCCGTTCGGAGGCTTTTGAAGCTCGACGAGGTTCCAAAGCCGGCCGACTCGGCAGACGCCCTTGCCATCGCTATCACTCATTCTTGGCGTGGAGCATCAGGCGCCGCAGCTGTGGCCGGCGCTACTACCAAGGCGCAAGCCGCCTGGTTGGCAGCAGAGCGCGCCTCTAAAGCAAAAACCAAACGTTAGTTAGCCTTTAGAGGTGATTGCTTCTCTTCGCGGTACCGTAATTCGAACCCACTTGGGTGGTGTCGTCTTGGATGTCGCGGGGGTTGGCTATTTTGTAAGCGTCTCACCCGCACTGAGCGCCGGATTGTCGGTCGGCAACGAATTGCTGCTGCAAACGGCGTACATCGTTCGTGAAGATGCTCACACGATATTTGGGTTCTCAACGATCGAGGAGCTTGAAATGTTCGATCTTTTGCGCTCGGTAACCGGTGTAGGTCCAAAATCTGCACTTGGCATCGTCTCGGCAGTGGGTGTAGCCGAGATTCGCAACGCAGTAGCGGGGGAGCAGGACTCGGTTTTTAGGGCGGTTTCAGGTATTGGACCAAAGACCGCCAAACTGATCACCGTGACGCTCGCAGGCAAACTCGTTGGCACAACGGGCTCAACCGATGGCGAGTTACTTTCTGCGCTCGTCGGCCTTGGTTACAAGGAATCTGCAGCCTCAGCAGCCCTTCGCGAGGCCAAGGGAACTGACCAACAATCCAAGTTGCGAAGCGCCTTGGCAATACTTTCTGGCGGCAAATAATGAGCGAACTTTTAGATCCGAGCGATACCGGTTCAGATCTAGCCTTTGAGGGAGCTCTTCGACCACAATCACTTGAGGAATTTGTAGGTCAGCCAAAGGTTCGCGAGCAGGTTTCGATGCTCATCAAAGCGGCCAGAATGCAGGATCGATCGGCTGACCACATTCTGCTTGCCGGCCCGCCAGGACTAGGTAAGACAACGCTTGCGATGATCATTGCGCACGAAAGTGGCAAGCCGCTTAGGTTGACATCCGGCCCAACAATTCAGCATGCCGGCGACTTGGCCGCGATTCTCACAAACCTTGTCGCTGGCGAGATTTTGTTCATCGATGAGATACACCGCATGAGTCGAGCCGCCGAAGAGATGCTCTACCTCGCGATGGAAGACTTCAGGGTCGACGTAATGGTTGGTAAAGGTGTCGGAGCAAATTCGATTCCTTTGGAATTGGAGCCGTTTACTTTGATCGGGGCAACCACTAGAAGTGGAATGTTGCCGAACCCCCTCAGAGATAGATTCGGGTTTACCGCTCACATGGAGTTCTATTCGCCAGAAGAGCTTCTAGGTGTTTTGACTCGGTCTGCGGCAAAGCTAGGAATCAGCTACGAGGAATCCGCGCTAGTAGAGATTTCTAAACGCAGCAGAGGCACTCCTAGAATTGCAAACCGCCTACTGAAGCGAGTGCGAGACTTTGCACTTGTTCACGGGCACGACGTGTTGACGCTTGACTCGGCACACGAAGCACTTGCCCTATATGAAATCGACAGCCTTGGGCTCGATCGAATGGACAGAAGCATTCTTGACCTGCTAACCGGTCGTTTCGCGGGGCGCCCCGTTGGGCTTTCGACACTCGCTGTCGCCGTTGGCGAAGAGGTGGACACCATCGAAGCGGTAATTGAACCGTTCCTGGTGCGAACCGGGCTAATTTTGCGGACGCCACGAGGCCGCGAAGCAACTCCAGCCGCTTTCGCACACCTTAATAAGAAGCCCTCACCTGGGGCAGCGCCTACGCTGCTTGACCTATAATCAGATAGGCGCGCTCAGCGCCTATTTTTCTATCGAAGAGGTTGTCTGTGGAGACCGTCATTATCTACGTTGCTATGTTCGCAGTCCTAGGACTCATGTGGAACAACGGTCGTAAGCGCAAGAAGGCAGCCCAGGAGCTTCAGAGCAACGTTGTTGCCGGCAGCGACGTAATGCTCACTAGCGGCATCTATGCAACCATCGTTTCGGTTGCAGAAGACCGCGTAACCGTGTCATCGGGCACCACCACTCTTGTTGTAGCCAAGGGCGCCATTCTCCGCGTTCTTCCGGCCACTGTTCCTGTTGTAGAAACTCCTGCCAAGAAGGCGCCTGTAAAGAAGGCAGCTGCCAAGGCAACCAAGACCGACAAGTAGAAAACCCAAATGGCTGATTCAACTTTCAAGAAAAGCGCGCGCAAGAAACTTATCTGGCTCGTAGCACTCATCTCTGTTCTAGCTGGCACCATTGGTGCCGCACCGACCCTCTGGGGTGCTAAAGAGGCAAGCTTCTTCCCTCAGCTAGCCCTCGACCTTCAGGGCGGCACATCGATGATCTTGAAGCCGATCTACCAGGCCGGCTCGACCGGCTCGGCAGAGCAGCTGCAGCAGGCGGTCGAAATCATTCGCCAGCGAATTGACTCAACAGGTGTTTCTGAAGCTCAAATCACCACCTCAGGCGACAGCGCAATCGTTGTATCTGTTCCAGGTGACACCTCAAGTGATCTTGAGAACTTGATCAGCCAAAGCGCCCAGATGTCGTTCAGACCAGTTCTCGTTGCTAGCTCAGGCGCAACCGCAATTGTTGCCCAAAAAGGTAAAACCACGGCTCCGATCGCAACCAGTAGTGCAAGCCCAACCGACCCGAGCGACCTGAATGTCGTAGATGCGGCTACTCAAGCTGCTTACGAGAAGTTGGTCTGCGATGGCAATTTCAAGATTCTTGGTACGCCAGACGCAACCAAGCCTTTGGTCACTTGCAACCGCGGCTTGAACGAAAAATACATTCTCGGCCCTGTCGAAGTAGACGGCACCGAAATCAGCGATGCACAAGCGGGAACCCAAACAGTCGGTCAGGTTTCTACGAACAAATGGCTTGTCAACCTAACTTTCAAATCGAAGGGTAGCGGACAGTTCGCAGACACAACCACTCGTCTCTATGGTCTAACCGATCCACGCAACCGTTTCGCAGTTACCCTCGACGGAATCGTCGTCACAGCACCAGCGGTTCAGGGCGTCATTACCGGCGGCCAGGCACAAATTACAGGTTCGTTTTCGCAGACCGAGGCAACCTCTCTTGCAAATCAGTTGAAGTACGGTTCGCTACCTATTCAGTTCGAGGTGAACAACACCGAGAAGGTTTCTGCGACACTTGGTGTTGCTAGCCTTCAGGCTGGCTTACTTGCCGGCCTTATTGGACTCGTCCTCGTTGTAATCTATTCACTCGTTCAGTACCGTGCACTCGCTGCTGTGACCATGGGCTCACTCGTTGTAGCCGCAATACTCACCTATCTAGTTATTTGTTACCTCTCATGGCGCTCCGGCTACAGGCTTTCGCTGGCTGGTGTAGCGGGCCTCATCGTAGCAATCGGTATTACCGTCGATTCGTTCATCGTCTACTTTGAACGTGTTCGTGACGAACTCCGTGACGGCAGAGCCCTGGGCGGCGCTGTTGAAGCGGGCTGGAAGCGCGCAATCCGCACAATTATTGTTTCTGACGGAGTCAGCCTTCTAGCAGCGATCACGCTCTTCTTACTTACGGTAGGAAACGTCCGCGGCTTTGCCTTTACGCTATTGATCACAACGCTGATCGACCTCGTCGTAGTGTTCATGTTTACGCACCCACTACTTCAACTCATCAGCACGAACCGCTTCTTCTTAAGTGGCAGCAAATGGTCTGGATTCGATAGCAAGGCACTGGTTTCTGGTGGCTACATAGGTCGCGGCAAGTTCCGTGAACCTGAAAACACTCCAAGAGCTAAGCGCTCAACAAACGAGGCGATTAAACGTCAAACAATTGCCGAGCGCAAGAACCAGGAAGGCTCAAACTAATGTCTAAATTCAGTGACTTCGGAAACAGCCTTTACTCTGGCGATCGCTCGTTCAACTTCGTAGGTCGACGCAAGATTTGGTACTCAATTGCTGCGGTCATCATTGCGCTTTCGGTCATTATTCCGATCGCCAAAGGCGGGTTTAACATCGGCATCGAATTCCGCGGCGGTGTCGAGTACCGAGTGCCTGGTGTGACAGACGCCAATTCTCAGGTCGCTAAGGACGCAGTCGCTTCGGTTCTACCAAACGAAAACCCAGTGATCACCACAATCGGAGGTAATACCCTTCGAATCCAGACCACGAAGCTTTCAGACGCAGCCTCAAAATCTATCTATAACGCGCTTTTGAAGGGCTACAACAAGACCGACAAAGAGATCACCAAGAGCTTCATCGGCGCTTCTTGGGGCGCTGATGTCACAAACAAGGCGATCAACGGGCTCATCTGGTTCTTGGTGCTCGCCGCAGTGCTAATGTCTGCCTACTTCAGAACACTCAAGATGTCTGCCGCAGCGATGCTAGCGCTTATTCACGACCTCGTGATCACCGCTGGAATCTATGGCATCACCGGTTTCGAAGTTACTCCTGCCGCAGTAATCGGGTTCCTAACGATTCTCGGTTACTCACTTTATGACACCGTCGTGGTTTTCGAAAAGATTCGCGAAAACACCTTTGAGGTTGAGTTCAGCCAGACCGCAACATTCTCTGAGCGCGTAAACCTTGCCGTCAACCAAACCCTGGTTCGTTCGATCAACACTTCGGTGGTTGCAGTTCTTCCAGTAGCCGCGATTCTATTCATCGGGTCGTTCGTGCTCGGTGCCGGAACACTTCGTGACATCGCTCTTGCGCTGTTTGTGGGAATCATCGTTGGAACCTACTCATCCATCTTCATCGCTCCACCTGCCTACGCCCAGATGCGCGAGGGTGAAGCCAAGTTCAAGAAAGCCGCCGAAAAGGTTCTCGCCGCTCGGTAAATCGAAATGACAGACAGCACGCCTACCGGATCGATAAGCGCGCTGCGCTCGGGTTTTTCGCGCCTGTTTTCGAAGAGCGGCGCCTATGCAGTTGAGGTTGCCGAGCTAGTTCGAATTGTTAAGGTAAACCACCCGAAGGCCGACCTAAGCGTCATCGAGAGGGCATTCGTCGCAGCAGAACTTGCTCACGAGGGACAACTCCGAAAGAGTGGTGAGCCTTACATCACCCACCCTCTGGCCGTTGCCAAAATTCTTGCCGACTTAGGAATCGGGCCAATTACAGTTGCCGCAGCATTGCTACACGACACCGTCGAAGACACCGCGTATAGCCTCGAAATGGTAACCAAAGATTTTGGCGCCGAGATCGCGATGCTGGTTGATGGCGTCACGAAGTTAGACAAGGTCAAATACGGTGACCACGCACAGGCTGAAACTGTACGAAAAATGGTCGTCGCTATGTCTAAAGACATTCGAGTGCTGGTAATCAAACTTTGTGACCGCCTGCATAACGCAAGAACCTGGCAATTCGTGCCTGCCGAGAAAGCTCGCAAAAAGGCCCAAGAAACCCTCGAGATTTATGCTCCTTTGGCTCACAGGCTCGGTATCAACTCGGTGAAGTGGGAGCTTGAGGATCTCTCATTCGCGATCTTGTACCCGAAGGTGTACGAAGAGATAGTCAACCTTGTTCGCCAACGCACTCCAAAGCGCGCCGAGTTCATCACCAGCGTTATCGACGCTATTGAAGAAGACTTGAGAGATGCGAAGGTCAAAGGCAAAGTTGATGGTCGCCCCAAGCAGTACTACTCGATCTACCAAAAAATGGTTGTCCGAGGGCGTGAATTTGACGACATTTACGACCTCGTTGGAATCAGGGTCCTAGTGCCTACCGTTAGGGACTGCTACGCGATTCTCGGAGCAATTCACGCACGTTGGAACCCGGTTCCAGGTCGTTTCAAGGATTACATTGCAATGCCGAAATTCAACCTTTACCAGTCTCTCCACACAACTGTTATAGGCCCGAACGGACGACCTGTCGAGATTCAAATCCGAACCGTTGAGATGCACCAGCGAGCCGAATTCGGTGTTGCCGCGCACTGGAAGTACAAAGAACAGGCGGGTCAGACCGGTTCTACAAACACCGAAGAAGACCTTGCGTGGCTGAAACACCTAACCGACTGGCAGGCAGAGACACAAGATCCGGGGGAATTCTTAGATTCACTTAGATTCGAAATCGGGGCCAAAGAGGTCTACGTCTTCACTCCAAAGGGCAAGGTCATTGGTCTACCTGCGGGGGCCACTCCGGTTGACTTCGCATACGCCGTACACACCGAGGTCGGGCACCGAACCATGGGTGCAAAGGTAAACGGCAGGCTTGTTCCGCTCGAATCCGAGCTGCACTCCGGCGACGTGGTCGAGATTTTCACCTCAAAAAGCACCGAGGGAGGGCCTAGCAAGGATTGGGTCAATTTCGTTGCTTCGCCGCGCGCCAAAGCGAAGATCAAGGCCTGGTTCTCGGCCGAACGCCGCGACGAGGCAATAGAGCACGGCAAAGACCAAATCGCTAAGTACATGCGCAAGCAGAACTTACCGCTGCAGCGATTGATGTCGGCAGACAGCGTTTCAAAGCTAGCCTCGGACCTCAAATACCCAGATGTATCGTCCCTTTACGCGGCCGTTGGTGAAGGCCATATTTCGGCGCAATCAGTTGTTGAACGACTCACCGTAGGGCTCGTCGACGATGACGATGCCGACGAGCATTTTCAGCTACCAACTCGAACAAGTAGTGCCAACCGAAATCGTTCGGACACCAGCGGCGTTATGGTGCGAGGCGATGATTCCGTCATGTCTAAGCTTGCGCGCTGCTGCACCCCGGTTCCAGGTGACGAAATCATCGGCTTTGTGACCAGAGGCAACGGTGTCTCGGTACACCGGGTCGACTGCAAGAACGTCGAAACTCTCAAACTGGAGCCCGAGCGCATCATGGAAGTTTCTTGGAGCGGGGGAGCGAATGCCCTGTTCTTGGTACAAATTCAAATCGAAGCGCTCGACCGAGCTGGGTTGTTATCAGACGTAACCCGCGTTCTTGCCGAACACCAGGTCAATATTCTTTCGGCGTCGGTTTCAACCAGAGCCGACAGGGTCGCCCTGAGCCGATTTGTGTTTGAGATGGGTGACGCCGCGCTTTTGGATCGACTTTTGAATGCCGTTCGAAGAATCGAAGCGGTTTACGACGTCTATCGAGTGGCAAACAACTAGCTAATTACTTAGCGATTGCCGCCAACCAAGACTTGCGGGCAGCGATTGATTCGGTAATTTCGGCAATCTTCTTCTTATCAGACTTTGCTGTGGCCGATGCAAGTTCTGCCTCGAGCTTTGCAATTGCTTCTTCGAGCTTGATTGTGACGTCGTTCTTGCGAGCCTTAGCCGCTGGATCATTTGCCTTCCAGTGCTCCGCCTCTGCTTTTCGAACGCGAGCCTCAATGGCCTTTAGCTTGTCTTCGGTCTGAGCGAATTGGTCGCGCGATACGCGCCCAGCCTTCTCCCAGCGATCTTGAATGCCAGCAAGAAGTTTCTTAGCCGCAACAAAGTCAGTCTCAGGGTTGATTGCCTTGATTTCTTCAAGCAGGGCAATCTTCGCAGCAAAGGCCTCTGCCTGTGATGCAGACACTACTGCGATTTGCTCGCCCTTTGCGGCATAGATTGCATCGCCGGCGGCCTTGAATCGTGCCCAAAGCACGTCGTCTACCTTGCTGTTTGAACGGCCTGCGGTCTTCCATACGTCGAGAAGTCTGCGGTAATCAGTGACGGCATCGGCTCCCTTTGAGGTGAGGGCTTCAGCTTTTTCAACCAAACCTAGCTTTGTTGCCTTGGCGGCCTTGGCTGAGGCGTCTGAAGCCGCGAAGAACGCACGCTTAGCCGATTCGACCTTGGTGCGAGCAGCTGAGAAGCGCTTCCAGAGGGCGTCTGCCTCGGCCTTCGGCGGGCGAGGGCCAGACTTCTGGCTGGCCTGCCAAGCCTCAAAAAGAGCCGTCAACTCGGCTGTTGCGGTCTTCCAGATGGTCTTCGCAGGGTCGGCCGCTGCCAAAGCCTCAGCCTTGAGAACTAGCTCCTCTCGAAGCTTCAGAGCCTCAGCGATTGCCTCTTTGTTTTCTTCGGCCTTAGCGGCAGCGTGCTCCTCGATCTTTGGCGCAACCGCCTTGACGCGTTCGCGAAGCGCCTGAATGTCACCCACGACATTTGGCTCAACCAATTCACCGTTGATGGCGTCGAATGCCTTCTTCAGGTTCTTTGCATCTACACCAGACTTCACGCGCTGCTCAAGAATGCGAACCTGAGCCTCTAGATCGGCGAAGCGAGTCGTATAAAAAGAAAGCGCGGTGGCAGCATCGCCAGCCGTGTATTGACCGACCTTGCGCTCGACACCGCCATCGGTAACGAATACGTTGTTTTCCGCGTCAACGCGGCCGAATGATGTAGACAAGGCGATTCCTATGTTTGGTGGGTTTAAATTATTTTACGTTCACTGCGGTCATGACAACGGTCTTTTTAGGCTTTCCGTCACCCTTGCCGTCGGCTGTGCCAGCCGCAGCGATCGCTTTGACCACCGGTAGTCCTGCTGTCACTTTACCGAATACCGTGTAGCCACCGGCGGAGTCCGATCCAAGTGTTGTTGATTTGTAAACGATGAAGAACTGGCTGCCCTGAGATGCTGCGTTGTTTCCTTGACGAGCCATGGCGATAACCCCTTCGCCGTAGACATTGTTGACCGGTGCGTTTTCAATAGGCCCAAAGCTATAACCAGGACCGCCAGTGCCATCACCCTTAGGGTCTCCGCACTGTAGAACGAAGAGACCAGATGTGGTAAGGCGGTGGCAGGTGACTCCGTTGAAGAAGCCCCTCTTCGAAAGCGAGACGAAACTAGCAACAGCCTGCGGAGCCTTTTTGCCATCGAGTTCAAAATTCAGAGCCGCGCCATTCAACTTCATGCTGCCGGTCCAGGTGCGGTTCTCTGCAAGAAGTTTGCTCGGCACCGGCCCTTGATTTGCGCTTGCGGGCGTACTTGAAACTGGTGACGCAACAGGGCTAGGAGTCGGCTTTGGGTGAAGAGAAGCGTAGCCAAGCTGTGACACAAGGGCGATAGCCAGAGCCGCGATACCTGCGATAAACGCGACGCGGTTGTCTCGCTTCTTTACAACGATTCTTGAATCATTTGCAACAGAGCGAGTCTCATAAGTTTTGATTCGCTCTTGAGCAGCTTTCGAAAGTGGTGACTTCTTGCTTGCCATGGTTCCTCCATTGTTCCTTGACGATTTTACGACCAATTACGCAATAGCCTTGAACCATGCTTAACAACCCGACACCACTTGCCGCGCGCATGAGACCGCGTGACAGGTCGGAAATTGTCGGTCAAAAGTTGGCACTAGCCAAAGGTTCGCCACTAGACCGACTTCTTCAAGGTGGAATTGGTGCACAATCAGTTATCTTGTGGGGTCCACCTGGAACCGGCAAAACATCAATTGCGCATGTAATTGCAGCTACCAGCGGGCGCCGCCTCGAGCAACTCTCGGCAATATCGGCCGGAGTCAAAGAGGTTCGTGCTGTCATCGACAAAGCAAGGGATGACTCAGATCTTTACGGCAAATCAACCTGCCTATTTCTTGACGAGATTCACCGATTCTCAAAATCACAACAGGACTCGCTGTTACCAGCGGTGGAGGCGGGGTGGATAACTCTCATCGCCGCAACGACCGAAAACCCATCATTCTCGATCATTGCGCCACTACTTTCGAGGGCTATGACTGTCTCGCTCGAACCACTGGAGGACGAAGACATTATTGATTTGCTTTCGAAGGCGATCGGAGACCCTCGCGGACTCGCAAGCGAATTCACACTGGAGCCCGAGGCGCTTGCGCAAATTGTGCGACTTTCCGCTGGGGACGCGAGAAGAGCCCTTACCACTCTTGAGGCTGCCGCATTTGCTAGCCACAGCCAAAGCCAAGTAATACCAACTGCTATAACGCCTGAAGATGTCGGCGCAGCTCTCATAGGTGCTCCCGCTCGATACGATCGAGCAGGCGACATGCACTACGACGTCATCTCGGCATTCATTAAGTCGGTTCGCGGTTCAGATGCCGATGCTGCGATTCATTACCTTGCCCGCATGATTGACGCGGGGGAGGACCCCCGATTCATCGCTCGCCGGCTTGTAATACTCGCGGCCGAAGACATCGGTCTTGCCGACCCGGCTGCCTTAGGGATTGCAACCGCCGCGGCAGACGCGGTGGCGTTTATTGGCATGCCCGAGGGGCGAATTCCACTCGCCGAGGCAACCATCTACCTCGCGACATCCCCAAAATCGAATTCCGCGTATCTGGCAATCAACGCTGCCCTCGAAGACGTTAAAAATGGGCTTACTCCGCCGATACCGAAGCATCTGAGAAGCGCTAAAGGAGTTGGATACAAGTACCCGCACGATGACGCAAGGGGCATCTTGCAACAGGATTACCTACCGACGAAGGCTGCAAAGAAGACCTATTACAAGCCAAAGCCTCTCGGAGCCGAACGCGAGCGAGCCGCCCTGTGGCAAATTCTAAAATCCCTAATTCGTGGCGAAAAATAGCGGTTTTCGGTAGAGTAGACGGGTAGCCATCTTTTTGGGTTCCTAGGCTGCGGAATCCAATTCGAGCGACACCCCTTAGCAAGGCGTCCACGGCACTAAGAATCGGTTGTCCTCTACGCCGATTTGTCAGCTAAAGAAACTATCCCCGAAAGGATCACGTGTCTAAGACATCACGTACCCGTAGCAAGACTCGTTTGTCTCGCGCCCTAGGAATTGCACTAACCCCGAAGGCAGCCAAGTACCTCGAGAAGCGTCCATACGCACCAGGCCAGCACGGCCGCACCAAGCGCAAGGCAGACAGCGACTTCGCCGTTCGTCTACGCGAGAAGCAGCGCCTACGCGCTCAGTACGGTATTCGCGAGGCACAGCTTCGTAACACCTTCGCTGAGGCTAAGCGCACCGAAGGTCTAACCGGTGAAAACCTGGTTGAGCTTCTAGAAATGCGTCTCGACGCCCTAGTGCTTCGCGCAGGGTTCGCTCGCACGATCGCTCAGGCTCGCCAGATGGTTGTTCACCGTCACATCCTCGTAAACGGTGAGCGCGTAGACCGCCCATCGTTCCGCGTAAAGCCAGGCCAGACCATCCACGTACACGAGAAGTCAGAGAAGACTGAGCCTTTCCAGGTTGCAGCAGCTGGCGGTCACGTTGATGTTCTACCACCGGTACCTGGCTACCTCGAAGTTCAGCTAGACCGCCTACAGGCAACCCTTACCCGTCGCCCAAAGCGCGCCGAGGTTCCGGTTACCTGTGAGGTTCAGCTGGTCGTTGAGTACTACGCAGCCCGCTAGTCGTTAGGAGACCCGATGAGTGGTGGAGAAATAGCGGCAATCATTGCCGCCAGCGCGTTTGCTTTGTTCATTTTGTTCACAGCAATTCCGCTGGTAAAGCTAGGACGCCTTCTTGATGAGACGAGCGCTTCTGTGCGCGAACTCTCTGAAGGAGTTGCTCCACTACTCACCGGGCTCACCGACACAGTAACCGAAACCAATAAGCAACTAGCTCGCATTGACGTAATCACCGAGAACGTTGCCGAGGTTTCAGAAAACATAAGTTCGCTGGTTGCAGTTTTCACCGCGAGCGTTGGCTCACCACTAGTGAAGATCGCTGGCTATGCAAAGAGCCTCAGCGCACTCTTTCTAAACAAGAAGTAGGAAATCATGAAGCGCGGATTTTGGTTGATCTCTGGCATTGCCATCGGACTTGTTGCGGCTCGCCGTCTGTCTGAGAACCCAAAGGCACAGGCAGTCGTTGACGACGCCGCCCGCCGCGCTAAAGAATTCGGCAACGCTGTTGCAGAGGGATTCAAAGAGCGCGAAGCTGAAATCAGCGCCGCTCCAAAGAAGGCCGCGACAACTCGCAAGCCTGCCGCCCGCAAGCCAGCGGTGAAACGCCCGGCTGCGAAGAAGCCAGTAGCCAAGAAGAACTAGGCGCCATGAAGACCGCCGAAATCAGACGGCGCTGGCTCGCCTTTTTCGAAAGCAAAAACCACACCGTAGTTCCTAGCGCCTCGCTCATCAGCGAAGATCCATCGCTACTTTTCACCGTAGCCGGAATGGTGCCATTCATTCCGTACATGTCCGGCTTGGTCCCAGCACCTTACGCTCGCGCGACTAGCGTGCAGAAGTGCGTGCGCACGCTCGACATCGAAGAGGTTGGCAAGACAACTCGTCACGGCACCTTCTTTCAGATGAATGGAAACTTCTCTTTTGGCGACTATTTCAAGCGCGAAGCGATTGGTTTTGCTTGGGAGTTTCTAACATCACCACAAGAAGCTGGTGGCTTGGGTCTAAACCCAGAAATCCTTTGGGTGACCGTTTACAAAGACGACGACGAGTCGATCGACATTTGGCGCGAGGTCGCCGGGATTCCGATGGATCGAATTCAACGCCGTGGTATGAAGGACAACTTTTGGTCAACCGGCCAACCCGGCCCCTCTGGCCCTTGCAGCGAGATTTACTACGACCGTGGTCCGAAGTACGGCATCGAGGGCGGCCCTGAGGCCGACGAAGACCGTTACATCGAAATCTGGAACCTCGTTTTCATGCAATACGAACGCGGTGCTGGCGGTGGCAAAGAAGATTACCCAATTCTGGGGGAGTTGCCTAAAAAGAACATTGACACCGGCATGGGTCTTGAGCGCGTCGCCTTTTTGATGCAGGGTGTCGAAAACCTTTACGAGATCGATGAGGTTCGCCCGGTTCTCGACCTCGCTGCGAAGCTCTCTGGTAAGGCATACGGCGCGAACGAAACCGACGATGTTCGCATGCGCGTCGTTGCTGACCACGTGCGTTCAGCACTCATGCTTATTGGCGACGGTGTCACTCCAGGCAACGATGGTCGTGGCTACGTCCTCCGACGTCTTCTTAGACGCACGGTACGAGCGATGCGCCTACTGGGTGTAGACAAACCTATTTTTGCTGATCTCTTCACTGCTTCTAAGGATGCAATGAAGGAGTCATACCCCGAGCTTGAAGCCGAATTTGCCCGCATCAAGGCGACAGCGATTGCCGAAGAAGAAGCCTTCTTGCGCACTCTAACCTCAGGTTCGGTTGTTCTCGACACGGCTCTCGAGCAGGTCAAAGAGAGCGGCTCCTCGGCTCTAGACGGCGCTTCGGCCTTTTTGCTTCACGACACCTATGGCTTCCCAATCGACCTAACCCTGGAGATTGCCGAAGAGGCCGGCCTGACCGTCGACCGCGACGGATTCACCGCACTCATGCAAGAACAGCGCAATCGAGCCAAGGCCGATGCCCGCGAAAAGAAACTTGGTGGAACCGATCTTTCGGTCTACAGCGAGTTCAGAGCTCTTGGACTAACCAAGTTCACCGGTTATGAAGCGCTTGAAACCGAAGCGAAGGTAATCGGACTCCTGCACGAAGGTTCACGCGCGAAAAAAATTGGTGAGGGCCAAATCGCCGAGATTCTGCTTGACGCAACCTCTCTATACGCAGAGTCTGGTGGTCAGGAGGCCGACGCCGGCTGGATTATTGGTGATGGCTTCGAGGCAGAAGTTCTTGATGTTCAAAAGCCGGTTAAGGGCTTGGTAACACACAAGGTACTCGTGCGCTCCGGTGAAATCGCCGATGGAGCTGCGGTGTCGACGAAGGTTGACCAAGAATGGCGTCTTGGCGCCTGCCAGGCTCACTCGGGCACTCACGTTTTGCACGCAGCCCTTCGCGAAGTTCTCGGGCCGAACGCCCTGCAGAGCGGTTCATACAACAAGCCTGGCTACCTCCGTCTCGATTTCTCTTGGAACCAAGCGCTTTCGCTAGAAACCAGAAGCGAGATCGAAGAGGTTGCTAACCAAGCTATTCGCCACGATCTCGCGGTCAGCGCTCAATTCATGAGTCTTCCCGAAGCAAAAGAGTGGGGCGCTGTAGCACTATTTGGTGAAACCTACGACGAAGAAGTTAGAGTCGTGCAGGTTGGCGGCCCTTGGTCGCGTGAACTGTGCGGTGGAACCCACGTTTCGCGATCTTCGCAGATCGGGCTACTTGCGCTTTCTGGCGAATCTTCAGTCGGTTCGGGTTCTCGCAGGCTCGAGGCATTGGTCGGCATCGAGGCATTCAGATCTCTGGCCACCGAGCGCGCACTGGTCGCCCGACTAACCGAAGCCCTTAAGGCGCCTAAGGACCAACTTGAAGCACGCCTAGAGGCCAGCCTCGATGAACTTAAGGCGGCTAAGGCAAAGCTTGCTGCTCTGAGTGCTCAGGGTCTCCAATCTCGCGTTCCTGAATGGGTAGCCACGGCGCAAGACTTAGCGGGTAACCGTTTTGTTTCTGCCGAACTTGGCGAACTTGATTCAGCTGATGAACTTCGTTCTTTAGCCGCGTCACTTCAGAAGGCACTCGGCGTCGACGGAATAGCCGTGACATCGGCAATCGTTTCGTCTAAGCCCGCCGTGGTTATTGCCGTCGGCGAAGCATCTAGAAATCGCGGAGTAAAGGCTGGAGCGCTTGTCAAACTTGCCTCAGCGATTCTTGGCGGCGGCGGCGGCGGCAAGGACGACCTCGCCCAAGGTGGCGGTATCGATGCAGGCAAACTAGTTGAGGCGATTGAGGCAATTCGAAAGGCCATCGTCTAGATGCGTCTAGGTCGGCGCATTGCCGTCGATTTCGGTGCTGCGCGAATCGGTGTCGCAATGTCTACGGTAGATGGCATTTTGAGCTCACCACTTGCGACGGTGCCTGCTGGCATCGAAGCCGCTCAAGAAGTCGCAAATCTAATAACCGAGCATCTTGCGATCGAGGTTTACGTAGGCTTGCCGCTGAATCTATCGGGTGAATTCACCAAATCAACAGAGTTGGCCTTGCTTTTTGCGAAGGAACTATTGAACCTCGTCGACACCGAAGTTCGCCTGATCGACGAACGTTTGACGACCCGTGCCGCTCAAGGGCAAATGCACTCGTCTGGCCGCAACACCAAGCAATCACGAGGTTTGATTGACGCCGCTGCTGCTAGCCTGATACTTGAAGGCGCAATAGCGTTTGAGAAATCAACCGGGCAACAACCCGGCAAACCTGTCTCGGAGTTCGATGCGTAAACGCAGGATGTTGGCTGTTGTTCTCTCGGTGTTGCTGGTTGCCGGAGGCGCAATCGGCTACGCCTTCAGAAGTGACATCCGGCTTGCATACGAGAACCTTTCTGGAGTAAGGCCTGTAACGATTCGTGAGGGTTTACGACTCGATGAGGTGCTGAAGACTCTTAGCGAGGCCACCCAGATTCCCGTTTCAAAGTTTGAAGATGCCGTAAAAGACCCAACGCAATACGGGCTTCCGGCTTCTCTGCCCAACATGGACGGCTATTTGTTCCCGGCAACATACCGCATGTCACCGCAGAGCAAACCGAAAGAGATCATTCAAGAGATGGTCGACCGCATGACTGTTGAGCTCGAGCACTATGGGGTCTCAGTCGCTGATCGACACAAAGTACTCACCCTTGCCTCCATCGTTCAACGCGAGGCCAGGGCAACTGGAGACTTCTACAAAGTATCGAGAGTGTTTCACAACAGACTCGACCTTGGAATGCCTTTGCAGTCCTGCGCCACGATCAGCTACTTCACCGGTGGCAGTTCGTTCACGAACACAGCCGCCGAGAGAGCCACAGACAATCCATACAACACTTACAAGTACACCGGTTTGCCGATTGGGCCGATTGGAGCGCCTGGTAGCTTGGCCATCGACGCAGCTCTTCACCCAGCGGCCGGCCCTTGGCTTTACTTTGTAGCGGTAAACCTTGAAACCGGCGAAACAGTTTTCAGTTCCACTTATGCAGAGCACCTAGTCGCTGTTCAGCGCTGGAACGATTGGCTCAAAAGGAATCCGGCCTGGATTGGAAAGTAAAAAAATCGCCGTTCTCGGTTCACCGATTGAGCATTCGAAATCGCCAGCCATTCACATGGCTGCGTACTCCCTGCTCGGCCTCAACTGGGACTACTCACGCTTCGAAGTGACAGAGCATGATTTGGCTACGTTTCTCGCCAGCACAGAGCTCTCTGCCGCCAGTTTGACGATGCCGCTAAAAGACGAGGCGTTCAACCTTGTGAGCACCTCAGACAGCCCGGCACTCGCTGCTAGAGCCGTGAACACAATAGTCCGCAGCGAATTCGGTTGGGTTGGCTACAACACCGATGTTTTCGGGCTCACAGCTGCATTGGCGGGCCAAACGTTCGAAACTGCTCTTGTTCTCGGTTCTGGAGCAACCGCTCGAAACGCGTTGCTTGCCATTAGGGCTCTGAACCCAAGCGCAACCGTTGGAATTCATGCTCGCAACCTTGCCACTGCTGATGGCGTGGTTTCGTTCGGGCTAAACCAGGGTCTAAACGTATCTATGGTTGGTGGCAAGCCAGATCTATCGCTTTTTGATCTGACAATTTCGACCCTTCCACCCGATGCCGACACCACTGGCTGGTTCGCCGGGCAACCCAAAGGCACACTGCTCGACGTCGCCTACAAGCCATGGCCGAGCCAACTAGCCAAACTCTGGCTCGCAAGTGGCGGTAACGTTGTTAGTGGAATCCAAATGCTGATTTGGCAGGCAATAGCTCAAATCAGGATTTTCAAAAACGGCAACGTCGCCGCACCTCTTGAAAACGAACAAGAAATAGCCGAGGTTATGCGAACCGCAGCCTTGGCAGAGGGATAGACGCAGATGCTACGTTGGCTCACAGCGGGGGAATCGCACGGACCAGAATTGGTCGCGATCGTAGAAGGCATGCCTGCCGGGGTTGAACTTTCAACCGCAGCGGTGCAAGACGCGCTCGCTCGACGCAGACTCGGTTTCGGTCGTGGTGCCCGAATGAAGTTTGAAAAAGACGTCGTCTCACTCTCGGGCGGCGTGCGTCACGGGTTGACGATTGGCGGCCCTGTCGCGATCACGATTCAAAACTCAGAGTGGCCCAAATGGCAAGAGGTCATGGCAGCCGACAAACCCGAGACTCCTCTCGAAGGTGCTCGCGCCGAGAAACTCACCAGACCCCGACCTGGCCACGCAGACTTCACCGGAATGCAGAAGTACGGCTTTGACGAAGCTCGGCCAGTTCTAGAACGCGCTAGCGCAAGAGAAACCGCCGCGCGCGTCGCCCTCGGCGCCGTGGCTAGTTCGTTCCTTAAAACTCTTGGAATCGAATTAGTAACTCACACCGTTTCAATCGGTACGGTTTTTGCACCTGCAAGCGCCGAATTGCCTCGCCCGCGCGATGTAGACGCACTCGACGAGGACCCGCTACGTTGTTTCGACGGCGCAACATCGTCCGCAATGGTTGGCGAGGTTGAAGCCGCTCACAAAGAAGGTGACACCCTTGGTGGTGTCGTCGAGACCCTTGTATATGGAATGCCGCCTGGCGTAGGTAGCTACGTCCACTGGGACAGGCGCCTTGACTCACAGCTCGCCGGAGCACTGATGGGCATTCAGGCAATCAAGGGTGTGGAGGTTGGCGACGGTTTCGAAACCGCCAAGCGTCGAGGTTCTGCCGCACATGACGAGATTGTCCGTGACGGGGGAGTCGTAAGCAGGAGTACCGACCGAGCTGGTGGCATTGAGGGTGGCATGTCGAATGGCGAGATCCTTCGAATTCGCGCGGCAATGAAACCGATCAGCACGGTGCCAAGAGCGCTAGCCACAATCGACACGAACACCGGTGAGGCGACGACAGCTCACCACCAGAGGTCAGATGTTTGCGCCGTACCAGCAGCGGGTGTCGTTGCAGAAGCGATGGTCGCACTTGTGATTGCCAATGCTGTGCTCGAAAAGTTCGGTGGCGACTCGGTTGGCGAAACGAAACGCAACTTGAACGCATATCTCGAAGCGATTCCAGAGACGTTGCGTTCGCACATCGAACGGCCGTAGGGTGACCGCAATAGTGCTCGTTGGCCCAATGGGTGTTGGTAAAACAACCATTGGTAAAAAGCTTGCCAAAGCAATGGGCATCGAATTCATCGACTCAGACCAAGTGTTTGTAAAACAGCACGGCGAAATTTCGGCATTCTTTGATCAGAGCGGCGAAGTCGCCTTTCGTGACATCGAAGAAAATATCGTTGCGAACGCGATCGCATCAAACGCCATTGTGGCAACCGGCGGAGGCGCAGTACTGAGTGAAAGAACTAGGACTCTGCTCACCGAAGCATTTGTTGTTTACCTCGCAACCGATGGAAGACACATGGCGTCAAGGTTGAGCGGCGGCGGGCGGCCGCTGCTAAAAAACGGACTTAGTGATTGGCGAAGGATCTACGAGAGCCGCAAGGCGCTTTACGAGCAGGTTGCCAATATTCAAATCGATACATCTGCCACACCACTGGTGAAGATCATCGAGCAAATTAAGGAAGGCGTTTCTAAAGATGACCGTTTCTAAGACCATTCAGGTGGGTGGCGACGCGCCTTACGACGTAGTCGTCGGGCGACACTTACTCGCAGAAGTCGCATCTGGCCTTCGAGACAACGTCAAACAGGTTTTGATTGTTCACCCGATTTCGCTCTCAACAAGCGCAGACCTGCTCGCCGAGTCTCTTCGAGAGGCAGGTTACGTTGCCCTGCAGGCTGGGGTAGAAGACGGCGAAACCGCAAAGCGCATCGAAGTAGCTGCTTGGTGCTGGGGAATCATGGGGCAAGCAGATTTCACAAGATCAGACGCGGTCATTGGTTTCGGCGGTGGCTCAACTACCGACCTCGCTGGGTTCGTTGCTTCGACCTGGCTCAGGGGAGTGCAACTGATTCAGGTACCAACAACCCTGCTCGGAATGGTGGATGCGTCGATCGGTGGCAAGACCGGGGTCAACACCGCCGAAGGCAAGAATCTGGTTGGCACCTTTTACGCGCCCAGCAAGGTGGTTTGCGACCTCGAGACGTTGAATACGCTTCCGCGCAACGAATTGCTCGCCGGATACGGTGAAATCGTCAAATACGGCTTCATTTCTGACGAGAGAATTCTTGAACTACTAGAAGAAGACCTTGAAGTCGCAACCGACATTGCGTCAGACGTTTTTGCCGAACTCATATATCGTTCGATTGCCATAAAGGCCAGGGTCGTCACAAATGACTTCAAAGAGTCAAGCGAGCGTGAGATTTTGAACTACGGTCACACTCTTGGCCACGCCATCGAACTACTTGAGCGCTACCAGTGGCGCCACGGGGCTGCGATTTCGGTTGGCATGATGTTTGTCGCCGAACTTGCCAGGCTCCACGGCTTCGTGACCGATGAATTGGTGGACAGACAGAAGCGAATCCTCGATGCAATCGGCTTGCCGACCACCTATCGATCAGATAAATGGGATCAACTTCTCGCCGCCATGCAGCGTGATAAAAAATCTCGAGCGGGCACTCTTAGATTCGTGGTTCTCGAAGGAGTTGGGAAACCAAAAATCCTAACGGCCCCCACCAACGAGATGCTGTTCACCGCGTATCAAGAAATCTGTGAGTAACCTAGACCAATGGATAAAGTTCTGGTTTTGAATGGCCCAAACCTGGGTCGCCTTGGTTCGCGCGAACCCGAGGTTTATGGTTCGGCAAACTTTGCAGAGCTAACCGCAACTGTTATTGCCGCGGCAAAGTCAGAGAACTTGAGCGCAGACGTCCGGCAAACCAACGATGAGGCAGAGCTTGTTGCTTGGTTGCACGAGGCTGTCGACTCAAAGGCCAACGTTATTTTGAACCCGGCTGCTTTCACGCACTACTCATACGCGCTGCGCGACGCAGCGACGCTTGTGACGAACGCTGGCTTGAAACTCATTGAGGTGCACATCTCCAACCCGCACTCGCGCGAAGAATTTAGGCACAATTCAGTTATCAGCGCCATCGCTACCGGAGTGATTGCTGGTTTCGGAGTCGACTCTTACGTGCTTGCCCTCAAGGCTCTCTAGTAAACTCTTTTAGTAATCCCAACGACAAGTAAGGCACGATTGTGGCAACCTCAAACGACCTCAAGAACGGTCTCGTTCTAAACATCGAAGGACAGCTTTGGACTGTCATCGAATTCCAGCACGTCAAGCCTGGCAAGGGTCCTGCATTCGTGCGAACCAGACTGAAGAACGTTCTGACTGGCAAGGTTGTCGACAAGACCTTCAACGCCGGAGTTAAGGTCGAAACCGCAAACGTAGACAAGCGCGACATGACTTACCTTTACAGCGATGGCGACGGCTACGTGTTTATGGACAAAGACAACTACGACCAGGTCACGTTGAGTGAGGCAGTTGTCGGCGATGCAACCAACTACATGCTTGAGAACCAAGACGCAGTTGTCGCCATGTACGAAGGCAACCCGATCTATGTCGAGCTACCGGCTTCGGTAGTGCTAGAGGTCACCTACACCGAGCCTGGCCTCCAGGGCGACCGCTCTTCGGGTGGCAATAAGCCAGCAACCGTCGAAACCGGTCTTGCGATTCAGGTTCCACTGTTCCTTGAACAGGGTACGAGGGTAAAGATTGACACCCGCACCGGCGAGTACCTCGGTCGCGTAAACGACTAGTGAGCGCCAGAACTAAAGCACGCAAACGCGCCGTAGACGCACTTTTTGCAGCAGACCTTCGCACCGAACACCCTGCCACACTGCTCGACGAGACGTATAAGCAAGTAGAAGACCGCCAAAATCAGGGCGCAATCTTTGACTATGCCAGAACACTTGTCGATGGTGTCGTAGACCACCAGGGCGAAATCGATACGCTTCTCGAAACCTACTCTGAGGGCTGGACCCTTGAGCGCATGCCGAATGTTGACCGTTCAATTCTTCGTGTAGCCGTCTGGGAAATCGTCTATAACGATGATCTGCCAGACGCCGTTGCAATCGATGAAGCCGTCGATTTGGCCAAAGAGTATTCAACCGATGCCTCTGGTGCCTTTGTAAACGGTCTCTTGACGCGCATCAGCGGCACCAAGAAGGCTCTATAGGTTTCTGCTACACTGTTACAAACATCCTTTAAAGGGCGTCCTGTGAGGCGCAGAAGGAGGTGGGCGTGTCTTCACGCACCGTCTTGTCGGGCAGCGATATCGATCGCGCTGTTACCCGTATTGCCCATGAAATCGTTGAATCCAACCAGGGCACATCTAACCTAATTCTTCTAGGTATTCCAACGCGCGGAGTGCTACTTGCCGAGCGAATCGCAACGGTACTTGAGCGCAGCTACCCAGAGTTCGCAGCAGACAGCTCGCTTGGGCGACTAGACATCACCATGTATCGAGACGACCTATCGGCTAATCCAACGCGCGAAATTACCGAAACGTCTATTCCCGCAGGCGGAATCGACGACAAGGTTGTTGTTCTCGTCGACGACGTGCTCTTTAGCGGCCGAACCATTCGAGCCGCGCTAGACGCTCTTGGTGACTACGGGCGACCACGTGCCGTGAGGCTGGCTGTTCTTGTTGATAGAGGGCACCGGCAGCTACCTATTCGCGCGGACTTTGTTGGAAAAAATTTGCCAACCTCGGTTGCCGAGCGAATCAGGGTGCAACTCAGCGAGACAGACAACGACAACTCGGTGGTGATCGAAGGATGAAACACTTACTCAGCGCTGGCGATTTGAGCCTCGAACAGGCCGTTGCAATTTTGGATACAGCCATCCAAATGGAGCAAGTAAACAAACGTGAAATCAAGAAGCTACCAACGCTTCGCGGTAAGACTGTTGTGAACCTCTTCTTCGAGGACTCAACACGAACACGCACCTCATTCGAAGTGGCGGCAAAGAGGCTTTCTGCCGATGTGATCAACTTCACAGCCAAGGGTTCTAGCGTTTCAAAGGGTGAAAGCCTCAAAGACACTGCCCAAACCCTCGAGGCCATGGGAGCTGACGGTGTGATCATTCGTCACCCAGCATCGGGGGCGGCTCACACCCTCGCAACAAGTGGCTGGATCGAAGGTTCAATTGTGAACGCGGGTGACGGCACCCACGAACACCCAACACAGGCTTTGCTAGACGCCTACACGATTCGCCAGAAGTTGCGTGACAACGCAATCGGTAGCGATTTAGCCGGTTTGAAAGTTGCAATCGTAGGTGACATTGCGCACTCGCGCGTTGCACGAAGCAATCTTCAGCTTCTGAAGACACTCGGTGCAGAGGTTTATTTGGTTGCACCAGCAACGCTGCTTCCAGGGGGCCTTGCGGCACAGGCTAAGGGGCACTACTACTCGCTCGATAAGGCAATCTCAGAGATTGAATTTGATGCGATCATGATGCTTCGCGTGCAAAGTGAACGTATGACGGCAAGTTTCTTCCCTTCTGAACGTGAATACGCCCGCATCTGGGGTCTAAATGGCGAGCGACTAGCCCGTTTGCGCCCAAAAACTATCGTGATGCACCCCGGCCCAATGAACCGCGGCCTTGAGATTGACGCCAAAGCGGCGGATTCAAAGAATTCGGTCATTTTGGCGCAGGTCGCAAACGGAGTCAGCGTGCGTATGGCCGTGCTTTACCACCTACTAGCAGGAGGCTCCGAAATTGAGTAACTTCACACTGATCGGTGCGACACTCGCCGACGGCTCAAAGGCCAACATCGCCGTCAAGGATGGCCTAATCGTTTCGATCGGCACTGAAACAAGTGGTGATTCAATCGACGCATCAGGTCTAGTGGCGCTTCCAGGTTTTGTCGACCTACACACACACCTGCGTGAGCCTGGCTTTGAACAGTCCGAGACAGTTAAGACAGGTTCGCAGGCTGCCGCCAAGGGTGGTTACACCGCCGTTCACGCCATGGCAAACACCCACCCTGTCGCCGATACCGCAGGAGTTGTAGAACAGGTCAAAGCCCTGGGTGACGAAGCGGGCTACGTTCAGGTGCAACCAATTGGTGCGGTAACCGTTGGGTTGGATGGCAAACAACTTGCCGAACTAGGCGCAATGGCCGACTCCAAGGCGCAGGTGCGCGTCTTTAGTGACGACGGCAAATGCGTCCACGACCCACTTCTTATGCGCAGAGCGCTTTCCTACGTGAAAAACTTTGGGGGAGTGATCGCTCAGCACGCCCAGGAGCCTCGTCTGACCGAGAATTCCCAAATGCACGAGGGAGCGGTGTCAACCGAACTTGGCCTAGCTGGCTGGCCGGCAGTTGCCGAAGAATCAATCATCGCCCGCGATGTTTTGCTCGCAGAGGCAGCCGGTAGCCGCATTCACATTTGCCACCTTTCAACCGCGGGTTCGGTAGAAATTGTGCGCTGGGCGAAGGCGCGAGGCATCAAAGTCACTGCCGAGGTAACCCCTCACCACTTGCTCCTCACCGATGAACTTGCGCGAAGCTATGACCCAGTTTTCAAGGTGAACCCACCACTTAGAACTCAGAAGGACGTCACGGCTCTTCGCGAAGCGCTTATTGACGGCACCATCGACATCGTCGCAACCGATCACGCGCCACACCCTGACGAGTCGAAAGACTGTGAATGGAACGCTGCAGCGTTCGGAATGCTAGGGCTTGAAACAGCTGCATCGATTGCACAGAGCGTGCTTATTGACTCAGGTCTAAGCAACTGGGCTCGCTTCGTCGAGGTGATGTCCTCTGCGCCAGCAGCCATTTCGGGTATTCCTGGCCAGGGCCGCCCACTTGCGGTTGGCGAACCTGCGAACATCGCACTAATTGACCAGAGCGCTAAGCGTGTGATTCACGGCGGTGGCGCTAGCAAGAGCGACAACCAACCATACGAGGGCATGACGCTGCCAGGCGCAGTTGTTCACACAATTTTTCGCGGAGCCTTCACGGTTCGCGACGGCAAGCTAGTTGAAAGAGGTTAGTGATGAGTAAAGCAATTCTTGTACTTGAAGACGGAAAGGTTTTCGAAGGTGAGCCCTATGGCTCAGAGGGCAGCACCCTGGGCGAAATCGTCTTCGCAACTGGAATGACCGGTTACCAAGAAACACTTACCGACCCTTCATACGCAGGTCAGATTGTTGTTCAAACTGCGCCACACATCGGTAACACCGGTGTCAATACTCGCGATGAAGAGTCGTCGAGGATTTGGGTTGCTGGCTACGTGGTGCGTGACGCGAGCCGCGTTGTCTCAAACTTCAGAGCCGAAGGTTCACTAGACGACGAGTTGGTCAAATACGGCATCGTTTCGATAAAGGGAATCGACACCCGAGCGCTGACGCGCCACTTGCGTTCGGCGGGTGTTATGCGCGCCGGCATCTTCTCGGGAGCCTCGGCAACCGAATCGGTAGAAACTTTGCTTGCAGCAGTACGTGGGGCGAAGAAGATGCAAGGTCTCTCCCTAAGCGATGTAGTTTCGACAAAGGAGCTTTACCGCAAAGCTCCAGACGGCGAAAAGTTTGGTTCGGTTGCGATCCTCGACCTGGGCATCAAGGCTTCAACCATCGAAAACATGACGGCTCGCGGGCTTGAGGTTTTGGTTTACCCGGCAACCTCCACTTCGGCAGAGCTGCTTGAAGAAAATCCAGACGCAGTGTTCTATTCGAACGGCCCAGGCGACCCAGAGACCGCTGGCGCTCAGGTCGAGGCACTTCGCGAAATCTTGAAGACCGGCACGCCGTTCTTCGGCATCTGCTTCGGCAACCAGTTGCTCGGCAGAGCACTCGGTTTCGACACCTACAAACTTGCCTTTGGTCACCGCGGCATCAACCAACCCGTAATGGATCGCACAACCGGAAAAGTTGAGGTGACCGCTCACAACCACGGCTTTGCTGTGAAGGTCGAAGGGGGGCCGGAGGTTGATTCTCCTGCTGGCTTCGGTCGCGTTTTAGTAAGCCACGTTTCGCTCAACGACGACGTCGTCGAAGGCCTGACCTGCCTAGATATCCCCGCCTACTCTGTGCAGTACCACCCAGAGGCCGCTGCCGGCCCACACGATTCGAACTACCTGTTCGATCGCCTAATTGACCTCATCAAGATCAACCGAAAGGCCTAAGAATGCCTAAGCGTTCAGACATCAAAAGCGTTCTAGTTATCGGCTCTGGCCCGATTGTCATTGGTCAGGCATGCGAGTTTGACTACTCAGGCACTCAGGCTTGTCGCGTGCTACGCGAAGAAGGTATTCGCGTAATTCTGGTCAACTCGAACCCGGCCACCATCATGACCGACCCAGACTTCGCCGATGCAACCTACGTTGAGCCAATCACTCCAGAGGTCATCGAGGCAATCATTCAGAAAGAGAAGCCCGACGCAATCTTGCCAACCCTCGGTGGGCAGACGGCGCTTAACGCAGCCATGGCTCTTCACGAGCAGGGCATTCTCGATAAGTACGGCGTAGAACTTATCGGCGCGAAGGTTGACGCAATCAAGAAGGGCGAAGACCGACAGATTTTCAAGCAACTAGTACTCGACGCTGGCGCTGATGTTGCCCGCTCGGTAATCGCGCACACAATGGAAGAACTTCTCGAAGGTGCCGAAAAACTCGGCTACCCGGTAGTCGTTAGGCCATCGTTCACCATGGGTGGCCTTGGCTCTGGCTTTGCTTACAACGAAGAAGATCTTCGCCGAATTGGTGGCGCAGGACTGCAGGCAAGCCCAACCACCGAGGTACTGCTTGAAGAGAGCATTCTCGGCTGGAAAGAATACGAGCTTGAGCTGATGCGCGACACTAACGACAACTGTGTCGTTGTTTGCTCAATCGAAAACGTCGACCCCGTCGGTGTTCACACCGGCGACTCAATCACGGTCGCACCCGCTCTCACGCTGACCGACCGCGAATACCAAAACCTTCGCGACATCGGCATTCAGATCATTCGCGACGTCGGTGTCGACACCGGTGGTTGCAACATTCAGTTTGCGGTTGACCCAACCAATGGGCGCGTCATCGTGATCGAGATGAACCCTCGAGTTAGTCGCTCGTCTGCCCTTGCTTCAAAGGCAACCGGGTTCCCAATCGCGAAGATTGCAGCAAAGTTGGCCATCGGTTACACCCTTGACGAAATTCCGAACGACATCACCCGCGTCACGCCGGCTTCATTCGAGCCGACCCTCGACTACATCGTCGTCAAGGTTCCTCGTTTCGCATTCGAGAAATTCCCAGCAGCCGACGCGACTTTGACGACAACTATGAAGTCGGTCGGTGAGGCCATGGCCATCGGTCGAAACTACTCGCAAGCTTTACAGAAGGCTCTTCGAAGCCTCGAGCGTCGAGGTTCTTCGTTCCACTGGGACGGGACGATTGGCAACAAGGCAGAACTCCTCGAGATCAGCAAGGTGCCTACCGATGGCAGAATCGTCACCGTCCAGCAGGCGCTACGCGCTGGTGCGAGCAACGAAGAGGTTTTCGAAGCAACAAAGATCGACCCTTGGTTCATCGACCAAATTGTGCTCATAAACGAGGTCGCGCATGCGGTAAAGGTTGCCGACAAGCTAACCGTTGAGGTAATCAAGCATGCCAAGGACCACGGTTTCAGCGATTCTCAAATTGCCGCACTTCGCGGTGTAACCGAGGCTGAGGTGCGCGTTGCCCGACACCAATTTGGGCTTCGCCCGGTGTTTAAGACCGTAGACACCTGCGCTGGCGAGTTTCCGGCTGAAACGCCGTACCACTACAGCACCTACGAGCAAGAGTCGGAGGTAACTCCGTCAGACCGCAAGAAGGTAGTGATCTTGGGCTCCGGCCCAAACCGAATCGGCCAGGGCGTCGAGTTCGATTACTCATGCGTTCACGCTTCATTCGCTCTGTCTGACGCCGGTTACGAAACCATCATGATCAACTGCAACCCAGAGACGGTTTCGACCGACTACGACACCTCAGACCGCCTGTACTTCGAGCCTCTGACTCTCGAAGACGTCCTTGAAGTAATCCACGCAGAGAGCTCCTCTGGCGAACTTGTTGGGGTTGTTGTGCAACTTGGTGGTCAGACAGCATTGGGCCTTGCAAAGGGGCTCAAAGAGGCTGGTGTGCCTATTCTTGGCACGACACCAGAGGCAATCGACCTAGCAGAAGAACGAGGTCAATTCCAGCAGATTCTCGACGCAGCAGGCCTTTTAGCGCCGGCTAACGGCACAGCTACAAACCTTGAAGGAGCAGTTGAGATTGCCAGCCGAATCGGTTACCCGGTATTGGTTCGTCCGTCATTCGTGCTCGGTGGACGAGGCATGGAGATCGTCTACGAACAGTCGGCATTGGTCGACTACTTCGATCGCATCAAGGATCAAGGAATCGTTGGCCCAACGCACCCGCTACTAGTCGACCGCTTCTTGGACGACGCGATAGAAATCGACATCGACGCCCTTTATGACGGCGAACAACTGTATGTTGGCGGCGTAATGGAGCACATCGAAGAGGCTGGAATCCACTCGGGTGACTCCTCTTGCACCTTGCCGCCGATCACGATGTCTGCGGGTCAGATTGAGCGCGTCCGAGCCGCCACAGAGCAAATCGCTAAAGGCGTTGGCGTCCGCGGTTTGATCAACGTTCAATTCGCCCTAGCAAACGACGTTCTATACGTGCTTGAGGCAAACCCTCGCGCATCACGAACAGTCCCGTTCGTTTCGAAGGCTCTAGGAATCACACTCGCCAAGGCTGCCTCACTTGTCATGGTTGGCAATTCGATAGCTTCGCTTATCGAAGGCGGTCACCTACCAAAACGCGACGGAACCTACATTCCAGCCGGAGCGGCAATCTCGGTCAAAGAAGCGGTTCTGCCTTTCAAGCGTTTTGCCACCAAGGACGGACGCTTCGTTGACAGCCTGCTAGGCCCAGAGATGCGCTCTACCGGTGAGGTGATGGGTATCGACGTCGACTTCCCGACCGCATTCGCCAAGAGTCAATCGGCAGCCGGAAGTGCACTACCAACCAGCGGAACTGTGTTCATCTCGGTTGCCGACCGCGACAAGCCACAGTTGGTCTTGCCGGTTCGCCGCTTAGAACAGCTCGGTTACAAGATCATGGCAACCAGTGGAACCGCCGAAATCTTGCTTCGCCATGGCATTCACGTACAGGTTGTGCGCAAACACAGCCAGGACCACGCAGTAGCTGAAGGGCCAACGATTGTTGACTTGATCACCGCTGGCGAGGTCGACGTTGTGGTCAACACACCAAGTGGCTCAAGCGCCCGCAAGGATGGCTACGAGATTCGTGCGGCTACCACTGCCGCCGACAAGGCAATTTTCACAACCATCGCTCAACTAAGCGCCGCAATCGGCTCGTTCGAAGTAGTGAAGGCTGGGCCATTCAAGGTGAAGACGCTTCAAGAGCACGCAAGAGAGCGAGCAGAGGCAATTGCCTAAATCGTTCGGCGCTAAGCTCTCCGAGGTCTTTGAGACCCACGGTCAACTTTGCGTCGGTATCGACCCGCACGCCGAACTCCTCGAAGCGTGGGGGCTCGATGACTCGGCCGATTCGCTTTTGAGTTTCGGTCGAGCCGTTATCGAGGCAGCAATTAGCCGGGTGGGAATCATCAAGCCTCAGGTCAGCTTCTTCGAGCGTCACGGCTCCAGCGGCTTTGCCGCTCTGGAGGTTCTAACTCGTGAGGCGCGCGATGCCGGACTCATGGTAATCGCCGACGCAAAACGTGGCGACATTGGCACAACAATGGACGCGTATCTCGACGCCTGGCTGGGTAAACGCGCACCCTTTTATGCGGACTCGCTCACCGTTTCTCCCTACCTCGGAGCCGGCGTTTATCTCGACAAAATGGGGGAGTACTTCGAAAGAGGCAAGGGAGTTATTTCACTTGTCGCAACCTCTAATCCGGAAGGCGCCTCTGTTCAATTAGGTGTCGCCAAGGGGCAATTCGAAGCGATTGGTCGCGTGAATCAAATCGCTGCGGGTCCAGGTGACAAATTTGGTCCTGTGGGAGCCGTAATCGGCGCAACCCTAAATCTGAATCGATTCGGTCTAGAACTCGAAAACCAAGGCGCAGTCAAAACACCGATTCTTGCACCCGGCTTCGGGGCTCAGGGAGCCGAACTCAGCGACCTGAAACGACTCTTTGGTGAAGCGGCTTCAACTGTTATCGCCTCCGTTAGCCGCTCGGTTCTTCAAGCTGGCCCTTCGGGTCTTGCCAAGGCGATCGACAATCACAAACTTGAGCTTGAGCGCATAGGCTAAAACCATGAGTGGTCTAACGGTTATTTCTGGCCCAACTGCGGTTGGCAAGGGCACCGTCGTTCGTTACCTTATTGAGCACTTTGACGACGTCCACTTGTCTGTTTCGGCAACCACTCGGGCACCTCGACCCGGCGAAACCGATGGCGTCGATTACTACTTTCTGAGCCATGAGGAATTCGAGCTGCTAATCGAAACTGGGCAGATGCTTGAATACGCCACTGTGCACGGCAAAAACTTTTATGGCACTCCGAGGCAGCCGGTTGAGACTGCAATTGCCGACGGTAAGCACGTGATTCTAGAAATCGACATTCAAGGTGCCAGGCAGGTCAAGGCAGCCAGACCAGAAACTAAAACCATTTTCATCGCGCCGCCAACGTGGGACGACCTTGTTGAGAGACTGAAAGGCCGTGGCACCGAATCGGTCGAAGAACAGGAGATTCGGCTTGCCACAGCAAGAGTTGAACTTGAGGCACAAAGCGAATTCGATCATGTGGTTATCAACGACGAAGTGGCTAGATGTGCCCGAGAGGTCTTAGAATTGATGCAGGCCTAGTCGCCCATCGCGACAAACTAGTCAAAGGTAAGAAATGTCTGAAAAGCTCGAAGGTATTGTTTCACCATCAATCGACAACCTGCTCCGCGAGGTTGACTCGAAGTACGCATTGGTGATGGTTGCCTCGAAGCGCGCCCGCCAGATCAACGAGTACTACTCGGCCCTTCAAGACGGCAGCTTATTCAACAACGTTGGCCCACTAGTCGACACCTTCCCTGAAGAGAAGCCTCTGACCATCGCTCTACACGAGATCGACCAGAAGAAGCTTCAGGTCACCGCGGCCGAATAGCCATGAAGGTACTGCTCGGCATTACGGGCGGAATCGCGGCTTATAAAGCCACCGAAATTATTCGAGCACTGACTGAATCTGGTCACGACGTTCGTGTTCTCCCAACTCAGAACGCACTGCGCTTCATTGGTGCGACAACACTTGAGGCGCTTTCACACAACGTGGTTGACGCCGACCTCTACACCGATGTCGAATCGGTTAAACACATCGAGCTTGCCCAATGGGCGGATGTTTTGCTCGTAGCTCCGGCGACAGCAAGCTTTCTGGCAAGAACGGCTAGCGGCATCGCCGACGACCTTCTTGGCAACGTTGTTTTGGCCACAAAAGCGCGTGTAGTTGTCGCGCCGGCAATGCACACCGAGATGTGGCAAAACGATGCCACAACCGCAAACGTGGCCACCCTGCGCGCCAGAGGTATCGAGGTTATCGAGCCTGCTTCGGGTCGCCTCACCGGCTCTGACACCGGCGTTGGACGTCTACCCGAAACCGAAGACATCATTGCCGCACTTATGGCCACCGGCACACTTTCCGGTAAACACGTAGTCGTTTCCGCTGGCGGAACGCGTGAGCCAATCGATCCAGTTCGATTCATTGGCAACTACTCATCTGGCAAACAAGGCGTAGCAATTGCCGTCGCCGCCCAGCGGGCCGGCGCGCAAGTAACCCTCGTCGCCGCAAACGTCGAGGTATTGCCAGCATCGCTTGAGGTGGTGCGCGTAGAAACCGCTCTTGAGTTGGAGGCTGCCCTCAAAGGGCTATGCGTTAAGGCAGATGTTTTGGTGATGGCTGCTGCCGTAGCCGACTTTAGAGTTGCAAACCGAAGCGATTCGAAACTCAAAAAGTCGACTCTGGGGGAGTCGCTCAACTTGGAACTCGTTGCGAACCCTGACATTCTCAAAGGAATTTCTGGCGCAGGGCTCCTTAAGGTTGGCTTCGCTGCCGAAACCTCTGAGAACCTCGAGGAATTTGCAAAATTCAAACTGGCGAGCAAAGCGTGCAATCTACTCGTAGCCAACGACGTATCGAATGGCGCGGTCTTTGGTAAAGACGAAACCAACGTTCTGATTGTGGACGACAAGGGTCTAGCACTTAAGGTTGCTGGCACGAAGACTCACATTGCCGAGCAACTTATCGACATGATTACCGACCGCCTGGGCTAAGTGTCACCGGTTGGCGATATAATCGCTTTATGACTAGCTTGCGCCTTTTTACCTCTGAATCAGTTACTGAGGGTCACCCAGACAAGATCTGCGACCAAATCTCAGACACAATCCTCGACGCCATTTTGGCTGAGGACCCTCAAGCCCGCGTTGCGGTTGAATCCATGGTTACCACTGGCCTTGTACACGTCGCCGGCGAGGTTACGACTGAGGCGTACGTCGACATCCCAGGCCTGATTCGCGAAAAGGTCCAGCAAATTGGCTACACCTCGAGTGAGATCGGCTTCGACGGAAAGTCTTGCGGTGTTTCGGTTTCGATTGGCGAACAATCTCCAGACATCGCTCAGGGTGTGAACGCTGGCATTGAAGTTCGCGAGGGTGCATCGATAGATGACCTCGACAACCAGGGTGCCGGTGACCAGGGCATCATGTTTGGTTATGCAACCAACGAAACCCCAACGCTGATGCCGGCGGCGATCTCGCTCGCACACGGCCTAAGCTCCGAGCTTGCCAGAGTCCGCAAAGATGGCGTCTTCGACTTCTTGCGCCCCGACGGCAAAACTCAGGTGACCATCGGCTATGACGGCACCACTCCGGTTGCGGTTGACACCGTTGTGCTATCTACCCAGCACGACCCATCGGTTTCAACCGAAGAGCTTCGCCACGAGATGGAACACAACCTAATCAGGCCGTTTCTTGAAGAATCAGGCCTAGACCTGACATCGCTAAAAGTACTGATCAACCCAACCGGACGCTTTGAGATTGGCGGTCCAATGGGAGATGCCGGCTTGACCGGCCGCAAAATCATCGTCGACACCTACGGTGGTGCATCACGGCACGGCGGCGGTGCGTTCTCTGGCAAAGACCCTTCAAAGGTTGACCGTTCGGCCGCCTACGCAATGCGTTGGGTCGCAAAAAACATCGTTGCAGCGGGGCTTGCCGATCGAGTTGAGGTTCAGGTTGCCTACGCAATCGGCGTCGCACACCCGGTTGGGCTATACCTTGAAAGCTTTGGGACGGCTAAGGTTTCTGAAGAAGCGCTTCGAGACGCCGTTTTATCTGTGTTTGATCTGCGCCCCCGCGCGATTATTCGCGATCTTGATTTGCTACGCCCGATCTATGCCCAAACAGCTGCATACGGCCACTTCGGACGAGAACTTGCCGACTTCACTTGGGAGCGCATCGATCGCGCTGAGGCTCTTAGGTCGGCAGTAGGCGCCTAGTGTTTGCGAGAGTAGCGCTCGACTCACCGCTACCTCAGCTTGACCGTCTTTTCGACTACGAAATCCCGGAAGGCATCGAGGTAGTTGCCGGCTGCCGCGTCACCGTTCCCTTTGGTAACAGCCAGAAGCAAGGTTTCATCGCAGAAATCGCTGAATCAACCGATTGGGTTGGCAAGGTTGCCAAATTAACCGAAGTTATTTCAAATCTTCCAGTTCTAACGCCAGCGACATATGCGCTCGTCCGTGCTGTCGCAGACAGACAGGCGACAAGTTTCGGTGATGTTGTTGGTTCAGCAATTCCCATGCGAGCAGTTAGAGCCGAGAAGGCTTGGCTGACTACCGGCGCTGCAGACATCGAGCCCATCTCAATAGACCTTGAAGCACCTGCTCTCGCTAAATTGTCGGCACGAATAGTCGAACCACGAAACTCTCGTTGGCTGCACGAGCTAGTTTCGGTGGCGGCGCAACAGCTCAAAGCTGGCAAATCTGCGATAGTCGCGCTACCCGATTTTCGCGACATCGAACGTTTCGTTGCTAAAGCAATGGAACTGGGCTTGGCAGAGCATGTGCTCAACTACAGCCAAGAGGGCCGGACCCAAACCTACGAGGCCTTTCTTAGAGCACTCAGCGGTGAGGCACTAATCGTTGTTGGTTCGAGAAACGCCCTCTACGCACCTGTCGATGCAGGCGCATTACTCATCTGGGATGACGGTGACCAAAGCCACCAGGATCAACAATCGCCTTACCTAAGTAGCCGAGAGCTTGCCCTACTGCGCCAGAGACTTAGCGATTGCGATCTCGCTTTCTTTTCGCACTCCCGATCTGTTGAAGTGCAACGCCTCGTCGAACTTGGCTATCTGACCGATTCGAGCACCGATTTCGCTAAACCAAACCTTTCGGTTTCAGAAGGCGCCTTCAGGGTAGATTCTGCTGCTTGGCTGGCCATTCGCGACGGCCTAAAAACCGGGCCTGTGCTCGTACAGGTTTCAAGCGTTGGTGTAGCCAAGTCGCTTTATTGCAAGGCGTGCGCCAACCGCGCAATGTGCAAGGCCTGCAACGGCCCGCTTTGGATCAACCCGCGTGGCGAAACAAAGTGTCGCTGGTGCAACGCATTTGCCTTGGGTGCAACCTGCGGATCATGTGGAGCGAACGAGTTCAGATATGGCAAGCCCGGGGCAACCAGAACGGTAGCCGAGTTTGGCAAGAGTTTTCCGGGCGTGAAGGTAACCGAAATCACCGCCGACCAAGCAACAGTTTCGATTGGCGATAAGCCTCAAATCGTCGTTGCGACCCCGGGCATAGAACCCGTCTCCACAATTGGCTATTCGGCCGTGGTGATCCTCGATGCGCAGGACGCACTAGCAAGAGACACACTGAAAGCAACCGAAGACGCGATTCGGAGCTGGGCGAATGCGATATCCCTGATGTCACAAGCTGGCAGAGCTGTAATTGTTGGCGTCCTTGGCGAACTTGGCTCCGCCTTAGCACTCTGGCAATTGCGCGAGCTGATCTCTGCAGAATTGGCCGAGCGTAGCGCGCTATCCTTTCCGCCTGCCGTGCGCGTCTTAAGTGCTACGGGCTCACCCGAGAATATCGCTCAGGTTCGCAAGGCGCTTAGCGAATTCGACGGCGCCCAGGTGCTTGGCGAGACACCCGTTGAGAACGGTGAAACCAGGCTATTGGCTCGATTTAGCTACGGAGCTGGCGCGGCGATCACTGGCGTGGTGCGTGAGCTGCAACTGAAATTGGCAAGCGGCCAAAAACGCTACAACCCAAAATCCGGACGCGCCCAACGACCGGTGACCTTCAAACTAGATGATCCGCAGGTGCTCTAATGGAACCAATAATCTTTGCCGGAACACCAGAAAACGCGGCTCAAAGCCTCCGTGACCTGGTCAAAGCTGGCTACGAAGTTCGCCTCGTGATAACGCGCGAAGACGCCCCTATCGGCCGCAAACGGGTGGTTGCACCGTCTCCGGTGGCCTTAGCTGCAGTGGATCTTGGGTTAAAGGTTTTGAAGACCAATCGCATCACCCCTGAAGACGAATCGTTCATCGGCTCAGTTGGCGCGCGACTCGCGGTCGTAGTTGCGTTTGGAGCACTACTAAAGCAATCGACCATCGAAACCCTCGAACTTGGTTGGTTCAACCTTCACTACAGCGTTCTGCCTAGATGGCGAGGTGCTTCACCCGTTCAGAGTTCGCTGGCTGCGGGCGATGCCAGCACCGGAGTTACGTTGTTCAAGATTGATCAGGGGTTAGACACCGGCTTTGTGGTTGGCGTTGCCGAAACCATGATTGAGCCAGGAGAAAACGCCGCTCGACTGCTAGCCCGACTTACGGCACTGGGCTCGAGCCTTCTAAGCCAAGAGCTCCCTAGGCTACTTGCCGGTGTCGCAGCTTTAACGCCACAGCTGGGCGTTGCGTCTTACGCTCCCAAAATCGACAGAACTATGTCGAAAATCTCGCTTGCCGACTCGGCCGCCACTGCCATTAACAAGGTGCTGGCGTACAACCCAGAGCCAATGGCATGGTTGGAATTCAACGGGCAACCGTTACGTGTTCTCGACGCGCGGCAAGTAACAGAACTCTTAGCTTCGGGGGAGCTCAAGGCAACCATTGGCGGAGTTCTTCTTGGGCTTGGCGACGGCTCGTCAATCGAACTGCTTGAGGTTCAACCCGCGGGGAAACCAGTTATGAAAGCAACCGATTGGTTCAGAGGAACCAAAGAAACCGAACGGAGCATCTCGTGAAGACTTCGAGAGAAGTGGCCTTTGAACTTTTGGGCAGAGTTCGCTCGTCAGACGCGTACGCAAATCTTCTGCTGCCCGATTTGATCGGAAAGAACAAACTAAACCGAGCCGACGCCGCAATGTGTGTCGAACTCGCCTTCGGAACCCTGCGAAATCAGGGATTTTATGACTGGGTGGCAGCAAAGGTTACCGCGCGCAACATCGAGGCAATCGACGCCGACGCACTCGACGTTATCCGGCTGGGAGCTCACCAACTCTTGGGCATGCGTACCCCGCCGCACGCGGCGCTGAACGAGACGGTAAACCTCGCCAAGCGAGAACTTCGCCAAGGCGCTGTTGGCTTTGTCAACGCGGCTTTGCGACGCATTAGCGAGAAACCGCGCGAAGAGTGGGTTCGCCTACTAGAGCGGGACATCAAAGATCCTTCGAAGAGACTCTCGGTGCTTTATTCGCAGCCCGAGTGGATCGTCAAGGCATTGAAGCTCGCACTTGAAGCCGACGGACGCAACGAAATTGAGAAGCTACTTCGCGCGAATAACGACGCACCATCGGTCAACCTTGTCGCATTGCCTAACCATCAATTTCTCGCCGATGAAGACCTTGTTCGCGAAGGAGTTTCACCGATTGGCTACAGACTCGAAGGCGGCGACCCAACTCACCTCCCAGGGTTCCAAAATGGTTCATTGAGGGTTCAAGATCAAGGCTCGCAACTAGCGGCACTTGCACTTTCTAGAGCCGTCGAGGCTAAGCCTGGCGAGAAATGGCTTGACCTCTGCGCGGGCCCTGGCGGCAAGGCCGCACTGCTTGGGGCTGAAGCCGAATTGGCAGGTGCAGCTCTGGTGGCTAACGAAATCTCAAACCATCGCGCTCGTTTGGTGTCTCAAGCACTTTCAGACTCAAACGTGAAGGCGCGCGTTGTTAACGAGGACGGTCGCACACTCGACATCGGCAAGTTTGACCGAATCATGATCGATGCCCCGTGCACTGGGCTCGGGGCTCTTCGCCGACGACCAGAATCTAGATGGCGCAAATCGCCTGATGACTTGAAGGAGCTAACCAGCCTGCAGTCTGAACTCTTAGAGTCGGGATGGCGTCAATTGAAACCAGGCGGCTACCTCGCCTATGTAACCTGTTCGCCGCACCCCGCCGAGACAACCGCCATACTCAGCAAGCATCTCTCAAAGCACAAGGACGCAGAACTAGTCGACGCTGGCGCAATTCTCGAGACCGTCAGCGATGAGTTCATGCCAAATCCCGAGCGAAAAACCGTGCAACTTTGGCCTCACACCAACGACACAGACGCCATGTTCATTTCGATCATTAGAAAAGTAGGCTAGAAGAATGGACGCACACATCCACCCGAGTATTCTTTCGGCCGACTTCGCCAATTTCGAACGCGATTTCAAGTCGATCGAGACAGCCGACGCAATCCATATCGACGTCATGGACGGTCACTTTGTGCCGAACCTGACATTCGGTCTTCCCATGGTGCGTCGTATGCGCGAAATTACCGAGCTTCCAATCGACGTCCATTTGATGATTGAAAACGTGGACACCCTCGCCGTCGACTACGCCAAAGCTGGCGCTGAGAGCGTCACGTTTCACCTAGAGGCAAGCAGCGAGCCTGTAGCACTCGCACAGCGCATTCGTGCTGCCGGTGCAAAGGCTGCCGTTGCAATAAAACCGGGCACCCAGGTTGATGAAATCATCAATCACTTGGACTCGTTCGACATGGTTTTGGTTATGACCGTAGAACCCGGCTTCGGCGGGCAGAAATTCATGGCAGACATGCTTGGCAAAGTCACACAAATAGCCGACCGAATCGCGACCGATGGGCTGGCAGTGAGATTGCAGATCGACGGGGGAGTCGACCTCGAAAATGTCGCTACGGCTGCCGCGGCCGGCGCAGACACATTCGTCGCAGGCTCCTGCGTCTTCAATTCCGAAGATCGAAACGACACAATAGCCGCCCTTCGCAACCTAGCTCAGAGCAACCTTCGCCACTAAGTCTTGTAACCTTGTTTCATGAAGACCTTTGAGGAACTGTTCAACGAACTATCTCTGAAGGCCGAAACGCGCCCAGAAGGCTCCGAGACCACAAAATGGCTCGAGGCTGGGGTGCACACAATCGGCAAAAAGATCGTTGAAGAAGCCGCAGAGGTCTGGATGGCTGCCGAGCACGAAGGCGTGGAACGGACCGCGGAAGAAATTTCTCAACTCCTCTACCACCTTCAGGTTTTGATGCTTGCTCGAGGAATCACCCTCGAACAGGTTCTTGAAAACCTCTAATCGAAAGTCTTCAAATGCTTAGAGTCGCAGTCCCAAACAAGGGAATCCTCTCGGACACCGCAATAGTCATGCTCAAAGAAGCTGGCTACGCGACCAGACGCGACCCAAAGGATCTTCACGTAATCGACACCGAGAATGACGTCGAATTCTTTTACCTTCGCCCGCGCGACATAGCAACATACGTTGGCTCGGGTTCGCTAGACGCCGGCTTGACTGGGCTTGATCTACTGCTCGACAGCCGAAGCGCGGCAAACTCGGTCGCCGACTTACAGTTTGGTGGCTCAACGTTCAGGTTTGCGGGCCCAGCCGGCAAGTTCACCGACATCACCGATCTAGCCGGTTTGCGAGTGGCAACCGCCTACCCAAACCTGGTTCACGACTTCCTTGCCAAAGAGGGCATCTCGGTGACGCTTGTTCAGCTTGATGGTGCCGTTGAAACCGCTGTGCGCCTCGGTGTCGCCGACGCGGTTGCCGACGTCGTCTCAACCGGTAACACTTTACGACAAGCGGGTCTAGAAATCTTCGGCCCAAGCCTGCTTCACAGCACAGCACAGCTAATCGCTGCGCCTGGCAAAGAGGCGCTAACCGAAACCCTAATTCGCAGACTTCGCGGGGTTGTTGTTGCTCGCGAATACGTAATCTTTGACTACGACTGCCCGACAATCCTGGTTGATCAAGCGGCAACGATTACACCTGGCATCGAATCACCCACAATATCGCCTTTGCGCGACGCAGACTGGGTCGCCGTCAGAGCTCTAGTTCAGGCCAGCGAAATCAATGCAAAGATGGACGCCCTCTACGAACTTGGAGCACGCGCGATTCTGGTGAGCGCAATTCACGCAGCGAGAATCTAGTGTCACTTTCAGTTCGCGTAATACCTTGTCTCGACGTCGCCGAAGGGCGAGTCGTAAAGGGTGTGAACTTTGAGAATCTTCGCGACGCGGGCGATCCGGTAGAACTAGCTCAGAGGTATTACGAGCAGGGTGCCGACGAAATAACGTTTCTAGACGTGAATGCCACCATCGACAACCGCTCCACAATGTATGACCTGGTCACAAAAACCGCAGAATCGGTTTTCATTCCGCTTACCGTGGGTGGAGGAGTGCGAAGCACTGAAGACGTAGACCGACTTCTCAGTGCCGGAGCAGACAAAGTTAGTGTCGCATCGGCAGCTCTGGCGAGGCCGTCGTTGATTGGCGAGATCGCCGATCGTTTCGGTGCTCAGGTACTCGTTCTATCGCTCGACCTGAAGCGCGGAGACACGGTTTCTGGCTTCACGGTGACTTCGCACGGCGGCAGAGTAGACACCAAAATGGACGCAGTCGAATGGATTCAGAAGGCACAGGAGCTCGGCTGCGGAGAGCTTCTGGTTAACAGCATCGACGCCGATGGCACGCTGGCTGGCTTTGATCTCGAACTGATTAGACTCGTGAAAACCATCAGCAAGGTTCCTGTCATCGCTTCGGGTGGAGCAGGTAAGGCCTCTGATTTTGGTTTGGCCGCAACAGCAGGGGCTGACGCAATTTTGGCTGCCTCAATTTTTCACGATGGCAAAGTTTCGATTGCCGAGGCAAAGAACGCACTTCGAGTTGAAGGGTATGAAACCAGATGACAACGATCGCCGAACTCGGCTCACAAATTTCATGGAATGACCAAGGATTGGTACCCGCCATTATTCAAGACGAATCAGACGGACGCGTGCTCATGATGGCTTGGATGAGCTTCGAATCACTGGCCAAAACTTTTGAACTCGGAGAAACTGTTTTCTTTTCAAGATCTCGAAACGAGTTGTGGCACAAGGGCGCAACAAGTGGCAATACCCAGGCTGTGAGCAAAATCGAATTCGATTGCGACTCAGACTCTTTGCTCATTCAGGTTTCGGCCAACGGGCCAGCCTGCCATACCGGTAAAAACTCATGCTTTGATGCCGGCGTCGTCGAGGTGAACCGATGAAGCTGAATTTCACTCTCGACCAAGTGGCAGAACTAGCTAAAACGAACCGTGTTATTCCACTAATCGAGACGCTCTTTAGCGGCACCGAGACGCCCGTCGGGCTTTTCGAGAAACTTTGCGACGAGCGAGTTGGCACGTTTTTGCTGGAGTCGGCAGACCAGGGCGTGTGGAGTCGCTACTCTTTCATCGGAGTGAACCTCAGGGGATCACTCACTAAAGACAGCACAGGTCGAGCAACTTGGTCTGGCCTAGAGCCTGCTCTACCCTCGCGTGATGCGGAATTACCAGAGGGTGCACTCGACTCGCTTGCCACCCTTCTCAAGGCCTGGTCGGCACCCAAGATTGACGGTTTGCCACCGCTTACCAGCGGACTCGTCGGCATGCTTGGCTGGGAGGTTATTCGAGAAATCGAGAAGTTGCCAAATGCCCCTGAGGCTGAATATCGGGTCCCAGCAATGTGGTTTTCAATGTTCAGCGACTTGGTAATCGTTGATCATGAAACCTCTGAGTTGAAGTTTGTTGCGAATATCTTTGTGACCGATGATTCCGAAAGCATCGAATCTTCTTTTGACGACGCCGTCCGAAGGTTGCAACTCCTCGTTGAACAGGCGAACCAACCAACAAAGCCATTCCTGGTGCGCCAAAACCAGACCTCAAGCCTCGACTTGCAAGCGAATCAAACAGAGCAACGATTCAAGCAGTCCATTGCTGCCGCCAAGGAATACATCAAATGCGGAGATGTTTTTCAAGTCGTACTTTCACAGCGTTTTGATCAAAAACTTGAAGCTTCGCCGCTGGATGTCTATCGAGCGCTAAGGGCTCTCAACCCAAGCCCATACATGTACCTACTTCACCAAGAAGATGAGGGCGGTGTTTATTCGATCGTTGGCTCATCGCCAGAGGCATTGGTCACCGTCTCCGACGGTGAAGCCACAATGCACCCGATTGCGGGATCCCGCCCCCGAGGTTCGACAATCGAATCCGACCAGGCTCACGAGCACTCGTTGCTCGATGACGCCAAGGAGCGTGCTGAGCACCTAATGCTCGTTGATTTGGCGCGCAACGATCTACTAAAAGTTTGCAAACCCGACAGCATTTCGGTCACTGAGTTCATGGCTGTGCACAGGTTCAGCCACATCATGCATCTCGTTTCCACTGTTGAGGGAAGAGTTCGTGACGGCCAGAGTTCGGTGGACGTATTCAAAGCCACCTTTCCGGCCGGCACTCTATCTGGCGCGCCGAAACCTCGAGCGCTTGAAATCATTGACGAGCTAGAGCCAAGCAACCGTGGCCTGTTCGGGGGAGTCGTTGGCTACTTTGACTTCGCCGGCTCGGCTGACCTTGCCATTGCTATCAGAACCTCGTTGTTGCGTGACGGCGTGGCGCACATTCAGGCCGGCGCCGGGCTCGTCCTAGATTCAGACCCTGAGAGCGAATATCAGGAGACTCGAACCAAGGCCTCGGCACCGGCAAGGGCCGTTGCCATCGCGAACGGCTTCGAGCACTAGTGAAGCTTCAGATTCGAATAACGGCTCTTCTCATCATCTTGGCCGCAATCGGCGCCTCACAGGATTGGCAAAGCGCAAACCTGCTCGAAAGTGGCGCAAGTGTGTCAGCGAGCGGCTTTTCAGCTTTCCCACAACTTGGGCTCGTGATCGCAATCCAGCTCCTGACCTTTTTTGGTGCTCGCTACTGGGCCAAATGGCCGGCGGTCGTCGCAACCTCATTGGCAGCGGTTCTCAGCCTTCTGGCATTGTCTTCGGTTTTTGGCGCAGTTTTCGGATCGAACTTGAATCTGATCTCTGCCAAAGTTGCCGCCGCCACTGGAATAGCCGATTGGTCATCTCAGCAAGAAGCAATTCACAACAACCAAACAAACCCCTTAGCAATTTGGCTCACCCTTGCGGCCAGTTCTTTGCTGGTGATTTGGAGCCTTCGCGCCCCGTTTGTTCGGCGTGCTGCTAAGACTTCGAGTGCTAACCAATGGGTAAACTAGGTAAGTACAACGAAAGGTACGAAATGTCGACAGATCACCCAGAAGACACCAACCACGGCGATTCGATTGCCGCTTGGGCCTCGGTCATCGTAATCATGCTCGCTGTAGCCGGCGCAACCTTTAGCTACCTTGTTGGCAACTACACCGGTGTGTTCATCTCGGGCGTCGTAACCGTTGTTGGTATCGCACTCGGCCCTGTTCTGAAGGCACTCGGCTTCGGCCTTAAGAAGTAGTGCTCGCCGACCTTTACGCTGGCGCTCTTGAAGACGCAAAGAAGCGGCTCGAAACCCGGTCACTAAACCAAATTGAACTTCTAGCCCTTGAGGCTCCTGCCGCGTTGCCCGCCATTGACCTGTTGAGTGGCGGCAAAACGGTCAAGGTTTTGGCCGAAATAAAACGCGCCAGCCCCTCGCGCGGAGACCTGAACAAAATCGAAGACCCGGTTGCACTTGCCAAAACCTACGAACAATTTGGCGCCTCGGCGATCTCTGTGCTTACCGAAGAGCGCAAGTTCAAGGGTTCCTTGCGCGACCTTGAAGCTGTGAGAGCCGCTGTGCATGTGCCTTTACTAAGAAAGGACTTCATTGCCAACGAGCAGCAGTTGCTCGAGGCGAGGGCAGCCGGCGCCGACATTGCGCTCTTGATTGTTGCCGGACTAGAACAAGAGGTGCTTGAACGCCTAGCTCGATTCACCGAAGAGCTTGGCATGCTCCCGTTCATCGAAACCCATTCGGCAGCCGAAGTTGAAAGAGCACTAGCCGTCGGAGGTCGCCTAATCGGCGTGAATGCCCGCGATCTCTCCACGTTCGAAACCGATCGCAATCTCTTTGCCTCACTGACCGAAATGTTCCCCCCAGGGGTCGTCAAAGTTGCCGAATCCGCGGTGCGTAACGTGTCAGATGTCGAACACTACGCGGCCGCCGGTGCCGACGTTGTGCTCGTTGGCGAGGCTCTGGTGACAAATGACCCTGCACAGCTTTTGTCGGAATTTACCTCCGTCTTGAAGGCTTAAACTAGAGCGACTATGAGCGAATCTCTCAGAGCCCAAACGGGGCCGTACTTTGGCGAATTCGGTGGCAGATTTGTGCCCGAATCACTTATCGCAGCGCTTGACGAACTTGAAGCAACCTACAAAGCCGCAAAAGTCGATCCAACATTCAGGGCCGAGCTAGCGGAACTTCACAAAAACTACACCGGACGCCCTTCGATTATTACCGAAGCCAAGCGATTTTCGGAGTACGCTGGTGGCGCTCGAATTTTGCTCAAACGCGAAGATCTGAACCACACCGGCTCCCACAAAATTAATAATGTTTTGGGCCAAGCCCTACTTGCCAAACGCATGGGTAAAAAGCGCATTATTGCCGAGACTGGCGCAGGTCAGCACGGAGTAGCCAGTGCGACTGCTGCCGCCCTCTTCGGTCTTGACTGCGTCGTCTACATGGGCGAGGTTGACACCGAACGCCAAGCCCTTAACGTGGCACGTATGCGCCTATTGGGTGCAGAGGTTATTCCGGTCACCACAGGTAGCCGAACGCTGAAAGACGCAATCAACGAGGCGTTGCGCGATTGGGTTACCAACGTCGACTCCACCCACTACTTACTCGGCACCGTCGCTGGCCCACACCCTTTTCCAGAAATGGTTCGCGATTTTCACTCCGTGATCGGTAACGAAGCTCGTGAACAAATGATCAGAGACTTCGGAGGCTTACCAACTGCTGTTGCAGCCTGCGTTGGTGGTGGCTCAAACGCCATCGGCATATTTCACGCCTTCCTTGACGACGAAGACGTCCGCCTAATTGGTTACGAGGCGGCTGGCGATGGCATGGACACCGATCGACATGCGGCAACGTTGAACTTTGGTAAACCAGGCGTCTTGCACGGCGCACGAAGTTACATTCTTCAAGACGAAGACGGTCAAACCGTTGAGAGCCACTCGATCAGCGCCGGTCTCGACTACCCAGGTGTTGGCCCAGAACACTCTTGGCTAAAAGATCTAGGCCGCGCCGAGTACTTCGGCATCAGTGACGCTGAGGCGATGTATGCTTTGAAATTGCTTAGCCAAACCGAAGGAATCATTCCTGCAATCGAAACCGCACACGCCCTAGCCGGAGCATTGAAACTTGGCAAAGAACTAGGCGCTGACTCGACGGTCTTGATCAACTTGAGTGGCCGGGGCGACAAAGACATGGAGACCGCAGCGAAGTACTTTGGTCTGATTGGTAGCAAATAATGAGCAAAACAGCAGCTGCGCTTAGCGCGCCAGGGCCGAAACTTATTGGCTATTTTCCGGCAGGGTTTCCGACCCTCGCTGAATCTGTTGAAGCTGCCGTAACCATGTGCGAGGCCGGCGTAGATGTGCTCGAGTTCGGTGTTCCGTATAGCGACCCAGTAATGGACGGGCTGGTTATTCAAAAAGCCACCGAAGAGGCTCTAGCCAACGGATTCAAACTTCGCCAACTCTTCGACGCCGTCAAACAGGTGACTTCGCGAGTTTCGAAGCCCGTACTGGTAATGACTTACTGGAACCCGGTTTTGCAATACGGAATCGAACGATTTGCCCAAGATCTTTCTGATAGCGGCGCGGCGGGGCTGATCACGCCTGACCTGATTCCAGACGAAGCAGCCGAATGGCTTCGTGTTTCAGATGAACTAAAACTTGATCGCGTGTTTTTGGTTGCGCCAACTTCGACCGACGAGCGCGCTGCCGTAGCGTCGAGGCTCTCGCGTGGCTTCGTCTACGCAGTTTCAACAATGGGAATCACCGGCGCGCGTGAAGATCTAGACACCCTGGCTAGGGGAGTTGTGGCCAAGGTTCGCAAGGCCGACCCAGAACAGCAGGTCGCGGTCGGTATTGGCATCTCAACCTCCGAGCAAGCTTCAGAAGTTAACGAATATTCCGATGGAGCGATCGTCGGTTCAGTCTTTGTTCGCGCCTACAGTCAGGGAGGCAAGGACGCATTAGCGTCCAAAGTCCGTGAACTGGTGGCAGGATTGAACAAGTAACTAAGGAGAACCGATGCATCATCTGAGCATTCCGAGCCCACCGAGCGGCAGTTTCGTGGTCGCTGGCTTTGAGATCCACTACTACGCGCTATTCATCCTCAGCGGTATCGTGGCTGCACTATTTGTGGGTGCCGCTCGCATGAAACGACGCGGAGCCGATGGCGGCCTTGTGCTTGACATCGCAATCTGGGCGGTTCCATTCGGCATCATTGGTGGTCGAATTTTCCACGTGCTGACTCACACCGCCGACTACTTCGGTAACGGCAAGGACATGATTGAGGTGCTTTACATCTGGAAGGGTGGCTTGGCCATCTATGGGGCCATAATTTTTGGCCTAATCGGAGCCGCAATTGGCGCTCGAATCGCTGGTATTCGCCTAACCTCGTTCCTTGACGTCATCGTGCCCGGCGTCATATTGGCTCAAGGTATTGGTCGCTGGGGCAACTACTTCAACCAAGAACTCTTCGGTCTACCAACAACACTCCCTTGGGGTCTGGTAATTCAGACTCCAAATGCCGCAATTCCGGCAGATATGCCTGCCGGAACGCTCTTCTTGCCAACGTTTGGTTACGAGTTCCTTTGGGACATCGTTGGTTTCGCGCTCCTCCTGCTTCTAGACAAGAAGTTCGAACTGCGTTGGGGCAAACTCTTTGCCGTCTACCTGATGTATTACTCGATCGGTCGCTTCTGGATCGAGGGCTTGCGCATGGATCCGAGCGACTACTACTTCGGTCTTCGCACCAACCAGTGGTCTGCGGTCATCGCTGCTCTACTTGGTCTGGCCATCTTCTTGTACCAGCGACGTAATCACGTCGGTACAGAAAATAGCGTTTTCCGACCTGGTAAAGAGCCAGCAACTGCTCCCGCTGAGTAGCTACCTGAGGTAGACTCAAAACTCTATTTGCCTTCGCAATTTTGGGCCACTGCCGTCCCTTTCGAATCTCACGATTGGAGTGCGCTATGCCATCAGTCTTCGAGCGGTTCAGCACCGCTCCAGAGGCTTCTGCTCTCTATGACCCAGCTCGCGATAAAGACGCCTGCGGTTTGGCAATGGTTGCTACCCTTCGTGGAACTGCCGGTCATGACATCGTAGAAACCGCTCTAAACGCGCTCAGAAACCTTGAACACCGTGGAGCTGTTGGTTCAGACGCTGGCACTGGTGACGGCGCTGGAATCCTCACCCAGCTACCAGATGAGTTCTTGCGATCGGTAGTCGATTTTGAACTACCCGCAGCTGGCACATACGCTGCTGGTTTGGTTTTTTTCAGTCAAGACGATGACGAGATTGCTCAAACGGCCGCGTTCACGAACCTTGCCATCGAAGAATCGCTCTCGGTTCTGGGCTGGCGTGACGTGCCAGTTCGCCCGGAGGTCTTGGGAGATCTTGCCCGCGCAGCAATGCCACTAATCAAGCAGGTATTCGTCTCAAGTGCAACGGATGCAATCGGACTCGAACTTGAGCGCGCGGTGTTCAGACTCCGCAAGCGCTCTGAGCGCCAGCTCGGGCTATACCACCCGTCACTTTCGTCAAAGACCATCGTCTACAAAGGCATGGTGACAACGCTTCAACTTGAACCGTTTTTCCCCGACCTTTCTGATGAAAAGTTCGCTTCAACACTGGCGTTGGTGCATTCGCGCTTCTCAACGAACACCTTCCCTTCGTGGCCGCTTGCCCACCCGTTCCGCATGATTGCTCACAACGGTGAGATAAACACCGTAAAGGGAAACCGCAACTGGATGGCTGCTCGACAGTCTCAGCTTGCGTCTGAGGCCCTCGGCGACCTAAAGCCACTTTTGCCAATCGTGACCCCGAGCGGGTCTGACTCGGCCTCGTTCGACGAAGTTCTAGAGCTTCTTTACCTCTCAGGACGCAGCCTCCCGCACGCGATGATGATGATGATTCCCGAAGCATGGGAGAAACACACAGACATCGACCCAGCCCGCAAATCTTTCTACGAGTACCACTCGATGCTCATGGAACCTTGGGACGGCCCCGCCGCCGTAATCTTCACCGATGGTTCGCTGGTCGGCGCCACGCTTGACCGCAATGGTTTGCGCCCGGGTCGCTACGTTGTTACCGAGGACGGACTCGTGGTGTTGGCATCTGAAATCGGTGTCGCCAACATCGACCCCGCTCGAATTGTTCGCAAGGGCCGTTTGCAACCAGGCCGAATGTTCCTCGCCGACACCGTAAATGGTCGCCTAATCGATGACGAAGAAATCAAATCATCGGTCGCTGCACTCGAGCCTTGGGGCGAGTGGGTCGAAGCTAATCGCATCAAGATTGCCGACCTTCCAGAGCGCGAGCACATCAATTACACGCTTTCATCGGTCAACAGGCGCCAACGCACCTTCGGTTACACCGAAGAGGAGCTTCGCATCATGCTTGCGCCAATGGCAAAGAGCGCTCAGGAGCCAATCGGCGCGATGGGTAGCGACACCCCAATTGCCGCGCTTTCGGAGCGTCCGCGTTTGCTTTTCGACTACTTCGTTCAACAGTTTGCGCAAGTTACCAACCCGCCACTTGACTCGATTCGCGAAGAAGTTGTCACTTCGCTCGGAACCGGCATTGGGCCAGAACTCAACCTGCTCACAGCAACTCCGGCTCACGCAAGGCAGGTTTCGCTCGACTTCCCAGTTTTGAACAACGACGAAATCGCCAAGATTAAGCACATCGACGAAAAACCTGGCGCTGGCAAGGCATTTGTGGTCCGTGGCCTTTACAAGGTCGATGGGGGAGCCGACGCCCTTAGCGCGCGAATTCGTGAGCTATTCGAAGAAGTGGACGAAGCCCTTGAAAGCGGCGCAACGTTCTTGGTGTTGAGCGACCGCGATTCGAACCGTGAGCTTGCGCCGATTCCTTCGCTTCTTTTGACTTCTGCGATTCACCACCACCTACTTCGTCGCGGAAACCGAACCCGAGTTGGGCTGGTTGTCGAGGCCGGAGACGTGCGCGAGGTTCACCATGTGGCGGCTCTAATCGGTTATGGCGCTGCCGCTGTGAACCCTTACCTAGCCATGGAATCTGTCGAAGTCATGGTGAAATCTGGCGTGATTGCTGGTCTCACCATCGAACAGGTCACATACAACCTGATCAAAGCATTGGGCAAGGGCGTTTTGAAGATCATGTCGAAGATGGGCATCTCGACCGTCTCGTCATATTCAGGCGCGCAGTGCTTCGAGGCAATCGGCTTGAGCCAGGAATTCGTAGACACATACTTCACTGGCACGACAAGCCAACTCGGTGGCATCGGACTCGAGGTTATTCACGAAGAGATCGCCTCGAGACACCACAAGGCTTACCCAATCGAGCGCACTGCGAACGTTCACGAGCAGCTTGAAACCGGCGGAGAGTTTCAATGGCGCAAGGATGGCCCGCCGCACCTTTTCAACCCTGAAACAATCTTCAAGTTGCAGCACTCGACTCGAACCAAGAAGTTCGACATCTTCCGCGAGTACACCAAGGCTGTAGACGACCAAGCCGAATCACTTATGACCCTGCGCGGACTTTTCACCCTTCGCGAAGGTGTGCGCCCAGCCGTTCCCGTTGACGAGGTAGAACCGGTGTCATCGATTGTGAAGCGTTTCTCGACCGGTGCCATGTCTTATGGCTCCATTTCTCAAGAAGCTCACGAGACCCTAGCCATCGCAATGAACCAGCTCGGCGCCAAGTCGAACACCGGCGAGGGTGGCGAAGACCTAGAGCGCCTTCTCGACCCGAGTAGACGATCTGCGATCAAACAGGTTGCATCGGGGCGCTTTGGTGTCACCTCGATGTACCTGACGCATGCCGACGACATCCAGATCAAAATGGCTCAGGGTGCCAAGCCAGGTGAAGGCGGCCAACTTCCGCCGAATAAGGTTTACCCGTGGATCGCTCGAACTAGACACGCAACCGCTGGAGTTGGTTTGATCTCGCCACCACCTCATCACGACATCTACTCAATCGAAGACCTAAAGCAGCTGATTTTTGATCTAAAGCGTGCCAACCGTGCCGCTCGTGTGCACGTGAAGTTGGTTAGCCAGGTTGGCATCGGAACCGTTGCTGCCGGTGTCGCGAAGGCGAAAGCCGACGTGATTCTTGTTTCTGGCCACGACGGTGGAACCGGAGCAAGCCCGCTCAACTCGCTAAAGCACGCCGGCACACCTTGGGAGCTAGGCCTTGCCGAGGCTCAGCAGACCCTGATGATTAACGGGCTGCGCGGCAGAGTTTCGGTGCAGGTCGACGGTCAGATGAAAACCGGTCGCGACGTAATCATCGCAGCGCTACTAGGGGCCGAGGAATACGGTTTCGCAACGGCACCCTTGGTTGTCTCGGGTTGCATCATGATGCGCGTATGCCACCTAGACACCTGCCCTGTCGGCGTCGCCACGCAAAACCCAGTTCTTCGTTCACGTTTTGACGGCAAAGCGGAGTACGTCGTTAACTTCTTCGAGTTCTTAGCCCAAGAAGTACGCGAATACCTTGCAGCGCTTGGTTTCAGAACACTTGACGAGGCAATCGGTCACAGCGAATTCATCGACGTCAACCGTGCCATTTCGCACTGGAAAGCCGACGGACTCGACCTGAGCCCTATTCTCGCCGCCCCTAGCGTGCCAGGTGACTCGCCCAAGCGCCGAGTATCAAGCCAGGATCACGAACTCGAAAAGCACTTCGACCACAAGCTCATCGAGGCGGCAAAGACCTCACTCGAGGACGCCCGCCCAGTAACGATTGAGTTGCCAATCACCAACGTTGATCAGGCCGTTGGAACCATGCTCGGTAACGAAGTCACCAAGCGTTACGGAGCCGAAGGTTTAGCAGACGCAACCATCGACATTCGCCTTACGGGTGCAGCTGGTCAATCCTTTGGCTCGTTCGTACCTAGAGGAGTCAAGTTGACTCTCGAGGGCGATGCAAATGACTACGTTGGCAAGGGTCTTTCTGGTGGCCAAATTGTGGTGCGCCCAAACCGCGAAAGCATATTCCCGGCAGAGAAAAACATCATCGCTGGCAACGTAATCGGGTACGGGGCAACCTCCGGCACCATTTTGCTTCGCGGAATCGTTGGCGAACGCTTCTTGGTGCGAAACTCGGGTGCAACAGCCGTTGTAGAAGGTGTTGGTGACCACGCGCTCGAATACATGACCGGTGGAATCGCCGTGATTCTTGGCTCTACTGGGCGCAACCTTGGTGCCGGAATGTCGGGTGGTGTCGCTTATGTCTACAAGCTGCGTGCCGACCGCGTCAACCAAGATGCGTTGAATGGTCGCGAGCTGCGCCTCGAAAAGGTTACTGGCGAGCATGCCGCCAAGCTCAAGAGTCTGCTAGCCCAGCATGCCGAAGAAACCGGCTCGCTTTTAGCGGCACACTTGCTCGCGGAGTTTGAACACGTCGTATCTGACTTCACACTCGTGCTACCAAGCGACTACGCAAGTGTTCTTGAGATCCGCGAGAAGGCTGCAGCCAGTGGCGCAGACCCCGATTCAGACGAAGTTTGGCACAAGATTCTGGAGGTAACCAATGGCTGACCCAAGAGGATTCCTAAAAGTAACCGAACGTGAAACCGCCTCGCGCCGACCTGTAGAAATACGCATCAAAGACTGGAAAGAAGTCTACGAAGCGCGTCAGAGCGGCGTTGTGAAGGAGCAGGCTGGCCGCTGCATGGATTGTGGCGTACCTTTCTGCCACCAAGGATGCCCGCTGGGTAACCTGATTCCAGAGTGGAACGACCTGACCTGGCGCGGAGACCTTCCAGGTGCAATCGCCCGACTACACAAGACCAACAATTTCCCTGAGTTCACCGGCCGTCTTTGCCCAGCTCCTTGCGAATCTGCCTGCGTACTTGGCATAAACCAGCCAGCCGTAACTATCAAAGAGATCGAGGTCTCGATTGTTGACGAGGCGTTCGACGAAGGGCTAATCGAGGCTCACGCTCCAGAGCGCCTGACTGGCAAGACCGTTGCCGTGGTTGGCTCCGGACCTGCGGGTCTCGCCGCCGCGCAACAGCTAACTCGCGCAGGACACACCGTTGCGGTTTTCGAACGAGATGACCGAATCGGCGGACTTCTACGTTACGGAATCCCAGATTTCAAAATGGAAAAGCACCACATCGATCGTCGAATCGCACAAATGGAAGCCGAGGGCACTCGATTCCGCCCAGGTGTCAGCATCGGTGCTGACATCACTTGGGAAGACCTTCGCAGTCGCTACGACGCAGTTGTGGTGGCAACGGGAGCCACAAAACCACGAGACCTAGCTATCCCCGGCCGCGACAACAAGGGCGTCCATTTCGCCATGGATTACCTTACCCAGGCCAACCGTGTGGTTGCTGGCGAACCAGTGTTTGATCAAATCGTTGCCACCGACAAGAATGTCGTGATTCTTGGTGGCGGCGACACCGGCGCGGACTGCCTGGGAACGGCTACTCGCCAGGGAGCTAAATCGGTGACCACCCTTGCGATCGGCAAGCAGCCAGCTTCAGAGCGTCAAGCGAACCAACCTTGGCCGACGTTCCCAAACTTATTTGAGGTTTCAAGTGCGCACGAAGAGTTCGGTGAGCGCGAATACCTTGCCTCGACAGTTGAATTCGTGGGGGAGAACGGCATTCTCACCGGCGTGAAAATTGCCGAAACAGAGTTTGTCGATGGCAAACGCCTTCCAAAGGCCGGCACCGAGAAGGTCATTCCCGCCGACCTCGTTCTTTTGGCGCTTGGTTTCACCGGCCCAGAAGCCGACACGCTGGTAGACGAGAGCGCAATCAACGTCGACAATCGTGGCAACATTGCTCGCGGAGCAGATTGGGCGACCAACCTTGCAGATGTTTTTGTTGCTGGCGACGCCGGCCGCGGCCAGAGCCTGATTGTTTGGGCTATCGCCGAAGGTCGCGCAGCTGCGGCCGCTGTAGACGCTTACCTCGAGGGTTCATCCGAACTCCCGAGCCCTGTACGACCGACCGATCAACCGATCTCAGTCAACTAAGAAGAGGAACAAATGAGACGCGCAAAAATCGTTGCAACCCTAGGGCCAGCAACTTCAAGCTACGAGCAGATTCGCGCAATTATCGAAGCCGGTGTGAACATCACCCGCATGAACCTCAGCCACGGTTCATACGACGTCCACGAAGGCGTCTACAAGAACGTGCGTAAAGCCGCTGCAGACACGGGCAAGGCAGTTGGCGTCCTGGTTGACCTGCAGGGTCCAAAGATCCGCCTAGCTCGCTTCAAAGACGGCCCAGTGATGCTCGAAAAGGGTGCAACTTTCAAAATCACCATTGACGAGGTTGACGGCGACGTTAACATTTGCGGCACCACCTTCAAGGGCCTACCTGGCGACGTAAAGCCGGGAGATGTATTGCTAATTGACGACGGCAAGGTTGGCCTTCGCGCCACAGCCGTTGACGCACGCACCGTGACCACCGTTGTCGAGGTTCCTGGCGTTGTTTCAAACAACAAGGGCATTAACCTGCCTGGCGTTGCAGTTAATGTTCCTGCGCTTTCTGAGAAAGATGAAGAAGATCTGCGTTGGGCTCTGAAACTGGGCGCCGACATGATCGCGCTTTCGTTTGTGCGCAATGCTTCAGACATCGTTCGTGTTCACGAAATCATGAAAGAAGAAGGCATCTTCTTGCCAACCATCGCCAAAGTCGAAAAACCACAGGCGGTTGAAGCACTAGAAGAGATCATCGACGCATTTGACGGCATCATGGTTGCCCGTGGCGACCTTGGCGTCGAACTACCTCTCGAAGAGGTGCCACTGGTTCAGAAGCGTGCGGTTGAACTCAGCCGTCGCTGGGCCAAGCCTGTAATTGTCGCAACTCAAATGCTCGAGTCGATGATCACTGCTGCACGCCCTACCCGTGCCGAGGCAAGCGATGTTGCCAACGCAATCCTTGACGGAGCCGACGCAGTTATGTTGTCTGGCGAAACTTCGGTGGGCGAATACCCTGTCGAAACCGTAATGGTAATGGCTCGCATCATCGAGTCGACCGAAGAAAACGGACTCGACCGTATTCCCGGTCTAGGCACCCGCCCACACACCCACTCTGGCGCAGTGTCACTCGCTGCCGTTGAAATCGCAGAGCTCCTTGGCTCGAAGTACGTTTGCGTGTTTACCGAATCTGGTGATTCTCTTCGCCGAGTCGCACGCCTTCGTTCAAGTGTTCCGATTGTTGCTTTCACTCCGAGCGCCGATGTAAGAAACCGCCTAGCACTTGTTTGGGGAGCTGAGACCTACCTGGTCGAGCCAGTCACCCACACCGACGAAATGATGCATCAGGTTGATGAAATTATGCTTGCCACGGGCAAATGCCAGATCGGCGACGAGGTTGTCGTCGTTGCAGGAACCCCTCCTGGCATCCCTGGTTCAACCAACTCGCTTCGCGTTCACCGCATTGGTGACGCAGTGAACGAAGCTGCTCCTGGCTACGGACGCAAGTAACACAGTCAAAAAAGTGGACCTAGTTTTCTAGGTCCACTTTTTTTTGTGCCGGAAGTGGGATTCGAACCCACACGTCCTTTCGAACAAAGCATTTTGAGTGCTCCGCGTCTGCCGTTCCGCCATTCCGGCTTTGCAACGAAACAAGTGTAACTTAACTGAAAATCCAATAGTGTTGTCGCATGAGTGAAGCGCGCAAAGTTGTAGTTGCCGAAGACGAATCTTTGATTCGCATGGACATCGTCGAGACCTTGCGTGAACATGGCTTCGATGTTGTCGCCGAGGCCGCCGATGGTGAAGAAGCCATCGCCAAGGCAGTAGAGCACAAGCCAGACCTCGTCGTGATGGATATCAAGATGCCAAACATGGATGGCATCACCGCCGCTAAGCGCATGGCCGAGCTAAAGATTCCCGTTGTACTTCTGACAGCATTTAGCCAAAAAGATCTTGTTGAACAAGCCGCTGAAGCTGGTGCGATGGCCTACGTCGTCAAACCTTTCACCCCAACAGACTTGATCCCGGCGGTCGAGATTGCACTGAGCCGTCACGCTCAAGTTGTCGCACTCGAGAGCGAGGTGTCTGACCTCATTGACCGTCTTGAGACCCGAAAAATGGTTGACCGGGCGAAGGGGCTTTTGATCGCAAAGGGGCTCGTAAAAGACGAACCAGAGGCTTTCAGATGGATTCAAAAAACTTCGATGGACGGACGACTAACCATGAAGGACGTCGCCAGAACGATTATTGAACAGCTCTCGCCTTCAGAAAATTCGTAATACGTACTGTCGATAGTCGCTTGCCGGTTTCGTCGGTAATAGCAATCTCATGAGTGGTGAGTGAACGTCCGAGGCTGATTGCCTTGCAGGTAGCGGTCACGATTCCTTCGCGAGCGGCATTGCTGTGAGAGGCATTAACCTCTATCCCAACCGCAGCCTTGTCTGGGTAGGCCCAAACGTTCGCTGCGATGCTGCCGAGAGTTTCGGCAAGCACGACGTAGGCGCCACCGTGAAGCAGGCCTAGGGGCTGACGATTGCCTTGAACTGGCATCGTCGCGATGGCTAGCTCGGCGCTCAACTCAACTAGCTCGATGCCCATCTTTTCTGCCAATTCGCCGAGACCACGCGTGCCAAGTAGAGCTTCGGCTTCTGGTGAAAGTTTTGCCATGGTGGCTCCTGAAATGGTCGTCGGGGCAAAGTAGCATTGGCGTTATGAACGCTAACCCAAAGAATACCCTCTTGCTCATCGATGGTCATTCTCTGGCGTTCCGAGCCTTTTACGCACTTAGCCCAGACGCCTTCAGAGCGCCCAACGGCCAACACACGAACGCGGTTCACGGCTTCATCTCGATGATGCTGAACATTCTCGGAAACGAGAAACCAACCCACTTGGCTGTGGCATTTGATCTCTCACGCTCATCGTTCAGAACCGATGAATACCCCGAGTACAAGGGAACCCGTGGCGAAACCCCACCCGAGTTCAACGGGCAAACCGAGGCACTGACCGAAGCGCTTGCTGCGATGAACATCACCACACTTACAAAGGTTAACTACGAAGCCGATGACATCATCGCATCTCTAGCCGACCAGGCCGCAGACAAGGGTTTTGAGGTCTTTGTTGTCTCTGGCGACCGCGACACATTTCAACTCATTCGCCCGGAAACCACGATCCTTTACCCGGTCAAGGGCGTCATGAATCTTGCTCGTATGGACGACGAGGCGGTTTTTGCAAAGTACGGCATTCACGCCAAGCAGTACCCTGATCTGGCTGCTTTGGTTGGCGAAACAAGCGACAACCTGCCTGGCATTCCTGGCGTTGGGCCAAAAACGGCAGCCAAATGGCTCACCGAGTTCGGGTCACTGGACGGCGTCTTTGCCGCAGCCGACTCAATAGGTGGCAAAGTCGGCGAATCACTCCGAGAGCACAAAGATCTCGCGGTGCGAAACCGTCGCCTAAACCACCTCTTGCGCGACCTCGAACTTGTCGATGATTTTGAGTCGCTGCGCTTGCGTGGCGTTAACGAAGCGAAGGTGAAAGAAGTTTTCACGAAGCTTGCCTTCAGAACTCTCACCGAACGCGTTTTGAAGCTCAGGGGAGTGGCCCACGATTCGAGCTCGCCCGGTGCCGAAGCCGAGCCAGAGATCGTTCTCGAGCAAGTGGAGATTCCAGAAAAAATCAAAACCGATGACCTTAAGGGTTGGCTCGCGAAGCAGGATTTGGTTGGTGTATCGGTCGCCCACAACGGTTCATTTAGTTTTGCTTTCGCAACCGCCACCGAAAGACTTGAGAGCACCGACGCCTACGCGCTCGAATGGCTTGCCAGCGATGCGAAGAAGGCTGTTTACAACGCCAAGGCCCTTGACCGCCTACTTTTGGAACACGGCGCAAGGGTGGCTGGAGTTGAACTCGATTCGCTTCTTCTTTGCTACCTAAACGACCCGGTTCGCCGTGACTACAGCCTCGACACAATCGCACTCGACTACCTGGGGCTATCGGTTGAGCGCAAAGAAGATGATGGTTCGCTGCTTTCAGAAGCGACCCTCGATCTTTCGCTTGACGCGTTCTTGGCCGTCAAGACCGGCACCTCGCTTTTCGAAAAAGTTTCGGCCCAAGACCAAACTCGCGTTTATCGCGAAGTCGAATTGCCGAGTTCGCCCACCTTGGCTCAGATGGAGCACTACGGTGTCGCAATCGACAAGGCAAAACTTGAAGCTCTTTTTGAATCTCTCGGCGCAGAAGTTAAGCAACTAGAAACCGAAGCCTTCGCGATCATCGGCCACGAGATTAACCTCTCCTCGCCGAAACAACTACAAACCGTGCTCTTCGATGAGCTAGGTATGACGGGCACAAAGCAGGTAAAAACCGGGTTTTCGACCAATGCCGAGGCACTGACAACTCTTTTCGAACAAAACGGTCACCCGTTTCTCGAAAAGCTCCTGAGCCACCGCGAAGTCACCAAGATTCGCCAGATGGTCGAGGTTGTGCTCAAGTCAATCGGCAAAGATGGCCGAATCCACACCAACTATGTGCAAACTGGTACCTCAACCGGTCGCCTTTCGTCTGAAGGTCCAAACCTGCAAAACATTCCGATCAAGTCGGAGCGCGGGCGCCAGATCCGAGACGCCTTTATTGTCGGTGAAGGCTTTGAGACCCTGCTCAGTGCCGACTACTCTCAGATCGAAATGCGCATCATGGCTCATATGTCTGAAGACGAAGGGTTGATAGAGGCCTTCAAGTCTGGCGAAGACCTACACCGATTTGTTGGATCTCGAATTTTCGGCGTCGCGCCGAGCGAGGTCACCGCTGCGATGCGCTCAAAGGTAAAGGCAATGAGCTACGGCTTGGTCTACGGCCTGAGCGAATACGGCCTAGCCAAGCAGCTGCGCATGAGCAATGCAGAAGCCAAGCAGCTCATGAACGACTACTTCGCTCGTTTCGGTGGAGTTCGCCGCTATCTTGCGACCGTAGTTGAAGACGCAAAACTCAACGGTTACACCGTGACAACGTTCGGTCGCCGCCGACCATTCGATGATCTCAAGAGCCCGATTTTCCAGCTTCGCGAAAATGCGCGAAGAGCGGCACTAAACGCTCCAATACAAGGCACCGCGGCCGACATCATGAAACTCGCCATGAACCGCATTGGCGAGAAGATCGCGACGAGCGGACTAAAGAGCCGCATGCTTCTTCAGGTGCATGACGAACTGGTATTCGAAGTTGCGGCCGGCGAACTTGAAAAACTGCGCGAGCTCGTGGTGAACGAGATGGCTAACGTTGTCGAATTGCGCGTGCCACTTGAGGTTCACGTAGGCATCGGTAAGACCTGGGACGCTGCCGACCACTGATGATCCGCAAAGAGGTAGTCATTCGCGTGCCAGAGGGGCTTCACGCTAGGCCAGCAGCCGAATTCGTGAGACTTTGCATCGAATCGGGGGAGCGCGTCCTGGTGCGAAGAACCGACGGCAAAGAAGCTCTTGGGTCGAGCATGCTCGCAATCTTGACGCTCGGTTTGAAGAAGGGCGAGATCGCCACAATCGAGGCCCCTGATTCGGCAGAAACTCTGGTTGAAAACCTCATTGCACTGCTAGGCTAGACGGGTTCCCAAATAAACCGTTGCGAGCAATCGCGACCTGAGTATGTCCACTGAGAGTAAAACAAAATATGACCACAAACACCGAGAAGGTAATCAAGCAGATTGCCATCGACGACATTGGCTCCGCTGAAGACTTTCTAGCAGCAGTCGAAAAGACCCTAAAGTTCTTCAACGACGGAGACCTAATCGAGGGCGTAGTAGTAAAGATTGACCGAGACGAAGTTCTTCTCGATGTTGGTTACAAAACCGAAGGTGTTATTCCTTCACGCGAACTTTCGATTCGCCACGACGCAGACCCTAGCGAAATCGTTTCGGTTGGCGACTCAGTTGAGGCCCTTGTTCTTCAGAAGGAAGACAAAGAAGGCCGCCTAATCCTTTCTAAGAAGCGTGCACAGTACGAGCGCGCTTGGGGCGATGTTGAGAAGGTTAAAGAAGCAGACGGCACCGTTGAAGGTACCGTTATCGAGGTCGTCAAGGGTGGACTCATCGTTGACATCGGCCTACGCGGCTTCCTTCCTGCCTCGCTAATCGAGCTTCGTCGCGTTCGCGACCTAGCCCCATATCTGGGCCAGAAGGTCGAAGCCAAGATTCTTGAACTCGACAAGAACCGCAACAACGTTGTTCTTTCGCGTCGTGCGCTTCTCGAAGAGAGCCAGTCGGCTAACCGCAGCACCTTCCTTGCAGACCTAGCCAAGGGCCAGATCCGCACCGGTGTTGTGTCATCGATCGTCAACTTCGGTGCATTCATCGACCTCGGCGGCGTAGACGGTCTAGTCCACGTTTCTGAGCTTTCATGGAAGCACATCGAGCACGCAAGCGAAGTTGTTGAGATTGGCCAGGAGGTCACCGTCGAGGTTCTAGAAATCGACAACGACCGTGAGCGCGTCTCGCTATCGCTGAAGGCCACCCAGGAAGACCCATGGCAGGTATTCGCACGTACCCACGCAATCGGGCAGTACGCACCGGGTAAGGTCACCAAGCTTGTTCCATTCGGCGCATTCGTTCGCGTTGCAGACGGCATCGAAGGTCTCGTGCACATCAGCGAGCTTTCGGCCAAGCACATTGAACTTGCCGAGCAGGTCGTTTCGGTCAACCAGGACGTTTTCGTCAAGGTAATCGACATCGACCTAGAGCGTCGCCGCATTTCGCTAAGCCTCAAGCAGGCTACCGAAGAAGTCGACCCAGAGGGCACCGAGTTCAACCCAGCTCTATACGGTATGGCTGCTGACTACGACGACAATGGTCAGTACAAGTACCCTGAGGGCTTTGACTCTGCAACCAACCTTTGGCTACCTGGCTTCGAAGAAGCTCGCGCCAAGTGGGAGAAGGAATACGCAGAAGCTCACGCACGTTGGGAAGAGCACAAGAAGCAGGTCAAGGCAGCCAACGAGGCAGCAGCGGCTCTTCCAGACGCTCCAGCAGCTCAAGAAGCCTCATACTCAAGCGAAAGCTCAGAAGCGGGCACTCTAGCCGCCGACGAGTCACTAGCTGCTCTACGCGAGAAGCTAAAGAGCGCAGAGTAATCAAACTCAATCTGAACGGGAGTCAGCCTTCGGGCCGGCTCCCGTTTAGGCTTTAAGCGTGTTCCTTATTGGCCTGACCGGAGGCATCGCCGCCGGAAAATCGACTGTTGCCTCGCTGTGGGAGTCGCTGGGCGCAGCGGTTATCGATGCCGATGTTCTCGCTCGAGAGGCCGTAGCGCCAGGCACGAAGGGGCTTGAGTCGGTTAGGGAATTGTTCGGCGACTCCGTGATCGTGGATGGCTCGCTAAATCGCGCAGCACTCGCAGAGACCGTGTTCTCCGACGAGCAAAAACGCAAAGAACTTGAGGCAATCATTCACCCCATTGTTAGCGCAGAATCTCGACGACTAATTGCCGAATCAAAGACACCGATTGTTGTCTACGTTGTTCCGCTATTGGTCGAAGCCAATGTCGATCTTCCTTTTGACGCCGTGGTCACCGTTGAGGCTCCAGAGGCCGACCAAATTGCACGAATGATCAGGCACCGCGGAATGACCGAAGAGGACGCGAAAGCGCGAATCAAGAACCAAACTTCACCGGCGCACCGAGCCAACCGAGCCAACTACATTTTGAGTTCAAACCAAGACATCGAGCTGCTCATGCGAGACGCTCGTGTTCTTTTTGAAACCTTTGAAGCGGGGCTTTGATCATGGAGCCGACACGCAGCGTTGCGCCGTTCGAGGTAATTAGCGAATACAAACCAAGCGGCGACCAACCGACGGCAATCGCCGAGTTGGCTGGTCGAATCAGAGCGGGCGAAAAGGACGTGGTCCTTCTCGGCGCAACCGGTACTGGTAAGTCTGCAACAACTGCCTGGTTGGTTGAAGAACTCCAGCGCCCAACACTTGTTCTCGCTCACAACAAGACCTTGGCAGCCCAACTCGTCAACGAGTTTCGCGAGCTCCTGCCGAACAACGCGGTTGAGTATTTCGTTTCCTATTACGACTACTACCAACCAGAAGCGTATGTTCCGCAAACCGATACCTTCATCGAGAAGGACTCGTCTATCAACTCAGAGGTTGAGCGCCTTCGCTACAAAGCCACGATGAGCCTGCTTAGTCGCAGAGACGTGGTGGTGGTTTCAACCGTTTCTTGCATCTACGGTCTCGGTGCCCCAGCCGAATACCTCAACCAGAGTGTCGCCTTGCAGGTGGGTGACACCCCTGGTCGCGATAAGTTGATACGCAAATTCGTCGAACTGCAATACAAGCGCAACGACATCGATTTCTCTCGCGGCAACTTTAGGGTCAAAGGCGACACCATCGAAATCATCCCGGTTTATGACGAACTTGCGACGCGCATCGAGTTTTTCGGCGACCAAATCGAAGCAATCTACTCGCTTAACCCGCTAACCGGCGACGTTGTGGCCAAAGAGACCGCAGTGGCAATCTTTCCGGCTTCTTACTACGTCGCGCCTGTCGAACGCATGGCTGAAGCAATCGAGAACATCGAGAACGAACTGGCTCAACGCACGTTGCAGCTCGAAAAAGAGGGCAAGTTGCTCGAAGCTCAACGCCTAAAAATGCGCACCACTTTCGACCTAGAAATGATCAAAGAGGTTGGTTTTTGCTCAGGCATCGAAAACTACTCTCGCCACATTGACGGGCGCGAGCAGGGCAGCGCTCCCAGCTGTCTACTCGACTATTTTCCAGACGACTTCTTAACAGTTATCGACGAGTCTCATGTCACGGTGCCGCAGATTGGTGCGATGTACGAGGGCGATTCGAGTCGCAAACGAACCCTTGTCGAGCACGGGTTTCGCCTTCCAAGTGCCCTAGACAACCGCCCACTACGCTGGGACGAATTTCTCGACCGTGTCGGCCAAACCGTCTACCTATCTGCCACACCGGGCAAATACGAGATGGGTGTCAGCGACGGAGTGGTTGAACAAATCATTCGACCAACCGGTCTGGTTGACCCAAAGATCGTCATCAAGCCGATCAAGGGGCAAATCGATGACCTCCTTGAAGAGATTCGGGTTCGCACCGAGCGAGACGAACGAGTGCTGGTCACTACGCTCACGAAAAAGATGTCCGAAGAGCTAACCGACTTCTTAACAGAAGCTGGTGTTCGCGTTCGCTACCTCCACTCAGACGTTGACACACTTCGCCGAGTCGAGCTTCTTCGAGAACTTCGCATGGGACTCTTCGACGTGCTCATCGGTATCAACCTGCTCCGCGAAGGCCTTGACCTCCCGGAGGTTTCGCTGGTAGCAATCTTGGACGCAGACAAACAGGGATTCCTGCGCTCTGCAACATCACTGATTCAGACCATTGGCCGTGCCGCTCGAAACGTAAGCGGTGAAGTGCACATGTATGCCGACAACATCACAGATGCGATGGCGAAGGCGATTGACGAAACCGACAGGCGCAGGGCCAAGCAGGTTGCCTACAACCTTGAGCGTGGCGTCGACCCTCAACCGCTGCGAAAAAAGATCGCCGACATTACCGACCAAATCATGCGCGAAGAAGCCGACACCGCTGAGTTGCTTGAAAAGGCAAAGCGCCGTGACGGCAAACCCATGCCAATTCGTGGGCGCAGGGGAGTGGCGGCTGATGGTTACGACGAATTGCTTTCGATCGTTCAAGAACTCGACGAGCAGATGAAGGGCGCTGCCGCCGAACTCAACTTTGAGTTGGCAGCGCGCCTTCGTGACGAGATTTCTGAGCTCAAGTACGAGTTGCGGCAAATCGAGAAGGCCGGGCACGCTTAAACTCGTATGGTGAACAACTCCCATGACAAACTAATCGTCCGCGGTGCGCGGGTTCATAATCTGAAGAACTTGAACCTCGAGATTCCACGTGATTCGCTTGTGGTGTTCACGGGTCTTTCTGGCTCTGGCAAGTCTTCTCTCGCATTCGACACCATTTTTGCAGAGGGCCAGCGTCGCTACGTCGAATCGCTAAGCGCCTATGCTCGTCAGTTCTTGGGCCAGGTTGATCGCCCAGACGTCGACTTCATCGAGGGTTTGAGCCCCGCTGTTTCGATCGACCAGAAATCAACAAACCGAAACCCTCGTTCGACTGTAGGTACGATCACAGAAATTCACGACTACCTCCGTCTACTCTGGGCGCGCATTGGTGTGCCTTTTTGCGCTGAATGTGGCGAGAAGATCGTCAAACAAACCCCGCAGCAAATTGTCGACCAGATCATGGAACTCGATGAAGGCACTCGCTTTCAGATTTTGGCTCAAATTGTTGATCAGAAGAAGGGCGAGTTTGTCGACCTTTTCAAAGAGCTGAGCGCCCAAGGTTACGCTCGAGCCGTTGTTGACGGCGAAACCGTTCAGCTTGCTGACGCACAGCCCCTAAAGAAGACCTTCAAACACGACATCTCGGTAGTTGTCGATCGCCTCGTAGCCAAGAGCGACATAATCGGACGCCTGGCCGACTCGGTCGAAACCGCACTGAAATTGGCCGACGGCCGAATCATCGTCGATTTCGTCGACAAAAAGGGCGAGCAGCGCGTTTTCAGCGAGAAGATGTCTTGCCCAAACGAGCACGCACTTAGCCTCACCGAAATCGAACCCCGAACTTTTTCGTTCAATGCACCTTTTGGAGCCTGCCCGGCCTGTAGCGGTCTTGGCACCAAGATGCAGGTTGACGCCGCTCTCGTAATCGGCGACGAAGGCGCGAGCGTCAACGGTGGCGCGATTTTGCCTTGGTCACAGGCGGGTAAGGGGCTGTTCCCTTATTACCAACGCATGGTTCAGGGGCTTGCCGAAGAACTCGAGTTTTCGCTCGACACCCCATGGAAGGACCTCGACGAAGAGGTTCGCGAGGCGATCATTCACGGTAACAACTTCGACGTGAAGGTGAAGTGGAAGAACCGCTACGGGCGCGAACTCCGTTACACCTCGGGCTTCGAAGGTGTCCTCGCCTATGTTGCTCGCAAACATCAAGAAACCGAGAGCGACTGGTCTAGAGACCGTTGGGCCGGTTACCTTCGTGAGATTCCTTGCCCAGATTGCGACGGCAAGAGACTTAAACCCGAGGTTTTGGCTGTAAAGGTTTTTGGCAAATCGATTGCCGACGTAACCTCAATGAGCCTTGGCGAGGCAGTGGCCTACTTCTCCACAATCGAGCTTGACGAGCGCGATGCCAAAATCGCCGCCCAGGTGCTTCGTGAAATTAAGGCGAGACTCGATTTCTTGCTGGCTGTAGGTCTCGATTATCTAAGTCTCGAACGCTCGGCCGGTTCACTTTCGGGTGGCGAGGCCCAGCGCATTCGCCTCGCTACGCAGATTGGCTCCGGTCTCACCGGTGTTCTCTATGTTCTCGATGAGCCGTCGATTGGTTTGCACCAACGTGACAACCTTCGCCTAATCGAGACGTTGATCAAACTTCGCGACCTCGGCAACACTCTGATCGTCGTGGAGCACGACGAAGACACCATCAAGGCCTCTGACTGGGTAGTCGACATCGGCCCACGAGCAGGAATTCACGGCGGTGAAGTGGTGCACTCGGGCACCTACGCCGAACTTCTGAAGAACACCAAGTCGATTACCGGCGACTTTCTTTCAGGGCGCGAAAAAATCGCCACACCGGCAACACGTCGCCCAATCGACCGCGACCGAATTGTCAAGGTTGTCGGCGCGAAAGAAAACAACCTCAAAAACGTTGATGTCGAGTTCCCGCTTGGGCTGCTAACCGCAGTTACTGGTGTTTCTGGCTCAGGTAAGTCTTCACTAGTCAACGACGTGCTCTACGAGGTGCTCGCTAACGCCCTCAACGGGGCCAAGGGCGTGCCAGGCCGACACACACGCATCGAAGGTCTAGAACTGCTCGACAAGGTCGTACACGTCGACCAGAACCCGATTGGGCGCACTCCACGATCAAACCCGGCCACTTACACAGGTGTGTTCGACCACATTCGCAAGCTGTTTGCCGAAACTCAAGAAGCTAAGGCTCGCGGGTATCAGCAGGGCCGCTTCTCGTTCAACGTCAAGGGCGGCCGATGCGAGGCTTGCTCGGGCGACGGAACCCTGTGTATTGAAATGAACTTTCTACCTGACGTCTACGTGGCCTGCGAGGTTTGCCATGGCGAGCGCTACAACCGCGAAACCCTACAGGTTCTCTACAAGGGTAAAAACATCGCCGAAGTGCTCGAGATGCCAATCAGCGAGGCGGCCGAATTCTTCGCGCCGATCAGCGCTATCGCACGCTACCTAAACACGCTGGTAGATGTTGGCCTCGGCTACGTTCGCTTAGGCCAATCTGCAACGACTCTTTCGGGCGGTGAGGCGCAGCGCGTCAAGCTTGCCACCGAACTGCAAAAACGCAGTTTTGGTCGCTCCATCTACGTTCTCGACGAGCCGACTACTGGTCTGCACTTCGAAGACACTCGCAAATTGCTACTCGTGCTAAACGGCTTGGTGGAGAAAGGCAACACCGTGATTGTCATCGAGCACAACCTCGACGTAATCAAGTGTGCAGACCACGTCATCGACCTTGGCCCTGAAGGCGGATTCCGTGGCGGCGAAATCGTTGCCATCGGCACTCCTGAAGAGGTTGCAAAAAACAAGCTTTCATTCACCGGTCAGTTTCTCGGCGAGATACTCAAGGGTTAACCGTGAGCGGCCACCTGTCTTGGCGCCCAAAGACGTCAGACATACCCACAAACCCTGGGGTTTATCGGTGGTTGGATGAAACCGGTCGCGTCATTTACGTTGGCAAGGCCAATAATCTACGCCAGCGCCTGAGTAGCTACTTCGCTAACCCAGAGACTCTTCACAAACGGACTAGACGAATGGTTGAGACAGCGACCGACCTGCAATGGACGATCGTTAAGTCAGAATTCGAAGCGCTCCAACTCGAATTCACCTGGATCAAAGAGTTCAACCCACAGTTCAATGTTCGCTTCAAAGACGACAAGTCGTACCCTTACCTCGCGGTTTCGATGGGCGACTCGGTTCCCAGGGTGTTCATCACTCGCAATCGCGACAACAAGGGCACGAAATACTTCGGCCCGTACACGCAGGCTTGGACGGTTCGCGAAACTCTCGACACCCTGCTCAAGGTTTACCCGGTGCGCTCGTGCAGCACGGGGATTTACCAGCGCGCGACGTCTACGCAACGCGCCTGTTTGCTCGGCGACATCGGCAAATGCGCCGCCCCGTGTGTTGCCAGAGTGACTCCCGCAGAGCACAAGCAAATCGCAAAAGAGTTCAACGATTTCATGGCAGGCAGCGACACGAAGCACATCGAACTGCTTCGCGACCGTATGGCCAAGGCGAGCGAGGAGCAGCAATACGAACTAGCGGCAAAGCTTCGCGATCAGGTTTCGGCCCTGGAGGCCGTGCTTGAGAAGAGCACCGTGGTTTTTAGCGACGACACTGACGCCGACCTTTTTGGTATCGCCGACGACGAGTTGGCAGCAGCAGTGAGTCTTTTCAAGGTCCGTGGCGGCCGCATCAGGGGAGTGCGCGGCTGGGTGGTCGATAAAGAACTTGAACGTAGCCTGCCAGAAATTGTTGAATACGCATTGCAGAACACCTACGTTGGGGCAGCTCCTGAAGACCTGCCGAAAGAAATACTCGTTCCAGTGCTCCCAGACGACTTCGCTGCGATGTCTCAGTGGCTGTCTGAACTTAAGGGTTCAAAGGTTGACCTGAGAATTCCGCAGCGGGGTGACAAGCGATCTCTTGCAGAGACGGCACTTACCAATGCCAAACATTCGTTAATGCTTTACAAGACCAAGCGTTCAACCGACTTCACTGCTCGCGCCGACGCCTTGGCAGGTATTCAAAAGGCCCTCAACCTAACCGAAGCACCGCTGCGCATCGAATGTTTCGATGTTTCGCACCTTGCCGGAACCGACGTGGTTGCGTCCATGGTCGTCTTTGAAGACGGCTTGCCGAAGAAAGATCATTACCGTCGCTTTTCAATCGAGAACACAACAGACGACACCGACTCCATTTATCAGGTTCTCACTCGACGATTAAAGTACCTGAGAGAAGGCGATGTTGATTTAGATGCCACCAAGTTCTCTTACCGCCCCTCGCTACTTATCGTTGATGGCGGTATTCCGCAGGTGAATGCGGCGGCCAGAGCCATTCGAGACTCAGGGGTTGAGGGTTTGAACGTTGTAGGGCTGGCCAAGCGCCTCGAAGAGGTTTGGGTGCCGGGCTCAGAGTTTCCGATAATCCTCCCGCGAGCAACCGATGAACTGTTTTTGTTGCAAAGAATCCGTGACGAAGCGCACCGGTTCGCGATCACTTTCCAACGCAAGAAGCGTTCACTCGCAATCGCATCTGTTTTGAGTGAAATACCAGGCCTTGGTGAGAAGAGAGTCTCAGCTCTTCTCAAGCATTTCGGCTCAGCGAAGCGTTTAAAGATAGCTTCCGCCGATGAAATCGCCGATGTCGCAGGCATTGGGCCAGCACTCGCAACCCAAATAGTTAAATCACTTTCCGAATAACCCCCTTCGGCGTGTCGCAATCGCGGTAAAGTGGTGAAACACGACAAAGGGGAGCCGACTTGGTCCAAAAAAAGCACGAACTGCTGGTTGTCACCGGCATGTCTGGTGCTGGGCGTTCCACGGTCGGTAACGCCCTAGAAGACCTCGGTTGGTATGTGGTTGACAACCTTCCACCCCAGATGCTTTCACCCATCAGCGACCTGTTCACGCTTACCGAAAGCAAGCTGCCAAAACTTGCCGTGGTCATCGATGTGCGCGGTGGCGAATTCTTCGGCGAATTCACCGAACACCTCGCTCAGTTACGCGGCAGTGGGGTAAATCTTCGGGTACTTTTTCTTGAAGCCACCGACTCCGCTTTGGTGAAGCGATTCGAGCAGGTTAGAAGACCACACCCGTTGCAGGGAAGTGGCACGATTCTTGACGGCATTGCAACTGAGCGATTGCGCTTAGTAAACCTTCGCGAAGATGCCGACGTCGTGATCGACACGAGCGACCTAAACATTCATCAATTGAGCACGAAGATCACAGATCATTTTTCGCTCGAGCACTCAAGTCGACTTCAGCTCACAGTGATGTCTTTCGGTTTCAAATACGGGCTCCCGACCGACGCAGACATGGTCGCCGACATGCGCTTTCTGCCAAACCCTTTCTGGGAGGAGGCTCTTCGCCCCTTCAACGGTGAAGACGACAAGGTTAGTGACTACGTCTTGGCCAGCCCAGGTGCCGAAGAGTTCGTAGCTTCATACGTGAACGCATTACGACCGGTTCTTCGCGGTTACCAAACCGAAAATAAGCGTTATGCAACCATCGCGATTGGTTGCACCGGTGGCAAACATCGTTCGGTTGCTATCTCAAGAAAAATCGCAGAACTTCTCTCACATGAATCAGATATCGCGGTCAACCTAAAACACCGCGACCTAGGCAAGGAGTAGCAATGGCGCTGACAGCAGACCTTAAGGACGAACTAGCGCGAATCGAAGTCAAAAAGAACTCGGTTCGTGTCGCAGAGTTATCGACGATCCTGCGCTTTGCGGGTGGCCTGCACTTGATTGCCGGTCGGGTAGCAATCGAAGTTGAGGTAGACGGGGCGGCAATCGCGCGCCGCATCAGCAAGGATCTCGCCGAGGTGTTCGGCGTGAAAAGCGAACTTGCCGTGATTTCGGCCGGCGGCATTCGCAAACAGAGCCACTACCAGGTTCGAGTTCTCGAGCAGGGCGACGTGCTTGCCCGCCAGACCGGCTTGGTTGACGGTCGCGGGCGTCCGGTTCGCGGCCTGCCTGCTTCGTTGGTTTCTGGCTCAATTGAAGAAGCTCAAGCCATTTGGCGCGGCGCCTTTTTGGCTCACGGTTCACTAACCGACCCGGGGCGATCGGCTTCACTTGAGGTAACCGCGCCAGGCAATGAAGCGGCAATGGCGCTCGTGGGTGTTGCTCGCCGTTTAGGTGTGGTTGCCAAGGCACGCGAGGTTCGCGGAGTTCACCGAGTGGTAATCCGTGAAGGAGAAGCAATCGCGACCATGTTGACGCACATGGGCGCTCACACTCAGGTTCTCAAGTGGGAAGAACTTCGACTTCGTCGCGAGGTGCGGGCAACCGCTAATCGTCTGGCTAACTTTGACGATGCCAACCTTCGCCGCAGCGCTCAAGCTGCAGTCGCGGCGGGTGCAAGGGTTGCCCGAGCGCTTGAGATTCTCGGCGACGATATTCCTGACCACCTGAAGTATGCTGGGGAGCTGCGCCTAAAGCATAAGCAAGCAAGCCTCGATGAATTGGGTCACCTCTCAGACCCGCCGATGACCAAGGACGCAATCGCTGGGCGGATTCGCCGCCTGCTAGCGATGGCCGACAAAAAGGCCGAAGAGCTCGGCATTCCGTCAACCGAGGCTTACCTCGGCGACGCGGAATAGACTAGACCTAAGAACAGTTGGAGAAATCATGAGCAAATACGTACTTCCTGACCTCAGCTACGACTACGGAGCCCTCGAGCCAAACATCTCGGGCAAGATCATGGAGCTCCACCACGACAAGCACCACTTGGCATACGTCAACGGTGCAAACCTCGCACTTGAAGCCCTTGAAGAGGCTCGCGAGAAGAACGACCTAACCTGGGTCAACAAGCTTCAGAAGGACCTAGCCTTCAACCTCGCTGGCCACGTAAACCACACGGTCTTCTGGCGCAACATGTCACCTGAGGGTGGCGACAAGCCGGTTGGCGAGCTGGCAGCAGCAATCGACGAATTCTTCGGTTCATTCGACGCATTCCGTGCACACTTCACCGCTGCATCGCTAGGCATTCAGGGTTCAGGTTGGGCAATTCTCGCCTGGGATATCCTCGGCGAAAAGCTGATCATTGAGCAGCTATACGACCACCAGGGCAACCTGGCAGCAGGCAGCGTTCCACTACTGATGCTCGACATGTGGGAGCACGCCTTCTACCTCGACTACCAGAACGTCAAGGGCGAATACGTCAAGGCTTTCTGGAACATCATTTCGTGGCCAGACATCACGGCTCGTTTCGAGGCAGCTCGCACGCAAACCAAGGGTCTACTGCTAGTCTGATAGGAGACTTTTTGCTCCCAATGGCGCGTGGCAGAGTCGATAATTTATCTGTTCGAAAACCTTGAAAATTGGGAGACAAATTGGCTACTCGTGTTGGCATTAACGGCTTCGGTCGAATTGGACGTAACTACCTTCGTGCCGAGTTGGCCAAGGGTACCGACCTCGAGATCGTTGCAGTCAACGACCTCAGCGACCCAACCGCTCTAGCTCACCTCCTCAAGTACGACTCGGTCACCGGTCGCCTAAACCAGGAGGTCCGTGTTGAGGGCCAGAACATCATCGTTGGCGGCAACGTAATCAAGGTTCTTGCTGAGCGCGACCCTGTCAACCTCGGCTGGGGCGACCTGGGCGTAGACATCGTTATTGAGTCGACCGGCCGTTTCACAGACGCAGAAAGCGCCAAGAAGCACCTCGAGGCTGGCGCCAAGAAGGTTCTTATCTCGGCACCAGCAACCGGTGAAGATGCAACCTTCGTTATCGGTGTGAACGAGCACCTTTACGACCCTGCAAACCACCACATCATCTCAAACGCTTCGTGCACCACGAACTGCTTGGCTCCTCTTGCCAAGGTGTTCAACGACACCTTCGGCATCGAGAACGGTCTAATGACCACCATTCACGCTTACACCGCCGACCAGAACCTCCAGGACGGCCCACACGGCGACCTACGTCGTGCACGTGCAGCTGCAATCAACATCGTTCCTTCGTCGACCGGCGCCGCAAAAGCAATCGGACTAGTCCTGCCTGAGCTAAAGGGCAAGCTTGACGGCTTTGCTCTACGTGTTCCAGTGCCAACCGGTTCGATCGTCGACTTGACCCTCGTTGCCAAGCGTGAAGTAACCATCGAGGAGATCAAGGCCGCCTACAAGGCTGCTGCAGCGAGTGGTCCACTAAAGGGCATCTTGATGTACACCGAAGACCCAATCGTCTCGAGCGACATCGTTACCGACCCGCACTCTTCGATTTTCGACGCCGAGTTGACCAAGGTTATTGGCGGCACCACCGTCAAGCTTTCTTCTTGGTACGACAACGAGTGGGGTTACTCAAACCGCCTCGTAGAGCTTACCGAGCTAGTCGCTAGCAAGCTCTAAAAATGCGCAAGCTCTCTGAACTCGCAAACCTCGACGGTAAGCGGGTCGTAATCCGTTGCGACCTGAACGTGCCACTCGATGGTTCAAGAATTACCGATGACGGCAGAATTGTTGCTTCGGTGCCAACCATCAAGTACTTGGTTGACCAGGGCGCAAAAGTCGTTGTGATTTCTCACCTGGGGCGCCCAGAAGGCGCACCTGAAGCGAAGTACTCTCTTGAACCTGCGGCAACGCGCTTGGGTGAACTTCTCGACCAGCCAGTGTTCTTTGCCTCCGACACCGTCGGTAGCGAGGCCAGGGGAGCCGTCAAGGCCCTCGACCGTGGTGGCGTTGTTGTTCTCGAAAACCTGCGCTTCAACCCGGGCGAAACCGCCAAGAGTGAAGACGAGCGTCGTGAGTTTGCGAGCAAACTTGCAGAGTTTGGCGATATCATGGTGTCTGACGGATTCGGTGTTGTGCACCGCAAGCAGGCTTCTGTTTATGAGCTTGCGCAGTTGCTGCCCTCATACGCTGGCTTCTTGATCGAGAAGGAGCTAGAAGTGCTGGAGCGCCTGACGGCAAAGCCTGAGCGACCTTATGCGGTCGTTCTCGGTGGCTCTAAGGTTTCAGACAAACTTGGCGTGATTGATCACCTGCTGCCGACGGTAGACAAGCTGCTGGTTGGTGGAGGAATGGTTTTCACGTTCCTTGCGGCTCTCGGTCACAAGGTTGGTTCATCGCTACTTGAGGCAAATCAGATTCCCGTTGTGCAGGGATACGTCGCGCGTGCAAAAGAGCTCGGTGTCGACATTGTGTTACCCACCGACATCGTGGTTGCCAGCAAATTCGGCGCCGACGCTGAGGTCGCAATCACGGCCGCGGACGCAATCGAAGGCTCACCTTTTGGAGCCGCTGGGCTTGGGCTCGACATTGGCCCGGAGTCTGGCGCTAACTTTGCTCGCGAGATAGCCGAGGCTAAGACTGTTTTCTGGAACGGCCCAATGGGCGTTTTTGAGATCGACAAGTTCGCCGGCGGAACACGTGCCGTAGCAAAGGCGCTCACCGAGATGAATGGCTTCTCAGTAGTTGGCGGAGGCGATTCGGCTGCCGCCGTTCGAGCTCTCGGCTTCGAAGACTCCCAATTCGGACACATTTCAACCGGCGGTGGCGCCAGCCTCGAATACCTCGAGGGCAAGAAGCTACCAGGACTAGAGGTACTAAATGACTAAGCGTGTTGCGTTCATCGCGGGTAACTGGAAGCTGAACCTCGACCACCAGCAGGGGATTGCCTTGGTGCAAAAACTTGCGTGGACACTCAAAGACGCGGGTCACGACTACGCCGGGGCAGAAGTAACCGTTTTCCCAGGCTTCACGAGCCTGCGCTCGATTCAGACCCTGATCGACGCAGACAAGCTCGAGATCACACTCGGCGCTCAAGACATTTCTGCCTACGACTCAGGCGCTTACACTGGCGAAGTTTCAGGGCTTGCCTTGAAGAAGCTAGACGTCAGATACGTGCTGATCGGCCACTCCGAGCGCCGCCAGTACCACAACGAAACCGATGCCGTAGTTCAGGCAAAGGTTGCAGCCAGCTTCCGTCACGGCATCGTGCCAGTTATTTGTGTCGGAGAAACCCTCGAAGAGCTTGAATCAGAGGGCGCAGCAGCTGTACCTGTTCGCCAGACCCTTGCCGCACTCGCAGACCACGCAAACCTCGGCGACTTTGTTATCGCCTACGAGCCTGTTTGGGCTATCGGAACCGGTCAGGTAGCTACACCGGAGCAAGCCGCTAGCGTGGCTTCAAAGATTCGAACCGCGATTCGCGAGGCCTTTGGCGACGATGTAGCAGACCGCACCCGCATTCTCTACGGCGGATCTGTCAAGGCTGCTAACGTCGCTGGCTTCCTTCGCAGCACCGAGGTAGACGGCGTCCTAGTTGGCGGCGCAAGCCTTGATGCAGAAGAGTTCAGCGGTATCGCTCGATTCCAGAAGCATCTCGCTATATAATCGTTTAGTACACGACGTTAGGTAACCGAAACCCATGGCAATTCTTCAGATCGCACTAGAGGTCCTTCTGGGCATCATCAGCCTGTTGCTGACCCTGCTGATTCTTCTGCACAAGGGTCGCGGTGGCGGTCTGTCAGACATGTTCGGTGGAGGCCTCTCAAGCGGCGGTTCGTCGTCGGGCGTTGCAGAACGAAACCTGAACCGCATCACAATCATTCTCGGTGTTACCTGGATCGTTATCGTGATCGTTCTTCAACTCTTCACCAGATTCAATCTCGTACCAGCGGCATGACCAATTCGGCAATTCGCGGTTCGCGCGTAGGTGCCGGGCCAACGGGGGAGAGTGGGCGAATAGTCCAAGCTGAAAAAGTCACCGTTAGCTACTTCTGTGCAAACGGCCACAGCATGTCACCAATGTTTGCCGCGACAGTAGCGACAGAAGACATTCCTGAGTTTTTAGATTGCACAAACTGCGGCCTTCCTGCCGGTCAAGATCAAGACAACCCGCCGCAAACGGGCAAACACGAGCCTTATAAAACCCATCTCGCCTACGTGAAAGAACGCAGAAGCGATGAAGAGGCAGAGCAATTGCTCCAAGATGCAATCGAGGCTATTCGCCTTCGCAGGGCCCGCTCAGCGGAATCAAACTCTAACTAGCAACCCCAGGTTGCATTGCCGGCGCTTGCGTCGACAAACCAAACAGTTTTTTCAACCCCGTGCACTCGGCCAACTGGCAACTTCTCAGGCTCATCGCCAAAAGCTGTAGCGACGGCAGACTCTTTGTCAGAACCGGCAACGGTAAACCAAACTTCGGTCGCCGTATTGATTGCTGCGTAACTGAGACTCAAGCGCTGCGGAGGTAGCTTCGGCGAGTCGTGCTCAGCAACAACAAGTTCACCAGCGGCGCTTTTGCCTGGGAAAAGACTGGCGATGTGCCCATCGGGGCCGATGCCGAGGAGCAAGAGATCAAAACGAACCCCTTCTACAACCTTGCCAAACTTTGCTGCGGCTTCATCGAGGCCTAGGCCTTCGTCACTGGCAGGGAACGGGTGCAGGTTCTCCTGAGGTATTGCTATGTGATCAAGCAGGGCGTTTTTTGCCTGCAGTTCGTTGCGATCAGCACTGTTTTTCTCGACGAAGCGTTCATCACCCCACCAAACGTGAACGTGTGACCAGTCCAACTTGAGGTTTCGCAGTTTAGCCAGAGTGAGAATACCGACGGTTCCTCCGGTAACCACAAGATTAACCAGCTCCTGAGCCTTCAACAGTTCGCTTACCTTGGCAACAACTGCCTCGGCTGCTCCCGTTGCCACTGCATCGGCATTTTCGAAGCGGTGAACAATTGGTCTCATGGCTACTTCTTGGTGACGGTAGGGGTTGGTGTCTTTGCGTGGAAACCGAACTTGATTACCTTGCCGAAGAGGTCGTCTGGGTCGAGACGACGCAGGTCTTCGCTCAGGCAGTCACGGTCGCTGCGACGCGGCAAGGTGATTTCACGGGTCGGCTGTGTCGGCTGAATCAAAGTCGCTACATCAGGAACGTTTCGAACAATCTCGATGTCACCAGATTTACGAATCAACTTAACTCCGCGAATTCCGGCTACTGCCTTGCCGCGTGAGGTGCGAATCAGCTTAACCTTAACTTTCAATTTAAGTTCAAGCCAGGCAGCGAGAAGGTCAGTGCTTGGTGAGTCAACGGCTCCCGTAACCTCGACTGCGGTAACCGGGTCAAAGGGTGGCTGGTCGAGAATGGCCGCTAACTGAGCACGCCAAAGTGTGAGGCGAGTCCAAGCAAAGTCGCTGTCGCCTGGCACATAGCTCTTTGCGAGCTGGCGAAGGTAAGCGTGCGGGTTTGACTGGTTTGCGGCATCGGTAATGCGTCGAGTCGCGATGCGACCGATCGCCGATTCCGAAACCTTTACAGGCGCCTCCGAGGGCCACCAGGCCACGACAGGGGCATCTGGGAGCAAGAGGCCGGTTACGAGACTCTCAGGGTCCTTCGCAGCCTCTCCGTGGGCACGCAGCACGATTACCTCAGAGGCACCGGCGTCGCCACCAACACGAATCTGCGCATCAAGTCCAGAGGTCTTCTTTGAGCCCTTCGCGTCTCCATCGGCAACCACGATGATTCGGCATGGGTGCTCACGAGAAGCCTCGTTTGCCGAGTGAATTGCGGGTTCGATGCCCTTGAAGTTGGTCTGAATAACCAAGGTCAAGACACGACCGAGGGCAACAGCGCCACCCTGTTCGCGAATCTGCACAAGGCTCTTCGAAACCTTCGAAATGGTTGTGTTTGGAAGATCGACGATCACGGGATTCTCCACTCTCTGCCGTCTTGGGCAAGCATTTGGTCGGCTGAAGCTGGGCCCCAGGTTCCAGGTCGGTATTGCTCAACCTTGCCCTTTTGCTTAGCCCAGAACTCCTCGATTGGGTCGAGGATCTTCCACGAAAGTTCGACTTCTTCGTGGCGAGGGAACAGCGGTGGGTCGCCCAGAAGCACGTCGAGAATTAACCGCTCGTATGCCTCAGGGCTCGCCTCGGTAAAGGCGTGGCCGTAACCGAAGTCCATTGTCACGTCGCGAACCTGCATGCCGGCACCAGGAACCTTAGAGCCGAAGCGAATGGTTACGCCCTCATCTGGCTGCACGCGAATCACGAGCGCGTTCTGGCCAAGCGCCGAGGTTTGGTCGGCTGCGAAAAGTTGCTGAGGTGCGCGCTTAAAAACAACCGCAATCTCGGTGACGCGACGACCAAGACGCTTACCTGCGCGAAGGTAGAACGGCACGCCAGCCCAACGACGGGTGTTGATGTCTAGGCGCATTGCAGCGTAGGTTTCGGTGACCGATTTAGGGTTCATGCCGTCTTCTTCAAGGAACCCGAGAACCTCTTCGCCACCCTGCCAACCACCCGCGTACTGACCGCGTGCGGTGTATTTGCCAAGGTCTTTAGGCAGGCGAACCGCCTTTAGAACCTTCTCTTTTTCGGCGCGCAGGTCGGCGGCGTCGAAAGACACAGGCTCCTCCATGGCCGTGAGAGCGAGAAGCTGAAGTAGGTGATTCTGAATCACATCTCGAGCGGCGCCGATGCCATCGTAGTAACCGGCACGTCCGCCGACACCGATGTCTTCGGCCATTGTGATCTGCACGTGGTCGATGTAGTTCGAGTTCCAAAGCGGCTCGTACATTTGGTTCGCGAAGCGAAGAGCCAAGATGTTCTGAACCGTCTCTTTGCCCAGGTAGTGATCGATACGGAACACCGAGTCGGCAGGGAACACCGATTCGACAACATCATTGAGTTCGCGCGCGGTCTTGAGGTCGCTACCGAAAGGCTTCTCGATAACAACGCGACGGAACTGGTCTGGTTTAGGGTCGGCCAGCCCGGAGCGCGAAAGCTGCTTGCAAACAAGCGGGAACGCCTTTGGCGGAATCGACAGGTAGAAGGCGTGGTTTCCGTTGGTTCCGCGTTTGGCGTCTAGGAGTTCGATTGTCTCCTTCAGGCGGTCGAAGGCGTCGTCGTCGTCGAATTCACCCTGAACAAAGCGAATGCCTTCACTGAGCTGCTGCCAAACTTCTTCGCTGAACGGGGTGCGGGCGTGTTCACGAACAGAGTCGTGAACCACCTTGGCGAAGTCCTGGTCAACCCAGTCGCGACGAGCGAAACCGATCAACGCGAAGCCCGGTGGCAAAAGTCCACGGTTTGCTAGGTCGTACACGGCTGGCATCAACTTTTTACGAGAAAGGTCGCCGGTGACACCGAAGATGATCAGACCTGAAGGGCCTGCGATTCGGTTGAGACGGCGGTCATCTGGATCACGAAGCGGGTTGACGCCTGGTGCGAGCTTTGCGGGGCTCATTATTCTCCTTTAGCGAGCGGCGTTTGCGATGACCTTGAGGCCAGCGGTTACGTCACCGAGGGTGAGGGTTAGAACGGGGCGACCTAGCTCGGCTAGGACGTTGGCGTCACCGGCTGCCTGCGAGGCAATCAGTTCGCCGAAGGTGAAGTTGCGACCAGGCACGGCGATGTCGTTCTTGGCGCGAGCGACAATCTGAAGGTAAGCACCGAAACGAGGGCCGCCCTTGTGGTACTGACCCGTCGAGTGCAAGAAGCGCGGACCCCAACCAAAGGTCACCGGGCGTCCGGTTGCGTTGGCGAAAAGGTCGCGAAGCTCAGCAGCCTCGGGGGAGTCAACACGGTCAAGGTATGCCTGAACCGAAAGGTAACCGTCTGCAGGGAGCTCAGAGAGCAACTTGGTAACGGCGCCCGCGACATCTGATACGCCTTCGAGCGAAAGCGCTGCCGAGCGAACCTCGACCAAGCCATCTACAAAGGTTGGTTCAACTTCGGCATCGCGCTGCTCGAGCATTGCACGTGCAGCAATCTTCGCCGACTCAACATCTGGTTGGTCGAACGGGTTGATGCCGATTAGGCGGCTCGCAACGACGGTGGCGTATTCCCAGACCAAGAACTGGGCACCAAGCGGGCCCGCAATGGCGACCTCGTCACCGGTTGCACTAACGCCGTCAGCGACGATACGAGCAATCACCACGTCGTCCAAGCCGATTTCTGGGCTATTTACGTCAAGGACAACAGGGAGGATTCCTTTGCCGATCTTGCCGGTTGACTCAGCAATAAGCTGTTCAGCCCAGTCACCGAAACCAACGATTGAGGTGCCATCAGAAACGATGCCAACCTTGTCGCGGAAGCCGGTTGAGCTGGCTGTGCGAGCGAGAACGGCGCCGAGCACAAGGCCCGGGTTGGTCGAGTTGTCTGAACTTAGAAGCTCAGAAACCTCTCGCGCGTCGTCGAGGAGTTGCTGGATGTCAGCGCCGGCAAGACCCGAAGGCACAAGACCAAAGGCGGTTAGAGCGCTGTAACGGCCACCAACAGTTGGGTCTGCATTGAAGATTCGGTAACCGTCTGCCTTTGCGGCAGCCTCCATTGGTGAACCAGGGTCGGTGACGATGACAACGCGGTCGGCCTTGTCGATGCCGGCGTCGGTGAAGGCCTTTTCGAAGGTGCGCTTCTGTGAGTCGGTTTCAACGGTAGAACCAGATTTAGACGACACAACGATTGCCGTGCGGTTGATGTCGCCGGCTAGCGCGTGACCAATCTGGTCGGCGTCGGTTGAGTCAAGAACCACCAATTCGACACCTGCGCTCTTAGTAATTACCTCAGGCGCAAGCGAAGATCCGCCCATGCCGCAAAGCACAAAACGGTTGATGCCGTTGGCCGCGAACTCGTCGCGAAGAGCGATGATGCCGGCAACGAGCGACTGCGAGTCAACAGCCGAGTTCACCCAACCGAGACGAATCGAAGACTCTGCCTCGGCATCTTTACCCCAAAGGGTAAAATCCTTGGAGGCAATTCGGCTGGCAACTTTGTCGTTGACCAGTTCTTGAATGTTCGCGGCAACCGCCGCTTCAGCCTTGCCAGCTACCGAAACAGTTAGAGACAATTACTTTGCCGCCTCAAGTGCCTTGGCAACAGACTCGACAAGCTCGCCCCAAGAGATGATGAACTTCTCGACACCCTCGCGCTCGAGCAGGTCGGTGACGTCGTCGTAGTCGACACCAACGGCCGAAACCGCAAGCAGTACCAAACGAGCGCTCTCGTAGTTGTTGGTGATTGAGTTTGCCGGAACAATTCCGTGGTCAAAAACGGCCTCCATGGTCTTTTCAGGCATGGTGTTTACGAGCTCTGGAGCAACCAATTCGGTTACGTAAAGAGTGTCTGAAAGCGCTGGGTCCTTAACTCCGGTCGAAGCCATCAGTGGGCGCTGCTTGTTGGCGCCATCTGAAGCGAGTGCCGCCCAGTTTGCCTTGGCGAACTCCTGCTCGAAAACTTCGTAGGCAAGACGAGCGTTAGCAAGAGCTGCCTGGCTCTTTAGCGACTTTGCGTCTCCGGTACCGATTGCGTCTAGTCGGGCGTTGATTTCGGTGTCGACGCGAGAAACGAAGAACGAAGCAACCGAGTGGATCTTCGAGATGTCGTGACCGTTAGCCTTCGCCTGCTCAACACCAGCAATGTAGGCGGCGATAACTTCGCGGTAACGCTGCAGCGAGAAGATCAGCGTCACGTTTACGCTGATGCCGGCTGCAATCACCTGAGTGATAGCCGAAAGTCCAGCCTTGGTTGCCGGGATCTTGATCATGACGTTTTCGCGGTTGACCTTGGCGAAAAGCTCTTTCGCCTGCTTGACGGTGCCCTCGGTGTCGTTTGCTAGACCTGGCTCAACCTCGATCGAAACACGTCCGTCGAAGCCCTTCGACTCTGCGTAAACGCCAGCGAAGATGTCGCAAGCGTCGGCAACGTCGCGAGTGGTTAGCTCGACGATTGCCTGCTCGGTTGATACACCGGCGGCAGCAAGTTCAGCAACCTGCGCCTCATAACCTTCGCCCTTAGAAAGAGCGCCAGCAAAGATCGTCGGGTTGGTGGTCACACCAGAAACCGAACGGCTGTTGATGAGGTCCTTGAGTCCACCCGAAACAATGCGCGAACGCGAAAGGTCGTCGAGCCAGATGCTTACGCCGTTAGCGGCTAGTTGAGATAGGGGAGTAGTCATGATTCTTTTCTCTCTTCTTCTTTAGAGGTTTTTTAGAACGTCTTTGGCGGTTGCGACAACAGCCTCGGTAGTGATACCAAATTCACGGAAAAGTGTCTGGTAGTCGGCCGACGCACCGTAGTGCTCGATCGATACGCTCTTGCCGAATGGGCCAACGTACTTCGACCAACCAAGAGCCAAGCCAGCCTCAACCGAGACTCGGGCCTGAACCTTGCTAGGTAGAACCTCTTCGCGGTATTCGGCAGGCTGCTCGTCGAACCATTCAAGGCAAGGGGCAGAGACAACGCGAGTAGCAATACCTGCCGCTTCGAGCTGTTCGCGAGCTGCAACTGCAAGCTGAACCTCAGAGCCGGTAGCGATCAGGATCAGCTTTGGCTTGCCGTTTGCTGCATCGACCAAGGTGTAGGCACCCTTGGCCGTGTTTGAGGCGTCTGCGAAGCCTTCGCCGCGCTGGAACACGGGAATGTTCTGGCGGGTTAGGGCGATACCTGCTGGGCCTTGGCGACGCTCCAGAATGGTCTTCCAGGCGTATGCCGTCTCGTTTGCGTCACCCGGGCGAACGATGTCCAAGTTTGGAATCGCGCGCAGTGTGGCAAGCTGCTCAATCGGCTGGTGGGTTGGGCCGTCTTCGCCAAGAGCCACAGAGTCGTGAGTCCAAACGAAAATCGAAGGGACGCCCATCAGAGCGGCCAAACGAACGGCCGGACGCATGTAGTCGCTGAAAATCAAGAAGGTGCCGCCGAAAGCTCGAGTCTTGCCGTGCAAGACGATGCCATTCAGGATCGATCCCATTGCATGTTCGCGAAGACCGAAGTGGAGCACGCGACCGTATTTGTTGCCCTTCCAGTCGTGGGTTGACCACTCTTCTGGAATGAACGAAGGTGCGCCTTCGATGGTGGTTAGGTTCGACTCGGCTAGGTCGGCAGAACCGCCCCAAAGCTCGGGCATAACCTTGGCGATTGCATTGATTACCTTGCCAGAAGCCGAACGGGTCGAGATTTCGGTGCCAGATTCAAATACTGGTAGAGAGCCGGCAAGCTCAGCCGGAGTCTCGCCGGTTTCGACGCGGTCAAGAAGCTTCTTCTGCTCTGGGTTAGCGCTTGCCCAGTCGTCGAAAGCCGACTGCCAAACCTTGCGGTTTTCGCTAGCAAACTGCTGGTATCCGCGGGTGTGCGCCAAAACCTCTGGAGCAACGTCGAACGACTTCTCTGGGTCAAACCCGAGGGCAATCTTGAGGCCAGCAAGCTCCTCTGCGCCAAGCTTTGAGCCGTGAATCTTGCCGCTGTTCTGCTTGGTTGGCGAAGGCCAGCCGATGATGGTGCGCAGACGAATTAGCGAAGGCTTGTCGGTGACAGCCTTTGCAGTCTGAATCGCGTTGTACAGCTCTTCAACGTCTTCTACGTAGTTGCCGGTCTTCTTCCAGTCAACCGTCTGAACATGCCAACCGTAAGACTCGTAGCGAGCCGAAACATCCTCGGTGAAAGCGATGTCGGTGTCATCTTCGATCGAAATCTGGTTGCTGTCGTAAATCACAACAAGGTTGCCTAGCTTCTGGTGGCCAGCAAGAGAAGCGGCCTCAGAGGTAACGCCTTCCTGCATGTCGCCATCGCCGGCAATGACGTAAACGAAGTGATCGAACGGGCTGGTGCCGGTTGCGGCATTCGGGTCAAACAGACCACGCTCGTAGCGAGCAGCGTAAGCAAAACCGGCAGCAGAGGCAAGGCCTTGGCCTAGAGGGCCGGTAGTGATTTCTACACCCTTGGTGTGCCCATACTCTGGGTGACCAGGAGTCGCCGAACCCCAGGTGCGTAGCGCCTTCAGGTCATCGAGTTCCAAGCCGTAGCCGTGCAGGAACAACTGGTTGTAAATGGTTAGCGAAGAGTGGCCAACCGAGAGAATGAAGCGGTCGCGGCCGAGCCAGCGGTCGTCGCTCGGGTCGTGGCGCATTACCTTGTTGAACAAGAGGTAAGCCACGGGTGCAAGGCTGATCGCGGTTCCAGGGTGGCCATTGCCAACCTTTTCTACTGCGTCCGCGGCTAGAACACGCGCGGTGTCTACTGCCTTTGAGTCAAGATCGGTCCACTGGAATGCTGACAAGGCAGCTCCTTATTTCTAGGCGCGCTAGTGCACGCTCGTTGTTTTTGTTGATAGGGCAACGTCGCCGAAAGATGGTGGCTTTGCCACGTTAGAAGTCTACACCGCGAGAGGTTTGAGCAGCGGGGAATAACGCGCCATGTCACTGATTTAGACTTAACCGAACATGACCTCAAAAACTTCGATTCCGCGCGGCCTGCTTTCTAAAGCGAAGGCCTACCTTGCGCTGACCAAGCCCAGGGTCATTGAGCTCCTACTAATCACGACCGTGCCAACAATGATTCTTGCAAAACACGGGCTGCCTAGCCTTTGGTTGGTTCTCACCACCCTGGTCGGTGGCGCCTTTTCGGCTGGCTCGGCGAACGCCTTCAACTGCTACATCGACGCCGACATCGACAAAATCATGGGACGCACCAAGAACCGACCGCTGGTAACAGGGGAGCTCACCAAGCCTGAGGCTCTGATTTTTGCGTTCGTGGTTGGTGCGCTATCGGTTGCTTGGCTCTGGGTCACCACAAACTTCTTGGCTGCAATGCTCTCGCTTAGCGCAATCTTGTTTTACGTTTTGGTTTACACGCTGCTCTTGAAGCGCCGCACACCGCAAAATATCGTTTGGGGCGGAGCAGCTGGTGCGATGCCGGCTCTCATTGGCTGGGCCGCCGTAACAAACGATCTCAGCGTTTCGGCGTGGTTGCTCTTCTTGATTATCTTTTTGTGGACCCCGCCGCACTACTGGCCGCTTTCGATGCGCTACAAAGACGATTACGCGGCGGCTGGTGTGCCTATGCTGCCTGTGGTTAGGTCTCCGCAGGTGGTTGGTGTGCAGATCGTGCTCTATTCGTGGGCGCTGGTTGTTTCTACCTTGCTTTTGATCCCGGCATCACAATTGGGTTGGATCTACACAGTTTCGGCTGCCGTCAGCGGTGGCTGGTTCTTGTTTGAGGCAACTTTGCTTTACAACTCAAGCAAGACCGGCGAAGTGAAAACTCCGATGAGACTTTTTCACGGTTCGATTACTTACCTAACCGTTTTGTTCATCGCGATTGCCGTGGACCCGCTGGTCCACCTGCCGCTTTTCTAAACGACCTTTATTTCCTCTAGTCGCGCCAACGCTTCTGCCCGTTCGACGCTGTGATCCACTATCGGCGCCGGGTAATCGGGCGATAATCCATCGATCAACAGCCACGGCTCGTGAACCTCTTTGCCAGAAATCCCACGCAGTTCAGGCACATATTTGCGAACGTAGTCGCCATTCGGGTCGAACTTGTAACCCTGTGTGATCGGGTTGAAAATGCGGTAATAAGGCGACGCGTCGGTGCCACAACCGGCGGTCCACTGCCATCCGTGCGAATTCGAAGCAACGTCGAAATCGGTCAGATGCTGCTCAAACCAACGAGCACCGTGCTGCCATTCAATGTGGAGATCTTTGACCAAGAACGAAGCAACAATCATGCGCACGCGGTTGTGCATCCAGCCCGTGGTCATAAGCTGGCGCATGCCGGCATCGACCATCGGAAACCCGGTTTTTCCCTGTTGCCAAGCGACAAGCTTTGATTCATCGAAGTCGTAGCGCATGTTCGCAAAACGAGGCTCGTAATAGCCTTCAACGGTGTGCGGGTTGTGCCATAAAACATCTGCGTAAAACTCACGCCAGGCAAGCTCTTTCATAAACGAAACTTCACTTTGCGAGTCTCCAAGTTGCGCAAGTAACGTTCTAGGGTGAACCTCGCCATGGGCGAGTGCGTGCGACAAATGTGAGGTGCCGCTAAGGTCTGCACGGTTGCGATCTTCGTTATATTCGTGGAGCGCACGTTTCGCAAAACGCTCGAAGGTTCTGAGTGCGAACGCTTCACCGACTCTGACCGGCGGGCCACTGGGGAGCTCTCTACCGCCGGCTGATGCCCAAGTAACTCCGACTGGGGCAGGGCGAGGTGACTCCCAGCCCCTTTCAAACCAGGCTTTAAAGAACGGTGTGTAAACGCGATATGGCGTACCGTCGGGTTTGCGGACCGTGCCGGGGGAGAGCGCGTAGTTGCCAGGACCAATGACCAGCTTTATGCCTAGTGACTCTAAATCTCTGGCAACGCGTTCTTGCTCTGAAATGCCGGCAGGTTCGTAGGCGCGAGCACAGTGAACCGCTGTTACACCGAGCCGATTGGCGCATTCGGCGACATCGTCGATGAGAGTCAAGTTGCCATCAAGTGATTCATTGAGTGAACGCCAGCTGGCAGTAAGTGAATCGACTCGAACTTTGCTCAGCCCATCGAGAGAACCAGAAACCACAACTGGGTAAACCTCGTTACCGGCCGCTAACAGCGACGGGTTATCGCTCAGGCGAAGGTCGCGGCGAAACCAATAAAGGGTTGACACTTAGCGAACCTTTGAGGCAAAAAGTTGAAACCAGAGCAAGCTGCAAAGAGTCGCGGCCCCAGTTACATGAAAGCCAACCAACAGCGCGGGCACACCCAAGCGCGCTTGCGCAACACCGATAACGGCTTGAATCACCAAGTTAATGAGGAGTCCGATCAGAATCATTCGATTCAACCTGTTTGCGCGATACAAAACTAACGAGGTGAGCACGAGGGCCAAGGTTAGGTAGGCCGGGTATGAGTGGTAATGCTGCCAAATCTCGAGATCGAGCCCATTGCGAGGAGTAGCCGCGTCTCCCGCGTGCGGACCCGCCCCAGTCACAATGATTCCGAAAGTCACCGAGACGAGCCCGGCGACGGTAATCGCAACCGATGTGACACGTGGCAAACCTGGTAGACCAACCTCGCTCGGTGAGTAAAAACGCCACACCAAAAGCGATGCGAGAGCGATTAGTACTGCCGAAAGAGCAAAGTGTGAGCCGACCAACCAAGGGTTAAGGCCGGTGAGGACGGTGAAACCGCCAAGCACTGCCTGCGCTGGGATCCCACCAAAAAGGGCTAGTGCTAGGGCTCGTTGCGCCGACTTCCAAAACACCACCACGGTAAGAACTGCGATCACCAGAAGAGCAAAGGTGAGCATGCGGTTGGCAAACTCGATAACTCCGTGAATTCCCTGAGCTTGAACCGTTACGAGCGACTCCGAGGTGCACTTAGGCCAAGTTGGGCAACCGAGACCCGAGCCGGTCAAGCGCACGACACCACCGGTGACAACGATCAAGATTTGCGAGACTAACGAGCTCCAAACGGCAAACTTGCGCAAGGGCGGCCTTTCTAAAGTCTTTACCCAGGGAGGTTTCCAAGGTAAAATCGAGGGGTCGGAGCATTTGCTCACTTCAATACTTACACGAAGGCGCGTTGGAATAATCCCGCGCCCGAGCGGTTTGCCCTACACGAATAGAGAGGACGCGTCTTGTCAGACATCATCATCGAACGTCCGGAATTGGATTCGTTAGGTAACTACGAATTTGGCTGGTCAGACAGCGACAAAGCCGGAGAAACAGCCAAGCGCGGAATCAACGAGGACGTCGTTCGCGACATTTCGGGCAAAAAGAGCGAATCGGATTGGATGCTCGAAACCCGCCTAAAGGGTTACAACTACTTCACCAAGAAGCCAATGCCGAACTGGGGTGCAGACCTCAGCGGTATCGATTTCGACAACATCAAGTACTTTGTTCGCTCAACCGAGAAGCAGGCCGCCAGCTGGGAAGACCTGCCTGATGACATCAAGAACACCTACGAGAAACTTGGCATCCCAGAGGCAGAGCGCTCACGACTAGTTTCAGGTGTAGCTGCACAGTACGAATCTGAGGTGGTTTACCACCAGATTCAAGAAGAGCTTGAGGCTCAAGGCGTCATCTTTTTGGACACCGACAGTGCCCTTAAGCAGTACCCGGAGATCTTCCAGGAGTACTTCGGCACCGTTATTCCAGCCGGCGACAACAAGTTCGCAGCGCTGAACACCGCCGTGTGGTCTGGTGGTTCGTTTGTTTACGTTCCGAAGGGAGTGCACGTAGAGATTCCTCTGCAGGCATACTTCAGAATCAACACCGAAAACATGGGTCAGTTCGAGCGCACCCTGATCATTGCCGACGAGGGCTCTTATGTTCACTACATCGAGGGCTGCACGGCACCGATTTACAACTCTGATTCACTTCACTCGGCAGTAGTTGAAATCATCGTCAAGAAGAACGCTCGCGTTCGCTACACGACGATTCAGAACTGGTCGACAAACGTCTACAACCTAGTCACCAAGAGAGCAATTGCTCACGAGGGCGCGACCATGGAATGGGTAGATGGAAACATCGGCTCAAAGGTAACCATGAAATACCCGGCCATCATTTTGGCGGGGGAGCACGCTCGTGGTGAAACCCTGTCTGTCGCTTTCGCAGGCGCTGGCCAGCACCAAGACGCCGGCGCGAAGATGATTCACCTTGCTCCTTATACCTCGTCTTCGATCATCTCAAAGTCGATTGCCCGAGGCGGAGGGCGAACCTCATACCGAGGTGAGATCCGAGTCAACCCGGGCGCTCACCACTCGGCGAACACGGTTCGTTGCGACGCACTCTTGGTCGACACAATTTCACGTTCAGACACCTACCCAGCAGTAGACGTTCGCGAAGACGATGTCTCGATGGGTCACGAGGCAACCGTTTCTCGCGTTAGCGATGAACAGCTTTTCTATCTGCAGTCTCGCGGCATGCCAGAAGACGAAGCAATGGCGATGATTGTTCGCGGCTTTATCGAACCAATCGCAAAAGAACTACCAATGGAATACGCGCTCGAGCTCAACAAACTAATCGAGATGCAGATGGAAGGGGCTGTCGGTTAGTGGAGCAGCACAGCCACGGAGCCGGCGTGCCGCTCCAGATACGTTCAGAACGCCCAAAGTCAACCAAAGTCGCCGACTTTGAGCCGATCACCATTCGAGACGAGCAATGGCGTTACCTGCCCGTAGAGCGCCTCAAGGGCCTCGAGGCTGACGCCTTGAGCGAATATCTGGGCGACCTACAGTTCGAAGGTGGCAACTCGATTACCACCGAATGGATTGGTAGCGATCATGCTCTCTTTGGAGCAGCCGGAACACCAGAAGACCGCACCTCAGCAGCTTCGTGGGAGTCGACAGACGCCGCATACCTGATTTCGGTTCCGGCCGGCCCTGAAGAGCACGCGGTTCTGACCGTGAATTCAGACGACCTGACCCCATCGGCACTTCACATCGTCATCGAATCTAAGTTGCACGCCAAGGGAACCGTAGTCATCGACCACCGTGGCAAGGGCGTCCTCGCTGAAAACCTTGAAATTGTTGTCGGCGACGAGAGCGACCTAACCGTTATCAGCATTCAAGATTGGAAGGCTGGCTCGGTACACACCTCAGCACAGTTCGCCAAACTCGGCCGAAACTCACACCTAAAGCACGTTATTGTCTCGTTCGGTGGCGACACGGTTCGAGTGACACCATCTGTCTCATTTAGCGGCCCAGGCGCAGCGGTTGACCTTTTCGGTGTCTACTTTGCCGACGCAGACCAGCACCTAGAACACCGCCCGTTTGTTGACCACTCACAACCGAACTGCACCTCTAGGGTCACTTACAAGGGCGCGCTACAGGGCAACAAGGCGCACACCGTTTGGGTCGGCGACGTTCTGATTCGCAAAGAAGCCGAAGGCACAGACACCTACGAGCTAAACCGCAATCTGCTTCTTACCGATGGCGCCCGAGCCGACAGCGTTCCGAACCTCGAGATCGAAACCGGGCAGATCGAGGGAGCGGGCCATGCCAGCGCCTCGGGTCGATTCGATGATGAACACCTGTTCTACCTTCAGGCTCGAGGCATCAACGAGCTAGAAGCAAGACGCCTCGTGGTTAAGGGATTCCTCAACGAGATTGTTCAGCAGATCGGCATCGAATCGATCGAAGATCGACTCAACAAATCAATCGAAGAAGAGCTAAAGAGGAGCGTCAAATAATGGCCCACCAAATCTGCCCAGTTGAAGACATCAAACCAGGGCGCGCGATTCGCGTGCTCATTGACGGCCACGCGATTGCAATTGCCCGCACCAAGTCTGGCGACGTGAAGGCAATCGACGACAAGTGTTCACACGGCGAAATCTCGCTCAGCGAGGGCTTTGTCGACAGCGAAACCATCGAATGCTGGGCTCACGGAGCAAAGTTTTCACTAGAAACAGGTGCGCCGCTTTCGCTACCTGCCTACGAACCAGTAGCCGTTTACGAAGTCTTCATTGAAGACGGCGTCATCTTCCTCGAATACGACAAGGCCTAAAGAAAGAAATCATGGCAACCCTAGAAATCAAGAACCTCCACGTAACTGTCGAAACCGAACAGGGCACCAAAGAGATCCTCAAAGGTGTAGACCTAGTGATTCGCTCGGGTGAAACCCACGCAATCATGGGCCCAAACGGCTCAGGAAAGTCGACTCTCGCCTACTCGATCGCGGGTCACCCTAAGTACACCGTCACACAGGGTGAAATTCTGCTTGACGGCGAAAACGTGCTTGAGATGAGCGTCGACGAGCGCGCCCGTGCCGGCGTCTTCTTGGCCATGCAGTACCCGGTTGAAATTCCAGGTGTTTCGGTAAGCAACTTCCTACGCACAGCCAAGACCGCAATAGATGGCGAAGCTCCAGCACTGCGTGGTTGGATCCAAGAGGTGCGCGGCGCAATGGACGCACTTAAGATGGACTCAACCTTCACCGAGCGCAACGTAAACGAAGGCTTCTCGGGTGGCGAGAAGAAGCGTCACGAAATTCTGCAGATGGAGCTACTTAAGCCAAAGTTCGCAGTGCTCGACGAAACCGACTCTGGACTAGACGTAGACGCTCTAAAGATTGTTTCTGAAGGCGTAAACCGCGTCAAGGCGGCAACCGGCATGGGCGTTCTTTTGATCACCCACTACACCCGAATCCTCAACTACATCAAGCCTGACTTCGTGCACGTGTTCGTTGCCGGCAAGATTGCCGAAGAAGGTGGCCCGGAGCTAGCAGAACGCCTCGAAGCCGAGGGCTACGACAGGTACGTAAATGCCTAAAGAACTTAGCCCAGCCAAATACGACGAAGTAATTGAGGCTCTCAAAGACGTAATCGACCCAGAGATTGGCGTGAACATCGTCGACCTTGGACTTATTTACGGACTCGAAGAGTCGGAGGACGACGGCTCGCTACTAATCAACATGACTCTCACCTCGGCCGGCTGCCCGCTGACTGACATTCTCGAAGAGCAGACCGGAGAGGCTCTAGACGGCCACGTTGAGGCATACCGAATCAACTGGGTATGGATGCCACCGTGGGGACCTGAGAAGATCACCGAAGACGGCCGCGAACAAATGCGTGCCATCGGTTTTTCGATTTAGCCTAAAAAAGAATGGGCCTCCCAACCGGGAGGCCCATTCTTTTGTCAAGCGTGATTAGCCTTTTAGCTTCTTGGCTAGTGCCCAGGCTCCAGGCAGCAGAGTCGAAGCGATTGCAATTTTGATTGCATCTCCGACTAGGAACGGGTAAAGACCTGCTGACAGCGTCGCGTTCAGATCGTTTGGCAAGCTGTTTGCGCCAAGGAAAATCGAAAGCCAAGGTAGGCCGAAGGCGTAGATGATCGCGTTACCAGCAACAAAGCCAATGGCTACCGAGAACCACTTGCGACCGATTTCGCGCTCCGCAAAGAAGCCAACGACGGCAGCGGCTGCGACAAAACCGAATAGGTAGCCGAGGGATGAGCCAAAAACGATTCCCGATTTGCCTGCTGCAAAAACAGGTAGACCGACCGCGCCGAGAAGCACGTAAAACGCCATCGAGATTGCGCCTCGGGTCGCGCCGAGTGCGGCACCAACAAGCAGAACGGCAAAGGTTTGGCCGGTGATTGGAACTGGCCACAACGGAATCGTTACCTGCGCCGCAGCAGCGGTAAGAATTGCGCCCAGGGCGACTAGAACTATGTCGGCACTGATGCTGCGGGGAATGAAGCGATCAACGATGGTTGGTCTGTTGGTTAGCGTTACCGACATGAACTCTCCTAATTTCGGTTTATAACGATTGTAAACTAAGGCTTTTGGAATGCCCGAACTTTACGAGAGATAACCCTTGATCAATGTAAAAGACTTAGAGATCCGAATCGGAGCTCGTGTCTTGATGCAAGACGTTAACTTTCGCGTCGACAAGGGTGACAAGGTGGGTCTCGTCGGCAGAAACGGTGCGGGTAAAACCACGCTAACCAAAATTCTCGCAGGGGAGGGGCAGCCCTCGGCCGGCAGCGTCGAGACCGGCGGCCTCATCGGTTACCTGCCACAGGATCCTCGCACCGGCGACCCTGAAGAGACGGTTCGCGATCGCATTCTCAACGCGCGTGATCTTGGCGAACACCTCAAGGCCATGACTCGTGCCTCTGAAGACATGGGTTCTGTTGACCCAGCCGTCTACGACGCGGCGATGAAGAAATACTCCAGCGCAGAGGAGCGGTTTATTGCCAACGGAGGCTATGCCGCCGAAGCCGAAGCCGAAGCAATCGCCGGCAACTTGGGCATCAAGCCACACATTCTCGAACAGCAACTGAAAACACTTTCGGGTGGTCAGCGCAGGCGAGTGGAGCTTGCCCGAATTCTGTTTTCGCAGGCCGACACCATGATTCTCGACGAACCCACAAACCACCTCGACGCCGACTCGGTTGTTTGGCTTCGAGACTTCTTGAAGACCTATCAGGGCGGGCTTATCGTGATCAGCCACGATGTCGACCTAATCGGCGAAACCGTGAACCGCGTGTTCTACCTGGATGCCATGCGAACGGTCATCGACGTTTACAACATGGGTTGGCACAACTACCTGAAACAACGCGAAGCCGACCAAGAGCGCCGCAAACGCGACCGAGCAAATGCCGAAAAGAAGGCCGCGACGCTAAACCTTCAGGCCGCAAAGTTTGGTGCAAAGGCAAGCAAGGCTGTTGCCGCTAAGCAAATGATCAAGCGTGCCGAAAACCTTATGAGCGGGCTTGAGGAGGTTCGCGAGGCCGACAGGGTTGCTCGCATCAGGTTCCCTGAGCCAGCCCCTTGTGGTCGCACCCCACTCATGGCATCAAACTTGAGCAAGAGCTACGGGTCGCTAGAAATCTTCACAGCTGTCGACCTGGCAATCGATAAAGGCTCAAAGGTTGTGATCATCGGGCTGAACGGTGCCGGTAAGACCACTTTGCTGCGCATGCTTGCTGGCATCGACACACCAGATACCGGCACCATCGAACCAGGCCACGGCCTGAAAATTGGCTATTACGCCCAAGAGCATGAAACCTTGGACGTCACCAAGTCGGTCTTGGAAAACATGCAACGAAGCGCCCCACAATTAGGCGACACCGACGCCCGCAAGGTTCTTGGTTCATTCCTGTTCTCAGGTGACGATGTCAATAAGCCAGCCGGCGTGCTTTCTGGTGGCGAGAAAACTCGACTCGCTCTCGCAGCGCTTGTTGTTTCTTCTGCCAACGTGTTGCTACTTGACGAACCAACAAACAACCTTGACCCCGCCAGTCGCGAAGAGATTTTGCACGCGCTGTCGACATTCACAGGTGCCGTTGTGCTGGTTTCACACGACGTGGGTGCCGTGCTCTCGCTAAACCCGGAGCGAGTCTTGATTTTGCCTGACGGCGACGAAGACCTTTGGAACGACGGCTACGCCGAACTGATTTCGCTCAGTTAATTCGCGTCTTCGAAATCTTCGTCTGATGGCTTTTTGCGCACCTTTGTTCGCACTCGTCCGATTGATCTATCCCGTTCTTGGCGAATCATCCAGAAGAGCGCACCAAAGGCCATCACGGCAAAGACTATCCACTGCAGCGCGTAGCTGAAATTGTTACCCTCTTCGGTAGCCGGCGCCTCAAGGTCTCGAAGCTTCGCTTCGCCGGTTGAATCGGAATAAACGCGGCCATAGGTTTTCAGATAAACATTCGAAAGCCCGAGAACCTTCGCAATTCTAGGAACCTCTATGTTCGGAACCTCACGCTCTGGCGCTGTTCGGCCGTCATGTTGCTCCGAAGGTCGCAGCCGAACAACAATTGTTCGTTGACTCGTCGACGGCAAAGGGTTCGCGTCTGGAAAATCTTGTTCGTTACCCGTCGGCAACCATCCGCGTGAAACAAGAAGAATGCGCCCGTCTTCAGCCAAAAATGGGACGAGCTGCTCAAAACCGGGCGAACCTTGGTTTGGCCGGTTGCGAACCAACAAAGACTTGCCTGGTAGGTAAAGGCCCACCAACGAGACTGCGCGCCACTCTAGGCCGTTATTCCAGCTCGAAAGCTCGGGCAAGAGCGAATCAACCGACACTGTCGCAGTATCGAAATTCTTGATCACCAGGTTGATCTTCACCAGCTTTTCTTCGCGGCGATGAAACTGCCAGTTAGACAAAAAACCGCAGGCGATGGCGAAAACAACTACCACGGCAAGCCACTTGCTCCACTTGCGCCAATTCTCAGTTAGGTAACTCAAAGTTCACGCACTCCGATCAAAAACCCTCTAACACCAAGGTAGTCCTCAAAGAATTGCAGGTGCTCGACGCAAGAACCCCAAAGTTTCAGACGCCCATCTCGGTGCACGGCTGGGTTACGCCACTCGAACACGCTTGTTGATGCGTTTTGGCAACCCGCACGTGAACATTTATTTGGGGCTTGCGTCAATGAAGTCCTTGCTCGAAATCTGGAGTGGCGCGACTGGAATTGCGGCGGTTTTGGCTCTCGCCGAACCGACCGAATTGGCTGCCACTACAGCAAAGTATGGCAGCAAAATGGCACCGGCCATGAACAACCAACGGGCCCAGCCGTCGATTGCGACGGCTAGAAAAATACAGGCAACTCGAATAAGCATCGCCACCGTGTACTGGACAAATCTGGTCTTTCGTTCAACCTCGGGGGAGTGATCCACCGAGGTAACACTTGTGCGCTTTGCCAAAACTTGCCTCCGTGACTAAGTTACCGCGCGAATGCTCGCGACTACACTTAAGAGCAACTCCAGTAGAGGCGAAAATCTTCCAAGAAGGACCAAAATGACCACTCAAAGAACCGTTCTCGTCACCGGCGGAAACCGCGGAATAGGTAGAGCGATTGCAGAAGAGTTCGTGGCTCAGGGTCACCGCGTTGCAGTAACTGTTAGAAGCGGCGAAGGCCCTGCCGGCACGCTGAGTGTTGTGGCCGACGTTACCGACTCTGCGTCACTTGATGCGGCTTTTGAGACCATCGAAGAAAAACTCGGCCCGGTTGAGATTTTGGTAGCCAATGCCGGCATCACTAGAGATATGCTTCTTCTTCGCATGAGCGATGAAGACTTCGAAGACGTTTTGAACACCAACCTCACCGGAGCGTTTCGCGTAGTAAAGCGCGCAACGAAGGGAATGATGAAGGCTCGCTTCGGGCGCGTCATTCTCATCTCGAGCGTTGTAGGCCTACTTGGTAGCGCCGGCCAGGTGAACTACTCGGCCGCAAAATCCGGCTTGGTTGGTATGGCACGCTCGATTACGCGCGAATTGGGTTCACGCGGCATAACTGCAAACGTTGTGGCCCCCGGTTTCATTGAGACCGACATGACCGCAGCCTTGCCTGAAGAGCAGCAGGAGCAGTACAAAAAGAATATTCCAGCAGGCCGCTTTGCCACCCCGACCGAGGTCGCCAAGGTCGTCTCGTGGCTTGCCAGCGACGAATCTGCCTACATCTCGGGGGCAGTTATCCCCGTTGATGGCGGACTCGGCATGGGTCACTAGGTTTTAAAACAGTTCACCGAATAAAGGATCAACCAATGTCACAGAAGTTTGCCGGAAAACACGCCTTTGTATCTGGCTCATCGCGCGGAATCGGCGCCGAGCTTGTTCAGTTGCTGGCCGCCGATGGTGCAACCGTAGCGATCAACTACCGAGACAAAATGGCGCGCGCCGAAAAGGTGAAGGCCGCGATCGAAGAGAAGGGCGGTAGCGCAATTGTTGTTGGTGCAGACCTGACCGACTACTCGACAATTGATGCTCTTCGTGACACTCTCGCCGACAAGTTCGGCAACCTAGACATCTTGGTCTTGAACGCTTCTGGCGGCATGGAGGCCGGCAAGGCCGAGGATTACGCCATGGTGCTTAACCGTGACTCGCAGGTAAATCTTGTAAAGACCCTGCTTCCGCTACTGAAGGCGGGCTCACGAATTGTCTTCGTCACAAGCCACCAGGCACACTTCATTCGCGAAACGCCAACCATGCCTGAGTATTTGCCGGTTGCTCTCAGCAAACGTGCTGGCGAGGACGCCCTTCGTGACATGATTCCGGAGCTGTCCGAAAAGGGCATCGAATTCGTTGTTGTCTCTGGCGACATGATCGAGGGCACCATCACGGCAACCCTTCTTGACCGACTAAACCCTGGCGCAATCGACGCGCGCAAAGAGGCGGTTGGCAAGCTTTACAACGTTGAAGAATTTGCAGCCGAAATTTTCAAGGCGGCTTATGAGCCAGTGCCAGCAGACAACACCGTGCTTGTTGGCGACACCGGCTACTTCACAAAGGGCTAGTGGGGCAAAATCGCGATAAGCGATTCGAGGCTGTCACCGGCGATTACCAAGTCAGCCTTCGCGCGAACCAAAGGTTTTGCATTGAAGGCAACGCCGAGGCCTGCCACCGACATCATTTCTAGGTCGTTGGCTCCGTCTCCAACCGCAATGGTTTGGCTAGGAGTTAGCCCAAGTTCTTTGGCCCATTCGCGAAGAGATTCGGCTTTCACAGTTCGATCGACGATTTTACCCGTGGTCTTGCCAGACAATTTGCCGTCGCTAACCTCGAGAGTGTTGGCTCGGTAGAAATCAAGGCCAAGAACTGTGGCTAGAGGTTCGAGCACCTGAATAAAGCCACCAGAAACCGCTGCAACCTTGCCGCCAACAGCGTGAATTGCCGCGATTAGCTCGAGCGCACCTTTACTCACGGTGATCTTCGCAAACGCATCTTCGATTGCGGTCGCTGGAACACCGCCGAGCATTGAGACGCGAGCCGCCAAAGATTGCGCAAAATCGAGTTCACCCGCCATTGCCGAGTCAGTGATCGCCTTAACCTCGGCGCGTTTGCCAGCAACCTCGGCCAATAGCTCAATTACTTCGTCTTCGATGAGTGTCGAGTCGACGTCGAAGACAACTAGAAAACGACTCACGGAGTAACCAGCACGCCCTTACCGACGACCGTGATGCCCGAATCGGTAACCGTAAAGCCTCGATCGATGTCGCGCTGTTTGTCTACGCCAATCGATGCGCCATCGGCAACGACTACGCCCTTGTCGAGAATTGCTCGACGAACAGTCGAGTTTCTTCCGACCTGGACGCCGTCAAGCAATACCGAATCGGTGACCAGAGCGTTCGAGTTGACCTTCACCCAAGGCGAAAGAACCGAGCGCTCGACGATGCCGCCAGAAACAACTGTTCCAAGCGAAACGATCGAATCGGTTGTGCGGCCTTGGTTACCTTCACCATCGTGCACGAACTTGGCAGGTGGCAGGTTGATCTGCTGCGTGAAGATTGGCCACTCGTTGTTGTAGAGGTTGAACACCGGCATAACCGAAATAAGGTCCATGTGAGCGTCGAAGTATGAATCGATTGTTCCGACATCGCGCCAGTAGCTGTGGTCACGTTCGGTAGAACCAGGTATCTGATTGAAAGTGAAGTCGTAAACCCCGGCATCTTCTCGATCAACCATGTATGGCACTATGTCGCCACCCATGTCGTGGTTTGAGTCGGCTAGGGTTCCGTCGTGTTCGATTGCGTCAATCAAGGCTTGAGCGGTGAAAACGTAGTTACCCATCGAAGCCAAAACCTCGTTGGGGGAGTCTGGCAGAGCTTTCGGGTTGGCGGGTTTTTCGAGGAAGGCAGCAATCTTGGTCGGGTCGGCAGCGTCGACTTCGATGACACCAAACTGGTTTGCCAACGACATTGGCTGGCGAATTGCGGCAACCGTTACGCCGCGAGCAGAGGCGATGTGGTCGTCAATCATCTGATCGAAGTCCATGCGGTAAACGTGGTCGGCACCAACCACAACTACGTAGTCAGGGCGCTCATCGCTCAACAGGTTCATGCTCTGCAAGATTGCGTCGGCGCTACCGGAAAACCAACGCTTGCCTAGCCGCTGTTGAGCCGGCACCGAAGCTACGTAAGAGCCGAGCAGTGGAGACATGCGCCAGGTTTGCGAAATGTGGCGGTCGAGTGAATGCGACTTGTATTGGGTTAGGACCACTATGCGGCGAACACCCGAGTTGATCAGGTTCGACAGGGCAAAGTCGATTAGTCGGTAAGAGCCACCAAAGGGTACGGCAGGCTTGGCTCGATCGGCAGTAAGTGGCATCAGTCGCTTGCCTTCGCCGCCGGCAAGAACCATACCGAAAATTCGCTTGGTACTCATGACGCAATGTTATTGGCAAAAAGTTCCGTGCTACTAACATTGCGCTATGAGAATCGATTTGATTTCGAAAGAATACCCGCCATACATTTACGGGGGAGCGGGCGTACATGTCGCTGAATTGGTGCGTGTTCTTCGCCCACACATCGAGGTGCAGGTTCGCGCCTTCGGCGCAGCTCGTAATGAAATCGATACAAACGCTTACAGCCACGGTGCCGAATTCAACCACGCCAACGCCGCAATACAGACCATGGCAACTGACTTGGCGATGGTTTCTGACATTGCCGGCGCAGACCTCGTGCACTCGCACACCTGGTACGCAAACTTTGCTGGCAAGGTTGCTGGCGACCTTCACGGGATTCCACACCTAATCACCGCGCACAGCCTAGAGCCACTGCGCCCTTGGAAGGCCGACCAACTTGGCGGCGGATACGCTGTCTCGTCTTGGGTTGAACGTTCCGCATATGAATCGGCAACCAAAATCATTGCTGTCAGCCACGGCATGCGGGCTGACATTCTTCGCGCGTACCCTCAGATTGACCCAGCCAAGGTCACGGTAGTTCACAACGGCATCGACCTCGCGGCATTCCAATCTGCACATAAACCAGACCTGGTCAGAAACCTAGGCATCAACCCCGACGCCCGATCGGTTGTCTTCGTCGGCAGAATCACCCAGCAGAAGGGTCTGCCTTATCTCCTGAAGGCCGCCCGCGAGCTGCCGGCAGACGTTCAACTGGTTCTTTGCGCCGGCGCGCCAGACACTCCCGAAATCAACCAGACCGTAATCGACTTGGTTGCCGAGCTGCGCAAACACCGAGACAACGTAATTTGGGTAGAAAAACACCTGAGCCGCGAAGAACTGATCGCAGTGCTTTCATCGTCCACAGTTTTCGCCTGCCCTTCAATCTACGAGCCACTTGGCATCGTGAACCTCGAGGCAATGGCCTGCGGAATCCCTGTTGTAGCGACTGCTACGGGTGGCATTCCTGAGGTTGTCGAAGACGGCGTAACCGGCCTTCTCGTGCCAATCGAACAGCTTTCTGACGGCAGCGGCAAGCCCCTCGACGAGGCTAAATTCGTTGGTGATTTGGCGGCCGCGCTCAACAAGGCACTTAGTGAGGTTGACCTCGGAGCATTCGGAGTCGCTGGTCGCAAGCGCGTCGAAGAGCACTTCTCATGGGACCGCATCGCGCAAGACACCATCGCGGTCTATCGCGATGCCATCGCATCGTTCGCTTAGGCTACAAACCATGAGTGAAGTAGTTCGTTTAGTTGATGTGACCGTTGTTCGCGACGGCAAGCCGATTCTCAAAAACATTGACTGGCAGATCGACGATTCGCAGCGTTGGGTAATTATCGGCCCAAACGGTGCCGGTAAAACTACTTTGCTTCGAATTCTCGCAGCGCAGCTGCAACCCAGCTCTGGTTCGGCAACCATTCTTGGACGCCAGCTGGGCGAGGTTAACGTTTTCGAGCTGCGAACTCGAATCGGTTTTGCTTCGAACTCACTGGCTGCACGTATTCCTAACTCAGAGAGCGTCTTAGACGCCGTAATGACAGCCAGCTACGCCGTAACCGGTCGTTGGAACGAAAACTACGAAGACGTCGATGTGCGTCGCGCTCGTCGCGTTTTGGCTGAGTGGCACCTTGACACCTTTGCCGATCGGTCGTTCGGAACCCTTAGCGATGGCGAACGCAAGCGAACTCAGATTGCCCGCGCGGTAATGCCTGACCCAGAGCTTCTGCTACTAGATGAGCCGGTTGCAAGCCTCGACCTAGCGGCGCGCGAAAGCACGGTTTCGATCATCGGCCACTACGCCAGTGCTCCAAGTGCACCGGCAATCGTGATGGTTACCCATCACCTTGAAGAGATTCCTGCAGGCTTCACTCACGCGCTGATCCTAAGCGACGGGGGATCGTTTGCAGCTGGGCCGATCGATTCCACTCTCACCTCGGACAAGATTTCTGAAGCCTTTGGCTTAGAAGTAACCGTGACAAAAGAAAACAATCGCTTCACCGCACGCGCCAAGTAGTGGTATTGTTTTCTCTTGGTGCTGTTGCACCCCAAAATCATTTCAAACCTGCAAGGAAGAACCATGAAGGCTGACATCCACCCAAAGTACGAAGCAGTCGTATTCCGCGACCTAGCATCAGGCGTGGCTTTCCTTACCCGCTCAACCGCTACCAGCTCGAAGACCATCGAGTGGGAAGACGGTAACAGCTACCCAGTTTTCGACGTTGAAATTTCGTCGGCTTCGCACCCGTTCTACACCGGTAAGCAGCGAATCATGGACTCGGCCGGTCGTGTCGAGAAGTTCAACACCCGCTACAAGGGTTTTGGCGCCTAATCAACTTAAAGAAAAAGAGCCCAGGCGATTGCCTGGGCTCTTTTTTTATACCTAGTGGGCCTTGAGTGGCCAACCAAGGTTTGCCTTGAAGGTTGGGTCTTTCGAAACCATGAATTCAGCAAAACTGATATCTTGCTCTTTGCTCCAAGAAATCTGGGCGTCGTGAAGCTCTTTAACATCGGCCGGCATTGGAAACTTCGCAAATATCGCCTGGGCGACTCGACCCGCGGCTACTGCGTCTGCCGTTGCATTATGGGCGTCGGTAAGAGCAACTCCGTAGTGTGCTGCAGCGTTTTCGAGGCGTCGTTTGCCGGACCGGTACTTATCGAAGTGCTTGTCTAGAACAAGTGGGTCGATAACAGGGGTTGGGTTTTCGATTGGCTCGACGCCATGGCGCACAGCTTCGTGAAAAAGAATCGTGAAGTCATATGGAGCGTTATAAGCAACCACAGGGATTCCGCGTTCAAAGTAACCGCGAAGGGTCGCCACGATCTCGGCGACAACCTCGTTTGCTGGTCGACCGTTGGCGCGTGCCATCTCTGTGGTCACTCCGTGCACGTTAGCGGCTACTTCAGGAATTTCGATGCCTGGATCGGCTAGCCACTCTAAGTCTCGGCCAACGATGTTGCCCTGAGCATCAAGCTCAACCGCGCACGCAGTGACGATTCGGGCTTCGTGCAAAACCAAGCCGGTTGTTTCAAGGTCGAATACTGCAATCGATTTGCCCCACTCGGGCAACTCTGGATCAAATAAGGTGTCGTTCACGATTGCAGACTACAAGCCGGCGCAGACATTAGCGCGAAAGGCGCGAGAATGCCCCTCTAGCGAGTTCTTCTGCCGCTCTGTGGTGATTCAACGAGAAGATGTGCAAACCAGGTGCACCGGCTGCCAGTAGCTCTTTCGCGAACTTGATCGAATAGGTCATTCCGATGTCGCGAGCGAGCTCATCGTCTGTTGCTGCGTGCAACTCGGCAACGAGTTCGGCTGGCACCTCAGCTCCACTAAGTTCGGCCATGCGGAGCACGCCTTTGGCATTTGAGATCGGCATCACGCCTGGCACGATCGGAATGGTCACACCGGCTTTTCGGGCTGCGTCAACAAGGTCGATGTAGGCGTCCACCTTAAAAAACAACTGAGTGAAGGCATATTTTGCACCGGCATCTTGCTTGAACTTCAAAACCTTGATGTCGTGAGCCAAATCGGCTGACTCCGGGTGAATCTCTGGAAACGCTGCGACACCAACCTCCATGTCGGAGTGCTCGGTTACCTGTTGAACAAGTTCGAGAGCGGTTTTCAGCTCACCTTGCTCAAGTGCGCCTGGGTTTTCTTTTGGTGCATCTCCGCGAATCGCCAAGATCGCGGCGACACCGGCATCTTCAAACGATGAAATGGTTGCACGGGTTGATGCGAAGGTTGCGCCGACGCAAGTGAGGTGACCGATGGTTGGAATTCGCGAAGCCATTTTGCCAAGAACGGCGAGAGACTTCGACTGGTTTGAGCCACCTGCTCCATAGGTCACCGAAACGAAGTCTGGTGAAAGCTCTAGAAGCGAATCGAATGATCGCCACAAAACGACTTCGCCAGTTTCGTCCTTCGGCGGAAAAAACTCGAAGGAGAGCGTCGGTTCGCTCCTGGTAATCAGCTCGGCAATCATCACGTAATTCTAATCAAACGGGCAGTTTAGAATTGACGGTAATGTTTACCCCCCGCGCGCACGCACTACTTGAGGCTATATCGACCCGAGTGGTTGTCGCTGACGGCGCCATGGGCACCATGATTCAAGAGGCCGGGCCTAGTCTTGAAGACTTTCAGCAACTCGAAGGTTGCAATGAAGTACTCAACGTAACCCGCCCAGACATCATCAAGGCCATTCACCGCAGATACCTAGACGCGGGTTCGGAAGCAATCGAAACCAACACCTTTGGCGCCAACCTGGCAAACCTGGGGGAGTACAACATCGAGGAGCGGATCGGCGAATTGGCCGAAGCTGGCGCTCGACTCGCTCGTGAGGTTGCGGACGAATATGAAAACCGATGGGTGCTCGGTTCGGTTGGCCCTGGCACGAAACTGCCAAGCCTCGGTCACGCAACTTTCAAAGTTCTCAGAGACGCCTACCAAGAGCAGGTAGAAGGCCTGATTCGCGGCGGCTCAGACGCAGTTCTGATCGAAACCTCTCAGGACCTTCTGCAGGCTAAGAGCGCTGTGATCGGTGCCAAACGCGCGATGACCAAGCTTGAAACACGGCTCCCGATAATCGTTTCGGTCACAATCGAAACCACCGGCACCATGTTGCTTGGCAGCGAAATCGGTGCGGCTCTGACCACGCTACAGGCACTGGGCATTCAGGCAATCGGGCTGAACTGCGCGACCGGGCCGACCGAGATGAGCGAGCATCTTCGCTATCTCGCCAAATTCTCTGAGTTACCCCTTGTCGTCATGCCAAACGCTGGTCTGCCGGTACTTGCCGGCGACGGGGCGTATTACCCGCTGACAGCCGAAGAGCTCGCGCAGGCACAGGTTCAATTCGTCTCAGAATATGGCGCGGGTCTCGTTGGTGGCTGCTGCGGAACCACTCCTGAGCACATCAAGGCCGTTGCCGACGCCGTTCGAGAGCTCAAACCGTCACGCCCGAAACTGGTCGATGAGCCAGGTCTTTCGAGCCTTTACCAGCACCAGCCTTTCGACCAAACAATGACTTACCTTTCGATCGGTGAGCGCACAAACGCAAATGGTTCAAAGGCTTTCCGCGAAGCGATGCTCGCCGAAAACTGGGAAGAATGCCTAGAAATCGCCAAGTCTCAAACCCGCGAAGGCGCCCACGCTCTAGATGTTTGTGTTGATTACGTCGGCCGCGACGGAGCCCGCGATGCACGCGAATTGATTTCACGACTTGTCACCGCCACCACCTTGCCACTGGTTCTCGACTCAACTGAGCCTGCAGTTCTAGAAGCAGGGCTCGAATGCACCGGCGGTCGAGTGATGATCAACTCGGTCAACTATGAGGACGGCGACGGACCAAACTCACGCTTCGCAAGAATCATGCCTTTGGTTAGGGAGCACGGAGCAGCCGTTGTCGCCCTGACCATTGATGAGACTGGCCAGGCAAGAACTGCAGAGCACAAATTCGAAATTGCCAAGCGTCTTATCGAAGATCTAACTGGCAACTGGGGTATGCGCGTTGCCGACATAACCGTAGACACACTCACGTTCCCGATTGCTACAGGCCAAGACGAGACTCGCCGCGACGGCATCGAAACCATTGACGCGATTCGACGCCTCCACGAGGCGTTCCCCGGCGTTCAATCCACTCTCGGCATCTCAAACATCTCATTCGGCCTAAACCCTGCAGCCCGTCACGTCCTTAACTCGGTTTTCTTGCATGAATGCGTGAACGTTGGTCTAACGTCGGCAATCGTTCACGCCGCGAGAATCATGCCGTTGAGTCAAATACCCCAAGAGCAAAAAGATGTCGCGCTTGACCTCATTTACGACCGACGCGAATACGACGAAGATGGCAATGTTACCTTCGACCCACTGACCCGCCTGCTCGATTTGTTCTCAGGCGTAGACAGTGCCGCCGCTCGTCAGTCGCGCTCGGCAGAGCTCGCAGCCATGCCGCTAGACCAGAGACTTCAGCGCAGAATCATCGACGGTGAACGCAAGGGTCTCGAAGCCGACCTTGACGAAGCGCTCATCACCATGACGGCGCTAGACATCATCAACCTGCATCTGCTTGAAGGCATGAAAGAAGTCGGCGAACTTTTTGGTCGCGGTGAAATGCAGCTTCCTTTCGTTTTGCAATCAGCTGAGGTCATGAAGGCCGCCGTCGCTCATCTTGAACCACACATCGAAAAGACCGATGACGCCGGCAAGGGCAAGATTCTTCTCGCAACCGTTCGCGGCGATGTCCACGACATTGGCAAAAACCTAGTCGATATTATTTTGAGCAACAACGGTTTCGACACGGTAAACATCGGCATTAAGCAGTCGATCGGCGACATCTTGAAGGCCGCCGAAGAACACAACGTTGACGTCATCGGTATGAGTGGCCTGCTTGTGAAGTCAACGCTGATCATGCGCGAAAACCTTGAAGAAATGAACCTTCGTGGCGTTGCCAAACGTTGGCCGGTAATTCTCGGCGGGGCCGCACTGACTAGAGCCTTCGTCGAACAAGACCTTGCCGAAATCTACGGCGGCGAAGTTCGTTACGCACGTGACGCCTTCGAGGGTCTCAAACTCATGGATCTCTTGGTTAGAAGCCAGCGAGGCGAAGATGTTCAACTTCCAGAACTGAAAAAGCGCCTCGTGAAACCGGTCAGCAAGTTGACCCTCACCGAGCCTGGCAAACTACCTGCTCGATCAGACGTCGCCACCGACAACAAGGTGCCAACCCCGCCGTTCTGGGGAACAAGAGTCGTCAAGGGCATTCCGCTTCGCGACTACGCATCGTTCTTGGACGAACGAGCAACTTTCATGGGCCAATGGGGTTTAAAGCCTTCGCGCGCTGAGGATGGCGCCAGCTACGAAGAACTGGTCGAAACCGAGGGTCGCCCGCGCCTTCGTCGTTGGCTCGAAAAGATTCAGACCGAAGGTTTGCTCGAGGCTGCCGTCGTTTATGGTTACTTTCCGGCTTATAGCGAAGGCGATGATCTCGTTATTTTGAACGAAGATCAAACCGAACGCTTGCGCTTCAAGTTTCCGCGCCAACGCCGTGACCGCCACCTATGCCTGAGCGACTTTATTCACTCAAAGGAATCAGGGATCATCGATGTCGTGCCATTTCAATTGGTGACCATGGGTAACCGAATCTCCGAGGCGGCCAACGAAATTTACGCAGCGAACCAATACCGCGACTACCTTGAACTTCACGGACTCTCGGTTCAACTCACCGAGGCGCTTGCCGAGTTTTGGCACAGCCGCGTTCGCGAGGAGCTCGGTTTTGGTTCAGAAGACCCGCTAAACGTCGAAGCCATGTTTGACCTGAAATACCGCGGAGCACGCTACTCGTTCGGTTACCCAGCCTGCCCAGATCTCGAAGACCGAATCAAACTGGTCGAACTTTTGAAGCCTGAGGTAATCGGTGTCACTCTGAGTGAAGAGCTTCAGCTTCACCCTGAGCAGTCAACCGATGCAATGATTTTGCACCACCCCGAGGCGAAGTACTTCTCGGTTTAGGCTAGAAAAATGCCAAACAATCCAGCTCTCCTGTCGAGCCTCGCCGAAGCCAGAGGGCAACAGCGCGAGGTCCGTCTGATGGGCACTTCGGCAAAGTATTGGGTATACCCAGCTAAAGGCAAAGCGAAGGGCACAATCGTCTTCGTTCACGGTTTCAGGGGCTCTCACGATGGGCTACACGCAATAATTGGTGCGCTAGAAGACTTTGATTGCATCGCCCCAGATCTGCCCGGCTACGGCCTCTCAGAACCAATCAAGCCAAAGCACGACCTTCCAACATATTCGATTTGGCTGGGGGAGTTCATTTCCTCGTTGAACCTGAAATCTAAGCCAGACGTGGTTGGGCATTCTTTCGGAACCCTAGTTGTTTCGGCTCATGCAGCCCACGCAAACGACATGGCCTCGGTGGTTTTGATTAACCCCGTTTCGAAGCCAGGGCTTCAGGGGCCGCGCCGATTCACTTCGGCGCTTACCGAGTTTTTGTTTTGGGTCACCAGCAAAATGCCAGAGCGAGGCAGCCGATTCTTTATCGACAGCTGGCCAGTCATCCAGTTCGTAAGTTCTGTTATGACCAAGTCGCGCGAACGCGACCTGCGCAATTGGGTTCACCAGCAGCACCACAGCACGATGAAAAACTATGCGAACTCAAACGTGATGTACGAGAGCTACCACGCGTCGATTCACCACTGCGTCGAAGAGTTTGCTCCGAAAATCGAAAACCACACCCTAATGATTGCAGGGCAGCGAGACGACATAACGAGCGCAAAGCAGCAGTTAGAGGTTTCGATGAAGCTGCCAGATGCACGACTTGTTGTGATACCGAAGGTGGGCCATCTGGTGCACTACGAGTGCAGTGGCGAGGCAGCTGCCCTTATTCGCGAGTTTCTGACCGAGGGCAAATAAATGTCTGGCGTTTTCTTTGATGCTCGCTACATTCGTCCGAGTTTTCACGACGGAATCAGCCGCTTTTCGGCAAACCTTTTCGCCGCTATGGCCGAGAAAATCGAGCTCACTGCGATCGTCTGCGACGAGGCCCAACTCGAACAACTGCCGCCCGAAACGAAGTGGGTAAAGCTCCACGCGCCAACCTCGGCTCTCGAGCCATTCTCAGCGCTGAAACTGAATCGATACAAGCCAGATTTGGTCTTCTCACCAATGCAGACCATTGGCAGCATGGGCCGAAAGTTCAAATTGGTGCTCACGATTCACGATTTGATTTACTACCGTCACCCAAAGCCGCCGGCCAATCTGGCTCCGCTAATTCGTCTCGGCTGGCGCCTGTTTCACCTCACTTTCATGCCAGAAAGGCTTCTGCTGGCAGGCTGCGATGCAGTTGTCGCAGTTTCTGAAACAACCGCAACCGAACTTCGTGCGAAGCGTCTAACCAAAAAGCCAATTGGTGTGGTCTACAACGCTCCAGAGGTTCACGCAGTCAAAGGTCTTCAGCGCAAGCCCGCCAAGAGCCTGGTTTACATGGGCACGTTCATGCCATACAAAAATGTAGAAACCGTGATCAGGGGAGTGGCACTACTCACTGGTTTCAAACTCGAATTGCTCAGCCGAATTTCGCCGACTCGCGAGGCGGAGCTGAAGTCTCTAGCCGACGAGGTTGGCGCCAAAGTTGAGTTTCACAGGGGTGTCTCAGATGAGCGCTACCACGAACTTCTTGGCAAGGCCACGGCCCTTGTCTCTGCTTCTTTGGACGAAGGTTTCGGAATTCCCGTGGTCGAGGCAATGGCGCAAGGCGTACCAGTGGTGGTTAGTGACATTCCGATTTTTCGAGAGGTTGCCGGTGACGCTGGTCGTTTCTTCGAACCGAGATCGCCAGAGTCTTTTGCGGCTGCCATAAAGGCTACCGAAGCGAATCCGGTCAACTCAAAGGCCTTGCAAACACAGGCTGAGAAATTTAACTGGGCCGCCTCGGCGACCGAATTGCTGAAACTGATCGAGAAAATTTAGGCGAGAGTTTGTGGTCGGTAGTCGACCATCGACCAGCTTTTACCATCAAAGGCAATCACCGAAAGCGACGCATTGCCGAGCCTTTCGCCCTCGCGCGGAAACTCTCCATGTGACGTGATCGAAATGAGCTTGCGAATCAAAGCTCCATGCGAAACAGTCAGGACGCGTTGGCCTTCGAAGTCGGAAACCAGTTTTTTCAGCAAAAGGTGACAGCGTGCCTCGAGTTCGACAAGGGTTTCGCCGCCCGGAACCAAGGAGTCTGGGTATTTTTCGCGCCACTCGTCATAAAGGAGCCCCTCGGCTTCACCGAAGCTGCGTTCGAGGAGCAACGGTTCAACTAACTGACTTTCAAATCCGAGACGCTCAGCGACGATCTCAGCGGTTTTTACCGCTCGATCAAGCGGTGATGAAACCAGGACGTCCCAGTTCGGAGAAAGGGCGGCAGCGGCTTTTTTAGCCTGTTCTATGCCGGTTTCGTTGAGGGGAATATCGCTGGTTCCCTGCAATCGAAAGTCAATGTTCCAGTCGGTCTGGCCGTGGCGCAGTAGGCCGATGGTTGTGATTGTCATAGCAGTAGCAAGGGTAATACCAGGGAGCTGCTTGCTTCGAGCTTCACGGTGGCGAGTTCGTCTGCCTTGGTTGGGCCGATGTTTATCACGACTATTGGTTTTTCGGCTTTGGCTGCCTGCCGAGCAAACCTGAACCCTGAATTCACTGCGAGCGAGGTGCCAATGACCAGCAGTGCATCAGAGCGATCAAGTGCTGCCATTGCGTTTTCGACTCTTTCGGTTGGAACATTTTCGCCAAAGAAAACCACGTCTGGCTTCAAGATTCCTGAGCATTTGGGGCAGGCGGGCACCACAAAACCCTGAACGGCTTCGATTTCGGCGTCGCCGTCAGGCGAAAATTCGATGTCTGGATCTTTGCTGATTGTCGGATTCAGCTCCTGCAAGAGGTGATCCATCTCGACTCTAGTAAAAGTGAAACCGCAGCCGACGCACTTCACCAGGTCTAGGCGACCGTGCAGGTCGATTACCTTGGTCGAGCCGGCTCGCTGGTGCAATTGGTCAACGTTCTGAGTTATCAGTTGCTCAATCCGTCCAACCCTTTCGGCCTCGGCGAGCGCAAGATGCCCGGCATTTGGTTCGGCGTCTGAGATTCGGCTCCAGCCAACGAATGATCTAGCCCAGTAACGAATTCTCGCCTCGGGCGAACCCATGAAGTTATCGAAAGTCATCGGGTGTCTGGCAACCTTGCCCTGACCGCGATAATCGGGGATTCCGGAATCTGTTGAGATACCTGCGCCGGTCAAAACGGCGAGCGCTTTGCCTTCTAGGGCTTCTTTGGCGTATTCAAGCGCGTAAAGCGCGGCCGCCCCAAGGTTCTCGTTCATTGGTTCAAGTCTAGGAGTCACATGGGTCAAGATTGTTCTCGTGATTAAGTACCTCGGTTCGAAGCGCACTCTTGTGCCACTGCTAGGCGCGCTCGTCGAGGCTAGCGGGGCGACCACGGCACTCGACCTATTCACCGGCACCACCAGAGTTGCCCAGGCAATGAAGCGAGGTGGCAAGTTGGTCACCGCCCTAGATTCGGCAACTTACTCAAAAGTTTTTGCCGACACCTGGATCACTTTGGACGCAAACGCGGTTGACCAGCGCGAACTTACCGATGCTTTAGCCCACCTTGAATCGTTGCCGGGGGAGCACGGGTACTTCACCCAAGCCTTTTGCCTAGACGCTCGCTATTTTCAGCCTCGAAACGGCGAGCGCGTCGACGCCATTCGCGAGGCAATTGCTTCGGAGTACGCGGGTACGTGGCTCGAGGCACCGCTACTTACCTCGTTGATACTCGCTGCCGACAGGGTAGACAGCACCACTGGGGTTCAGATGGCGTATCTCAAGAGCTGGTCTTGGCGCAGTTCGAAAGCGCTCGAGCTAAAAGACCCAGGGCTTATCGCTGGTGTTGGTCACGCCTTACAAGGTGACGCACTCGAGTTGACGGCGTCTTTGCCCGCCGTAGACATTGCCTACCTAGACCCGCCCTATAACCAGCACCGATACTTCGGCAACTACCACGTTTGGGAGTCGCTTGTGCGCTGGGATAAACCAGACACATACGGCGTAGCCAATAAACGCTTGGACGTTAGGGGAGACACCCATCGAAGCGCATTCAACTCGCGCAAGACAATGCCCGCTGCGATTGCCAAGCTGCTCGGCGACGTGAATGCTGAAACCATTGTGCTCAGTTACAACAACGAGTCTTGGTTGAGTCGAGAGGAGTTGATCGAGATGTGTCGCAATCGAGGGCACGTGGAGATTCTCGACTACGAGTTCAAGCGTTACATCGGTTCGCAAATCGGCATTTATAACCGCACCGGAGCTCTGGTTGGGCAGCCTGGGGCTAGGCGAAACTTCGAACACTTGCTGCTTGCCGGACCTAAGCGAACATTGAGTCGCATGATCGAGGCGACGGAGCACACAGAGGTTCGCGTTGAAGGTGAAGCTTAAAAAGCTAAGACCCCACTCCGAAGAATAGGGCCTCACTTTGTTTGCTGTCTCAAGCGAACGTGTCCGAAAGGGGACTTGAACCCCTACCCCCTTGCGAGGACTAGCACCTCAAGCTAGCGCGTCTGCCATTCCGCCACCCGGACAGGTGTTAGGTGTCTTTCGACACCGGCAACAAGAGAAGATGTTACCACTAAACAGAACGGCCCTGCCAATGCTAGGCAACTGCCCTCAAGCGTTATAGGTTGACTACATGGCTAAAGATTCTAGGTTTGCACTCCAGCAGTTCATCGGTGCGCTCGAGCGACACCTCGAGGCGGTTAGCGGTCGCAGAGGCGAAGACGACCCTGCAGTCACTGCGGCATACGAACGCCTAGAAGACGCCTTCTTGGAATACGAAGAAGCGCTCGACGAATCGTTTACCGAGTTCCTTCCATTTGTTCAGGCGGACGAAGAATGAGTTTTATCGCAGCAGTTTTCTTAGGCTTGATTCAAGGACTTACCGAGTTTCTACCAATTTCATCGAGCGCACACCTTCAGCTCGCTACGGCGCTTATGAACATCGACCTAACCAAGCCCCAATTGACGGCATTTATCGCAACCATTCAACTGGGCACCGAGTTAGCGGTTTTGATCTACTTCGCCAAAGACATCTGGCGCATTCTCAAGGCCTGGTTCACGAGCGGCTTCAGCAAGACACCTAGCCAAGATGCCAAGCTCGGCTGGTTTGTAATCATCGGAAGCATTCCAGTGGTCGTCGTCGGGTTGGCCTTGAAAGACCTAATCGAAAACCAGCTTCGCAGCCTTCAACTTGCTGCATTCATGTTGATCATTTTTGGTATCGTCTTGCTCGTTGCCGACAGAAAAGGCACCAAAGAGAAGCCCATCGAGAAACTGACAACTAAATCTGCCATCATCTTTGGCCTCGGTCAGATGCTTGCCGTAATTCCTGGCGTATCACGTTCCGGTGGCACCATCTCGGCTGGCCTATTCATGGGCTTTACCCGTCAGGCTGCCGCTAGGTACAGCTTCTTGCTGGCGGTGCCAGCCGTTTTGGCTAGCGGGCTTTACGAATTCGCGAAGACATACAAAGACCTGCCATCGGATCTAATGCTCGGCACCGCAGTGGCAACCGTGGTTTCGTTTGTTGTTGGCTTTGCGGTTATCGCGGGGCTGCTCAGGTACCTGAACCGCGGCTCGTTCTTGCCTTTTGTCATCTGGCGAATCGCCGTGGGAGTGTTTATTCTCGCCTTGACTTACTTCGCGTCGCCGTCTTTCTGACGTAGGTAGCGTTCAAACTCAAGAGCTAGAGCATCGCCGCTGGTGTTTTCAAGGCCCTCTGAGTCGCGCGCTTCCTCAAGTTGCTCGATGTAACCAACCAGGTCTTCGTCTCCTTCGACCATTTCGTCGATGCTACGTTCCCACTTGAAAGCCTCATCGGTTAATTCGCCGTGATCTAGGGCGATCCCAGTGAACCGTTCAACTTCGGCAACCAATGCCAACGTGGCCTTTGGCGACGGGCCAACGTGAACATAAGCGGGAACAGCAGCCCAGATCGCCATAGTAGGAATCCCGATGCGCTCGAACTCAATACCGAGAACCGAGATTATGCCAACGGGCCCTTGATAAGTCGACGCCTCAATGGTGTATTCCTGCTGAATTAGGTCGTTCGGCGAGGTCGCGTTCACCTGAATCGGGCGGGTGTGTGGGGCGTCGGCAACAAAAGCGCCCAAGAACACCACAGCGTCGATCTCGTAATCGACGACCAAATCGGCAACCTCGGCCACGAAAGATTTCCAACGGCGGCTCGGCTCGGCGCCAACCAAGAAGTAAAACCGGTCTGCACTCTCAAGATCTGAGTCGCCACTTGGAGCCCACAGCTCAACGGTTGGCCAGCTAAGGTTTCGATCGCCGTCTTCATCGAGCATCACGATTGGGCGGTTGAACTGAAAATCGAAATAGTCCTCTGATTCGATAGTCAGAACCTGCTCGGCATCAAAGGATTCTGCTACAAACCGAACGGCGAGTGTTGCGGCGTCGCGGGCATCGCTCCAGCCCTCAAATGCGACTATTAGGGTGCGACCATCTAGCGGTTTAGTCACTGAGCCTCCCAACGTTCCTCAATAAACTCTAAGCGAGTCGCGGGTAGACTCGAAGCCATGTTTACTAGGCGCCTACCCAGAGCGGTCTTATGGGACCTAGATGGCACGCTCGTTGACTCCGAACCGTACTGGATGAAGTCTGAAATCGAGCTTGCCAAGCGTCATGGCGCCGATTGGACAGAAGAAGACGGCAAATCACTTGTTGGCATGGCACTGAAAGACTCGACCAGGCTCATGGGGGAGCGCTTTGGGGTAGAACTTGACTCAGACGCCGTGATCAACGAGCTAACTGATTCGGTCACAGCCCAACTCCGGCACGAAATCCCTTGGCGTCCGGGGGCTCAAGAGTTGCTTCGCGAACTTCGTCGCCGCGGGGTAAAAACCGCTCTGGTGACCATGTCGTTGCGCCGAATGGCTCTGCAGGTGGTGGAGGCCATTCCTTTCGAGGCGTTCGACGTAGTCGTTGCCGGCGACGACGTCATTCACGGCAAACCTCACGCCGAGCCTTACCTAAAAGCAGCGCAGCTGCTCGGGGTAGACCCGAGGGACTGCGTCGCCTTCGAGGACTCGATCTCGGGAATCCTTTCGGCAGAAGCTGCCGGCACCAAAGCAGTTGGGATCCCAAACGTTGTGAGGATTCCCGCAAACCCAGATCGAATCCTTTGGGAAACCCTAGAAGGTAAAAGACTTAAAGACTTGAAACAACTTTTCAGATAGGTATACATGCGCAAGAAACAGCAACCCACTGGCCCATTCAGAGCCGGTGACGTGGTTCAACTCACGGGGCCAAAGGGTCGACTAAACACCATCACCCTCGTTGAAGGTGCTGCCTTCGGCACCCACCGCGGCGACCTAAAACACGACGCGATCATCGGACAACCAGAAGGGTCGATCGTTCAAAACCAAAACGGTGTTGAATACCTTGCCCTGCGACCACTGATGACCGACTTCGTCTTGAGCATGCCAAGGGGTGCGGCGATCATTTACCCGAAAGATTCGGCTCAGATTCTGGTTCAGGGTGACGTTTTCCCAGGGGCAAATGTAGTCGAGGCCGGCGTCGGGTCGGGAGCTCTGAGTATGTATCTGCTTCGCGTCCTCGGCGAAAACGGAACCCTCAACTCTTTTGAGCGACGCGAAGAATTCGCTGCGATTGCGCAGGCAAACGTCGCAGCTCAATACGGCGGTGCGCCGAAGAACTGGAACGTGCACCTCGGAGACCTGCAAATCGAACTTCCGAAGAAATGCGCACCGGGCACAGTTGACCGCGTGATCCTCGACATGCTGGCGCCTTGGGAATGCGTCGACGCAGTGTCAGACGCCTTGATTCCAGGTGGTTTGGTCGTTGGTTACATCGCAACCGTGACCCAGATGTCACGGTTCGTTGAGGCGCTTCGTGCCTCTAAGCAATATGCCGAACCGGAGGCGTTCGAGTCAATGATGCGTGATTGGCATCTGCAGGGTCTCGCAGTGAGACCTGAACACCGAATGATAGGTCACACCGGCTTCTTGGTTACTGCAAGGCGACTGGCGCCAGGCGCAGAGCTACCGCAATTCAAAAAAGTGAAGGGCGATTTCAGCGACGAAGACCTAAGTGTTTGGAACCCAGAGCATCTCGGTGAACGTCAAGTGGGCGAAAAGAAGTTGCGCAAAAGCCTGCGCAACGCCCAAGCCGGAGCCGAGGCACGTGCCTCTTTGGAAGACTAAACTAAGAGAACTTTTAGAGAAAGCAGCAATACCTTGCGCAAACTACTAGCCGCTGCGTTCGCGGTCGTAATCGCTACAAGCCTGACCGCTTGTTCAACAACTCACGCACCTTCAGACATGTTCTCCACACTGAAGGCCGAATGTGGCACCGCCAAAGAAGGCAAGAATGTTGCCCAGGTGACCACCTCTGATGTTTCTGGTTCGAAGGTGCCAACGATTAGTTTTCCGATCGGAATCGACTCAAAGACCATCGAAACCAAGGTAATCACTTCTGGTAGTGGACCCAAGATCACCGGCGGACAATACATTAATTTTGAGTTTGCTCAAGCAGTCGGCTCGACTGGCAAAATGTCGGGCAGCTCAAAATTCGACGGAACCGACATTCAGGCTCAATACCTAGACGCTGGCAGCAATCTTTGCAAAGCCTTTGGCGGAGTTCGTGAGGGTTCACGCGTGGCTCTCTTGGTTCCAAGCTCGATCATGAGCGCTGGCGAGAAAGTTGCCAGCTCGGGCGTCATCGTATTCGACATCAAGAAGGTCTTCCTCCCTCACGCGGTTGGCGACGAGCAGAACAATGAGAATGGCCTGCCAACCGTAATCCGCGCAACCACTGGGCAGCCGACATTACAGTTTGCGACTGGCAATGCGCCAACCGACCTAAAAGTTGTGCCATTGATCAAGGGTTGGGGCGAAAAAGTCGCAGCTGATAAGGGCCAGAAGTTGATGATTCACTATTCGGGCTGGGTGTGGAACACTCACGTGAAGTTCGACTCGTCTTGGGATCAAAAAAAGCCGGTTCAGTTTGATTTCGCAACTGGGTCTCTGATTGATGGAATGGTAAAGGGTTTGAACGGCCAGACTGTCGGTTCACAGGTTCTACTCGTGATTCCGCCATCACTTGGCTACAAGTCTCAGGAGCAAACAAATATCCCCGCAAACTCGACACTAATTTTCGTCGTAGACATCCTGGGTGTAACCAAGTAACTCATGCCTGTCGCAGAGTTTGAGCGTGACCCAGAAGACAAGTCAGAACGTCTTCTGAGCCTCACGCTCGCTTTGCTGCAGAGCGGCCAGCGAGGGCTAAAAAAGGACGAAGTCTACGGAGCGGTTCGCGATTACCGAAACGCCCGTGACGCCGCCGAAGCCGCCGGAAAGTCACTGGACGCACTCGAGAAGCTATTTGACCGCGACAAGGCAATTCTGAAGGAGAGCGGTGTTCCGCTGATTCTTGAGGCAGAGGGTGGCGACAACACCGAATCCCGCTACCGAATCGCAAACGATCGCTTTGCATGGCCTAAAGGCCTTACGTTTTCAGCGCGTCAGCTTCAACTTCTAGAACTGGCAAATCAGGTTTGGTCGCGTGCGGCTCTAGGCACGAGCACGAACCGTTCGATGAGTCGTGTTCGAGCACTCGGCCCGGCGGATGGCGTTGTCGACCTGACCTCAATCGCACCGAAATTGCGCACTCACCAGCCGAGCTTTTTGCCGCTTACCGCAGCCATTGAAAGCAAGAACCAAGTCAGTTTTGGTTATCGGAAGCCAGGCCAAACAGAGACAGAAACTCGCAGGGTTGAGCCTTGGCAGATTTACCAAGATTTCAACCAGTGGATTTTGATCTGTTTTGACGTCGACCGCCAAGAGATTCGAAACTTTCTGTTGAAACGAATTACTACCAAGATTGCAGTTGCCGACGAAAAGTTCTTGGCGCCAACTGCAGATCAACTCGAAGACGCAAAGGCTTTGCTCGATAACCACATAAAGGGTCAAGTTGCCACGATTCGAGTTACCGAGGGAACCCCGGCGTGGGTGCACTTTGATCTCTCGGGCAGCAACCAAACAGAACACAGCTTCCACTACATGGATCTACACCTCTTGGCCGAAGAACTACGTGAGCTAGGTTCAGATATTGAAATTCTCGAGCCGCAAGAGTTGCAAGAAGCGATTCGTTTAGGTCTTGAAAAGGTGGCAAGCGACCATGCCTAAATTTGTGAACAGCCTCGGCGCTGATGACCGTTACAACCTGATGCTTGGGCTGATCGGATACCTTTTGGAGCACCCACACTGCGAAGTCGCCGACCTCGAGAAGATTTTCAAGGTTTCGAACAAGCAGGTAAAAGACACTTTGCACCTGATCAACAACGGCGGGTATTTTCCTCAGGACGGCATCGACACCTACCCGTTTTGGGTTGACCCTGAGCAGCTAGACGAGGAAGACTTTGTTGAGTTTTCGACCACGGTTCACACTCCAGGCGCGCCAAGAATAAGTCAGGCACAAGCGGCTGCGCTTGCTGTGGGGCTTCTTCACCTAAAAAGTCTTCCAATTTATGCAAACGACCCCGACATTTCGGCGCTTCAAGAAATTTTTAGCAGGTTAGAAGGGCACTCTTCCACGCCGGTCATCGACATCAAACCGGGAACCCTAGCTGCGTCCAAGTCTCTGATCCTTGAAGCAATCAACTCAAAGCGCAGAGTTCGACTCGAATACATCAATCGCGCAGGGGAGAAGTCTTCACGAGAGATTGACCCGGTAAAACTTATCGAGAGCGACGGCAATCTTTCGGTGCGTTCCTGGTGCGTCAAGTCAGGCGACGAAAGAAACTTCAGAATCGACCGAATGGCGAAAATAGAAATCTTGCCGGGACCAATCTCGAAAGAGGCAGACGAAATGTTCGCCAACATCGACGAACTTTCGGACCTCGCCTACAACCCAGGCGAATTTGATCACGATGTGGTCGTCGAGGTTAGCCCCGAAGCCTATTCGCTTGTCAGCCAGTTCGCTGTCTTGCACGAACCGAAGCGGGTAAGCGATGGCGTTTTGCGAGTAACGATCAAAGTTGGTCGCCTTGAACACCTAGGAAAACTAATTGCCAAGTACGGGGGAGCCGCCAAGGTCATCGAGCCTGAGCTGGCCCGCAACATTGTTCGCGATTACGCTCTGATTGCACTTGGACGTAAGCCATTAGCGGTCCCCGAAGAAAGCGTGGAGTAACCATGCCCGGCTGGATTTGGTGGCTTATCTGGGGTGGTCTCGTTCTTTTTGCTTTTGGTGTTTGGGGCTACATCGTCTCTTCGATGTCTCGCCCGGCAGCCAAGCTGGCCAATAGCGTAGAAAAACTGATGCCTTTACTCGCGAAATTGAGTGAAGCAGCGTCTGTTGAAGTGTTTGTCGAGCATCCAGAAAGCAACCTGGAGGATTCGAAGGAGCTTTTGCAATCAGAGCGAGACGCTCTGATTGATCGTCGCCGCAAGCGCAAAGAAGTACGAGCGCGTAGTCTTGTAACAAGAGTTAAAAACATCAAACTCGAAGGAAGGTTCAAAGATGTTCGCTAGAGGCCTAGAGGGTTGGCACATCATCGTGATCGTTTTGGTGGTAGTCCTTCTTTGGGGCGCGCCAAAGCTGCCTGGAATGGCTAAGAGCCTTGGTGAGTCAATGCGAATCTTCCGCAAAGAGATGAAAACCCTCGGCGACGAGCGCTCGGCTGACAAAAAGGGTGCCGACAAGGAATCAAACCCTGACGCCAAATAGTGGCAAGGGTTAAAAACCCCGAGAAGAAAATGGGTCTCGGTGGTCACCTCCGAGAACTTCGCACCAGACTCTATTGGTCTGCACTTTACATTCTTATCGGATCTGTTGGTAGTTGGTTTCTTTTCGACTTTGTCTACAACGAATTAATCCGACCGCTCAAGACGCTCGATGCAAACCCTAGATACAACGTGAGTGTCAACTTTGGCACGGTAGTTGGCGCATTCGACCTTCGCTTTCAGATGGCGATCTTTCTCGGTGTAATTTTCGCTAGCCCGTTCTGGCTTTACCACCTCTGGCGATTTGTTTCGCCAGCCATGAAGAAACGTGAACGTCGCTACACCCTCGGCTTCCTGCTCACTGCATCACCACTTTTTCTAGGTGGTTGCGCGGTGGCTTGGTACGCGATGCCAACGTTTGTGATCAGCATGCTTTCATTCACCCCAACCAATGCCGCATCGTTTCTGAGCGCCAACGAATATATTCTTTTCACGCTCAGGCTGCTGCTCGTTTTCGGCATCGCCTTCGTTTTACCGGTCATTCTGGTCTTTCTAAATTTTCTCGGTGTGGTTAGCGGTGCCGGCATCCGCAAGTCCTGGCGAGTGGCAATCTTCGTTGCGGTGATTATCGCGGCACTGGCCACACCAGTTTCAGACCCGATGTCGATGCTTCTGGTTGCTATTCCGCTGATCGTGTTCTATTTCATCGCAATGGCTATCGCGCTGGCTCGCGACAAACGCAAAGTGAAGGCTGTTCAGACTCTTGACGACATTCGACCGCTAGAAGAACTATGAGCAGCGAACTAAGCCCGGCCGAACGCTACAAGCTTTCGAAAGCTAAGTCCGAGACACCTGAATTCAACAAGTTCACGAAGATCATCGAGTTTCCGCTCGATTCGTTCCAAGAGAAGGCGTGCATTGCGCTTGAGTCCGGCAAAGGCGTTCTCGTGGCCGCCCCAACAGGAGCCGGCAAAACCATCGTCGGCGAGTTTGCCATTCACCTCGCAATTGCGACAGACACGAAAGTTTTCTACACCACGCCCATAAAGGCTTTGAGCAACCAGAAGTACACCGAACTTGTTGCCAGGTATGGCGAAGAGCGTGTTGGGCTCTTGACCGGCGACAACAACACCAACGCCGATGCGCAGATTGTCGTAATGACCACCGAGGTGCTCAGAAACATGATCTACGCGAATAGCGATGCGCTGATTAACCTCAACTTTGTGATCATGGACGAGGTTCACTACCTAGCCGACAGGTTCAGGGGAGCAGTTTGGGAAGAGGTAATTCTTCACCTTCCAAACGATGTGCGAATCGTCTCGCTTAGCGCAACTGTCTCAAACGCCGAAGAGTTCGGCGCCTGGCTCGATGAGGTGCGCGGTGACACTGAAATCATCGTCTCTGAAACGCGTCCGGTGCCGCTAAATCAGCACGTGCTTTTCGGCGACGACCTGCTAGAACTTTTTGACGCTAGCGGCTCTCGTGTCAACCCAGAGCTCGTGCAAAAGCACGCAAATAAGCTTCGGGCGCCTTCCTATCGACCTCAACGTGGTCGCCGCGGTTTTCAAGGCCTCGATCGCAACCAGGCTCGAATACCTAAGGCAACCAAAGCTGAGATCATCGACATTCTTGACGACGAAGACCTACTGCCAGCCATCTTCTTCATCTTTTCTCGTGTCGCCTGCGACACCGCGGTTCGCAGCTGCATACAGGCCGGTGTGCGCCTAACCACAACCGAAGAGCGCGACGAAATTCGCCGAGTGGTCGAAGAGAAGTGCTACAACATAGCCGATGAAGACCTGGCAACCCTCGGCTATTTTGAGTGGCGCACCTCGCTCGAGAGGGGAGTGGCTTCCCATCACGCCGGAATGCTGCCGGCGTTCAAAGAGGCCGTCGAAGAACTGTTTTTGCGCAAACTTGTGAAGGTTGTCTTCGCAACCGAAACCCTTGCACTGGGCATCAACATGCCAGCCAGAACCGTGGTTCTCGACAAGCTGGACAAATTCAATGGCGAAGGACGCGTGCAGATCACTGCGGGGGAGTACACCCAGCTCACCGGCCGTGCCGGACGTCGAGGAATCGACACCCAGGGGCACTCTGTCATTCAGTGGAGCGGAAACCTCGACCCAGCCGTAGTTGCCGGGCTCGCCTCAAAACGCACCTACCCGCTTAATTCATCTTTTAGACCCACCTTCAACATGGCGGTAAACCTGATTGACGCATTTGGGCGCGAGCGTGCGAGAACTGTTCTCGAAACCTCGTTTGCTCAGTTTCAGGCCGACCGCTCGGTTGTGGGACTCGCGAAAACCATTCGTGAACGAGAGGTATCACTCGCCGGTTACGCGCATTCGATGGAGTGCCACCTCGGCGACTTTTCGACCTACGCGGCACTTCGTCGCGAGATCTCTGATGTTGAAAAGGCTCTCAATCCGGCACGCGTGCGCGAATCTCGAGGCAAGGACATTCGCCAGCACAGGAGTAAGCCGAAGCAAGAGGCACACTTAGCCGACCTCAAGCGAAGAATGAAAAACCACCCTTGCCATAACTGCCATGAGCGTGAGGCCCACGCGCGTTGGGGTGAACGGTGGTACAAGTTGCGCCGCGAAACCGACGACCTCATTCACCAAATCGAAAGCCGCACAAACCAGGTTGCTAAAACTTTCGACCAAATTTGCGAGGTGCTTGCAACTCTTGGGTACCTTGAGCGCGCCGACGATGATTTCATTGTTCTCGACACTGGCCGCCAGTTGGCAAGAATCTATGGTGAGCGTGACCTCCTGGTTTCTGAGTGCCTAAACGCAGGCGTGTGGAACAAACTCGATTCGGCTTCACTTGCCGCGATGGTAGCAGCGCTGGTTTACGAGGCGAGGCGTGACGACGAAGGTCGCACACCAAAGCTTCCGAAGGGTGAATTTGGGGTCGCATTTGCCGAGACCGAAGAGATTTGGGACTCGCTCGAAGAACTTGGGCGTCGCCACAAGATCAGGCAAACGGCCGAGATTGATGCAAGGCTTTCGTTTGCTATCCACCGCTGGGCTAGCGGTGCCCGACTTGACAGCGTGCTCGACGAAACCGAGCTCTTGGTTGGCGACTTTGTGCGCTGGTGCAAGCAGATAATTGACCTACTCGGCCAAATCGCGCAAACGGATTCACCGCTTTCATCAACAGCTAGGGAGGCCATAGACCGTGTCAAACGTGGAATCGTTGCCTACTCCTACTTCAACTAAGGGTCGCTTTGCACTGCGGCTTCTCGTCGCGCTTTTCGGCAGCAGCATTGCCTACCTCGTGTTTCCGAAACTGGGTATCTGGCCGTTGATGTTTCCGATGCTCGCGCTGATTTACCTGTCTGGTCGCGGGCTCAAGTTTTGGCGGGCGGCACTCGTTGGACTAATCGCGGGCTTTACATTCTTTGCAAGCCAAATCTTTTGGCTCTCGATGTATCTCGGCCCAGAACCGTTAATCGCTTTGTCGCTTCTTCAGGCCCTAATATTTTCAGTCTTCTTCGGTGCCGGATCAGCTGTGGTTTCAAAGCTTAAGAACAAGCTGAGCGGTTTGCGATTTGTCACCTGCACGGCAACGGTAGCTGCCATTTTTTGGGTGACACGCGAATGGTTCTCGGGCAATTATCCCTATGGGGGATTCCCTTGGGCGCGATTAGTTTCTTCACAAACCGAAACCCCTATAGCCCGATTGGTTTGGCTCGGGGGCATGCCGTTAGCCGATCTGCTCATCGTTTTTGTCGTCGTCTTCGCCATCGAACTCTTGATTCTGAAGCCAAGCCTCAGGCATGTTGGTGTGGCTTTCGGCTCTGTTGTGGCGCTCACCTTTTTGCCATTGATTTTGCCAATCAGCGCGCAGGCCGAAGATGGCACCATGAAAATAGCCTCGGCTCAAGGCAACGCCAACGCGGGTCTTTTCAGCAATCGCGAGAGTGGACGAATTTATAAAAACCACATTCTGGCGACCGAGCGACTTCTCGAGAGCAAAGAACCCTTTGATGTTTTGGTCTGGCCAGAGAACGCTGTCGACCTCGACGTTTTCGGAAACCCGAACAATTACCGTGCACTCAAGACCTTGGTCGACAAAATCAACCGCCCGCTAATTTTTGGCACGGTCACGCAGCGCGACAAGCTCTACAACACATCTGTGCTCTGGCTGCCAGAGAAGGCCATAACCGATTGGTACGACAAAACCAAGCCGGTGCCCTTTGCCGAGTATGTGCCGGATCGCGCTTTTTGGAGCAAGGTTGCGCCCGACTTGGTTGGCTTGCTGAGCTACGACTTTTCACCTGGTAGTCGCGATGGAATCTTCAGGGTCGACGGCAAAAAACTCGGCACACTCATCTGCTTCGAGATCGCCGTTGACGATGTTCCGCGCAACCTGGTTGATGGGGGAGCGGAGGTCATTCTCTCGCAAACCAATAATTCAGATTTCGGCAAGAGCGATGAAGCCTTTCAACAGTTGGCCATCGCAAAGCTTCGCGCCATCGAAACCGGCCGAAGCCTCGTAAACATTTCTACCGTTGGCCCATCGGCTGTTTACCTTGCCGACGGTACCGAGATTGCTGCCTTGCCTGCCTTCACGCGCGGTTTTATGAACACCGAGGTTCCACTTCGAACCAGCAAAACACCGGCAATGTTTGTCGTAGTGCCGCTTACCTGGATCACTGTCTTGACCTCAATTGGCCTGATCCTCTGGCTGCTTGGTTCAAACATTTTCACCAGGAGGCGAAAGTGAAAACTCTTGTGATTATGCCGACCTTCAACGAGGCTCAATCGCTGGCCGAAACGGTGCGAAATCTATTCGCAAATGTTTCAGATGTTGACCTACTCATCGTCGATGACGCCAGCCCAGATGGCACCGGACGAATCGCAGATTCAATTGCCGCCGAAGATAACCGAGTGAGCGTTGCCCATCGCGAAGCCAAAGGTGGCCTTGGTGGCGCTTATGTGGATGGGTTTGAACGTGCTGCAAAACTCGGTTATGACTTTGTCGTTGAAATGGACGCCGACGGAAGCCACAGGGGAGTGGACCTACCCAAACTTCTAGACCTTGCCGAGACCCATGACTTAGTTATCGGTTCACGATACGTGAAGGGTGGTGGCTCACACGGTTGGTCGCTGCATCGAAAACTGATTAGTCGGCTCGGCAACTTTTACACCTCGTTCATTCTTGGTGCGAATATCAAAGACATCACGGCCGGTTTCAGGGTTTACCGGCTAAGTTTTTTGCTTCCACTTCTCAATGGATCTGCGGCCCACGGCTACGCGTTTCAGGTTGAACTCGCCTGGAAGGCACGCCAAGCCGGAGGTCGAATCGTTGAGGTGCCAATCTTGTTTGAAGAACGCGCGCACGGCAGCTCAAAAATGAGTTCAGCCATAGTGCGCGAGGCACTATGGCTGACTACGAAGTGGGGCTTGAGGCGAGTGTTTAAGCCTCGCCCTTAGCGCTGGCGCGGCGTGCGCGAATGATCTCTAGTCGCTCGGCAAGAATTTCTTCGAGCTCTTCGCGGGTTCTACGCTCGAGAATCATCTCCCAATGGGTACGCGGGCCTTTGTCGTCTGATTCTTCAAGAATGACAGACTTGCCGCCTTCTTGAAGCGTGGCTACCGCCGAGCAGGCTTTGCACTGCCAGGTCTGGGGGAGTTCTGCCTCAGCGGCAAAGGTGAGCACGGTTTCGTGACCCTTGGCGCAGATGTAGGTGTAGTCGCTTCGCTCAGAGAAAACGATTCCGGAGGTGGCTTCTAGGCTCTGTGCTCCGAGGCGCATACCGCGCATTGTTGACTGTGACATATGTTCTCCTCAATACCTTTTGGGCAATCCGTCTAGTAAACACCAGAATTGGGGCTTTTGTTCCCATTTGAGGCCTTGTGTTGCAGATTGAAGGTGCTTTCACAGGTATTGTTTAGCGAATGAAGGTCGCTCTGAGGTTCATTCAGCTCAACGTTGGCCTAGCCATTTACGGTCTTGGTATCGGGCTGATGGTTCACTCCAAAATAGGTATCGCGCCTTGGGACGTGTTCGCCCAGGGGATTAGCCACCAGACTCATCTCAGTTTTGGAATCGCATCGGTGATTGTCAGCGTCCTCGTTTTGATGGCCTGGATCCCACTGAAACAGCGTCTCGGCATCGGTACGGTTCTTAACGCCGTGCTGATCGGCATTTTTGCTGACATCTGGATGCCTTTTCTGCCGGTTTTTGATAATTACGCCGCGAACGTAGCCAAATTCGTGCTCGGCATGCTTATCGTCGCGTTTGCAACGGGCATGTACATCTCAAGCAAATTCGGCTCTGGGCCGCGCGACGGACTCATGGTCGGAACCCAGCAGGCACTTGGTTGGCCATTCTGGCTGGTTCGAACCATGTACGAAGGCACGGTTTTAGCGCTCGGTTGGCTGATGGGCGGTCAGGTTCGTGAAGGAACCCTCATTTTCGCAGTTTGCATTGGCTATTTGATGCAAACCTCGATGAAACTGTTTGGCATACCGCTCAAGAAGCGCAAATGACCGACAAAATTCTGGTCAAAGACCGCCCGACTGCACGTGTTTTGCTCGTAAATGACGCAGATCAGGTCTTTTTGATCAACACCCATTTCGACCCTGAACTCGGCTTAGAACCGCGCTGGCTAACTCCTGGCGGTGGGATCGATGACGGAGAAACGATTCCTGAAGCCGCAGTTCGCGAACTACTAGAAGAAACCGGGCTAATGGTCACCGAAGAACAACTCGGTGAGCTTTGGTGGCAAACCTCGGGACGTTGGGATTGGGCCGACGGAGTTCATTACCAGACCTATACGGACAATTTGTATTTGCTTCGAATCACCGACTTCGAGCTAAGTAATGAACTTTGGACTCCCGAAGAGCATCGAGACATCCTGGAGGCTCGCTGGTGGAGTGTCTCGGAACTTATTGCCAGTGGTGAGCGGGTTGGCCCGCACGGGCTTGCAGAGCAGTTGCGTCTCCACCTGGTTTCCTGACCCCCTATTGCCGATAATGAACATTATGTCAAGTAATGTTTATTTGGCTCCTAGCGGTACTTCCCTGCTTTGTTTTGTCTTAGAGGGCTGTAGCCGCTGTCCACTCAGAAAGTTTGCCGGCCGCGCGCCCGTCATCTAGCGCATCACGAACCTGCTCTAGCGCCTCAATGAAACGCTCGGTCAGATCGCGATTAGCCTCGAGTGCATTCTTGGCGAGCTTGTAGGAAACTACGCCACCGGCCGCGTTCAATAAGACAATGTCACGGACCCGAGCAAGCTTGCCTTCGGCATTGCCGGTAAGAACGGCCCTTGCAACTACCGCGTTGTGATGTGCGTCGCCGCCTTCAAGGTCAGCCGAAGAAGCCAATTGGAGGCCCAAATCGGCTGGATTGAGAGAGAATTCGGTAACCACTCCCCCAGAAACCTGCCAAATCTGGCTTGATCCGGTGGTGGTGAGCTCATCAAGGCCGTCAGAACCCCTAAAAACCAAGGCAGAACGGCCGCGTGCCGCCAATTCGGCAGCCATCAGCGGTGCGACTCGAGAATTGGCAACCCCGAGAGACGTAGCAATTGGCTGGGCGGGGTTGGCGAGCGGGCCCAAGAAGTTGAAAGTGGTGGGCACGCCCAATTGCTTGCGAATTGGGGCTACGTGGCGCATTGCCGGGTGAAAAACGGGGGCAAAGAAGAACGTAATGCCGACCTCGGCAAAGATTTCAGCCACTCGCTCAGGCGAAAGGTCGAGCCGAACACCCAAAACCTCAAGCATCTCGCTCGAGCCGGTTTTACCCGAAGCAGATCGGCTTCCGTGCTTCATCACTGGCACACCGGCTGCTGCGGTCAGGATTGCAGCCATCGAAGAAACGTTTACCGTTCCAGCTAGGTCTCCCCCAGTGCCAACGATATCCACGGCATCGCTACCGGTTTCAAGCAGAACGCACTGACGCAACATCACGTCGACAAGGCCCGCGAGTTCGTCCACGGTTTCGCCCTTGGAGCGCAACGCAAGCATAAAGGCGCCAACCTGAGCCTCAGATGCCTCCTCAGACATGATTTCGGTCATAGCCCAGTCAGCCTCCGACCGGTCAAGGTCAGATTTGGCTAGTAATTTGGCCAGAATTCCCGACCAGGTGGGCTTTGATGTCATGACGGCAATTTTACGCATGAAAATACCTTCAAAACGCGCCAGATGTCCTAAAACAGTGAACCTCAAGGGTTAGACTTAAGACATGTCTGCGACGACCGTAAACCCAAAATCAGGCCCAGTAATCAACCGACCTAGCGCTACCGCGGTTGGAACGATTGTCTGGCTAGGTAGCGAAGTTATGTTCTTCGCTGCACTATTCGCAATGTACTTCAGCCTCAAGGCTGAGTCCCCACAGATGTGGGCACAAATGGTCGAAAAGTTGAACGTTCCGTTCGCTCTCACCAACACCATCATTTTGGTTCTTTCATCTTTCACCGCACAGTTCGGTGTTTTCGCGGCAGAGCGCATGCAGCCACGTCGCACCGGCCTCTCGCCTTTCAAATGGGGAATGGTTGAGTGGTTCTTCCTGAGCTTCATCATGGGTGCCATGTTCGTTTCTGGCCAGGTTTGGGAGTACTCGAACCTAATCCAAGACAGCGTCACCCTAAACGGCAACAGCTACGGCAGCGCCTTCTACATCACCACCGGATTCCACGCCCTGCACGTTACAGGCGGTCTAATCGCATTCTTGATCGTTATCGGCCGCACCTACCTCTCGAAGAAGTTCGGTCACGCAGAGGCGACAAGCGCAATCGTCGTGTCTTACTACTGGCACTTCGTTGACGTCGTCTGGATCGGTCTCTTCCTAATCATCTACGTCTTGAAATAAACGAGAAAGCAAATGGCAATGACTAAGAAGCTTAAGAACGCCCGCCGTTCGCCTTGGGCAGCGGTAGCAGCGATCGCTGCCGGGTTGATCATCACAGGTAGCGGGTACGCGGCGGCAACTGCGAGCACCCCCACCGATTCTGGCAGCTCCTACACCTCAGACCAGGTTGACTCTGGACACAAACTTTTTCTCTCAAACTGCGCCTCTTGCCATGGCAAGAACGCAGAGGGCACCGCGAACGCTCCTAGCCTCATCGGCGTTGGCGCCGCCTCTGTTCTCTTTCAAGTAGAGACCGGGCGCATGCCTGGACAGGCATCAGGACCCCAACTTCAGGTGAAGCCGGTTCAGTTCAAGCAGGCCGACATCGACGCGCTAGCTGCTTGGGTTTCTTCACTAGCCCCTGGCCCTGCTGCACCAAGCGCTGAGTACCTAGCTAAAACCGGCAATGCCAGTCGCGGTGGCGAAATCTTCAGAATCAACTGCGCAATGTGCCACAACGCCGTTGGCGCCGGTGGAGCACTTACCGGCGGCAAGTACGCCCCGGCACTTACCCACACCAGCGCTGCACACATCTACGAAGCAATGGTTACCGGTCCGCAGAACATGCCTGTGTTCTCAAACTCGAACCTGACCCTCGAAGATAAGACCGACGTAATCACCTACCTTCAGCAGGTGCAGACCAACCCGTCAATCGGCGGCTACGACCTAGGAAACCTAGGCCCAGTCGTCGAGGGACTTTTCGCCTGGATCTTTATGTTGGGTGGACTTGTACTAATTACCATGTGGCTCGGCGCCAAGTCGAACTAAGGCTCTAGGGAGAATTCAATTGAGTGACAAGAAGACCGAACTCGTAAAGCATGACGAAGTCGAACACCAGTACGAAGCTGGCCTTGCCAAGGTAAACGCAGACAAATTCACCGATCCTGGCATCGAGCCGCACCGCGTTCGTATGACAGACAAGAGCGTCAAGCACGAGAAGACTGCCGCGCGACAGGTCGCAGCACTGTTCTTGATCTCTATCGCTGGCAGCATCTTCGCCATCTGGGCATACTTCGGATTCCGTGTTTACGGTTTCGACCTCAACAGCATTCGCAACAACGCGCTGTTCCTTGGTCTAGGCATTTCCCTTGGTATGTTCGGCATCGGTATCGGAGCTGTGCACTGGGCCAAGACGCTGATGCCAGACGCTGAGGTTTCGGAGGCTCGACACCAGACCCGTGGCACCGAAGAGACCCGTGCTGCTGCCATTGAGGTAATCAAGCTCGCCAACGAGGAGTCTGGCTTCTCGCGTCGCAAACTGATCCGTCGCTCGCTTTATGGAGCGCTAGCTTTGTTCCCGATTCCTGGCTTGGTCATCTTCCGTGACCTAGGTCCGAACCCAGCAGACAAGCTAAAGCACACCATGTGGAGTGCCGGAGCCAAGTTGATGCGCGACCCTAGCGGCACCCCAATAAAGGCATCAGACGTCCAAGTTGGTTCGGTTTTCCACGTGATCCCAGAAGGTCTTGCAGAACTTGGTGAGAACGATGCAACCTACGGCAAGATGCTTGAAGAAAAGGCAAAGGCCGCGGTCCTTCTTGTTCGCGTAGACCCAGCCGACCTGAAGGAATCTGAGGCCCGCAAAGACTGGTCTTACCAAGGAATAGTTGCCTACTCGAAGATTTGCACGCACGTTGGTTGCCCGGTTGCGCTCTACGAGCAGCACACACACCACCTACTTTGCCCATGCCACCAGTCGACCTTCGACCTAACCGACGAGTGCAAGGTCATCTTCGGCCCGGCCTCTCGCCCACTCCCCCAGCTGCCAATCACGGTTGACGCTGAGGGCTACCTAGTTGCTAGAAGCGACTTCACCGAACCTGTTGGACCAAGCTTCTGGGACCGTAAGGCATAAAGATGACTACTGCAAACAACACTGCTAAAAAGGGCGGCTTCCTGGCCGGCACTGCTAACTACCTCGACGAGCGCGTCGGCGTAGCTGGGATCCTGAAGACCTTCGGTCGCAAGGTGTTCCCAGACCACTGGTCATTCATGCTTGGTGAGGTTGCCCTCTACAGCTTCTTGGTTCTGCTTCTTTCGGGCACGTTCCTAACCTTCTTCTTCCAGCCAGCTATGACCCCTGTCGTCTACGACGGCATCTACGGCCCCCTAAAAGGTGCCCACATGTCGGTGGCTTACGCATCGACCATCGACATCTCGTTCGAGGTTCGCGGCGGTCTACTCATGCGCCAGGTTCACCACTGGTCTGCTCTACTCTTCGTAGCCTCTGCCGGTTTGCACATGCTCCGCGTGTTCTTCACCGGTGCATTCCGCAAGCCACGTGAGATCAACTGGGTTGTCGGTTTTGCACTATTCGTTCTGGGTATGGCTGGCGGTTTCACCGGTTACTCGCTACCAGATGACCTACTTTCGGGTAACGGCCTTCGCATCATCGATGGCATGCTAAAGGGTGTGCCTGTGATCGGCTCATGGATCTCGTCACTGCTATTCGGCGGCGAATTCCCTGGCGAAAACATTGTTGCACGCCTCTACAGCCTGCACATCATGTTGATTCCTGCTCTGATCTTGGTGTTCATCGCAATTCACCTATTCATGGTCGTAATCCACAAGCACTCGCACTACTCGGGCCCAGGCAAGCGCGACGACAACGTCGTTGGTTACCCACTAGCCCCTGTCTACGTTGCCAAGGCCGGTGGATTCTTCTTCATCGTCTTCGGTGCAATCATGCTCGTAGCTGCTACCTTCACAATCAACCCGGTTTGGAACTACGGCGGCTATGACCCATCTCCAGTTTCTGCCGGAACCCAGCCAGACTGGTACATCGGTTGGCTTGACGGCGCTCTGCGTCTGACTCCTAGCCACCTAGAGTTCGAAGCGGGCGGTTACACCTACTCGATGAACGTTCTGCTACCGATGATTGTCGGCGTGCTGTTCCTGATCATCGTTGCGCTTTACCCGTTCATCGAAGCTTGGGTTACCGGAGACAAGCGTGAACACCACGTGCTTGACCGCCCTCGTAACGCACCAACTCGCACCGCTATCGGTGCTGCCGGTGTTGTCTTCTACGCGGTTCTTTGGGCTGGCGCAGCAACCGACCTCATCGCAACCAACTTCAAGATGTCACTGAACCAGGTGCTAACCACCCTTCAGATCTCGTTGATTGTGCTCCCAGTACTCGCTTATTACATCACCAAGCGCCTAGCACTATCGCTTCAGCGCAAAGACCGTGAGATCGTGCTACACGGACGCGAAAGCGGCCGAATCGTGCGACTACCTCACGGTGAGTTCATCGAAGTTCACGAAGAGATCGACGAGTACACCCGTTACAAGTTGGTCGACTTCGTAAACTACGAACCAATCATGGCTCGCCCGAACGCCCGCGGCAAGATCACCATTCGTGGTCGAATCCGCGCTTCGATGTCGCGCTGGTTCTTCGAAGACCGAGTCACCCCAGTGACCCCGGCCGAGCTCGAAGCTGCCCACAAGCACGGCAAAGAGCTTCACTAGCCTCAAATAGTCAAGGCCCACTCGATTACTCGGGTGGGCCTTTTCTTTTAGGCTTGAGGCATGACGGCACTCTTGGGAATTTCGCTTGCAATCATGCTGGGAGCGATGAGTCCTGGCCCGAGCTTCGTAATGGTTGCCAGAACCTCACTAGTTTCAGGCTCTCGGGCAGGTCGGCGCGCCGCGTTAGGCATGGCTCTAGCAGGCATGCTCTACGCGCTTGCTGCGGTGATCGGGCTGGCTGCCTTGCTAGTTGCTAACACCAACGTATTTATGGCCTTCAGAGTGATTGGTGCGGCTTATCTCGCCTACATCGGCCTCTCAGCAGTAATCCAAGCCAAAACGCCTCTCGTGGTGACTGAAAGCCAAAATGACCCTAAACTCGGCATCTGGAAGGGCTTTGTCACCCAGCTGAGTAACCCGAAGACGATTGTGGTTTACGCGAGCGTATTTGCCTCACTGCTACCCCACTCCCCTGAAACCTGGCTGCTTTTCGCGCTGCCCATCAGCATCGGAGTCATCGAGGGTGGTTGGTACCTTCTAGTCGCCAACGCATTTGGAACAGGCAAAGCAATCTCGGCTTACTCGCGCGCCAAGAGCGCCGTGGACTACGTATCTGGGGCAATCATGATTCTTCTAGCCATACGGTTGGCGATAGCCGGCTAAACAAAAAGCCGCCCACCCTTCGGTGAACGGCTTTTCAGCTAGATCTTTTAGTGTGCGTACTGGCCGCGGAAGTTTTCGAACACGAAGCCAAAAACAGCGATCAGTGCAAGCGGCACGGCGATGAAGAACAACCACCAACCGATTGCGAGTGATGCGAAAGCCATGGCAGCAAACATGCCTAGGAAGAACGGCCACCAAGAGAAGGCGTTGAAGAAGCCAACTTCGCCGTCAGCGTCTTCGACGTTGGCGTTTGGGTTGTCTTCAGGAACAGGCCCTTGACTCTTGTCGGTCCTCTGGAGATAGAAGGCAATGAAGCCAGCCAGGATGGCGAGCATAAGAATTGCTGCAGCGCCGATAATCTCGATAGAACCGTTCGTGTTGACGTTCCAGATGACGTAACCAACGCCTGCAACTAGATAAAACGCGGCCAAGAACCAAAAGAGTTTGACATTAGTACTCATTGCTAGCCCTTCTTCGGTGGGGTAGTTGCTGCAGGTGCAGCGAACTCCGGGTGGTTTAGGTCGAACGCAGGCGACTCCGAGCGAATGCGTGGAATCGAAGTGAAGTTGTGACGTGGGAACGGCGAACCAGTTGCCCACTCCAACGAACGACCATATCCCCATGGGTCGTTCAAGGTTGTCTTTACGCCCTTGCGGTGGGTGTAGTAGATGTTCCAGAGGAACGGAATGAACGACAGGGCAAGAACGATTGAGCCGGCGGTTGAAAGCTGGTTGCCCCAACCAAAGCCATCGCTGGCCAGGTAGGTTGCGTATCGACGTGGCATGCCGATCACGCCAAGCCAGTGTTGAACGAAGAATGTTAGGTGGAAACCGATAAACAAGAGCCAAAACTGAATCTTTCCTAGCTTCTCGTTGAGGAGTTTTCCGGTCATCTTTGGGTACCAAAAGTAGATGCCAGCAAACATAGCAAACACAACGGTACCGAAGATTACGTAGTGGAAGTGTGCAACAACAAAGTAGCTATCGGATACGGCGAAGTCGAAGGTGGGTGATGCCAGAATTACTCCCGTTAGACCACCGAAAATGAACGTTGCCAGGAAGCCGAGAGCATAAAGCATCGGGGTTTCGAAGGAGATCGAGCCCTTCCAGATCGTGCCAATCCAGTTGAACACCTTTACCCCGGTCGGGACAGCAATCAACATGGTCGTGAATGCGAAGAATGGTAGCAATACCGAACCGGTCACGTACATGTGGTGAGCCCAAACGGTCATCGAGAGTGCAGCAATAGCGATGGTCGCGTAGATCAGCGTCTTGTAACCAAAGATTGGCTTGCGGCTAAATACCGGGAAGATTTCTGAGATTATTCCGAAGAACGGTAGAGCCAAGATGTAAACCTCTGGGTGACCGAAGAACCAGAACAGGTGCTGCCAAAGCATTGGGCCGCCGTTTGCCGGGTCGAAGATGTGGGCTCCGAATTTACGGTCTGCACCAAGTGCGAACAGCGCAGCTGCTAGCGGCGGGAAGCACATGATCACGAGAATCGAGGTGACCAGGGTGTTCCATGTGAAAACTGGCATGCGGAACATGGTCATACCAGGAGCACGCATGGTCAAGATCGTGGTGATGAAGTTGACACCACCCATGATGGTACCGAAACCGCTAAGCGCCAGACCGAAGACCCATAGGTCTCCACCTAGCCCTGGTGAGTAAGTCGTGTCAGAGAGCGGCGCGTATGCGAACCAACCGAACGATGCCGCACCCTGCGGGGTGAAGAATCCGGCTACGGCTACGAATGAGCCAAAGAAGTAGAACCAATAAGCAATTGCGTTTAGACGCGGGAACGCCACATCTGGCGCACCAATCTGAACTGGCATGAGGATGTTGGCAAAAGCTGCGAACAGCGGGGTTGCAAACATCAGCAGCATGATTGTGCCATGCATGGTGAAGAGCTGGTTGTACTGCTCCTTGCTACCGACAATCTCTAGGCCTGGAGCGGCGAGCTGGGCGCGAATGATGAGCGCCATGATGCCTGCGATGAAGAAGTAGATGATCGAGGTGATCAGGTACAGGTAACCGATCTTCTTGTGATCAGTTGTGGTTAGCCAATCGACGAGGATGCGGCCCTTTGACTTGGTCTGGTTTGGGGTTGCCATTTTTCTTAGCCCTCGTTTCCGGTGGTGCTGCCGTTACCTGGAAGGTTCTGGTTGCGGCTGTCGTCTATTGAAAGCTGGCCAGTCTGACCCTTGTCTTTTAGAGACTGGATGTACGCGGCGTATTGCTCTGGGGTGTCTACCGAGACCTGAAAGAGCATCATTGAGTGGAATTCGCCACAGAGCTCCGCGCACTTACCGGTGTAGACGCCGACCTTGGTTGGTGTGAAGTATTCGTGGTTCCAACGACCTGGGAAGACGTCCTTTTTGTAAAGGAACTGTACAACCCAGAATGAGTGGATAACGTCGCGCGACTGAAGGTCTAGTTCAACGGTTTTGTTGACGGGTAGGTGAAGCACAGGCATTTCGCTGACCGGCTTGGTTACCTCGCTCGGCTGAACCTGAATGCCAGAAGAGTAAACGTCTTCTTTCACGTAGTTGAAGTCCCAAGACCACTGCTTACCGATGACCTGAACCTGAACATCAGGGTTCACGGTCGGCTTTTCGATGTCTGACATGGTGCGTGCGGTGAGTACGAAGAAGCCGATAACGAGGATCAGCGGAACAACCGTGAACAGGGTTTCGATTGGGTTGTTGTAACGAAGCTGCGCCGGGACGTCGTTAGAACCCTTACGGCGGCGGTAAACGATTAGCGCCCAAGCCATTAGGCCCCAGGCGATGAAACCTACCAAGAAAAGGACAATCCACGAGGTTGTCCAGAAGTCGGTGACAGCAGCCGTGTGATTGGTTACATCTTTGCTACCCAGTGGCAGGAAGCTGCTCGCCCAGTACTCGCTAGAGCAACCAGAAAGTGCGAGCATCAGGCTCGCTGCGATGGGCAAACTTAGCCATCTGAATCCACGCTTTGAACGCACAATAACCCTTCGAACATTGAATCGTTACGAGATAAGTCTAATCCCGCGACTGCTTGATAAACCGCCAAAAACTAGGCGTTTTGCGGTGGTTTAGTTGAATGAATCGCCACAGGCGCAGGTGCCCTGAGCGTTTGGATTGTCGATGATGAAACGCTGGCGCATGATGGTGTCTTCCCAGTCAAGGGTTGAACCGTCAAGGTAAGGAAGACTCTTGTTGTCGACGACTACCTCAACGCCATCGAAAGGGAAAACCTTGTCGCTGGCCTCAAGCTTTTCGTCAGGGAAGAAGTCGTAGCGCAGACCAGAGCAGCCGCCTGGCTCTACATAGAGGCGAAGGCGAATCTGCTCTTCGCTCTGCTCGGTCTCTAGAAGAACCTTGAGCTTGTTGACAGCCGAATCGGTGAGGTGAATACCTTCAAAAGTGGTCTCAGACATGGTCTAAGTTTACCTCGTCTAGCCGAGTTCGTTTGCCTTGATCAGCATCAAAGCCTCGGCAACCATTGCCTTCTTTAGAGAAGCAACCTCTACAGACTCGTTAGGGCTGTGAGCGCGGCTGTCGGCATCTTCGACACCGGTAACCAAGATTTGCGCGTTCGGGAAAACCTCCATTAGGTCGGCGATGAAAGGAATCGACCCACCTATGCCAATAAGTGCCGTTTCGTTCTCAAAGGCAGCCTGCAAGGCTGTTTCGGCAAGGGTTTGCGCCCAACCGGAGGCATCTGCTTTGAACGGCTTGCCCGTCTCGATTTCTAGGTAGTCGAGCTTGGCGCCGAAAGGCACATGCTTCTCTAGGTGCGCGCGCAGGGCTTGCAAGGCCTTGTCTGGCTCATCACCTGGCGCGATTCGCAGCGAAATCTTTGCCTTCACCTTTGGCAGCAGGGTGTTTGACGAAAGCGCAACCGATTGCCCGTCGATTCCAATCACCGTGATCGATGGCTTTGCCCACAGGCGATCGAGAATCGAGCCGGAACCGATAAGTTCGAGCGGTTCTTCAGCGCCCGCGTCGCGACGAAGTTCGGCCTCAGAGTAAGGCAGCGGCGAAGCTGTGCCGTTAACCAAACCTTCGACCGCAACCGAACCGTCAGGAGTGTGAAGGGTAGCGAGCAAGCGGATCATCGCGGTCATGGCGTCTGGCACCACTCCCCCGTACATGCCGCTGTGCAGCGCGTGATCGATGGTTGAAACCTCGATTACCTGCGAAACCAAACCGCGGAGGGTCGTGGTAAGCGCCGGGATATCCGCTGTCCAGTTGCCAGAGTCGGCTACGACGATGGCATCGGCGGCGAGAACGTCACGGTTTTCGTCAAGGAAGGTTCTGAACGTTCGCGAACCAGCCTCTTCTTCGCCCTCGATGAACACCGAGATGCCAAGGTCGAAGTCGTCGCCAAGAACCTTGCGGATAGTTTCGAGAGCCGTTAAATGGGCGACGATGCCGGCTTTGTCGTCGGCTGCGCCACGGGCGAAGATTCGACCGTTCTTCAAGGTTGGTTCAAAAGGAGGGGTCTCCCAGTCATCAAGATTGCCTGGAGGCTGAACATCGTGGTGGGCATAAAGCAAGAAGGTCGGTTTACCGTTTTTAGCCGCTCGGCGAGCAACCACGGCCGGAGAACCTGGAATGCTGTCGAGTTCGGCGCGGCGAATCTCAACAAATTCGAAGATTCCTGTTTCGCGCAAAAGCTCGGCAACGGCTTCGGCCGAACTTTCCAGATTGGCTGCGTCAAACGCGTCCCAGGCGATGCCCTCAATCTTCACGAGGCGACCTAGATCACCAATGCGTCTGGCGAAATCGCCATCGACTACATCACGCACCTGGGCTACAAGACTCTGATCGATTTGGTTGATGCTCGAGAAGTTGTTCATGAGAGTAATCTTAGGAACAGAAAACCTGAATCTTTAGGACATAAATGACCGACTCACAAACACCCAAGCCAAATGGCAAAGGCCGCCCCACTCCCTCACGCAAAGAACGAGAGGCGGCCAATGTTCGCCCAATCGTAGGCAAGAAGACTCCCGAAGCTCGCAAGGCAGAGAAAGCCCGCGTGATCGAGGAGCGTGCCAAGGCACGCGCCGGAATGATGTCTGGCGAAGAGCGATTCCTCGGCCCGCGAGACAAAGGGCCTCAGCGCCGCATGGCACGCGACCTCGTTGACGGCCGCGCGTTCACCGTTGGTGAGATTCTCATAGGTCTGCTTTTTCTGGTGATTATCATCAACAGCATCGCAAGTGTTGAAATTCAAGCCATCAGCATCCTTTTGATGTGGGCAGTCATGATTGCCATCGTTGTAGATGCGTTTTTGATAATGAACATGGTCAAGCGCGAGGTATCGAAACGCCACGGCTCGGTCGACAAGGGCATTGCCTGGTACGCGGCCAGCCGAAGCTTCCAGATGCGCCCAATGCGCCTTCCGAAACCGCAGGTTAAACGAGGCTCAAACAAAAAGTAGTTTCTCAACGCCGGAAGTTCACAAAGGAGTCAACTTTGGCACAAGAAATCAAACTCACCGATCTACTTCCCCAGGTGGTAGGCGCCATAAGCGCACTCAAAGATAGCTACGGCAATTTTGAGGTGCACTCGAGCCAGCAAGCCGACATGGCAAAGGTGCAAGGCGTACTTCTCGAATTGACAGACCGGCTCGAGAACAACTTTCCGTACTTTCACCCCAACTACGCCGGTCAGATGCTTAAACCGCCTCACCCGGTGGCTATCGCGGCTTACCTCGCAACCATGATGATTAACCCCAATAACCACTCGATTGATGGCGGGCCGGCAACAACCATGATGGAGCGCGAAGTTTTGCGTGACATGGCCAACATGTTTGGCTACCCTGAGCAGTTTTTGGGCCACCTGACCTGGAGTGGAACCACGGCAAACCTCGAGGCACTTTGGATTGGCCGCGAGATTCACCCAGGTAAAGGAATCGCGCACAGCAAGGATTCGCACTACACCCACTCACGCATGAGTGAGGTGCTCAACATCGAATCAATCGGCATTCAAACCGATGAGTTTGGTCGAATGGACCTCAACCACCTCGAGACCGAACTTGCCAAAGGGCAGATTGGCACGGTAGTTGCCACCCTTGGCACCACGGGCCTCGGTGCAATTGACCCGCTAGCCGACATCATTCCACTCGCTCGTCGCTACGGGGCACGCGTCCACGTTGATACGGCCTACGGAGGTTTCTTCAAGCTAATTGAAAATCACTTGGATGCCGATGGTGCAAGACACTTCGCGGCGATAGCGCAAAGTGATTCTGTGGTTGTCGACCCGCACAAACACGGGCTTCAACCATACGGATGTGGCGCGGTGTTTTTCAGCGACATCACCATCGGTCGCTTCTACAAACACGATTCGCCTTACACGTACTTTGCAAGTGACGACCTGCACTTCGGTGAAATCCAACTAGAGTGCTCCCGAGCCGGAGCATCGGCAGCTGCGCTCTGGGCAACCCTAAAGGTTTTCCCGCTCACCGAGGATGGCCTTGGTAAGGTGTTACTAGCCGGCAGAAACGCTGCCTTGAATTGGCACTCGCTACTCGAAAAATCCGATGTGCTCTCGCCTTACCAAAAGCCAGAACTCGACATTATCGCCTACCTGCCGAATGCATCTTCGATGAGTCAGCTAGATCACATGAGTCACGAACTTTTCTTGCGGGCTGCCGATGGAGACCGAAAGGATCAGATCCACCTCGCAACCTACGTGGTAAAACCCGAGGCTCTTCGTGCGCGAGGCTTTAAATTGAATGAGGACGCGCAGCAGGCGAGAATCATGCGAAGCGTACTTATGAAGCCAGAACAGGAACACTGGGTGGGCAACCTGCACACCCATTTAGAAGCACTAACCAAACAACTGATCGGTGAAAACTAATGGAATATCGCTACCTCGGAAACTCTGGCTTTAAAATCTCTGAACTCACCTACGGCAACTGGTTGACTCATGCCATGCAGGTTGATGACTCGGCCGCAATCGCGACCGTCCACGCGGCTCTGGACGGAGGAATCACGTCTTTCGACACCGCTGATGTTTACGCAAACCAGGCCGCCGAGACCGTTCTTGGCAAGGCGCTTGCTGGCCAGCGACGAGAGGGTATCGAGGTTTTCACCAAGGTTTATTGGCCGGTGGCTGAGCGCATGCCAAACGACACCGGTCTTTCGCGCAAGCACATAATGGAGTCAATAAACGGCTCGCTAAAGCGCTTGAACCTCGACTACGTCGACCTTTACCAAGCTCACCGCTACGACGTTGAAACCCCGCTCGAAGAGACCATGCAAGCCTTCGCCGACATCGTTCGCGCGGGTAAAGCACTCTACATCGGTGTTTCTGAGTGGACAGCTGAGCAGATTGAAGCCGGACACAAGCTTTCAAAAGAATTGGGCTTTCAGCTAATTTCGAGCCAACCTCAGTATTCGATGCTCTGGCGAGTAATCGAAGACAAGGTGATTCCTAAGTCTGAAGAACTCGGTGTTTCACAGATTGTTTGGTCGCCGATGGCGCAGGGCATTCTGACTGGTAAATACCTACCGGGCCAGCCGGTTCCGGCCGATTCGCGTGCCGCCGACGAAGCCGCTGGCAGGTTTATTCGCGAAAAGCTAAACGACGAGGTTTTGACTCGTGTTCAGCAGTTGAAGCCTATCGCCGACGACCTTGGCCTTACCATGGCACAGCTGGCACTCGCATGGGTGTTGCAAAACAAGAATGTTGCTTCTGCGATTGTCGGCGCTAGTCGGCCAGACCAAATTGCCTCAAATATCGCGGCGGCTGGCGTGAAGCTTTCGGCAGACGTTATGGCAAAGATCGACGAGATTACGCTTCCTATCGCCGAAACCGATGCTGCACTAACGACCGCGCCAGAGACCCGCTTGGTCTAGCGAACGAAACGGTTTATGCGGCGAGCCCAAAATGGCCCGCGGTAGATGAAGCCGGTGTAGCCCTGAACCAGGGTTGCGCCGGCTTTAATTCTTTCTTGAGCCTCTTCTGGGCTTTCCACTCCCCCGACAGAAACTATTGCCAGAAAGTCGCCGGCGTGCGCATTCAAGAGGTTCAAAACCTCGAGAGATCTAGCCTTTAGTGGTGCGCCAGAGAGCCCGCCGTCGCCGCATTCCGCCACCTTTGCGGCGTCAGTTTTTAGGTTCGCCCGCGAAATAGTCGTGTTGGTGGCAATCACGCCAGCAAGTCTCAGTCGTTTTGCAAGGTCGGCCACGGCGATTATGTCTTCATCGGCCAAATCTGGGGCGATTTTTACGAGAACCGGCTTCGAACCACTCTCGGCCAAAACGGCCGCCAAAATCGGCTCCAGCGCCTCTACCGACTGCAGTGAGCGCAGACCAGGAGTGTTGGGTGACGACACGTTCACGGCCAGGTAATCGGCGTATGGGCTTAGCAATTTTGCGCTCGTGCGATAGTCATCGGCGGCCTTTTCGACAGGAGTTACCTTGCTCTTGCCAATGTTGATGCCGATAACGGGCAGGTGCCTAAGGTTTTTAGCTCGAAGTGCCTTTAGACGCTTTGCAACGGCCTCTGCACCCTCATTGTTAAAGCCCATGCGATTGATTAGGGCTCGGTCGTCGAGCAACCTGAAAAGGCGTGGCTTGGGGTTGCCCGGCTGCGCGAGAGCGGTAACAGTGCCCACTTCAACGTGCGAGAAACCGAGCTCACCCAGAGCCTTAATTGCGATCGCATTTTTGTCGAAACCTGCGGCCAAGCCGAATGGGCCGTTGAATTTCAAGCCGAAGGCTTCGATCGGCTTGGTTTGCTTGGCGTTGAGCCTCAAGAGTCGAAGAACACCGATAGCGCTGGCAAAACGAACGCCGGCAACCACGAAATGGTGAATCGACTCGGGCTTGAAGCGCACGAAAAATATGCGAAGGATCAGTGTGTAAAGCACTCCTCAAGGCTACCCGAAGGCACTAAAGCGAAAGGGCCGACACCCAGAAGGTGTCGGCCCTTTCGATGCTCTACGGTTTAGCTGCAACCGCTCGTCGAACCACAGCCTTCGCAGACGTGGCACGAGCCAGATGGGCGCATCTTGATGCCACAGCTGAAGCACAGTGGAGCATCTGATTCTTTGCCCTGAAGCAACTCGAACAGCTCAGCCGAAGAGTGAACCTCGCGCTTTGGCTCGACGGTGAGGGTTACTTCGACCGGAGCCGAAACCTCAACGATTGCCTCAACTTCGGCAACTGCCTCTTCAACAACCGGGGTCGAAGAGATCTCGACAACCGGTGGGTAGCCACCAGCTGCGTCCAACGCTGCCGAACGCTCCGAGGCGCTGTGAATGCCAAGCGCTGCGCGGGTGTCGAACGGTAGGTAGTCGAGTGCTAGTCGACGGAAGATGTAGTCCATCAGTGACTTGGCCATACGGATATCGGCATCGTCGGTTAGACCAGCAGGCTCAAAGTTCACGTTGGTGAACTTCTTGACGTAGGTCTCTAGCGGAACACCGTACTGCAGACCGATTGAGATGGCGATCGAGAAGGCATCCATCACACCGGCGAGGGTCGAACCCTGCTTGCCGAGCTTCAAGAAGACTTCGCCGAGCTGACCGTCTGGGTAGCTGCTGGCGGTCATGTAACCCTCTGCGCCACCAACGGTGAACGAGGTGGTCGACGATGCTCGCGACTTAGGCAGACGCTTGCGAACCGGGTGCGAAAGACCGGCAGGCTCAGCTGCGGCTGCAGCAGGCTTTGCTTCGGTCTTTGCCTTGGCGTCGCTAAGTGGCTGACCAACCTTGCAGTTGTCGCGGTAGATAGCTAGGGCCTTTAGTCCAAGCTTCCAGCCCTGGTAGTAGACATCTTCGATCTCTTCTACGGTTGCAGTTTCTGGCATGTTCACGGTCTTCGAGATTGCACCCGAAAGGAACGGCTGAACAGCTGCCATCATGCGAACGTGGCCCATTGGCTCGATTGCACGGATACCAACGGCGGTGTCGAAGATGGCGTAGTGCTCCTGCTTTAGACCCGGGGCGTCAACCACGTGGCCGTGCTGGCTGATGTGGTCGATGATTGCCTCGATGGTCTCCTGCGAGTAGCCCAAGCGGTGCAGTGCGAACGGGATCGTCTGGTTGACGATCTGCATCGAACCACCGGTCGAGAGCTTCTTGTACTTCACTAGTGAGAAGTCAGGCTCGATACCCGTGGTGTCGCAGTCCATCATGAAACCGATGGTGCCGGTAGGTGCAAGCAGCGAGGCCTGCGAGTTACGCCAGCCGTTGCGTGAACCAATCTCGGTGTTTAGTGCCCACTCGCGGGTTGCCGCTTCGTGAACCTCTGCGTCGATCTGGCTGACAGGAACAACTACAGCGTTTGCTGCCTCGTGCTTTGCCATTACGCGGTCGTGGCCGGCCTTGTTGAGTGCGTAGCCGTTGTAAGGGCCAACTACGCCGGCAAGTTCAGCCGAGCGACGGTATGAAGCAGCGGTCATTAGCGAGGTGATGCTTGCGGCCAGTGCGAAACCTTCGCGGCTGTCGTAAGGAACGCCGATTGCCATGAGCAATGCACCAAGGTTTGCGTAGCCGATACCCAACTGACGGAAGTTGCGAGTGGTCTCGCCAATCTTCTCGGTTGGGAAGTCTGCGAAGCAGATTGAGATGTCCATCGCGGTGAAGATTAGTTCGTTGGCACGAGAGAAAGTCTCTGAGTCGAACGAGCCGTCTGGGTTAAGGAACTTGAGCAGGTTCAAGCTTGCAAGGTTGCATGACGAGTTGTCGAGGTGCATGTACTCCGAGCATGGGTTCGAACCGGTGATGCGACCCGACTCAGGCGAGGTGTGCCAGTCGTTGATGATGTCGTCGTACTGAATGCCAGGGTCGGCGCACTCCCAGGCAGCTACTGCTACCTTGCGGAACAATTCGCGAGCGTCAACTTCTTCGATAACTTCGCCGGTGGTGCGGGCACGAAGTCCGAACTTGCTGCCGTTCTCGTAAGCCTCCATGAACTCGCGGTTTACACGAACCGAGTTGTTGGCATTCTGGTACTGAACAGAGTTGATGTCTTTGCCACCGAGCTCCATGTCGAAGCCTGCGTCGCGGAGAACTCGGATCTTCTTCTCTTCGCTGGCCTTGGTCTCGACGAACTCTTCGATGTCTGGGTGGTCGATGTCTAGAACAACCATCTTTGCTGCGCGACGGGTTGCGCCGCCAGACTTGATGGTTCCTGCCGAGGCATCTGCACCGCGCATGAACGAAACAGGGCCTGAGGCCGAGCCACCAGAGTTCTTTAGAAGCTCCTTAGACGAACGGATACGCGAGAGGTTTAGACCTGCGCCTGAGCCGCCCTTGAAGATTAGGCCTTCTTCGCGGTACCAGTTGAGAATCGAGTCCATCGAGTCGTCAACCGAAAGAATGAAGCAAGCAGAAACCTGCTGCGGGCTCTTGGTACCGACGTTGAACCATACTGGCGAGTTGAACGCAAAGATCTGGTTCAAAAGCATGTGGGTTAGTTCGTGCTCGAAGATGGTGGCGTCGTCTTCACTTGCAAAATAACCGTGGTCGCGGCCAGCCTGGGTGTAGGTAAGGGCAACCCGGTCGATTAGCTGGCGAAGGCTGAACTCACGTTCAGGGGTGCCAACGGCGCCACGGAAGTACTTGGTGGTCACGATGGTCGAAGCGTTGATGCTCCAGAACTCCGGGAACTCCACGCCGCGCTGCTCGAAGATTACCTCGCCGTTCTTCCAGTTGGTCTGGACGACGTCGCGGGTCTCCCAGTTGACTAGGTCGTAAGGGTGCACACCGGGGGTGGTGTAGATGCGGTTGATGGTTAGTCCCGCGCCGTTCCCAGTGTTGTGCTGGGTGAACGATGACGTATCAGTCATTTTTCTTGCCTTTCGTAGTTACTTTTTTAAAAATCTGCTGTTGCTTCGTTGCTTGCTCGCAAGACGTTGATTGCCGCCTCGAAGTCATCCAGGGATTCCCAACCCTGGTAGACACTCGCGAAACGCATAAATGCGACTTCATCAAGCTTTCGAAGCGGTTCGAGTATTGCTAAACCGATTTCGTTCGCCTCGATCTGTGACGCTCCAGTGGCGCGGACCGTGTTTTCCACGGTCTGGGCAAGCAACGCTAGATCGGCTTCTTCAACCGGTCTGCCCTGGCAGGCCTTTCGCACACCATTCACGATTTTGCTTCGGCTAAATGGCTCGATGACTCCACTTCGCTTTACCACGGTGAGCGATGCGGTTTCAGAGGTACTGAAACGCATGCCGCATTCGGGGCACTGGCGCCTACGGCGGATCGATGATCCATCGTCGGAGGTTCTCGAATCGGTTACACGTGAGTCGGGGTTTTTGCAGAACGGACAGTGCATTCTTCAGGCTCCCTTCATCACATGACTACGACCAAAAGCCCTATATGTGGGTTATTTTGGTGTTGCAGTCCCTATATCTTGTGGTTTAGGGCAGTTTTTTGCAAATTTGTGCCTTACTCGGCGTGTCGGTGTTTTGCGTCGCGAATCAACACCGCGGCACCGTGCGCTGGCAGGCCTTCTTCGGTTGCAAGCAGGTCGATTTCTGCGGCGATTTGAGCCAACGCAGACTCGGTATAGCGAATCACTTGCTGAGCTCGTAAAAAGCTGTGCACGCCCAGACCTGAGCCAAATTTGGCCTGCTGTGAGGTTGGTAGCACGTGATTGGAACCAGCCATGTAGTCGCCAAGACTTACGGGCGAGTATTCCCCTGCAAAAATGGCACCTGCGTTCTTTATCGCCGAGAGTGCGGCAGGCAAATCGGCAACGTGAAGCTCGAGGTGCTCGGTTGCGTATGCATTTGCCACCGCAAAAGCCGAAGAAAGATCGTCAACAAGAACTAGAGCCGACTGCTGACCCTCTAGCGCTACATCAATTCGACCAGCGTGACGGGCATTCAACTTTTGTGCCTCTAACTCAATTGCAACAGCATCGAGCAGTTGCTCAGAATCAGAAACCAGGACGCCCGCTGCTGACTCGTCGTGTTCAGCCTGACTGATTAGATCGGCAGCGACAAAAGCGGCATTTGCTGAGGCATCTGCAACGACCATAATCTCGGTGGCACCAGCCTCCGAGTCGATACCTACGACCCCACGAAGAGCTCGCTTCGCAGCTGTAACAAAGTTGTTGCCAGGCCCGGTGATCAAAACCACAGGTTCGAGACCAATGTCTGGCACCCCGTGGGCAAGGGCAGCAATAGCCGCGGGCCCTCCCATGGCGTAAACCTCGGTGAGCCCAAGGAGCGCAGCTGTCGCCAATACTGTGGGGTGCGGGCGACCACCGAAAGCTTTTTGAGGAGGCGTAACCATGGCAAGTCGTGAAACGCCGGCTACCTGCGCGGGCACAACATTCATGACAACGCTTGAGGGGTAGACCGCTTTGCCGCCCGGCACATAAAGGCCGACCGAATCAACCGCTAACCAACGCTGGTCAACCACCGCACCATCGCCGAGGCTGGTTGACGTGTCTTGAGGCAGATTGGCTTCAGAAACCTTGCGCACTCGGTCGATAGCAATCTCAATGCTCGACCTGAGCCCCTTAGACAGGTTGGCGAGGGCGGCATCGAGTTCTTGCTGCGAAACGCGAATCGGTCGAGGGTCGACACCATCGAATCGATTGGCCAGCTCGACTAGCGCCACCTCCCCCCTGGTGCGAACGTCGTCGATGATGGGCAAGACGGACTCTAAAACCGCGTCGATGTTTTGCAGCGCGCGCGGAAGTTTCTGGTTCACATTTCGTGAATCGAGGCTCTCGCCTCGAAGGTCAATCCTGCGCATCTGCACCCTTCTGAACAAATGCAATTCTAAACTTGCAAACATGACAAACTTTTCGCTTGAGAGCGACCCAACCGAAGCTCTGAAAGCGACATTCCGCAGACACGCATCAGGCGTTGCAATCATCACCATGCTTGACTCCGAAAAGAAGCCAGTTGGGTTCACGGCTACCTCGATGACCTCACTAGGTGCTAACCCGCCGCTTCTAACCTTCAACGTGGCCAGAGGAGCCTCGTCTTGGCCGGCGCTCTGCCAGCGCGGCTACGTTGCCGTTCACACCCTCGGCGCAGAAGACGTCGAACTTGCCCGCAAATTGGCGGGGCCGAAAGAGCACCGTTTCGAAGGCCAAGACTGGGCAACCGGGCCGCACGGGCTGCCGATCTTCAACGATGCCTCAGCCGTGCTTATTGGCAAGATTCGTGAACTTCACGACGTCGAATCGAACGCCGTTGTCATTGTCGACGTAATCGAAGGACTAGTCGGTGCCGAGAAGGGTGGACTCCTCTACCACCAACGCAACTTCGTCGGTCTCGGCGAGATCCTCGACTAAGGTCTCTCGAAGCGCCTTCTCGGTCATGATGCAGTTCATACCGAGCAAGAACTTAATCTCGGCGAACAACTGGTTCGAAACCTTGACCCTCACTGGCAGCGCAAAAGGCTTGGGTGAACCGGTACCGGTCAAGTAAATAACGACTTCACTCTCGCCCGGGTGCGAGGCAAGCACTCCGTTTAAAGCCTGCAGCACCCCGCGAGTCGCCTCTTTCTCATCAAGACGAAGCTTCAAGACGAGGTTTTCGTTATCGGCCGGAGCCTCCAGCACCGAGAGGCTGTAGAGGTTGATGGTTCGACCTTCGTCTCGCTCACTGACTCGACCGCGAACACTCACGACAAGATCGTTACTGAGTGTTGGCCCGACTTCTTGAAAGTTCTTGCCAGAAAGCATAAATGTGATTTCGCCATCGAAGTCTTCAATCGTCACGTTGGCATATGGGTTGCCAGAATTCTTACCAACACGGTTCTGGATACCTGTGATCAAGCCGGCCAGGGTGACTGTTTCGCCATCCTTGATTTCTGACTTTTCTTTCGCAAGGTAAACGCCAATAGAAAAATCTGAGTTACTCACCAGCTGGGACTCGCGACCACTTAACGGGTGATCGCTAACGTACAGCCCGAGCATTTCACGTTCGTAGGCCAGCTTGGTCTTATTGTTCCACTCGTCGACCTTCGGCACTGCTACCTGAATCGGGTCATCCTCAAACAGGTCGCCGAAAAGGTCGGCCTGCCCGGTGGCTTCATTTTTCTTAACGCTCGCCTGAGCGTCTACCGCCGACTCGAAGATTTGATGAAGCGACCTGCGCGTGTGCCCAAGAGAGTCGAAAGCGCCGGCCTTAATAAGAGATTCAATGGTTCGCTTGGTGCAGACAATCGCAGGCACTTTTTTCAAAAAGTCGCCAAACGAAGTGAAAGCGCCCTTTTCGAGTCTCGCGGCAACAATGGCCTCAACGACCGCCTCACCAACACCCTTGATTGCCGCCATACCGAAGCGAATCGAATCGCCCTTACCTGTGAACCGAGCTCCAGACTCGTTCACATCTGGCGAAAGAACCTTCAGACCCATGCGGCGGCATTCGCTCAGGTAGATTGCGAGTTTGTCTTTAGAGTCGCCGACGCTGGTGAGTAGGGCGCCCATGTATTCGGCCGCATGATTGGCCTTCATGTACGCCGTCCAGTACGAGATAACACCGTAGCAAGCGCTATGAGCCTTATTGAACGCGTAGCCGGCAAACGGGAGCAGGGTGTCCCACAGAGCTGTTACAGCCTCTTCACTGAAGCCGTTGGAATGCATGCCTTCACTGAATGACGCGCGTAACTTCGCCAGCTCGGCGGCGTCCTTTTTACCCATCGCCTTACGCAACACGTCTGCTTGCCCGAGGGTGAAGTTGGCCACCTTTTGCGCGGCCGCCATTACCTGTTCTTGGTAGACGATCAGACCGTATGTGAGGTCCAAGATTTCAGAAAGCGGCTCTTTGAGTGTTGGGTGAATAGGAACATTCTCTTGAAGCTTGTTTTTGCGCTTCGCGTAGTTGGTGTGTGCGTCAACACCCATCGGCCCCGGACGATATAGCGCGATAGCAGCAGAGATGTCATCAAATCCGGTCGGCTTCATCTGGCGAAGCAACGAACGCATTGGTCCGCCGTCCAGCTGGAACACTCCGAGCGTGTCACCAGACCCGAGCAATTTGTAGGTCTTCTCGTCGGCGTCGAGGTCGAGTTGCTCAAGAACAGGCGCTTCATCGCCGTTAAGTGTGATGTTTGCCAGCGCATCTTCAAGAACCGTCAGGTTTCGAAGACCCAAGAAGTCCATCTTCAGAAGACCTAGCTTTTCGAGAGGCGGTTGATCAAACTGGGTGATCATGCCGTCTTCGCCGTCGCGGGTCATCAGCGGAATCACATCGATTAGCGGTTCTTTCGAAATGATTACGCCGGCGGCGTGAACGCTGGTCGAACGCTTTAGCCCCTCAAGCCCCTTGGCTAATTCGAGGACGCGCTGTGCGTCGGGATCCTGGGCAATGATTTCGCGAAGATCGCTGGTCTCCTGGTAGCGCTTGTCTGCCGGGTCTTCTAGAACCGAAAGAGTGATTTCTTGCCCCAGGACAGGTGGCGGGAAAGCCTTGGTGAGTTTCTCGCCCATCGAGTACGGGTAACCGAGCACGCGAGCGGCATCTTTTAGGGCAGCCTTGGCCTTGATTGTGTTAAAGGTGCCAATCTGCGATACGCGGTCTTCGCCGTACTTTTGATAGACGTAGCGAATCACTTCAGCGCGACGGCGATCGTCAAAGTCCACGTCGATATCTGGCAGAGAAACACGATCAGGGTTCAAAAAGCGTTCGAAGATGAGGCCGTAGCGCACCGGGTCGAGGTCGGTGATGCCGAGGGCATACGCAACGATTGCACCCGCCGCCGAACCACGACCGGGTCCAACTCGAATACCCTGTTTGCGCGCCCAGCCGATGAAGTCGGCAACGACCAAAAAGTAACCTGGGAAGCCCATTTGCTTGATCATGGCAATCTCATAAGCCGCCTGTTTGGCTTGAGCCTCTGGAATGCCAGCCGGGAAGCGGCGCTCCATGCCGAGCGCTACCTCTTTTTCGAACCAAGATGCCTCGGTTTCGCCTTCGGGCACAGGGAAGTTAGGCATTAGCTCGCGCTCGGAAAATTCGACTTCGCAGCGTTCGGCAATCGCCAAAGTGTTATCGCAAGCTTCTGGGTAGTCCTTGAAAAGCTCGCGCATCTGAGCAGCTGACTTTAGGTAATAGCCAGAGCCATCGAACTTGAATCGATCCGGGTCATTGAGAGTCGCGTTTGATTGAACGCAAAGAAGGGCCTCTTGGTATTCGGCATCGTGTTCGTGAACATAATGCAGGTCGTTCGTGGCAAGCAGTGGCATGCCGGTTTCGCGTGCAAGCCTGATTAGCTCGGCCTCGGTGCGATCCTCTATTTCGATACCGTGGCGCATGAGTTCGCAGAAGTAGTTCTCTTTGCCAAAAATCTCTTGCATTTCTCGAACAGTCTCAACCGCGTCGTCCCAGCGACCGAAACGTAGCAAGGTTGCGATTTCGCCAGACACACAGCCGGTGGTGCCTATCAAGCCCGCTCCGTATTTGTGCAAAAGCTCGCGGTCGATTCGCGGCTTGTAGAACATGCCCTCCATGTAGGCGAGAGAAGACATTTTGAACAGGTTTTGCATGCCCTCGGTGGTCCTCGCCAAGAGGGTCATGTGCGTGTAGGCGCCACCAGAAGAAACGTCATCGCGACCGCGGTCACCGAAGTAGGTGCGAGTTCGGTCTGAGCGATGAACGCGCGGGGCAACATAGGCCTCCATACCGATGATCGGCTTGATGCCGGCTTTTTTGGCAGCGTGGTAAAACTCAAAGGCAGCGTGAACGTTTCCGTGGTCGGTCATGGCGATGGCCACTTGGCCGTCGGCTACGGCTGCGTCAATAAGCGGTTTTACCTTGGCCGCGCCGTCGAGAATCGAGTACTCGGTGTGCACGTGTAGGTGCACAAAGGAATCGTTTTTCTCAGTCATTTTCGCTTTATCTCGGGTTGGAATACCAAGAGTAACCGAAGGGCGGCTAACCGTTTCGCAGGCTCTCCAAAGCTTGTTCGAGATCGGCCGGATAACTCGATTCGAACTGAACCTGCTCGCCGGTTATCGGGTGCTCAAAGCCGAGCTTCACGGCGTGCAACCACTGCCTGTCGAGGTGAAGTTTTGCCGCGAGCGTAGGGTCTGCGCCATACATGGTGTCGCCAACCAGAGGGTGGCGGAATGCCGAGAAGTGAACGCGAATCTGGTGGGTGCGCCCGGTTTCGAGAATTACTTCGACAAGCGATGCTGCTCTAAGCATTTCGAGAGTCTCGTAGTGGGTAACCGAACCCTTGCCGCCCTCGGCGACGTGAAACTTAAACTCCGATTTTGGGTGCCTGGCGATTGGAGCATCAAAGGTTCCAGCCATTGGGTCCAGGTGTCCTTGAACAAGCGCGTGGTAAGTCTTTTGGACGGTTCGATCACGAAACGCCTGCTTGAGGCGAGAGTAGGCAAGTTCACTCTTGGCAAGGGTCATCAGGCCGCTGGTGCCAACGTCGAGACGCTGCACAATACCTTGGCGCTCAGACGCACCAGACGTGCTCAATTGGATTCCTAAGCTCAACAGAGCACCCGGCACCGTTGGCCCAACCCAACCGACCGAAGGGTGCGAGGCGACCCCGGCTGGTTTATCGATCACAACAATGTGTTCGTCTTGAAAAATTATTTTGAAGCCCGGCACGTCGTCGGCATTAATGACCAAGTTGTTTTTGGGTGCCTCGAGATCAATCTCGACGAGTTGGTCTGCGGTCAAGCGATCTGACTTCGAAAGCACCTTGCCGCTACTGGTTAGTTTGCCGGCATCGATAAGCTCCGAAACGGCAGTACGCGACAGGCCAAGCATTTTCGCAACGCCGGCGTCGACTCTCGAGCCGGCGAGACCCTCGGGAATCTGAAGAAGTTTTAGTTCGCTCATTGCCCGATTTTGTGACCGCGAATAATTCGAATCATGACGACAGACATCGCGACAACAATCGCTGTGTCAGCGAGGTTGAAGATCGCGAAGCCAAATGGTAGCTGCAAGAAGTCGATTACTTGACCGTTCGGAAACCCTGGTGAACGGGTTACGCGGTCGACTAGGTTGCCAGCCACTCCCCCGAGCAAAAGGCCCGCTATGAGCGCCCAGCTCTTAGATTGTGTCCGGGGGCCAAACCAAAGCAGGAGCGCAACGGCGATCGAAGAAAAAATTGTGAAAAGCCAGGTCTGACCGTTACCTATCGAAAAGGCGGCAGAGTCGTTTCTAACCAGGTAAAACTTCAAAAACTCGCCCAGAAATGCTGTTGAGTTGCCAGGTTCGAGAAACTTTAAGGCAAACATTTTCGAAACCTGATCGATAGCTAAAACCAGGGTTCCGACACCGATTACGCGATAAAGCGAACTGCGTGACACTTGTTACCCGAGCGCGGTCTGATTGCTCGAAGGCGCTTCGGTGTCAAGATCGCGCAACTGCGCCTCAATGTAAGTCTTCAGCTTCAGGCGGTATTCGCGCTCGAAGGCTAGCAGCTCTTGGATCTTGTGCTCGATGAGCGCCTTTTCTTGCTCTAGGCGGCCCATGTTGGCCTTGTGCTGAGCTTCAGCTTCACGAACGATTCGGCTTGCGGTTGCATGACCCTCGGCAATGAGAGCCTCGCGCTTTTCGAGACCTTCTTGCACGTGCTCGTCATGGAGCTTGCGAGCAAGCTGAAGAAGATTGTTTGTGTTGTTGCCATCTAGCGCGCTAGAGTCAGCGACTGCTTCAGGGAACGCGCTACCCGGGTCGACAACGGCCGAAACCGCAGGAATGCTTGCTGTGGTGGTGATTGCGCCACCGCCGCGCTGAAGTTCATTGATTCGACCTTCACTGGCGAGCAAACGTTGGCGAAGATCTTCATTCTCTTGGTTGACGCGACGGAGCTCGACGACGATTTCGTCAAGAAAGTCATCGACTTCGTCTTGGTCGTAGCCTTCACGAAACTTCGTCGGCTGAAACCTCTTATTGACTACGTCTTCTGGAGTCAATGGCATGGTTACCTCACTTTAGGTTGAACGGTTAAAAGGTTACCGCATGGCCCGTTACAGGCGTTGTACGGCTGAAGAGGCGATGCTTACGAGCAACATCAAGATTGCCCAAGAAAGGTCAATGCTTGCACTACCCAAACGAATATTGGGGACAACTCGTCGCATTAGTTTTAGCGGCGGCTCGGTCAGTGCCCACGTCAGACGAATAATCCAATGAACAATTGGTTTAGCGCGCAGGAGTGCGTTGTTGAAAGTGATCAGCTCAACGATGAGACGAGCAAACATCACGTAAAAATAGCCCTGAAGCAACAGCCACAGGATAAATCCAAGAATGGTCAAGGAATTATGGCTGGACTAGAAGATCGTCGGTCTCTGCAGGGTTGCCGGTTTCCTCTTCGTTCACGTCTACGTTGTGCGGCGAAAGCAACCAAACCTTGTCGGTTACGCGGCGAAGGTGGCCGTAAAGACCCTCTTTGAGGCCGAGCATGTAGTTGAGCATCTGCTTTGAATCAACCTCAGACAGGGCGCCCATGTTGACGATTACTGGGATTCCCTGGCGGAAGTTGTCAGAAACCTCGGTGCAGTCTTTGAACGACTTCATCTCGACCGTGTAGATCTCACTCATGTCGCCCGAAGCGCGACGTGGTTTTACAGCTACTGGTCGAGCAGCCTGGCGAGCGGCGGGGGTTGACGAAGCCGGGCCGGTAGGTGCAGCCTTCGCACCCGGGTTTAGGCCAATGAACGAAACGATTGTGTCTTTAAAACTCATGGAAAATCCTCCTGCGTCAAGAATATTGCTAGTACGCGCGGTTACCTGTGATTGCGGTACCGATGCGTAGGTGTGTCGCGCCATAAGCGAGTGCCAATTCAAAGTCGTTTGACATGCCTGCCGAAAGGTATTTGGCATCTGGGTGTTGAGCCTGGAGTTTTTCGCTCAGGCTCGCGATTTTGCCGAAGTCGCGCTCCTCTTCACCATCCAAAGAGGCCACGGCCATGAGTCCAAGCAATCTCAGGCCCGGCGCCGCAGCCACCGAGTCGGCGAAACCTAGCAGCTCGCTGTCGTTTACGCCGCCGCGAGCTGGATCTTCTGTGAGATTAACCTGCACAAACACGTCAACCTGTTTTTTGCGTTCGCCGGTTTGCTTGATGAGGGCGTCTAAGAGCGATTGGCGATCTACCGAGTGAATGACCGATGCGTATTCGAGAACGCTCTTGACCTTATTTGATTGCAACTGCCCTATGAAGTGCCAGGTGAGCTCAAGATCGTCGACTTCAGCCGCCTTGGCAGACGCCTCTTGGTCGCGATTTTCACCGAAGTCACGAACACCAAGGGAATAAAGCTCGCGAACGAGGCCGGACGGGTGAAACTTGCTCACGACAATGCGCGTTATCGATGCGGCTTGCCGACCGTTAGCTTGAAGACTCGCGGTGATTCGCGAATCTATCGCGTTCAGCCGCTCTGCAAGCGAACTCATCTCAAGAAGTCAGGGATGTCCAGGTCGTCACCGAAAACGCCGTCTTCGGAATCTTCTGGTTCCTTGACGATGTTGATTGCGGTGGTTTTCGGCGCTTCTTCTTCGACCGATTCTGCCTTTGGTACGCCCGAGAAGTAGTCGGCTACTTCGGTGTCATCGACCTCGGTGTCATCTGAGAACCAGCTTGGCACGCGTGGAGCCAACTCTTCAGCGGCGACCGCTGCAACAACAGGCGCCACCACAGGTGCGGTTACCGGTTCAAGCTTTGGCTCGGTTGAAATGGTTGGACGCACCGACATGCGCTTCAGCGGAAGCCCGCCATCAAAACCAGCTGCGATTACGGTGATGCGGATCTCGTCGCCGAGGGTGTCGTCGATGGTGCAACCAAAGATCACATTGGCCTGAGGGTTTACGGCCTCTTGAACCATTCGGGCGGCTTCGTCGACCTCGTGAAGTCCGAGGGTCGATGCTCCGTTTACAAGCATCAGCACGCCATTTGCGCCGTCGATGCTGGCTTCTAGGAGCGGGCTGTGAATCGCGGCTTCGGCAGCGCGAACGGCGCGGTCTTCGCCCTTGGCAACACCGATTCCCATGAGGGCGGTTCCGGACTGCTCAAGAACCGAACGCACATCGTTGAAGTCGAGGTTGATCAAACCAGGGTTGGCAATGAGGTCGGTAATACCTTGAACACCGGCTTTGAGAATGCTGTCTGCGATTGCGAATGCATTGTCTACGCTGACGCTCTTGTCTTCTAGAGCGAGCAGACGCTGGTTTGGAACAACGATCAGCGAGTCAACTGCAGCGCGAAGAGCCTCGATTCCGGCTTCGGCCTTTGAAGCGCGTAGCGGGCCTTCGAATGAGAACGGCTTGGTTACAACACCGACGGTGAGTGCGCCGAGGCTCTTGGCGATTTCGGCAACGATCGGGGCTGCTCCGGTTCCGGTTCCACCACCTTCACCGGCGGTGACGAAGACCATGTCTGCGCCTTTTAAGGCGGCTTCGATCTCGGCACGGTGCTCTTCGGCAGCGCGTCGACCCACGGCTGGGTCTGCACCGGCTCCGAGGCCACGGGTTAGGTCGCGGCCGATGTCGATCTTCACGTTGGCGGCACTCATCAGAAGATGCTGGGCATCTGTGTTCACTGCGATGAACTCAACACCGCGCAAGTCGCCTTCGATCATGCGGTTTACCGCGTTTACGCCACCGCCACCGACGCCGACAACTTTGATATCGGCTAGGAAGTTCTGATTTACAGCCACTTGGTTCCTCACATGGGTTTGCATTAAGTTTCAACCTTTACCTGAGGTTGAAACGCAATGCGAAGTTTATTTATGCGCCTGAAAAGTAAGTCAAAACGCGGCACATTTGAGGTAGGCGCGCGGGCGTGTCGGCCTTTAGTAGCGAACAGTCGGGGCTTTAGGCGACGATACGTCGTAGGTGACCCGGTCAGACTTTTTTTGGTGCTTGATCAGGGCTAACAAAACGCGAGCCTTCAAGGCCGACTGAGTTGTGTCCCCCCAAATGACTTTCTGGCCGGCCATGCCGCGAAGCTTGAACGTAACCGAGTCCATCGATGGTGCACTAACCGTGGCTACGCGCGGATAAAGACTCAGCGGCAAAGCCAGAAGGGCCTTGATCGCGACACCAAACTCAGGTGAGGCTCCTGGTTTGCCGGCTGCCTCAACTACTGGGTAAAGGTCGCTAGAACCTGCCGAGGCGATTCTCACACCGGCAGGGTCATAAAGAAATGACCCGAGCGCCGACTTGATGATGCAAATGGGTTGCCGCTCGACGATTCGAACCTCAAGCGTGTGCGGTGGCAAATTCACAACCGAGATGCTTTGAATCAAGGTGAAGTTCTTGAGGTCCTGCGAAACACCATCGAGTGTTGCTTGCGGAAGCGGTTTGCCGATTTGGTTCGAGAGAGCAGCGTTTAGAAGCTTGATGGGAATTCGCTGATTGCCACGAATATTGACATTTTCGATTGCCAAAAGCGGCGAAAAGGCTGCGACCAAGACGAAAGCCACCAAAAGTGAAACCGAAACGGCGGTTGAAATAAAGACGATTCGACCAAGACCGCGCTTAGGGCGCAGCGCGACAACTCGGCTGTCAATTCGCCGAAGGGCGCGAGGCTCACGGGGCTCGCGAGGAGACTCTAAGGCTGTAGCCCTCGGCGACTTAGATGTTTTGTTCGCCTTGGGAGCGCCAGCTGACACCTGAGGGCGACTTTTAGCCGAAGGTCGGCCCTGAGGTCGTTTCAATGCTCCAGTGCCTCCAGGAGCGCCGGAACCATGCGGTAAACATCGCCGCAACCCATAGTCACGATAAAGTCGCCGCTCGAGGCCAAATTCGCGGCAACTGCAGGCGCATCATCCCAAATAGGCACGTAGTGAACCTTCGACTGGTCTGCGAATGAATCAGACACCAGCGCTCCAGTGACTCCTGGCTCAGGGTCTTCGCGAGCCGCGTAAATATCTAGAACCACAACCTCGTCGCTCAGCGACAGTGCTTCGGCAAAATCCTTGTGCATCAGTCTGGTTCGGCTGTAGAGATGCGGTTGAAACACCGTAATCAATTTGCCATCACCAACAACCGCTCTTGCCGCGCTTAGCGCAGCAAAAACCTCGGTTGGGTGATGGGCGAAGTCGTCGTAGACCGACACTCCCCTGCGTTCACCGTGCAATTCAAAGCGTCGCTCTGTGCCACCAAATGTTGCGATGGCTTCAAGAGCCTCTGACGCGTCAAAGCCAAGACCAACCAAAACAGCTAGGGCCCCCGCGGCGTTGATTGCGTTGTGCTCGCCAGGAACAAGAAGGGTTGCCGAAACCTCGTTGCCTAGAACCTGAGCGCTGAAGGAGACTCTCGAACCAGTTGCATCAATATTGGTTAAACGAACAAATGAGCCCTCTGCTCTGCCAAAGGTGAGAATCTTTTTGCCCCGCAAGAGGTTGGTGACAGCCACGGCACCCGAATCGTCGCTACTAATTGCAACAAACTCTTTTGCATTGCTGGCGAACTTCGCAAACTCTGCCTCAAAAGCTTCAAGCGAACCGTAGTGATCAAGGTGATCTGGGTCGACGTTGGTGATCAGCGCGATCGCCGTATCGTAGTGCAAGAACGAGCCGTCAGACTCATCGGCTTCAATAACAAACAGGTTGTCTTTGCCAGCGCCGGAGCTCGATTCAAGGGCTGCGATGACACCGCCGTTTACGAAACTTGGGTCTACACCAAGTTCAAGCAGCGCCGTGATGATCATTCCGGTGCTGGTCGTCTTGCCGTGCGCACCAGCAACCGCGATGAGTCGCTTCTTGGTAGTAAGGTAAGCCAACGCCTGGCTTCGGTGAATGACCGGTATGGCTTTCGCCTTCGCAAGAAGGTATTCGGGATTGGTTGGCCAGAGTGCCGAGGTAACCACGACGGTGTCTGGGTTACCTAGGTGGGACTCGTCGTGGCCAATAAAAATATCTGCGCCGAGCTCGCGAAGGGCAGCCACATTTGATGTGTCACGCAAGTCTGAACCGGTGACCTTGTGCCCCATGCCAATCAGAATTCGCGCGATGCCAGACATTCCAGAGCCACCGATGCCGATGAAGTGAACGGTGCCCAAGTCTTCTGGTACCGGTTGACTGAAATCTGGTTTGATCATTGAAATCCTTCTTCGATAAAAGAGTAAGAGCGACTAGCCCTTGAGCCCTGCAACCAAGCGGTACAAGCGCTCCGCGCCGTCTGTTATGGACACCAGCGCCGAAGACGCACTCATCATTGCAATGCGCTTGTTGTCAGAAACAAGGGGCACGATCGTGTCGGTAACAAATTCGGGCGTGAAGTCGGCATCCTTGACCAAAATAGCTGCTCCTGCTGACACCGCCGCGCTGGCGTTGAGCGCTTGTTCGCCGTTCCCGACTGGGTACGGCACATAAATTGCCGGCAACCCTACCGCACTGAACTCAGAAACTGTCGCGGCCCCAGACCTGGCGACAGCAACATCGGCAGCGGCAATAGCAAGCTCCATGTTGTCGCAGTAGGCGATACGAACGTAATTTGCCTCGTTCACCTCAGGCAAATCGCTCCGGCCGCCCATGATGTGAAGAACCTGAATGCCGGCAGCCGAAAGTACGTGACGAGACTTCTCAATTGTTTCGTTGATTCGTTGAGCACCGAGCGAACCACCTGTCACCAGAAGTGTCACGGTGTTTTCGTCTAACCCGAAGTATTTTCGAGCCGCAGCCTTATCGACGCCGCGAACAAGCCCTTCGATCTCGGCTCGAAGAGGCATGCCGACCAGCTGTGCGCCTTTCAGTGGGGTGCCCTCAAAAGCCACGGCTACTGCAGCGGCTGTTTTAGATCCCCTTCGATTAGCCATGCCGGGCAATGCATTTGCTTCGTGAATGGCGAAAGGAACACCTTCGGCCCGAGCGGCTTCATAGGCTGGTGCGCTAGCGTAGCCGCCAAAGCCGACCACGATGTCAACTCCTCGTTCACGAATAAACTTGCGAACTTCTAACACGGCTTTACGGTATTTGATCGGAAAGATAAGCGCGTACTTGTTTGGTCTTCGCGGAAAAGGCAGCCTGGCTACAGTGAGAAGTTCATAGCCGCGCAGCGGCACCAATCTCGACTCGAGACCCTCAACTGTTCCGAGCGCGAGAATGACCGAATCTGGTTCATGTGAACGAATTCGATCGGCAAGCGCAAGAAGAGGGTTTACGTGCCCAGCTGTGCCACCCCCCGCTAAAAGATACGTTGTCATCTAATTTGCCTTTGGTTAGAAGATCCATATTGACGCTCGGCGCCAAGCACCAAACCGAAGGCAGCGAGCAACATCACCAGCGACGAACCACCAGCAGAGATTAGCGGGAGTGGCACTCCCAAAACTGGCAGCCAGTCAAGAACTACAGCGATATTGATTGTGGACTGCACCGCGATCCAAATCATCACACCCTGAATTAAGTAACGCGAGAAACTGTCACTGTTGTTCTCAGCGGTGAACAGAAGTGTGTAGGTGAGCCAGACAAAAATCCCGACTATAAAAATCGAAAACAATAGACCACCCTCTTCACCGATGATCGCAAAGATGAAGTCATTCTCGGCTTCGGGAATCCAAGACCACTTCAACTGAGACTTTCCTAGACCTACTCCTGTCCAACCGCCGGATGCGAAGGCCCACATGGCATGATCTTGCTGCCAGTTGTACTGATTTGGGTCTGGCCAGTCAGGGTGCAGCCAGGCCATTATTCGCCCCATGCGCGAACCGCCCTGTTGCAATGCAACCCAAATGCCAGCGACCAAAAAAGCTGTTATGCGCCAGAACCAAACGCGAGGCATGCCCGCGAAGGTCAGCACGCCAACCAAGATGGCGACCATCACCATCGCCGTACCAAGATCTTTTCCGCCTAGAACCGTCCCGATGGCGATGATAGAGACGATGAATGGCTGCGTCCACGTTTTCGCAAACGACAACTCTCGGTCGTGGCTAGTGAGAAACTCTGCCAAATAAAGAATCATCGTCAGCTTGATGATTTCAGATGGTTGAAGGTTGATAAAACCTAGGTTGATCCAGTTCTTGTTTCCGTTAACCGAGTGACCTAAAAAGGTGATGGTGAGAAGTTGAAGAATAATCGAGCCCACGAAAAGAGCAAAGATCTGTCGTCGGAGAAACTCGAACGGAATCAGCGAGGCGACAATCATCGCTACGATTCCAAGGACTGCCGATCGCCCTTGAGAGATGAAAATCGCAAAGCCGCTGTTACCAGCTTTAATCGAATCAATCGCCGAAGACGAAAGCACCATGATGAGCCCGAGAACCACGAGGAACGAAACGATTATCAAAAGCGTGTAATAGCGTGGCGACTGCCCGAATAAGAAATTTTGAACGCCTGATTTGGCTCTGTCAGCTATACGGTTCTTGACTCGCTGTACCATCTACTACTCCCCCGTCGCTCGGGCAGCTTGAGCAAAACGGAAACCGCGATCCGCATAATCTTTGAACTGGTCCATTGAAGCCGCAGCTGGGGCAAGCAAAACAACGTCACCGGCTTGAGCAAAAGCCAAAGCGCTTGAGGCCACCTGATGCATCACGTCTTCGTTGTTGTCAGATGTGATTTCAATGACAGGCACATTCGGAGCCTCGGCTCTCAATGCCTCCAAAACCAATTCACGTTCTTTGCCGATAACGACCACACCGCGGAGCCGATGAGCGTACTTGGCGATTAACGGTGAGACATCGACACCCTTGAGTAGTCCACCAACTACCCAAACAATTGAATCAAAGCTCGCCAATGAAGCCGCAGCAGCGTGCGGGTTGGTCGCCTTGGAGTCGTCAATCCAGGTGATTTCGTTATGTTCGAAAACAACTTCAATTCTGTGGCGATCGAGTCTGAAATTTCGAATTCCCGCTCTAACAGACTCGGCAGGAATACCCAGGCTTCTAGCCAAGGCCGATGCTGCAGCCACATTTGAGAGCAAATGAGGGGTAACCACGCCGATTTGAGCTATATCTTCTAGCGTTGCCAGCTCCTGCGCCTGATCTTTACGCTCTTCAATGTAGGCGCGATCACAAAGAATATCGGAGGCAAAGCCGATCTGACTCAGACCCGGTGCGCCCACGGTAAACCCAATCGCTCGGGCCCCTTCAACAACTTCTGCGTCTGCAACAAGCTGTTCGGTTTGAGAGTCACCTACGTTATAAACGCAGGCAATCTTGGTGTTCTGGTAAACCTTGCCCTTTGCTAAACGATAGGCATCAAAGTCGCCGTGCCAATCTAGGTGGTCGTGGTCGATATTCAGCACGACGCTGGCATAAGGTGAAATTTCACCAAGGTAATGCAGTTGAAAACTCGAAAGTTCAACGACCAGAACGTCATACCCCTCTGGTTCACGGATGCAGTCCAGAATCGGCACGCCAATGTTGCCGCACGACTCGGCACGCAACCCCGCCTCGCGAAGAATCGCCGTGGTCAATTGAACAGTCGTTGTCTTTCCGTTGGTTCCCGTAACGCAAATCCACTCTGCAGGCTTGCCCACCTTGTCTCTAAGTCTCCAGGCCAAATCGATGTCGACCCAAACCGGAATCCCTGACTCTTTCGCCCAATTGATGATTTCGGAATCCGGACGAACACCAGGCGAGGTAACCAAAAGCGCGGGCGCAAACGCAACCAATTCGGTTGGCAGACCTGATGCCTCAGCGCCAGTAACGTGGCGAACTCCCAGGACGTCGAGAATATCCAGTTCTTCGGTGTCGGCGCGCTCGGCGAAGACAGTTAGTTGGCAACCAAGTTCGGCGAGGGTGTCGGCCACAGAAAAACCGCTAACGCCAAGGCCGAGCACTGCAACCTTTAATCCGCTCCAGTCATCGTGCCAGCTGTTCAAATCACCTACCCGCGTCAATTTATCCGTAGGTCCATTCGATGTAGAACAAGCCGATGCCGCCCAGAACGCAAAGGCCACAGATGATCCAGAATCTCACCACGATAGTGATCTGGGCCCAGCCCTTTTGTTCGAAGTGGTGATGCAACGGGCTCATCAAGAAAACACGCTTACCGGTGCCAGTTGACCACTTTGTGATCTTGAAGTAGACGCGCTGAATTATCACCGAACCGGTGACTATGACGAAGATTCCGCCGATAAGAATCAGAAGCAACTCCGTGCGCGAAAGAATGGCAAGAGCCGCCAGTGCACCTCCTAGCCCAAGTGAACCGGTGTCACCCATGAAAATTTGTGCTGGAGACGTGTTCCACCAAAGAAACCCGATGAGAGCTCCAACAACGGCAGATGCAACCACGGCAAGGTCGAGCGGATCGCGAGAGTTGTAGCACTGAGCGAGAATATTTGCCGGGTCGCAGGCCTGGTTGAATTCCCAGAAGCCGATCACCGCGTATGCACCGATTGCCATGATTGTTGAGCCCGTCGCGAGGCCGTCAAGCCCATCGGCGATGTTGACGCCGTTAGACGTCGAAGCGACCAAGAAGTAGATCCAGACGATGAAAAGAATGGTGCCGATAACGGCTCCCCAAGCCGCGATGTCGAGCCAAGGAATGTCTCTTGTGAAAGAGATCATCGTCGAAGCGGGAGTGATGCCTTGTTGGTTTGGAAACTGAAGAGCCAAGATCGCAAAAACGGTTGCGACTACACCCTGACCCAAAATCTTTGCCCAGCCAGAGAGCCCTAGGCTGCGTTGCTTGTGAACCTTGGTGAAATCGTCAAGGAATCCAACGATTCCCAGCCCAACCATCATGAACAAGGCCAGTAAAGCAGAAACCGTTGGAGTTTCGCCATTTATTGCCTTGGCGGCAAAATAGGCGATTACGGCCCCGCCAATGATCGCGATTCCACCCATGGTTGGTGTTCCGCGCTTGGTGTGGTGCGACTTCGGACCATCCTCACGAATGAACTGACCCCATTCGAGTTTCTTGAAAAGCCAGATGAAGGCAGGTGTTGCAAAAAGGGTGAATGCCAGCGAGATGCCGCCAGCCATCAGTATCGCTCTCAAATTGAAACCTCCATCAGGTCATCACCCAAGTGGCGCAGATTCGCCGACTTGGACGACTTCACAAGCACAACGTCGCCAGGCTCAAGCATTCCACGAAGTGCCACCAAAGCCTCGTCAATCGAGTCGAAGTATTTGGATTCACCATCCCATGAACCCTCTTGGCTGGCACCCATGTGAATCAGTTTTGCACCGACACCAACAACCACGACCTGATCGATGTTGAGTCGAACGGCCAAGCGCCCCATGGCGTCGTGTTCGACGGCAGAAAATTCGCCAAGTTCGGCCATCTCACCCAGTACGGCAATCGTTCGGTGACCCTGACGCCCAAGTTGAGCCAGGGTTTGCAAGGCCGCCTTCATTGAATCAGGAGAGGCGTTGTAAGCATCGTTTATAACGAAAACCCCATCGGCCCGAACACCGAGTTGCATTCTCCAGCGCTCTGCCAATTTCATCTTTTCGAGAGCGGCGATGGAAGCCTTGCGGTTGAGCCCTAGGACCTCGGCAACCGCGAGAGAAGCCGCAGCATTCATCAGCTGGTGCTCGCCGAGAATTTGAAGATTAATGCTCTCGCTTGTTCCGTCAGCGAAAACGATGTTCGCTCTAGTTCCCTCCAAAGAAAGTTCTGGGTCTTCGATTCGAACCTGCGCTTCGTCGCCCGTGCCAAACGAAAGCAGGTGCGCAGTGGTTAGCGCGGTTGTCGAAGCCACGAGTGCGTCGTCTGAGTTGAAAACCAATGTCGCGGCAGGTCCGAGTTCACGAACCAATTCACTCTTGATCTTCAAAGTGGTTTCGATGCCGCCAAATTCACCTGCGTGAGCCAAACCAACCTTGAGTAGAACACCGATGTCTGGCTTGGCAATCTTCGCGAGATATTCGATGCTGCCAACGCCGCCGGCGCCGAGCTCGACGACGAGGTATTTGGTTAGGTGGTCTATCTTCAAAATCGAGATTGGTGCGCCAACCTCGTTGTTGTATGACTCGATTGGCGCAATCGTCTGGCCAGAATTCTGAAGTATTTCACGAAGCATGTTTTTGGTGCTGGTTTTGCCGTTCGAACCCGTAATTCCGATAACTTGAAGCGTTGACTTAGCTCTGACTCGGCGTAGGACATCTGCCGCGAGACGTCCAAGAGCCAATACGGCGTCGCCAACCAGAATCTGCGGGGCGTCAACGTCTAATTCACCTTCAACGACTAGCGCTACCGCGCCACCATCAATAGCCGACTGAGCAAAATTATGCCCGTCGGTTACTTCACCCGGCTTGCAAACGAACAGTGAACCGGCAGTGACAAGCCGAGAATCCGTTTCAATTGAGCCGGTCACAAGCAAATCTTTACCGATAAGGCGACCGCCAACGGCCTCTGCGATGTCGTGCAAGCCGAGTTGAATCATGACCAACCCGCGTTCTTGAGGGCCTCGCGAGCCAATGCCCTCGCCGAGTAAGGGGTGCGAACTCCTCGAATGTCGCGGTAATCCTGGTGACCCGGACCCGCCCAAAGGATTGCATCGCCTTCGCTGGCCAGCGATACGGCCTTCACGATGGCATCCTCGGGTGGCGAAACCTCAAAAATCTCAAGTTCTGGGCGTGCCGCGCGAGCTGAATCAACCAACACTTTGCGAATGCTGGCCGGGTCTTCGAATCTCGGGTGGTGGTCGGTAATCACGAGGATGTCGCAGTTTTCGGCAGAAACACTAGCCATTGCAGGGCGTTTCGAGGCGTCACGGTCGCCGTCGGCACCGAAAAGCATGATGACTTTGCCTTTTGTAACCTTGCGCACAGCCTTGAGGGTGTTCAAAAAAGCGTCTGGACTGTGACCAAAGTCAACGTAGACGTCCGGGCCAGTAGCACCCGTCACACGTTCGGTTCGGCCGGGAAGGTATGCGTGAATACCGCCTGCGACTGCCTCACGAATGCGTTCTGCCGTAAAACCAGCTTCGATTAACATGGCAATAGCTAGTCCGGCGTTCGAGGCCATGTGGGCGCCGATTATCGGTAGCCAAGACACAATTTCTGAGCCGTCTGGCAGCCGCAGCGAGAACGCTGTTCGGGCCGGCACCTCTTCGGTTACCGTCACTACAAAATCTGCCTGTTTATCGGTGGCGACAGTCACATAAGGCACGTTGGCAAGCTCAGCGAACTGCTCGCCATATGGAGAATCTAGGCAGATCACGCCTCGTTCTGCTCGCTTTAGCTGGAATAACTGCGCTTTGGCAGCGAGGTACTCCCCCATGTCTCTATAGTCATCCAGGTGGTCGTGGCTCAAATTCGTGAAGCCCACGACATCGAAATGCATGCCGTCGATTCGGTGTTGGGTTAGCGCTTGAGCAGAAACTTCGATTGCTACAGAGGTAACTTCTGCCTCACGCATTCTGGCTATCAAGGCCTGCATCTCGGTCGACTCTGGAGTGGTCAGGCGCGAAACGATAACCTCGCCCGCAATGTGACGCTCGGCGGTTGAGGTGAGGCCGGTTACCTGACCCAACTGACGAAGAACCGCCTCGAGAATGTAGCTGGTCGAAGTCTTGCCGTTCGTGCCTGTGGTGCCAAACATGAGCGGCATCGATTTGGGTCGGTTGCCATAGACAAAAGCCGCTAAGTCACCGAGATGAAGCCTCGGTTGTTCGAGTTGCATGGTTGGCACCTCGACTTGGCTCAAGAGTGCAAGCCCTGCCGAGTCTGTCACGATTGCCGCTGCGCCCTGCTCGAGAGCCTTAGCTGCAAAGTTGGCGCCGTGAGTTTTGAGCCCCGGCATCGCGACGAATAGGTCGCCACTGCGAAGGTCATTGGTGTTCATGCTGATACCGGTAACCAAAACACTCGTGTCGCCTGAAACCAAGCGAAGCGGGAACTCGTCTAGGAGTTCAGCAACTGAAACCGGAGCTACCCGACCTGGCCTCAGAATTGGTGGAATTTGTTCTTGCATTTGATCACCAATCCATCAAAATCGGTTTTGACTTTGTTGTTGAAGGCGGGACTCCACCCATCAGCAGGGCCTTTTTCATGATGTATCTAAACGAAGGAGTCGCACCGAGCGAGGTGCTGACCGTACGAGGCTTGAAGAATGTCACTGCAACAACGTACTTAGGATCTTCTACTGGTGCCATGCCGATAAACGAAACAGCGTGCAGATAGCCATAACCGATTCCGTTGTCGTTTGAAATCTGCGCAGTCCCTGATTTGCCGGCGACACGCCACTCCGAGAGGCTGGCAGTCTTTCCGATGCCTCCATACTCGACAACCTTTTCAAGCATTGCGAGAGTTTGGGTGGCGGTGCTTTCAGAGATCACCCGGGTTGGCGCGCCAACCGGCACTGGCGTGAGGTTTCCACTCGAATCCTGACAACCATCAACAAGCACGGGCTGAAGGCGCACGCCCTTATTTGCGATCGCTTGATATGCCATGGCCATCTGAATCGGCGTCACGGCGACACCTTGACCAAACATCGAAACTTTGTCGGTCGTTCCATCCCAAAGGCTGGCAGGGCGCAGGATGCCGCTCGCTTCACCGGGGAAATTGACGCTTGTTTTAACGCCGAACCCGAACTTTTTCATGTAGTCGTATCGAACTTGCTTTGGGATCCCCTGAGCGATGTTGATTATTCCCGTATTTGAGGAGTCCCTGAGCACTCCCGTCAGCGTCAAATGCTCTGTCGGGTGGTGGTGTGAGTCCGACACTACTCGGCCAGGAATCTTCAGGCTGTATGGCGCAACAGTCTTGGTAGTGGGAGTGCCCCGACCAGTGTCTATAAGAGTCGCGGCGGTTATTGTCTTCATTGTCGAACCAGGCTCAAATGAGGTCTCGAAAATACGAGACTTTCTTGAGTCATCGGTCGCAATACCGAAATCGTTTGAGTCAACCGACGGCGCTTCAGCAGCCACGAGAACTTTACCTGTCTTTACCTCGATGACGATGGCGGTTGCCCAGTCTGCACGGTAACGATGAACTTCGCTGTAAAGCTGATTTTGAGCTAAGTATTGAAGGTCTTTATCGATTGTGAGTTGAACCGTGCGTCCATTTTCGGCTCGTTGAGAAACAACGGCACTGCTTGGAATACGGATTCCATCAACTCCGCGCTCATAAGTCTCTTGGCCGTCGACTCCGGCAAGGCACGAATTCATCTGGCGCTCGATGCCAGCCAACGGTAGACCGTCTACGCCAACAAAACCAACAATTCCACCCGTGGTAGCGCCTTCGGCGTAGGTGCGAGAGAGGATCGGGTCGTAATAGAGCCAAGGTAGCTGCAGATTCTGAAGTGACCGATACTTAGCCGCAGAAACTCCCTTTGCAAGGTTTGAGTAGACGCCGTTGCCCGAAATCTTGGTGAGAATCTCTTCTTTTGTGACGTGGAGAATGCGAGCGATTTCAGCGGCTTGCTGATCAACCGTGAGAGTCACATCTTGGCCGTTTCTCACCGCGTTAATCGGACCAACGTTTTTAGGAGCAGCGTTAATGTCGTAGGTGTATACCGAGTGAGCAAGAACGTTGCCGTTAGCGTCGACTATGTCGCCGCGAAGAGCTTGAATGGTTCGGGTTTTGGAGCGAGACTCTTTTGAAATCTTATTGATCTGGCCGGCGTCTACTACCTGGTATGCAAACAACCTAAACACCAAGAAAAAAGCGAAGACCGCGATGCTGGCAGTGAATAGCCGGCGGCGTTTCCTCGGGTCGCCAGGCGTCAAAAGTGTCACTTGCCCAGCCTCCGCGTTTTAGTGGGTAGGCGAAACCGGAAGGTCGCCTGAAGACAAAGTTACTTGGGCAGGGCTGACTTGCTCGGTAACGACATTGGTGGTTACCGCCGTGACAGTCGGCGTTAGGCGTGAACGAGTTGTCATCGCTGCGTTTGGTACGAGGTTTCGCGAAACCTGGTGGTTTGCGTCAAAATACGCGGCCTTCGGTTTGCCGATTAGCGACTGGTCTGAGAGGCGAAGAAACACTGGGCTGCTGTTTGGGATCATTCCGAGTGCCTGTGCCGAATTTGCGAGGTTCTGGTTGCTGGCAAGCGAATCGACCTGTGCCGAAAGAATATCGCTCGAGGTAGTGAATTCGTGGCGCTGCGCCTTCAGGTTGGCCATCTCGTAAGCACCCTGATCTGTGAGGATGCTCAAAACCAGCTGTGTTAGGACGATGACTACCAGCCCGATAACCACGGTGACACCGATGCGCATGCGCGGCGACGACACCTTCGGTAGTGCGCTCAATGTTGGCCTAGAGAAGGTTCTCTGGTTTAGCTGAAGGGCGCTCATGCTGCCTGCCTAATCTTTTGCGCGGCTCGGATTTTGACCGATGCCGAGCGCGGGTTGATTGCGATTTCTGAATCTGTTGCTGCCTCTGCACCCTTGGTAATCAGGCGCAACTGTGGGGCGTGTTCTGGTAGTTCGATTGGAAGATCTATTGGTGCCGATGAAGTTGCCGCGGCAACCAGCGCTTGCTTGACGATTCGGTCTTCGAGCGAGTGGTAAGCCATGACGAGAATTCGACCGTCAATTGCCAGTGCGTGTATTGCGCGCGGCATGGTTGCCTTCAGTACCTCTAGTTCTTCGTTTACTTCGATGCGTAGCGCCTGAAAAACCCGCTTAGCTGGGTGACCGCTGCTCTTGCCCGGAATGAATGGCACAACCTTGGCAATTAGGGCGGCTAGTTCTGTGCTGGTTTCGAAAGGCTTTTCTGTTCTCGCAGCGACGACAGCCTTGGCGATTGCCTTCGAGTAGCGCTCTTCGCCGTATTCGAAGAAAATTTTGGCCAGGTTTTCTTCGCTGTAGCCGTTGACTACCTCGGCCGCGGTCTTGCCCTTGGTGGAGTTCATCCTCATGTCAAGTGGCGCCTCGTAGCTGTAGGCAAAGCCTCGCTCGCGCTCGTCTAGCTGCATCGAAGAAACTCCGAGGTCAAGGAGGATTGCATCTACCTTTTCGATGCCTAGTTCTTCAATCGCTTCGTCGATGTTGTCGTAGGTGGTGTTTACGAAGTCGATTCGGTCGGCGAATGGCTTAAGTCTCTCGGTCGCGAGGGCGATTGCTTGAGGGTCGCGATCGATGGCGACAACGTGGATGTTCGGAAACCTTTGGAGGAATGCTTCAGTGTGGCCACCTAGCCCAAGGGTGCAGTCGACAAATACAGCGCCTGGCTTGCCGAGAGACTCCCCAAGAACCTCGACAGCGCGCTCTAGTGCTACCGGTACATGGAGTTCTGAAATCTGCTTTGACATAAGGGTTCCGATTTCTTCGGCTAGAAGATTCCCGGAATCACCTCCTCGTCACGGTTGGCGAAGAGTTCGTCTTGCTCGGCAAGGTTGGCTTCCCAAAGCTCGGCCGACCAGATTTCTACCTTGTTGTTGTTGCCGATAACCACGAGGTCACGCTCAAGGCGCGCGTATTGGCGTAGGTGGGTCGGAACACCGATCCTCCCCTGCCTATCTGGAACTTGAAGCTCCGCGGAGGCCATGAAGTTGCGAACAAAATCACGAGCCGACTTGGTTGTGACGCGGGCCTGCTGGAGTTGCTCGGCGAGACGGGCGAATTCGCTGGCGGTATAAACCGAGAGGCAGTTGTCTTGGCCCTTGGTGATGTAGAGGGCGCCATCGCTTAGTTCACGGAACTTGGACGGAATCACGAGGCGACCCTTGTCGTCCAACTTTGGTGTGGTTGTACCTGAAAACACGGTCGCCTCCTTTCTGAACCCGATTACTCCACTTTACTCCACCCACTTGGAGAAAATACCCAAAATCAAGGATATTTGTACACAAAATTTGGTAACAACCCTGTAACAAAAGGCATATCTATAGGTGGTGGAAAATGGAGGCATTTTCGAAGAAACTCCATTTTTTGGGCAAAAAAATAACCCCGCGGGGGTCATTTCCTAAAGCGTGCGCCTGGAGCTTGCCAGAACCAACCCAGTGCCCATGATCAAAAAGCCGGCCAAACCGACCAGCGGAGCCCGCTCTATTGCTGCAAATACAAGGATCCCGAGACCGGTAACCGAAACAAGCAAACCGAGAAGCATGCGTCGAGGCCCCTGCTCGGTGGCTGATTGTGGAGCAACCGTGGCGCGCTTGGGTGACCCGAGAGACTTTTCGAGCTCCTCGAGCAGTTTGCGTTCGCTATCTGAAAGTGCCATAGCAAGATTCTAAGCGCCAAGAAGTTAGGCTATTGCTGTGAGTGAAACCCGTGTACTTCTTGACCTTGTTCAGAAACAACTGGACGAGTTTTGCGCCGACCGAAGGGTCGAATTCGAGGCAATCTCAACCGACCTGGTGCCAGTGGTTGACTACACCAACTCGCTCCTAAGAGGCGGCAAGCGCTTCAGGGCCCTCTTCTGCTACTGGTCATGGGCGGCTGCCCTCGAGGGTGCTGTTCAGCAGCAAAATGAGGCACAGCGTGCAAAGTCGGCTTCGGCGATGGTTGGCATCTGCGCCTCACTAGAAATGTTTCACGCAGCTGCACTTGTGCACGACGATCTCCTTGACCAATCAGACACGCGCCGTGGTGCACCGAGCATTCACCGCAGGTTCGAACAACTACACAAAGAGTCTGGCTGGGTGGGTAGCCCTGAGCGTTTCGGTGTCGCCGGGTCGGTGCTAGTGGGCGACCTTATGCTCGGCTGGTCGAGCGAAATCTTTGGCAACGCCCTCCTAGACTCTCCCAACACCGAAAACGAATCGGCTGCTCGTGCAGAATTCAGCAAAATGCGTGTCGAGGTCATGGCGGGCCAGTACCTCGACGTTCTAGAAGAAAACGCGGCACCAACAAGGCCAATCGAAGAAGCCGTTGGCCGAGCAAATCGCGTGATCCTCTACAAGACGGCGAAGTATTCAATTGAAGCTCCATTGCTTATTGGAGCCGCGTTTGCCGGTGCAAGCACGGCGACCCTCAGGGGGCTTTCGGCTTTTGGAATCCCGCTCGGAATGGCATTCCAGCTCAGGGACGACGTCCTAGGTGTTTTTGGCGACCCTGAGGTTACGGGCAAACCAATTGGTGACGACCTTCGCGAAGGCAAGCGCACCGTCTTGGTGGCGCTCACGAGGCAATCGCTATTGTCTGGCAGCGGCCAGTTGTTTGATGAACTGCTCGCTCAGCGCGACCTGACCGGCGAGCAAATCGCCTTCTTGCAACAAACCATCATGGGCTCGGGCGCACTCGCGAAAACCGAGCGAATGATTGAAGAGTTGGCGAACGAAAGTCTGGCCGCGCTAGAGCTTCTAGAAATTGAGCCATACGCCAAGGGTCAGCTGCAAGAACTTGCGCTGAAGGTTATTAACCGCGCTTCTTAGAAAGCGAGCGACTGGGCGACGCGTCTGACTTCAGACTTGCGACCTTCGAGTAGCAATTCGATGGGCTTGCGACCGATCGAATCCTCAACCCTGTAGAGCCACTCGACGGCAGTCTCAGCGTCAAAGCCGGCATCGATCAAAACCAAAATGGTTCCTCGAAGACTCGGTAGCGGTTCACCAGATTCGATTAGATGCGCCGGAATCTTTTGAACACCGTCGAAGCGAACCGAGAACAGAATGTGCTCCTCGATGTAGCGTCGAACCTTACCCATCGGGATATTGAGACGCTCGGCTACCTCAGGAACGGTCAGCCACTCATCAACAGAATCAAATGCTTTACTCACCCTTCAAGAATGGCACACCAACCAACCTCATTAGAAACATTGTTTTGGCGTGCCACGATAGAACTGATGACTTCCGAAACCCTCCCCACCGGCACAGTGCTCTCAGAGCGCTACCGAATCGATGCCTTTCTTGCCGAAGGTGGCATGGCATTGGTTTACCGCGCCCACGATTTGCGGCTCGAACGCGACGTCGCGATCAAGATCGTCAAAGATGAATTCGCGAACTCAGGCGACTACCTCACAGCCTTTTTGAACGAAGCGAAGCTCGCAGCTCGAGTAAATCACCCAAACCTAGTAAACGTCTTTGACCAGGGCGTAGACGGTGACTTTGACTACCTCGTGATGGAACTTGTCGAGGGCAAGACGCTTCGCGACATTCTGGGCAAGTTTGGCCAAATCGAATCGGGCAGAGCGCTCGACGTGGTTGCATCGGTGCTGGCAGGACTTTCGGCACTTCATCGTGCCGGAATCATTCACCGCGACGTCAAGCCTGAAAATATTATTCTCGCCAACGATGGGCGCATCAAGGTAACCGACTTTGGTCTTGCAAAGCCAACTTCAAGCACCCAGGTTGCCGGCTCGCCATTGCTCGGCACGGTTGCCTATATTTCACCCGAAGCCCTTCGCGGAAGCATCGTCGACTCTCGCAGCGACGTCTACGCGGTCGGTATCGTGCTCTATGAACTCCTGACCGGGCAGCAACCGTTCACCGGTGAAGACTCCAAAGCCGTTGCGCGAGCGCACCTTCAAGAAACGATGCCAGCCCCGAGCAGTTCAAACCCGAGGGTGCCGACTGTAGTTGACGACTTGGTATTGAAGGCCGCCGCTAAAGAACCATCGAATCGCTTCGAATCTGCCGGCGCAATGCTCATCGAATTGAAGGTTGTCGCAGGCGGCTCACAAACCGACAATCAAACGCGGGTGATTCAAAACCAAACAGAGGCATTCGATAACAAGACCGAGTTGATTTCGGCACCTGACATAAACGAGCTTGAAGATCAGCCAAAGCCAAATCGCAGATTCGTTATCTGGCTCAGCGCAACGATTGCCGCGGTTTTGATTGGTTTAGGCGCTGGACTTTGGTTTGGGGTTGGCCCGGGAGCACTTATCACCGTGCCTGACCTCGTGCACCTCACAGCTGCCGAAGCCACAAGTGCAACCGAACTGCTGCCCATAAAAATTGTGACCGTTGACGAAAATAGCGATGCACCAATCGGAACGGTTACCCACACCGACCCCGTAGCCGGTTCTTATCTGCTGCGAGATGCGACGCTGAAGGTTTACCTCTCGATCGGCCCGAAGATGAACACCGTGCCAGATTTGCACGGAAAAAACCTGATCGAGGCAACCGCAGTTTTGCGCCAGGCAAACTTTTGGATCGGTAAGACCTCCGAAGCGTTCAACGATTCACCGCTTGGCACCGTTTATGACTACACGGGTTCAGATGGAACGGTATTGGCCGATGGTTCAACCATCGACCTAAAAATCTCGCTCGGCCCGATTCCGGTCGTCAAAGGCATTTCTCTTGAGTTGGCACGAGCTACTTTGACTGCGGCGGGCCTAAATGTTGGCAAGGTGCTTTACGCATACAGCGACTCGGTCGCAAAGGGTCAGGTCATCTCGCTGGTTCCGGTAAGCGCAGAGGTTGTCAAGGGCGGGGCCGTCGACCTGACCGTTTCGAAGGGCACCGACAAGGTGATCATGCCAAAGGTGGTTGGTGAAACAATTTCGGCTAGCAAGTTTGCTCTTGAGCAACTTGGCCTAAAGGTTATTGTCGACACCAATCAACTGACCTCTCGCTGGGGCATCGCAAAGGTGAAAAGCGCGTCAGCCGCGGCTGGTGCAACCCTGCGAATTGGCGACAGCGTCACCATCGTCTCGCATTAGCGCTTGGTGAGCGACTCGCTAACCAAGAAGGCAAGTTCAAGCGACTGGCTGTGGTTTAGGCGCGGGTCACAAAGCGACTCGTAACGCTCTTCAAGGGTGCCTTCGTCAATAAGTTCAGAACCACCAAGGCATTCGGCCACGTCGTCGCCTGTGAGCTCTACGTGCACTCCGCCAGGGAACGTGCCGGCGGCGCGGTGAACCTCGAAGAAACCAGCAACTTCGTCCATCACGTCGTCAAAACGGCGGGACTTGTAGCCGTTCTTGGTCGTCATGCCGTTACCGTGCATCGGGTCGGTGATCCAAAGCGGTGTTGCACCCGAATCCTTGACCGCGTCAACGAGCTTCGGGAGTTCTTCGCGAATCTTTCCGGCGCCCATGCGGCTGATGAAGGTTAGGCGGCCAGGCTCGCGGTTTGGGTCTAGTTTCTCGATAAGTGAAAGCACATCTGAGGTCGACGTGGTTGGGCCAAGCTTCACGCCGATTGGGTTGCGAACTCGAGACAAGAAGTCAACGTGTGCGCCATCAAGCTGGCGGGTGCGCTCACCAATCCAGACAAAGTGACCGCTTAGGTCGTACGCCCCGCCGGTGCGCGAATCGATTCTTGTCATCGGGCGTTCGTAGTCGAACAACAGCGCCTCGTGACTGACAAAAAACTCGGTGGTTCGAAGTTCTTCGAAATCGGCACCGCAAGCGGCCATGAACTTGATGGCTCGGTCGATCTCTTTTGCAAGCGAAAGGTACTTGGCGTTAACCGGGTTGTTAGCAAAACCTCGGTTCCATTCGTGAACCGAACGGAGGTCTGCAAAACCACCCTTTGTGAATGCGCGAATCAGGTTCAGCGTCGAGGCTGAGGTTTCGTAGGCCTGAAGAAGTCGCTGCGGGTTTGCCGTGCGTGACTCCAAGTTGAAGTCATAGCCGTTTACCGCATCGCCACGGTATGCCGGCAACGTGAGGCCTTCGCGGGTCTCATCGTTTGAAGACCGTGGCTTGGCGAACTGGCCAGCCATGCGACCCATCTTGATTACCGGCATCGATGCACCGTAGGTCAAAACAACAGCCATCTGCAACATGGTCTTTACGCGGTTGCGGATCTTCTCTGCGGTTGCGTCGGCAAAGGTTTCGGCACAGTCGCCACCCTGCAAAAGAAACGCCTTACCAGCGGCGGCATCGGCAAGTCGGTTTCTTAGAAGATCAACTTCGCCAGCGAAAACCAAAGGTGAGCGCTTTGAAAGCTCGACCTTGGCGGATTCGAGCGCAGCATGGTCAGGCCAGGTCGGCTGCTGGGCAGCGGGCAAGTTGACGTAGTTGTCTAGGCCAGCATTGATGGCATCGGTTTTGTTTACGAGATTCAAGGTTTCCGCCTACCTGGCACGCGCCAGTTTTTCTTTTACCGATGATGCATAAGCGTCCACGTATTCTTGGCCGCTGAGCTTCATCAGCTCGTACATGATCTCGTCCGTCACTGCACGAAGAACAATTCTGTCGCCCTCCATACCCTCAAATCTTGAAAAGTCGAGGGGTTCACCCACGACGATTCCGATTCGACGGATGCGAGGAAGTCGTTTTCCAATCGGTTGAACCTTTTCGGTGTCAATCATTGCCACTGGCAAAACCGGCACCTTTGCTTCAAGCACCATTCGCGCAATGCCTGTGCGACCTCGGTAAAGCCTGCCGTCTGGGCTTCTGGTGCCCTCTGGGTAAATCCCCAAAACCTGGCCGCCGCCGAGAACCGTTAGTCCGGTGTTCAAGGCAGCCTCAGAGGCTTTGCCACCCGATCGGTCGATAGGCAATTGTCCGGTTCCCTTGAAGAACCAGCGCGTCAAAGCTCCCTTGATTCCCTTGCCGGTGAAGTATTCACTTTTAGCCAAGAAAACCAGCGGGCGTCGGGACTGGAGCGGTAAAAAGATTGAGTCGCTAAACGAAAGGTGATTGCTCGCGAGAATCGCAGCGCCCGAGTTTGGAATATTCTCCATTCCGCGCACCCACGGGCGAAACAGCAGCTTGAGCAGCGGCCCGAGTAGGAGGTTTTTGAGAATGAAGTAAGCCATCAGGGTTTAACTTTACTCGTTGACTAGTTCGATGCGAGCGAGATCGGCAGCACCGACAACGCCAGCATCGTTCACAAGTTGAGCGGCTTCGATACGAAGTTCAGGCCTGAAACCTCTTGCGGGTAGGTGTTTAAGGTATGCCTTACGAATCGGCTCAAGCAATAGGTCACCAGCAGCGCTTACTCCCCCGCCGATAACCACCAGTTCTGGGTCGAGTACAGCCACAAGTGAGGCGACAGCGCGGCCCAGCATCGAACCGAGGTCGTCTAGTAGTGCCAGAGCGCCAGGATCGTGCTCGAGGATTGCCCGATAAACCTCTGCGCCGGTAAGCGTGCCAGCTTCTTGTTCGAGCTCGGCAAGGCGGGCGGCGCGAGGCTCACCCGAAGCCGCGAGATCCTTGGCGGCCTTTAACAGGGCTGTGCCCGAGCCATAAGATTCAAGGCAACCCTTCTGCCCACAACCGCAAAGAACGCCATCTGGAACCATGTTGATGTGGCCAAGCTCAGCCGCGATGCCGAAGCCCCCACGAAGCATGTGACCGTCGACAATCACAGCTCCGCCGACACCGGTTCCGATTGTCAACATGATCATGTGCTGGACCCCAGCGCCAGCGCCAAAACGGTATTCTGCCCAGCCGGCGGCGTTGGCGTCGTTGTCGATGAATACGGGCATTGTTAGTCGAGAGGTTAGCTTTGCCTTGAATGGCTCGTTTCGCCATGAAAGATTTGGTGCGTACCTGATGATCGATCGATCGGCATCAATGAACCCTGCGGCGGCGATTCCAGCGGCGGCAACCTCAACTCCATTCGCGAGTTCCTCAACAAGCGCGACCACAGCGTCGGCGATAGCGTCTGGGTCGCTAGCCGGTGTCGGAACCTTGAGTTCGCGAACGATCTGACCCTCTGCAGAAACCAGAGCGCCAGCAATCTTCGTGCCACCGATATCGATACCTATTGCATACATAGTGAACAAGTTTAAAGGTTTAGAGTTACTAGAAATCCAACATGGGCTTTTTGTTAGAAGGAACTATTGATGCAGACTTACGACTTACCGCCGCTCGTCGTATCAGACGATTCGTTCAACATCACCGATTTGTTGGTTGACCGTGCCGCTAAGACCCCTTCACTCCCGCTATTTTCAAGGCAGGACACCCAAAAGACCTGGCAGCCAACCACGGCAGCAGAGTTCTTAGCCGAGGTAATTTCTGTCGCTAAAGGCTTAGTTGCATTTGGAATTCAACCTGGTCAAGCCGTGGCGATTATGAGTCGAACGCGCTACGAATGGTCGCTAATCGACTTCGCCATTTGGTTTGCCGGCGCCGTTTCGGTACCAATCTACGAATCTTCATCTCCTGCACAAATGCAATGGATCATTTCAGACAGCGACTCGGTTGCAGTAATTCTTGAAAACTCTGAGCACCTAACCCGCTTCGAGCAGATCAGTGGTTCGGTTCCACTAGCCCAGCAGGTTTGGGTTCTCGAAGATAACGCGATCTCAACCTTGAAAGAGCGTGGTCAAAAAATCGAGGACGCCGACATTGAGCGTCGCCGAAAGAGCGCGAAACTTCACGACCTCGCCACCCTGATTTACACTTCTGGCACTACCGGCAAACCTAAGGGTTGCGAATTGCTTCACCGCGGATTCGTTGAGCTAAGCAAAAACGCCACGCTTGAAATTCCTGAGGTGCTTGCCGAAGGCGGTGCGACTCTCATGTTTTTGCCTCTCGCTCATGTTTTTGCTCGGTTTATTGAGGTTTTGGCTGTTCACGCAGGCATTCGAGTTGGTCACCAGCCAGATGCCAAAGACGTTGGCCCCGGCATGGTTTCGTTTAGGCCCGACTTTTTACTCGCGGTCCCTCGAGTATTCGAAAAGGTCTACAACGCAGCTGAACAAAAGGCTGAAGCCGGAGGCAAAGGAAAAATCTTTAGGGCAGCAGCAGAGGCGGCTGTTGATTACTCCAAGGCTCTCGATACCTCAGCAGGCCCGAGCCTGAAGCAAAAGATCACCCACAAGCTTTTTGACGTATTGGTTTACTCAAAGCTTCGTGCAGCAATGGGTGGCAAAATCAGCTACGCGATTTCTGGCGGTGCTCCCCTTGGCGAACGCCTCGGCCACTTCTTCAGGGCCATCGGCCTAAACGTTCTGGAGGGTTACGGACTAACCGAGACTACTGCTCCGGCCATGATTGGGCGACCGCGAACCGGAGTAAAGATAGGCAAAGTCGGTCGAGTCTTACCTGGCACCGGAATCAAAATCGCCGAGGACGGCGAAATCTGGCTCCGCGGAAACAACATCATGCGCGGTTATTGGCGCAACCCTGGGGCTACCGCAGAGACGATGCACGACGACTGGTTCAAAACCGGCGACATCGGCGAGCTCGACGAAGACGGCTTCTTGTCGATCACAGGACGCAAGAAAGAACTCATCATCACCGCTGGCGGCAAGAACGTGTCACCTGCGATTCTCGAAGACCCACTTCGTTCAAATCCGCTAGTTGGTCAAGCCGTTGTAATTGGCGACCAGAAACCTTTCGTCGCCGCCCTGATTTCGCTAGACCCAGAGATGGTTCCAATCTGGCTTGGTAACAACGGAGGCGATGCCACGATGACAATGGCCGAGGCCGCTAAGTCACCACTCGTTCTCGGTGAGATTCAAAAAGCTGTTGACCTAGTAAATCAATTGGTTTCTAAGGCAGAGTCGATTCGCAAATTTGCAATCATCGACACCGATCTTTCAGAAGCCTCAGGCCACCTCACTCCTTCGCTAAAGATTAAGCGCAATGTGGTCATGAAGGACTTCGCCGAGGTTGTCGAAGAGATTTACGGCTCGGGCCGAAGCACTGTTGATGCAGCCGTCAACTTCTAAATAAACCAATCGGTTTCGCGCAATTTGCGCATAGCCACTCTGCGCTCATCTATTTCGAGACGATCCAAATAAACCTTGCCGTCGAGGTGATCACATTCATGTTGCAGAGCTTGGGCAAGTAAGCCTTCGCCAGAGATGATCACCTTCTCACCAAATAGGTTGAAACCTTCGGCGGTGGCTTCCGGAAACCTCGGCGTCAGATGCCAAAGCCCAGGAACCGAGAGGCAACCCTCTTCAACCAAAGTCTTTTCACCAGATACCGAAACGAGCACCGGATTGATTAGGTAACCCACCTGCCCGTTGACGTTGTAACTGAATGCTCTCAATGGCACGCCGATTTGTGGTGCGGCCACACCGGCGCGTCCTGGCAGTTTTGTGGTTTCAATTAGGTCGTCGACGAGGGTTTTTGCCGCAGCAAAGTCTGTTACTTCATCGCAGACGGTTCTAAGAACCGGGTCGCCGTATAGGCGGATCTCACGAACAGCCAAGGCTAGTCAGCGACAGCGAGGCCGTCGACTACGTGGGCGGCTAGCAGACGAGCAGCCGTGCGGGTCTGCTTCTTGAGTTGATCCCATTTGATTACCGAACCAGCGGCTAGAGAAGGGTCGTAAGGAATACGCACAACGTGGCGAACGCGAGTCTTGAAGTGCTGCTCGATTTCATCTAGCTTCACAAGCTGAGTTGCTTGAGTCGCTGTGTTGAGGGCGACGATCGCGTTGCGAACGAGGTCGCCATATCCGTTTGCCTCAAGCCAGGTCAGCGTCTCAGATGCCAGGCGGGCTTCGTCAACCGATCCACCAGAAACAATGACAAGCCCGCTTGCGCGCTGAAGTGTTGGTCGCATGACTGAGTGAACGATGCCGGTACCGCAGTCGGTTAGGACGATGCTGTAGTAGCGAGCCGCCATATCGGCAACCACGTTGTAGTCACCCTCTGAGAAGGCCTCTGAAAGCATTGGGTCGCTGTCTGACGCCAAAACGTCGAGGCGGGTGGCATCGCGCGAAACCATAGTTGAAAATTCGGTGAAGCCGTCGATTGCGGCCGCCTTGTTGACTACGTCACGAACGGTGAAGCGAGTTCCGCGGCTAACACGTTCGGCTAGAGTTCCACGGTCTGGGTTAGCGTCGATCGCCACAACGCGGTCTTCGCGAACAAGTGCCAGAGCCATGCCAAGAAGAGTCGTGACGGTGGTCTTGCCAACGCCACCTTTGCGAGTGAGCACAGGAACAAACTTTGCGCCACCGGTGAAGTGAGTTGAGATTCGAGCGTCAATTGCTTTGCGCTCACGAACCCTGTTCGAGTCGCCGGGGTTGACGAGCTTCAGGGTGGCGAAGTAGACAAAACGTCTGAAGAAGCCTTCAGGAGCTGGGCGGTTTCGAGCGCTGACATCTAGCAGGCGGTCGGCGGTGAGCATCGCTGCCGGCTCTGGCTGGTCGAAACTTTCGCCGCGCAGGCTATCGCGTCGGCTGTAGTTGCTTCGACGGGTCTCAATAGGCCCGGTGGTTGGTGCCTGAGTCGGTGTTGGTTCTTCGGGCACAATTGCGACAGAAGATGTTGCAGGGCTCACATCAACGGCACCAGCGTCTACTGCAGACTCGGCAAGAGAATGACCCTTTAGGGTTTCTAGCTCTTGGGTCTTCTTAGACTTCTTGTCACGAAATGCCACGTGTTACTCCTTAAGAACAGCCTTAAGTCTAAACCTTGGCAGTGTTATTCGCTTTCAACCACAAGAATCAGGTCTCCGGCTTCGACGGCCTGAGGTCTTGGCAGAGCGATTCGCTTCACAACGCCTGACACGCTAGAGGTGATGGTGGCCTCCATCTTCATCGCCTCAATGGTTGCCACCGCCTGACCCACCTCAACGCGAGCCCCTTCGACGGTTTGCACGGTCACTGTTCCTGAGAACGGAGCGGCAACGTGCCCGAGGTTAGAAGCGTCTGCCTTTTCTGCAGACGCGACGGCAACCTGAATCTTATTGTCGCGAATGTTGATTGGGCGCAGCTGGCCGTTAAGAGTTGCCATGACGGTTCTGAAACCGCGTGCATCAGGCGTGCCGATGGCCTCAAGGCCGACGTAAAGGCGAACTCCCTTTGCCATTTCAACCACGTGTTCGCGGCCAGACTCGAGACCGTAGAGATAGTCGACGGTATCGACCTGATCGAGGTTTCCATAGGTGTCGCGGAATTTGCGGAAGTCTGCGGTAGGGCCAGCGAAGAGCAGTCGGTTGAGAGTTGCACGGCGCAGCTCAGAGGTGCCGGCGAGCGCCTCTAGATCGGCGGCCGAAACCTCGGTGATGCCGAATTTCAGGTTCTTGCCCTGAAGAACCTTGGTTCTGAACGGCTCAGGCCAACCACCGGGTAGATCGCCGAGTTCGCCAGCCATGAAACCGACAACCGAGTCGGGCACGTCGTAGTTTTGAGGGTTCTCTGCGAAGTCTTTCGGGTCTGCGTTTACCGCAACCAGATGTAGAGCTAGGTCTCCGACAACCTTCGAAGACGGTGTCACCTTGGTCGGACGACCAAGAATCTCGTTAGCGGCGGCATACATGTCTTCAACTTTTTCGAACTGGTTGCCAAGACCGAGCGCTATGGCCTGCTGACGTAGGTTGGAGAGCTGACCACCCGGGATTTCGTGCTTGTAGACGCGTCCGGTTGGTCCGGGAAGACCAGATTCGAACGGCGAGTAAACCTGACGAACAGACTCCCAGTAAGGCTCCATCGCGGTAACCGAGTCAAGTTTGATACCAGAGTCTCGATCGGTGTGTTCAAGCGCGGCAACAAGTGCCGAGGCTGATGGCTGGCTTGTGGTGCCACCCATCGGGGCGGAGGCAACGTCTACCGCATCAACACCGGCGTCTATTGCCGCCATGAGAGTTGCTAGTTGGCCGCCTGCGGTGTCGTGAGTGTGCAGGTGAACTGGCAGGTCGAAGCGTTCGCGTAGCGCCTTAACCAGCTTTGCCGCCGCCGCGGGTCGAAGCAGGCCGGCCATGTCTTTGATGGCGATGATGTGAGCGCCAGCATCAACAATCTCTTGGGCCAAACCTAGGTAGTAGTCGAGGGTGTAAAGCTTTTCATCTGGGTTTAGCAGGTCGGCCGTGTAGCAAAGCGCTACCTCTGCAACCGCGGTACCGGTCTTCAGTACGGCCGCAATCGCCGGCTTCATCTGGTCTACGTCGTTTAGGGCGTCGAAGATTCTGAAGATGTCGATGCCGCTGGCCGCAGCTTCGGCAACGAATGCCTCGGTGACCTCGGTTGGGTAAGGCGTGTAACCAACGGTGTTTCGGCCACGAAGCAACATTTGGATGCAAAGGTTCGGCATCGCGGCGCGAAGCGCTACTAGACGCTCCCAAGGGTCTTCGCCCAAGAAGCGCAAGGCTACGTCGTAGGTTGCCCCACCCCAGGCCTCGACCGAAAGTAACTGCGGGGTCAGCTGTGAAACGTATGGTGCGGCGATGACCAGGTCACGGCCGCGGACGCGCGTCGCGAGCAGAGACTGGTGAGCGTCACGGAACGTGGTGTCAGTGATTGCAACGGCCTTCTGGTCACGAAGAGCCTTGGCGAAGCCCGCAGGGCCGAGTTCGAGCAATCTTTGACGTGAACCGGCAGGTGCCGGCTTGCTTAGATCGATCTTCGGCAACTTCGCAGATGGGGTTATTCGGCCGTTGCGGGGCCCGTAAGGCTGGTTTACCGTTACATCGGCCAGGAACTGCAGAATCTTGGTTCCGCGGTCCTGAGACGGCTTGGCGGTGAAAAGCTCCGGATGCTCGTCGATGAATGAGGTAGACAGATCACCCGAGGCGAATATTGGGTCGGCCAGCACGGCCTGCAAGAAGGCGATGTTGGTTGATACTCCGCGAATACGGAACTCGGCGAGCGCACGGCGAGCGCGCACTACGGCACTCGAGAAGTCGCGACCCTTTGAGATCAACTTCACGAGTAGCGAGTCGAAGTGCGGGCTAACCTCTGAGCCAGCCGAGATGGTGCCGCCGTCAAGGCGAATACCTGCGCCACCGGGTGAACGGTAGGTGGTGATCTTGCCGGTGTCTGGGCGGAATCCCTGGTTTGGGTCTTCGGTGGTGATGCGGCACTGAAGCGCGAAGCCGTGCATCTTGATCTTGTCTTGAGTGAGACCTAGGTCATCAAGTGTTTCGCCAGCGGCAATGCGCATCTGGCTCTGCACGAGGTCTACGTCTGTGATCTCTTCGGTTACCGTGTGCTCGACCTGAATGCGAGGGTTCATCTCGATGAACACGTGCTTGCCGGCGTTTGGGCCAACCGTGTCGATCAAGAACTCGACGGTTCCTGCATTTGCATAACCGACCTCTGTGGCGAAGGCAACCGCGTCGCGGTAAAGCTCTTCGCGAAGCTCTTCGGTAATCAGTGGCGCCGGAGCGATTTCGACTACCTTCTGGTTTCGGCGCTGAATCGAGCAGTCACGTTCGAAAAGGTGAACGACCCCACCCTTACCGTCGGCGAGAATCTGCACCTCGATGTGGCGCGGGCGAAGCACAGCTTGCTCTAGAAATACGCGAGCGTCACCAAATGCGCTCTCGGCCTCGCGTGAGGCTTCGGCGAGCGCTGCAGGTAGTTCTGGCGCGTTTTCTACGCGGCGCATGCCGCGGCCACCGCCACCGGCAACCGCCTTAACAAAGAGCGGAAACCCGATTGCTTCGGCTTCGCCGATTAGTTCGTCAAGGTTCGAAGACTGAATCGAGTTCTTAAGCACGGGAACACCCGCGCGAATTGCGGCATCTTTGGCGTTTACTTTGTTGCCGGCGAGCTCAAGAACGTCAGCGCCAGGACCGATGAAGGTGATGCCGTTGGCCGCAGCAGCCTGAGCAAGTTCGGGGTTCTCCGAAAGAAACCCGTAGCCAGGGTAGATTGCGTCAGCACCAGACTCTTTGGCCACCCGGATTATTTCGGCAACGTTTAGATAGGCGCGAACCGGGTGACCCTCTGCGCCGATCTGGTAAGCCTCGTCTGCCTTTAGCCGGTGGCTCGAGTTGCGATCCTCATAGGGAAACACGGCCACTGTGGCCGCGCCAAGTTCATAAGCCGCGCGAAATGCGCGAATGGCGATCTCGCCACGGTTGGCTACCAGGATCTTCTTGAACATCGCGTCCTAAGTGTCATTGAACGAACATTGCGTTTTACGGCATCCCAAGAGAAAGGTAGCCTATAAGCGTGCATGTTCTCAGCGTCAGCTCCCTCAAAGGGGGCGTAGGCAAGACCACGGTGGCCTTAGGGTTGGCTTCCGCTGCGTTTTCGCGCGGTCTTCGCACTCTCGTGATTGACCTAGATACACAGTGTGATGCCACTACCGGCTTGGGTGCCATTGGGGAGTTCAGCGAGACTTCTGCCGATGTCTTGCAGTCCCCCCGGCACAACATTGTGCATAGAGCAATCGTAACCTCTAGCTGGGGTAAAAATCAGTCCGGTGTTATCGATGTCATGGTTGGCTCACCTCGCTCGCAGGGCCACGATAACCCGTACCCAACTCTCGGAGAAGTTTGGCGCCTCGAAACGGCGCTGACCAAAGTTGAGCGAGACTATGACCTAGTCATCATCGACACTCCCCCCTCAATCAACGGCCTGACCCGCACCGCTTGGGTTGCCAGTGACCGAGTGCTGATTGTTTCTGAGCCTTCGCTATTTTCTGTTGTGGCCACCGACCGCACTATTCATGCGGTTGAAGAGTTGCGCAAGGGGCTAACCCCTCGCCTCGGCGTTCTAGGCATTCTGATCAATCGCCTGAAGCCTTCTGCGCCAGAGAACGAGTTTCGTGTAAACGAGATTCGCGAACGCTATGGTGACCTGGTTATTCCAACCCAAATCGAGGAACGCTCTTCGATTCAGCAGGCCACGGGCTCGGCGAGGGCCATTCATTCTTGGCCTGGCCAGAGTTCTCAAGAAATCGCAGCGCAGTTCGACGAGGTTCTTGATTTTGCTCTCGAGTCTTTCACCACGCAACCGGTTCGTCGCCCAACTCGCGCCGAGCGCAAGGCACAACGCGTGACAAGAATCATGCGCGGCCAGACATTGGATACGGTTTTGGCGTTGGAAGCAGAAGAGGGCGAAGAGCTGTCACCCGAAGAGGCGCTAGGGCTTTAGACGGCCTTGCGGCTGCGACGAGCCGAAAGCTCATCGATGTCATCGAGACTGCTCGGGGTCATGTTAACTAGGGTCGCCTCAACTTCACGAAGAACGCGACCAACAGCGATTCCAAAAACTCCCTGGCCACGACCAACTAGGTCGATTACCTCATCTTCGGTGGTGCAAAGGTAAACACTTGCGCCATCAGACATCAAAGTGATTTTGGCAAGGTCGTTGATTCCTGCTGCGCGAAGCTGCTCTACTGCCAGGCGAATTTGTTGAAGAGAAACACCGGTGTCGAGTAGTCGCTTGACAAGCTTTAGAACTAGGACGTCACGGAACGCGTATAGACGCTGCGAACCCGAACCGGCAGCACCGCGAACGCTCGGTTGGACCAAGCCGGTGCGGTCCCAGTAGTCGAGTTGGCGATAAGAAATACCGGCCGCACCCGCAGCTGGGATTCCTCGGTAACCGATCTTTGGGTCAACGGTTGGCAGACCATCTGTGAAAAGCATGTCTTGGGCATAGTTAAGCGAGTCGTCTGCGTTGGTGTTTTCTACCATCGGTAACTCCCTTAACGTTCAAGTACAGGTTTAATTCTTAACCCTCTTGGTTAATCTGCTCTGTTAATTAATATCTTCGGCGTGTCGGTTTTGCGACTAGGAGTCGATTTTGCTCAAGACAGACGCGATTAGAGATTCACGAATCGTCGAAAACTGGTTTGCCATGTTGGCTGCATGATCGGCGGCAATTGAACGGCTCGTCGACTCATTCTTCTTCAAAACGCTAGCGATGATTCCCTCGATAATGCCGAGGTCACGGTCAATCGCAGCCTTGGTGCCCTTCAGGTGACGAGCACTGATTCCGTACCGTCTCAACTCCGAAAGCGAACCAGCTACGACCATGTCGGTCACTGTGAATGGTTCGGCACCCATGATGCCGACCTCTTGAGCCTCAGCAACTGCCTCGACAGAGATACCAACCTGAGCAACCATTTCGGCTAGCGTAAACCGCTTACGCAGATCTGGTTTGGCTGAGGTAGAAACAGCGGGTGCCTTTGGGTTTCGGCCGTTGTCGAGATCTTCGAGGTATTCGCGAATAACCTTAAGTGGAAGGTATTTGTCACGCTGAAGTTCGAGAATGATTCGAAGACGATCGATATCCGCGTCAGAAAACTTGCGGTAGCCAGATGCGGTGCGAACCGGAGTTACTAATCCCTGCTCCTCGAGAAAACGCAACTTCGAAAGAGTGAGGTCTGCGAACTGATCTTTGAGCGCGATGTGAACCTGGCCAATCGAGTAGAGCCTGGTGGCTCTCGCGGCAGAAATCGGGGTTGGTTTAGCCTCGGCCATTCTTAGATCTTGTCTGCCGGTGACGAGTAGAAGGTCAGCTTGAACTTGCCGATCTGGACTTCGTCACCGTTACTCAAAGCTGCCGAATCGATGCGAACACCGTTCAGGTAAGTGCCATTAAGTGAAGCCTGGTCTTGCACCTCGAAGGTGCGACCGGTACGAACGAATTCGGCGTGCTTGCGCGAGACGGTTACGTCATCCAAGAAGATGTCGGCATTTGGGTGACGGCCGGCCTTACTGAGGTCGGTGTCCAAAAGAAAACGAGCGCCGTCTGAAGCGCCACGCTTGACCACGAGAAGGGCAGAGCCACTTGGAAGAGCGTTGATTGCAGCAACCTCTTCGGCATTCAAGCCATCCTGCGGGTTGACGATTAAGTCGTCGGGAAACCGCTGGGTTGGGTCGTTGAATTTGTCTGCCATCATGCTCCTTTGAAACCCAAGCCTAGTGGTTTTTTGGGGCTGATTTAATCACGGAAAAAACTTGGGCGTAGTACAAAACAGCCGACCACCAGTAGAGGCCGACACCCCAGATTGCAAAGGCCCATGCCAATGGCAAGACGACTCCGCTGATGCCGTCAAAGACCTTGGCGATCAGCAATAACGGGAATGCGTAAAGCAGGCAGAAGGTGCCGGCCTTGCCTAAGAAGTGCACCGGAAGTGGTCCGAAACCCTTGGCGGCAAGCAGAGGCATGGTCGGAATCAGCACAAGCTCTCGAGCGAGAATCACCCAGAATAACCAAGCCGGAACATAGCCGACCAACGTGAGCCCGAGCAGGGTTGCAAAAATGTAGAGTCGGTCTGCGGCTGGGTCAAGAAGTTGACCCAGGCGAGTCTGTTGATTCCATCGTCTCGCCAGGTAGCCATCCAGGTAATCGGTGATGCTCGAAAAAGCAAGAATGCCGATAGCCCACCAATTGTGGTTCGACACAATCAACCATAGAAAAACAGGCACCAAAAGGATTCGCAAGAAACTCAGCGAGTTGGGCAGATTCAACCATTCAGGTCTGGAATTGGTCGATTTCGGCATAGATAAAGTTTATGCCCTGGTCGGGCTAGCGGGATTTGAACCCACGACCCCTTGTCCCCCAGACAAGTGCGCTACCAAGCTGCGCTATAGCCCGTTACCCCGAGGGGCAAATGAAAGTTTAGCGCTTGCGCTTTTCGCGCACGCGCATGCCAATTTCGACCGGCGTGCCTTCGAAACCGTATGTCTCGCGAAGCTTGCGCGTTATGAAGCGGCGGTAGCCCTCTTCGAGGAACCCGGTCGTGAAAAGTACAAACTTTGGCGGGCGAACAGAGGCCTGGGTGCCGAACAGGATTCTAGGCTGCTTGCCGCCGCGAACCGGGTGCGGGGTTTCCATCGAGAGTTCTTGCAAGAATGCGTTGAACTTTCCTGTCGGAATGCGTTGATCCCAAGAGTCCAGAGCAACCTCGAGTGCAGGTACAAGCTTTTCTAGGTGGCGACCGGTCTTGGCCGAAATGTTTACGCGCGGCGCCCAGTCGACGTGTGCGAGGTCCGTCTCAATCTCACGTTCAAGGTAGCGGCGGCGTTCGTCTTCTAGCTGGTCCCACTTGTTGAAGGCCAGGACAAGCGCGCGACCAGATTCGAGAACCATGTCGACGATTCGAATGTCGGCTTCGCTGATCGGCTGAGTGACGTCAAAGAGCACAACAGCTACCTCGGCACGCTCTAGAGCTGCCGCGGTTCGAAGAGACGCGTAAAAATCTGCACCCTGCTGAAGATGCACGCGACGGCGAATACCAGCGGTATCGACGAATCGCCAGATTTTACCGGCCAGCTCGACCTGCTCGTCAATTGGGTCACGAGTTGTGCCGGCTAGGTCGTTCACAACTGCTCGCTCCGAGCCAACTGCCTTGTTTAGGAGGCTCGACTTGCCAACGTTCGGGCGGCCGATGAGAGCAACGCGACGTGGGCCACCGAATTCTTCTTTGGCGACTGCTGAAACCTGAGGCAGCACCTTCATACAGGCGTCCAGCATGTCGGCTACACCGCGGCCGTGGAGTGCCGAAACTGGCATCGGTTCGCCTAGACCGAGCGACCAAAGGGCCGCTACGTCTGGCTCTTGGCGAACGTCGTCAATCTTGTTGCCGGCAAGAATTACTGGCTTACCGCTGGCGCGAAGCATCTTGACGACGCGCTCGTCCGTCGAGGTTGCGCCAACCATGGCATCGACCACGAACAAAACAGCATCTGCGAGCTCAACGGCGATTTCGGCCTGCATGGCCACCGAGGCATCGATGCCCTTGGCATTTGGCTCCCAACCACCGGTGTCGACCAAAGTGAACTTTCGGCCATTCCAGTCGGCTTTATAAGAAACGCGGTCACGGGTTACACCGGGCTTGTCTTCAACAACGGCCTCACGGCGCCCAAGAATGCGGTTAACAAGCGCGGACTTACCAACGTTTGGTCGTCCAACAATCGCCAAAACCGGAAGGGCAGGCAGGTAGCTTGGCCCACCTTCGGCGATTATTTCACCAGAAAGAACCTCGAGGTCTTCGTCTTCGAGCTCATAGTCTTCTAGACCAGCGCGAAGTGCGCGGGCTCGCTCGTCCTCTTCGACGCCGTCTTCGAGGTCCGCTAGGCGGGCGACAAAAGTAGGCTCGACGGGCTCATCGAACTCAAATTCCTGGTCTGACATGGTTTCCTTAGCCTCGCTCAACTACCGAACGCACGGCGGCAACCGATTGCTCGAAGTTGAGATCTGAGGTATCTACGAGTACAACTCCAGGTGCTGGAGTCATGAAATCTACTACTTTGGCGTCGCTTTTATCCCGGTCGGATACTTGTTTGCTTACTTCGGCAGCCTGGGCTGGCGTTAGTTCAGCTGAACGCCTCTTAAGTCTAACTTCTTCGCTGGCAGTTAGCAGTATGCGATTTTTTGCATCCGGAGCTACCACCGTTGTTATGTCGCGCCCTTCGACCACGACTCCAGGTAGCCCAGAGCCCGCAACGAGGTCGCGTGTGAGTTGTTTCATGAACTCTCTGACCTCTTGAACCTGCGCAACCTTAGATACATTTTCAGCGATTCGCGACTCCCGAATCGCGGCCGTCACATCAAAGTCGCCAACCTTGACCCAGAACTTGTCAGGGTCGAGAGAAATCGAGTAATCGAATTCGTGGAGGTTCGGCGTCGGGTTGTTGGCCACAACACCTTCGGCAACCGCCCAGGCGAGTGCGCGGTAGGCAGCTCCGGTATCTAGGTAGCCGTAACCGAGATCTCTAGCTACCTGCTTGCTGACGCTCGACTTACCCGAACCAGCCGGGCCGTCGATTGCGACGATGTCAACCACTACTGAGCCAGGTCCAGTCTCAGTGCTGCAGCGCCGCGAAGGTATACGTGCTGAATCTCGCCGCGGGCCATACTCGTGTTCACGTAGAGCATTAGTCGAATGACGCGAGGCATCGCGCGAGCAACATCCATTTCAACGGCGCACATAAGTGGCACATCGCCGAGACCAAGCTCCCTCGCGGCGAGCGCCGGAAACTCCGAGGTGATGTCGGGAGTGGCCGTGAAGATGATCGAGATCAGTTCTGCGTTATCGATGTTGTTGGCGTGCAAAGTCTTCGAAAGAAGCTCGGCAGTCGACTTCAGTAGGTGTTCGCGCTCATCGGTGTCTAGCTGAATGGCGCCGCGGATTGCTCTGATCACTTGTTTCTCGGTCTCTGACGAACTGGCTTGTCGGTGCCATCTGCCGCCTTTAGCAATGCACCGACTTCAAGTTTAGTTAGTTCGCGCACAGCACCGGCGTTAAGAGTGCCCAGGTGAATCGGGCCAAATTGCTTGCGCACCAGGCCTGTAACCGGGTGCCCAACGTGATCGAGCATGCGTCTAACGATTCGGTTGCGCCCCGAGTGCAAAATCACCTCGATTAGCGAACTGTCGTGGCGCGCCTCCATGATTCGGGCGGCGTCTGCCTTAATGAAGCCGTCTTCAAGCTCAAAGCCGGTCAATAGCTCGCGAATAACCGCAGGCGTCACCGAGCCTGAAACCTTGGCAACATAAGTCTTTTCGACACCGAAAGATGGATGAGCGAGTTTGTGGGTGAGGTCACCATCGTTGGTCAACAGCAGGAGTCCGGTGGTCTCGGCATCTAGGCGGCCAACGTTGTAAACCCTGTCGTAGTCGAGAACAAACTGCGAAAGATCTGGGCGACCTTCTTCGTCGTTCATCGAACTGATCACGCCGGCTGGCTTGTTTAGCGCGAGGTAGATTCGCCCCGTGTCTAGAACGACGGGCACGCCTTTAACCGTCACATTGTCGATGGTCGGGTCAATCTTGGATCCAAGTTCAACGACCAGCTTGCCGTTTACCTTCACGGCTCCCCTGGTGATTAGTTCTTCACAGGCTCTGCGCGAGGCGACACCTGCGTTAGCCAATGCCTTTTGCAGGCGAACCAGATTGGTTTCTTCAGGCATCGAAATCGCTGTTTGCGTCGGGTAGGTGCGGGCTGACCGGCGGCAACTCGTCAAGCGAGTTGATTCCGAGAAGTTCAAGCATCAGGTCTGTGGTGCCATAGTTGATTGCACCGCTCTCGGAGTCGGTGTAAAGCTCGGTGATCAAACCTCGGCTGAGCAACGTTCGAACCACCGAGTCGACGTTTACGGCACGAATCGAAGCAACCTGGCCTCGAGAGATTGGTTGCTTGTATGCGATTACGGCGAGAGTCTCGAGGGCGGCCTGACTAAGTTTGGTTGGGTTTTCGTTTGCCATAAACATGCGCACGGCCCAGTCATAATCTGCGCGCACGTATAAACGCCAACCGCCGCCAACCTCGCGCACCTCAAAGCCACGCGAAGCCGCGTCGTATTCATCACGAACCGCGATAACTAGGTCTCGCACGACGTTCACCGGCTGCTCAAGCGCAGTGGCGAGAGCCACCAATGAGATCGGAGCATCGGTGACCATCAAGATAGCCTCAACGGCCCCTTTCAGGTCATCTTTTTGTTCGGGTGTTTCAAGAGTCATAGTCAGCTCCTAGAGTGGCAAGTTTTTCATCATCGAAGTTTTCGGCGCGCCAGGTTAGCGAAAGGTCACCAAGGGGCGTCACCTGCTCAAAACTGAGAGCAGACAAACGGTAAAGCTCGAGCACTGCCAAGAATCTGGCCACGACAACGGCACGGTCTTTGACCTCGCGAATCAGCTCAAAGAAGGTAACTGTTCCCTTGCTGCGCAACATTGCGACAACCGCAGTTGCCTGTTCGCGAATCGAAACTCGCGATGCGTGCAAGTGCGTTAGACCAACGCTTGGAATCTCGCGTGGGGTTAGCGTCTCTTCGGCAAGTTTGGCAAACTCGCCCGGCGTCAGCGTCCAGATAAGTTCTGGCTTCTGGTTTCTGAAGCGTTCTTCTACTCGCACATCGCGAGCAACGCGAATTTGCTCGAGGGCAAGTGCGGTGTTGAACCAAGAAGCGATTTCTTTGAAGGCGCGGTACTGAAGCAGGCGAGCAAAAAGCAGGTCTCTAGCCTCGAGAAGAGCGACATCCTCGGCGTCAACAACTTCGCCCTTTGGCAGCAGGCCGGCAATCTTTAGGTCGAGCAATGTGGCTGCGATAACCAAAAACTCGGACGCCTGCTCCAACTCGTCGGCTTCATCGAGCTGCTTGAGGTAAGAAATAAATTCGTCGGTGACCTTCGAAAGAGAGATCTCGGTGATGTCCATCTCGTGTTTCGAAATCAAGCTCAGCAAAAGGTCGAACGGGCCTTCAAAGTTGTTCAGGCTGACCGCGAAACCGCTCTTATCTGTTGTTACCTCGGTCAGCTCATCGCTACGGGGCACAGTTTCGATCCACTAGCTCGCGAGCAACCGTTCGGTAGGCCTCGGCGGCATCGGAGGTTGGTGCATAAGTAGTGATTGGCTCGGCAACGCGGGTTGCGTCTGGAAACTTCACGGTTCTAGAAATCACTGAACGGAAAACCTTGGCTCCGAACTTGTCCATGAGAACATCCATGACCTCGCGTGAGTGCAGGGTTCGAGAGTCATACATGGTTACGAGAATTCCGTCGATCGAAAGCGTCTCGTTTAGGCCGCTCTGAACTCGGTGAATGATGTCTTCGAGAATCTTGACTCCGCGGAGCGCGAAAAACTCGGCAGCTAGCGGAATGATCACTCCGTGTGCCGCGGTTAGCGCGTTGACGGTGAGTAGGCCAAGAGAAGGCTGGCAGTCGATAAAGATTACGTCGTAGTCACCCTGAACTTTTTTGAGGATTCGCTTCAGAATGCGTTCGCGGTCAAACTCGGTGACAAGAGTCATCTCGGCAGCAGACAAGTCGATGTCTGCCGGAATCACGTCGAGTCCCTCGACCTTGGTGTGGCGAATAAAGTCTTTAGTTTCGAGAGCTGGGTTCTTCATCAGGTCGTATATTGTTTGACCCTCTTTGGCTTGGATGCCAAGACCTGCAGAAAGCGCGCCCTGTGGGTCGTAGTCGACCAAAAGCACTCGGCGACCGTATTCGACTAGCGAGGCAGCCAGGTTGATTGTGGTTGTGGTCTTACCAACGCCACCCTTCTGGTTGCACATGGCGATGATTCGGGCCGGGCCGTGCGACGAAAGCGGCTTTGGCTTCGGAAAACGAGTGTCTTTTGCCATCAAATGCCCCTTTCGAAAAACGTTCCCCTATAGCCTAACGCCGAGCGCGAGGGTGCGCGTTCGCGTGAGTCTCGCGAAGTTGGTCTACCGAAACCTTCGTATAAATCTGAGTGGTGGTAACCGAGGCGTGGCCAAGCAACTCCTGCACCTGACGAACGTCCATTCCCCCCTCCAAAACCAGTGTCGCAAACGAGTGTCGGAGAGTGTGGGGTGAGATTTCATCGCCAAGACCAGCAGACTTTGCGGCTTTGCTGATTATCGTCCAAGCCGATTGTCTCGAAAGCCGTGCGCCGCGCTGATTGAGAAACATTGCTGGTGTTCCCTTGCCGTTTGCGGCAAGCATCGGGCGAACCCTGGTGCGATACATGTCGACGAGGATGTTTGAGAACTTGCCAATTGGAACCAATCGCTCCTTTGATCCCTTACCGAAGAGACGCACCATGCCTTCCTCGTTGAAATCGTCGAGATCAAGCGCCAACACCTCAGAGATTCGGCCGCCACAGGCAAACATCAGCTCCACCAACGCCCTGTCACGAAGCCGAATCGGGTCGTCAGCGACGTTGGCGTCTTCAGAAGGCATCGGGCCAACCGCGTCAAGTAGCGACATGATTTGATCAAGATTGAGCCCCTTGGGCAAATGCCTTCGCTGCTTTGGTGGTTTGACTATTGCCGAAGGATCTTGGTCGGTAATACCTTCGATCAACCAAAACTTGTGCAGACCTCTAACCGAAGAAAGAATTCTGGCAACCGAAGATTCGGCTAGTCCGTTAACCTGACCGAGCGACTGAGAGAAATCCGCAACCACCAACTCGGATATGCCAGCTAAGGTTTCGATGTTTCTTCCGGCTAGGAACTCCAGGTACCGACCGATGTCTCTGCGGTATGCGAGCAAAGTGTTTTTGGCCATGCCTCGCTCAACGGCGAGGTGCCTAAAGTATTGCTCACAAAGTTTGTCGAGAGTCATCAGACTCCCATTTTGCGCGCCAACGCAAGAATTCCGATCACCGCTGCAGGGTTTTTCATGTCGGAGCGCATGACCGAGTCAACCGCCTCGCTGAGCGGCACCCAGGTTGGCTGAAGATTCACTTCTTCGCCAGTTCGAACGAAATCGGTTTCGACAGTGCTTAGACCTTCTGCCAGATAGACCGCGATTGACTCAGAATTGCCGCCGGGCGAAGCGTGAAAGGTGATCAGGTGCTCAATGCGCTCTGCCTGATAGTCGGTCTCTTCGGCCAGTTCGCGCAATGCGGCAGCCTCGAGGCTTTCACCCTGAATGTCTAGCAACCCGGCAGGAAGCTCCCAAAGAAAAGAACCGACTGGCCTGCGGTACTGCCGAATCAGCAAAACCTCTTGACGCTCATTAAGCGCAATAACCGCGACGGCACCGGGGTGCCGAATGAAGTCTCTGGCAAGCGTGTGGCCTTCGAATTCGAAGTGTTCGGTGACTACGTCCCAGACTCTCCCCTTGAATACCAGCTCGGTTTTTTGAGCCGGCAGTTCGACAGGTGAATCTTTAGGCATCCTTAACCTCAAACAGGCGAGTTGCCGCCTGGCGCTCGATGGCTGCCACCAACAAACCTCTGAACAGCGGGTGAGCGTGAGTAGGGCGCGACTTGAACTCTGGGTGAGCCTGAGTTGCAACGTAGTAAGGGTGAACCTCGCGCGGTAGCTCAACGAACTCGACAAGGTGGTCGTCTGGTGAGGTGCCCGAGAAGACCAAGCCAGCCTCAGAGATCTGAGGGCGGAACTCGTTGTTTACCTCGTAGCGGTGACGATGGCGCTCTTCTACGAGCTCAGAGCCGTAAACCTCAGCGACAATCGAACCGGGCTTCAACTTTGCCTCGTAGGTGCCAAGACGCATGGTTCCGCCCATGTCACCCTTTTCAAGAATTGCTACCTGCTCGGCCATTGTGGCGATTACCGGCTGCTTCGACTCTGGGTCGAACTCGGTTGATGATGCCAAAGGAAGGCCGGCAACGTTTCGCGAGTATTCGATAACCATGCACTGCAAACCAAGGCATAGGCCGAGGGTTGGAATGCGGTTTTCGCGTGCAAACTTCAGGGCGCCCAGTTTCCCTTCGATGCCGCGCACACCAAAGCCACCTGGCACACAGATGCCATCAACGTCGGCTAGGTTGGCGCGAGCTCCCTCTTCGGTTTCGCAAAGGTCAGATGCAACCCAGCGAATGTTCACCTTGGCCTGGTTTGCGAAGGCTCCAGCCTGAAGGGCTGCAGTGACCGAAAGATAGGCGTCTGGAAGATCGATGTACTTACCAACTAGGGCAATAGTTACCTCAGCCTTTGGTTCGTGAACGGCGTCCAAAACACCCTGCCAACGAGTCCAGTCAACTTCGCCTGCCTTGTCTTCGAGACCAAGGTGCTTCACGATGTAGCTGTCTAGGTCTTGGCTGTTCAAAACGCTTGGGATGTCGTAAATGCTCGATGCATCGGCCGCGCTGATTACAGCCTCGTAGTCAACGTCGCACATGAGCGAAATCTTCTTCTTGATTCCCTCTGGTAGCGCGCGATCCGAACGCAAAACTATTGCGTCTGGCTGAATACCAATCGAGCGCAGGGTTGCAACAGAGTGCTGAGTCGGCTTGGTCTTGAGTTCGCCCGAAGGGCCAAGGTATGGCACAAGTGAAACGTGCACGAAGAAGACGTTGTCGCGGCCAACATCGTGGCGAATCTGGCGGGCAGCCTCAACGAAAGGCTGTGATTCGATGTCGCCAACGGTGCCACCGATTTCGGTAATGATTACGTCGGGGGTTGGAACCTCATCGGCCTGCAGGCGCATGCGACGCTTGATTTCGTCGGTGATGTGCGGGATCACCTGGACGGTGTCGCCGAGGTATTCACCGGCACGCTCGCGAGCGATAACACGCGAATAAACCTGACCGGTGGTCACGTTTGCCGCTTGCGAGAGGTTGATGTCGAGAAAGCGCTCGTAGTGGCCGATGTCGAGATCGGTCTCGGCGCCGTCTTCGGTTACAAAGACTTCGCCGTGCTGAAAGGGGTTCATTGTGCCCGGGTCAACGTTTAGATAAGGGTCTAGTTTCTGCATCACAACGCGGAGTCCGCGAGCTGTGAGGAGATTACCGAGGCTTGCGGCGGTTAGGCCCTTACCTAGCGAAGAGGCGACGCCTCCGGTGACGAAAATGTGTCTTGTGATTCCACGGTCTTGAGCGCTTGCCATGGAACTCCATGCTATCAGTTAGGTGCACCAAATTCTGACGACGCGCGCACCAGCAATTCGTGAGCGTGCACTCGCGCCGAGCCACTGTCGCTCAAACCAGAAAGCATTCGAGCGAGCTCTTCAATGCGGTCTCCCCCCGTGAGTGAGACCACGTCTGACGCGGTGTATTCGGCGCTTGACGACTTCATAACTCGAAGGTGGCGGTCTGCATAAGCCGCGACCTGTGCGAGGTGGGTCACCACGATCACCTGGGCGTCTTTGGCCAGCGTGGCTAGGCGCCTACCAACTTCGATTGCGGCGCCACCGCCGACACCAGCGTCAACCTCGTCGAAAATGAAGGTTGGTACCGGATGAGTCTTGGCCAAAACAACTTCGATTGCCAGCATGATTCGCGAAAGCTCGCCACCCGAGGCACCCTTACCCAAAGGGCGCGGCTCGGCACCTGGGTAGGCGCTAAGCAAAATGGACACGTTGTCGCGACCAAATTCCATGAAGTCGCCAGAGTCGGCAACCGAGACGACGAGCGATGCGCCAGGCATCGCCAAGCCACCGAGTTCGGCGGTCACTTCCTCTTCGAGACGCATTGCGGCTGATTCGCGCATGCCTGTGATCTGGCGCGCCATTCGCTCCATGTCGTCGAACTCTTTTTGAACCGCGTCGATTAGCTCTTGCTCGGCACCGGCCGGCGGATCTAACTCGAAAAGTTTTTGTTGAGCTGTTTGGCGATACTCCAACACCTCTTCATAGTTGCCGTACCGGCGGGTGAGGGAGGTGAGCTCTGCTCTGCGTTGTTGCAGCGCCTCCAGCTCTTGCGCGGTGCCGCCTTCGAGCGATTCAAGATAGCCGGAAAGCGTCGCCGCTGCATCAACGAGTTCATAACCGAGCCTTTGCAGGTTTTCGACCTGCTCGGCGAGCACAGGGTCGTGCTGAGAAACGCCTTCGAGGGCTCTTCTGGCCTGGCCAACTAAGCCGACCGCCTCTGGAGCGTCAACTTCACTCGAGAGGGCTTCGTGGGCCTTTGCGACGGCTTGGCGGAGTTCTTCTGTGTGGGTCAGACGAGCAGCCTTCGAAACCACTTCGTCAAGTTCGCCTGGTTGTGGGTCGATCCGATCGAACTCTTCAACCGCGACTCGAAGTGCTGCCGCTTCGGCTTCGCGAGTGGCAACATTGCTTCGCATTGCGGCAAGTTTTTCTTGAGCCGTCTTCCAGGCAAAAAAGGTTTGGCGGTATGCGCCGACCTTTACTTCGAGTTCTTTGCCACCAAAGATGTCAATTGCTTCTCGCTGGGCAACCGAGCTCTTCAGTCGAATCTGGTCGCTTTGCCCGTGCACAACGACGAGCATGTCTGAAATTTCAGAAAGTAGTGAAACGGGGACCGAGCGACCTCCAACGGCCGCGCGAGAACGCCCCTCGCTCGAAACCGATCGGTTCAGAATGAGTTCGTTGTCACTTGCCGTGGCGCCAGCCTCGCTCACTCGAGTGAATACGAGCGAATCTTCGTCAAGTTGCCAGCGGCCCTCAACGAAGGCTTCCTGCGATCCCTGACGAATGGCGGTTGAGTCTGCGCGTTCACCAAGCAAGAGCCCGAGCGCCGAAAGCACCATGGTTTTGCCGGCACCGGTTTCACCTGTGATTACGGTGAGTCCTTTACCAAACTTGAGTCGAGCCTCGCGAATGACACCAAGATCTCGAATTAAGATCTCTTCGATCACTTGGTTTCGCCGCCTTCGTGGCCTCGCCACCCAATAACCGGTAGCGAGAACTTGCGAACGAGTCGGTCGGTGAATACACCCTGGCGGAATCGAGCGATACGCACTGGAGCCGGCGAGCGTTTAACCTCTACACGGGCACCTGGAGCAAGCTCCCAAGTGCGACGCCCGTCGCACCAGAGAACGCCAGAGCCAGCGCTGCGTTCCATTACCTCAACGGCGATGAGCGACTTGGGGCTAACCACCAGCGGCCTGGCAAAAAGGGCATGAGCACTGATTGGCACGACCAAAAGGGCTTCAACCGAAGGCCAGACGACTGGGCCGCCAGCCGAAAACGAGTAAGCCGTTGAACCGGTTGGTGTTGCCACAACGACACCGTCGCAACCAAAAGACGATAGTGGACGCTGGTCGATTTCTAGAACGACCTCGAGCATGCGCTCACGCGCGCTTTTCTCAATGGCTGCCTCGTTCAGCGCCCAAGTCTTGAAAGCCTCTTTGCCTTCAACAAAGACAGTGACATCTAGCGCCAAACGTTCCTTAACTACGTAATCCTTCTCAACCACACGTCTAACCGCGTCGGTCAAACCATCGCGCTCACTTTCGGCCAAGAAGCCAACGTGTCCGAGGTTGATGCCTAGGAGCGGGGTTTGGGCTTCGCGAACGATTTCTGCGGCCTTCAAGATTGTGCCGTCGCCACCGAGAACCATTGCCAATTCAAGGGCGGCGGGCTCGACGTCTTCACCCAAAACCTTGACGCCTTCTAAAGACGCGTGTGGCGAAACCTGCTCGTTTGCAAAGCGGTTGTGATCTTCAAGTTCGATTCGAGTCATTACAGGGTTTACTCCGGCGGCAATTAGGGCGCCGCAGACTTCTTGAGCTGCCGAGAGCGCGTCGGCGCGGCCGGTGTGTGTGACAACGAGAACGTTTCTCATCGACCCTCCCTGGCTAGCGCTTCTACTCTCTCAGACCATTCTGACGGATAACTCTTGCTGTTCGCACTCATCCACAGGACATACTCCGTGTTTCCGTGGGTTCCCGGTAGTTCGCTTTTGACGACATCGCAGACTCCCAGACCGAGCTTGCTCGCGTGTTCGAGCACCTGCATGACCGATTCGGCGCGAAGTCGGTAATCGGTGACGATCCCCTTTGCCGTCAACGACTTCTTGCCAACCTCGAACTGAGGCTTCACTAGCAGAACGAAATCTGCACCCGGCGCCACCGAAAACATGGCGTCAAGCACGAGCGTGAGCGAGATAAAACTGAGGTCGGCAACCACCACTTCAAAAACTGGTGACTCGCCGATTGCAGCCTTCAAAGTCTCTGGCGAAAGCTCTCGGGCGTTGAACCCCTCAACCGCAGTTACGCGGGAGTTTTCTTTCAACTCTGGAACCATCTGGTCATGCCCAACATCGATGGCAACGACTCTCGACACCCCGCGGCGAAGCAAGACATCGGTGAAACCGCCGGTTGAAGCACCAACGTCTAGGGCGACTTTGCCCTGCAACTCGAGCGCCCCGAAGTGATCAAGCGCCGAGGCCAGCTTGTGCCCGGCACGCGAAACGTAGTCGACTGCCTCTAAAACCTTGATAGTTGATTCGTCTAACACGTCTTGCGACGCCTTTCGAGCGGCTCTGCCGTCAATCAGCACACGCCCGGCATCGACAAGCGCAGCTCCCTGGTTGCGGCTTCTGGCAAGACCACGCTCAACGAGCGCGATGTCTACTCTGACCAATTGGCTCCGTCAAGCGTGCGCTCAAGTAGCGCGTGCAAAGCCGCGTAGGCTGCAGGCTGTTCGGCCGCTGGTAGCTCAGCAATTCGAGCCAATTCGCGGGTTACCTGTTCTAGGAGTTCATTCGAAGACATGCTTTAAGCCTATTCGTATAGTTCTGGGTCTACGTCCAACGCATAGATCGCGACACCGGCGTTCCAGATAACCGCGCAGGCGCAACGCAGCGTTTCGATCGACTTGGCATCGCCAGAAACCACGACGACGCGATTACCGAGAAGTTCAACCTCAGACTGCCCGAGCTTGAAGCCGCGTTTAGTCTGCTTCGGCTCACCGTATTTTTCAAAAAGACCGGCCAGAGTCTCGACGATGAACGTCGGTCGCTCATCGACCTTAGCGGCAAGAACCTCTTTAGCGCGGCTGACGCCGGTCAAAACAAGGACGCTGGCAATACCTGCGCGATTGGCGCCAACGATGTCGGTGTCGAGACGATCACCAATAAATAGTGGACGTTTTGCATCAAAGCGCTTGACGGCAGTTTCGAAAATTGCTGGCTCGGGCTTGCCTGCAACGACTGGCAACTGACCGACTGCGGTGTGAACGGCTGAAACTAGGGTGCCGTTACCAGGAGCCATTCCACGTTCTTGCGGGAGAGTCCAGTCCTGGTTGGTGGCCACCCACTTGGCCCCGTTTTGTATGGCAAAAGAAGCCTCGGCCAGATTTCGCCAAGAAACGTCTGGGGCGAACCCCTGAATCACCGCAGCGGGTTTGTCTTCGGCCGAGTCGACCACGCTAAAACCAGCTTCAGCCACGTAGAAACGAAGACCCTCGCCGCCGACAACTAAAACCTTTGAGGCTGGTTCGATCATTGTTGAGAGTAGCTCAACCCCGGTTTGACCAGAACTGACTACATCTTCTGGCTGGGCAATCACGCCGAACCCGGCCAGTTGAGCCACGATTGTTTCTGGCTTGCGAGACGAGTTGTTGGTCACGAAACCCAGACGATGACTGGCTTGTAGGCGCGCTACCGATTCAACGGCGTCGCGAATCGCCGCTGTTCCCTCATAGACGACACCGTCGAGGTCGGCCAGTATCACGTCAAAGTTACTGAGGAGGTTAGTCACGCGACTTCCACTCCTTCATTGAAGGAATCTCGATCTCCTCAAGAATCGCAACCTCTTCGTCTTCGCCGGTAGCCTCTGGGAACAGCGCTTTTTCTGCGCGTTCGGCCAGTGCAGACCACTTCTTGGCCTCAGCCTCTCGACCGAGAATCTCTAACGTGTCGGCATAGGCCCAAAAAAGTGGTGGTGAGTAATCAAAAACACGGCTTGCGTCGAGTTCCTTGATCTCCAACTCGGCCAAAGCCAGATCGTTCTGGCCCAAATCAAGGCGTGCACCCGAGGTAGCAATAGCAAGGTTTACCCGTACCTCAGGCTTGAGAGCGCCTTTGTCGACGCTGCGGGCTAGCTCTAAGGCACGCTCGGGGCGCCCGAGGCCACGCTCAGAGTCAACAATTAGTGGCAATTGGTCGTTCGAAGCCGTCATTCGTCTGTGGGTGAGTAGCTCGCGAAGCGCAAGGGCAAAGTCACCTGTGCGGTAAGCGGTTATGCCAACAGTTTCGCGCACAATAGCGATGCGTCCGGCGCGCGCAGCAGCGGCCAAAGCATGCTGGTGGGCAAGCTCAGGGTCTTGTTCGATCAAAAGATCAACCATTGCTAAGTGTCTCGCGGTCATCTCAGCGTTTTCGGCCGAAAGAGTCTTTAGCTGCACGCGAACGGGCATCTGCAAGTCTGCAGGAGTGATTTCCTCTGGAATCGGCGGGCTCTTTGGCTTGTCTGCTCGCACCTTCGGTGCAACACGGGTCTGCCATGCCGGGCGTTCAGCGCCACCATCGCGAGAATCACGCGCTGGGCGTGCTCGATCGCCGCGGTCTGAGCGCCCACCTGGACGCCCGCCGCCTGCTCTATCAGGTCGCCCTGCAGGGCCTTCGCGACGTGGCTTGCCGCCGCGGTCGTTTCTTTCTGCCATGAGATCTCCTTGATAAATGTTAGTTAAACGAAAATGGCCACCTCGAAAGGTGGCCATTTTCTAAATTAAGTCCGGCGGTGTCCTACTCTCCCACAAGGTCACCCTTGCAGTACCATCGGCGCAGGAGGTCT
>CAIRNX010000009.1 GCA_903880095.1 uncultured Micrococcales bacterium | reverse complement strand
CTCGAACCCGCGACCCCACGATTATGAGTCGTGTGCTCTAACCACCTGAGCTACCCAGCCGCAGAGCCCCGAGACAGGATTGAACTGTCGACCCCTTCCTTACCATGGAAGTGCTCTACCACTGAGCTATCGGGGCGTTACTGGTGCCCAAAAACAGGCACCAGAAGAGATTAGCACCTCTACTTGCTTGCTCGCAAACGCCAAACGTTGGCAGACAACTTGTCGCCAGGTAGGTGAAGCTTAGAGTCGCCAACCTTGATCTGGCCACCACCGAAAATGTTTTCGGCCTTCGCCAAACCGGGAACGGCATCTTTTGGAAGCTTGATGTGTTTGTCTTCGCCACGGGTAACTGCAACAACGATTGTCTGCTTCTTGTCTTCACGAACGTAGACCACAGCCTCAGCACTCGCGTAGATAAAACGCATCGAACCCTCGTTTAGTGCAGAGTTTTCGCGGCGAATCTTGGCCAACTGCTGGTAGATCGGGAGCATCGAAGTGTCGTGTTTGCGTTCGTTGTTCCACGGCAGCGGCGTGCGGGACTTTTCGCCGTTAAAACCGTCGAGCCCAAACTCGTCGCCTGCCCAGATCACGGGTATGCCGGGAAAAGTGAACTGCATGGCGGCCGCGACCTTTTGCGAACCCTTGATTGCAAAAGACTTGAAGCGAGGGATGTCGTGGGTGTCGAGCGGGTTCATGTTGTGCAAGCGCACGTGCCAAGGAAAGCCTGCAATGAACTGGTTGTAACTGGTGACCAGGTCGACACCGTCGGCTTTGTAGTCGCCGTCCCACATCATGAAACCTGGCACATCGGTAGCTTTGGCGTTGTAGAACCAGCGCCAAACCGGCTTGGTGAAGTTCGAGTAGGTCATCGCGCCTTGCCAGCCATCTCCCTGAACCTCGTAGGCTGCGTCGCCGGTGTACTCACCGAGCATTATCGTGTCTGGGTTTATGTCGACCATGGTCTTGCGTATGACCTGCGAAACCTCGAGATACATGTCTTCGGCCCCAGTTCGCCCGGTCATGTTGGCAACGTCGATGCGCCAGCCGTCCATACCGAAAGGCTTTCGAAGCCACTTGCCGACAACCGAGTTAGGGCCTTGAATGAAGCGCTTGCGAAGTTCTCTCGACTTCCAGTTGAACTTCGGCAGACTTGGCACGCCAAACCAGGACTCGTACTTGGTGTTCTTTTCTGAAAAGTAGTAAAAGTCGCTCTCTGGGGCGGAAGGCTTCTTGAAGGCTGCTCTAAACCATTCGTGACCAACGCCAGAGTGATTTGAGGTTAGGTCGCCAATGACCTTCATGCCGCGATTGTGAGCAGCCTCGATGAGCTTTGAGAATGCTTCGTCGCCGCCGAGAAGTGGGTCAACCTCGTGAAACGATGATGCGTCGTAGCGGTGATTCGAACGTCCGGGGAATATCGGGGTCAGGTAAACCATGTTAATCCCGAGCTTCTGCAGGTGGTCGAGGTGCTCGATGATTCCCCAGATGTCACCACCAAAGAATTGCTCGCTCGTGCCGGGGCCAGAACCGATTACGTCATCGCCCCAGTCTGCCCTGATTGCCCAAGAAGGAGTTTTATGTGCGTCGGCCTTAGTCGAGCGCGCGAATCGATCGGGGAAGATCTGATACATGATCGTCTTTCGCCCCCAAGCGGGTGCGCTCGAAAAAGTGTTGATTCTGAAGTCGAGAATATCTGGCTGGTTGAGCACGTGCAAACCCTGCGGGTTGTACCAAAACACGTCTCCGTTTGCGAGCTTGATATAGAAGCGGTAGTTCATGCGCGGGTTATGCATCGTGATGGTGGCTTCGTACCACAACCACTTGCCGTCGCGTTTTATAACTTTCGCTGGCGGGGTCGGAAAAGCCTCGCCTGATTCGCTGTAGCGAACTCGAACCTCGGCAACCTTGCCAATCGAAGCGTGAATGCGAATTCGAATCTTGATCTTCTCACCCAACACCGGCGACTGGTTCGGCACATAGAGCGCCGAACCGTCGTGGTGTGGTTGGTGAGCTAGAGGAAGATCCAGCACCCTAGGCATTAGCCCTTAACCGCTCCACCGGTTAGCCCAGAGGTAATAAACCTTTGAAGGAACAAGAACAGAGCAACGGTTGGAATCGCCGAAAGTACTGTTCCGGCACTAAACATCGACCAGTCCTTCGAGAAAGGATCGCTGATGAAGCTCTGAAGTCCCGTTGCCAACGTGTACTTCGTAGGGTCATTCAACAACACCGATGCAAGAACGTAGTCACTGGTGACACCGATGTAGCTAAGCAGCATCTGAACCGCAAGAACCGGCGCAACTAGGCGAAGGGTAATCGTGAAGAAAATGCGAGCGTGACCAGCCCCATCGATGGTTGCGGCCTCGTCGATTTCACGCGGAATCGTGTTGAAGAATCCGTACATGAGGTAGGTTCCACCACCGAGAGCGCCACCCATGTAAACCATGACTAGACCGAGTTGGCTGTTGAGGCCAAGTTGAGGGAACACCTGGCCGATGTCGCTCATAAGTCCATAGATTGCGACGATACCCAAAACCGAAGGGAACATCTGCATCAAGATCAACGAAAGCAAGCCACCTCGACGACCCCTGAAGCGAAGGCGAGAGAAGGCAAACGCGGCAAGTGCACTCAAGAACACTGACCCGACCGAGGTCAGTACACCGATCACAATCGTGTTGAGATACCAGGTAGCAAAAGGCCTAGTCGGATCATTGAAAAGAGCCTTGTAGTTGTCGATCGAGAATGCTTGAAAAAGCGCATTGGTGTTGTTGATGTCGTTGTTTGGGTAAAGCGACGTTGAAATGATGTACAAAATCGGAAACAACGCGTAAAGGCAAAGAACCAGACCAAGAATGTGACGCCAGCCCGTCGATAGCAACCATTGAAAAGGGGTGCGACGACGACGCTTGAAGTTATAAACCCTAGGAGTTTCTGCGTTTTGGGTAGTCATTAGTTGATGTCCTCCAGGGTTCTAGTTCTGCGGAAGCTCACAAGTGACAGGCTGCCGACCACCAAGAAGATGAGGATCGAGAATGCGCTTGCCAAGCCGTAGTTTTGACCGGTACCGCCGTTGAAGCCAGCGATCTTGTAGACGAAAGTGATCAGAATGTCAGTGCCACCTACGTCGTAGCCGACAACTGAGCTATCAGCGGGACCACCCTTATTCAAAAGGTAGATGATCGTAAAGTTATTGAAATTGAACGCGAACGACGATATCAGCAGTGGTGCAATCGAGACCAAGAGCAGCGGAAGCTTGATCAATCTGAAGCTCTGCCATGGTGAAGCGCCATCGATTGTTGCTGCCTCGGTTAGCTCTGCGGGAATCGACTGCAAAGCACCGGTCACAATCAAGAACATATAAGGGAATCCCAACCAAAGGTTCACGAGCAGAACGGCCAGACGTGCCGGCCCCTCTTCGGTCAACCAAGGAAAGTTAGCCTCTGAGCCGGGGGTTTGCCCGAGTATCACGGTGTTGATAAACCCGTTTTCACGGTTGAACAAACCAGCCCAAACATAGACCGAGAGGAAGGCTGGGAACGCGTAAGGCAAGATCATGACCGAACGATATAGCTTCTTGCCGCGGAGACGCTCGTGGTTGAACAGCAGCGCTACCGCCATGCCGAGAACAAATGTTGAAAGCACGGTTGAAATAGCAAAGATGAATGTCCACGAGATCACCTTGAGCAAAGGCTTTCTCAAGTCTTGGTCGGTGAAGATGGTGACAAAGTTTTTGAAGCCCACCTCGACGCGCCAACCACCTGACAGGTTATAGGCCTTGAGGTTGCCATTCAGGTGATAAAAGCCGTCGTTGCCTGGCTTGAAGACGTCCCCGGCGGCATAGTTGCCGGAATCATCTGCTATGAGTGCAGTAAACCACTTGGTTTTCTCGTTGAACGAAAAGGTTGTCTCGATAGGGAGAGCCGATGAAAAGTCAGCGGTCTTGATTCCTTCGTTGCTTTTTGCAGGGTCGAGAACAACTCTGAGCGAAAGATATTTGTTTTTGTCGAAGAGGCTCAAATCAGCAACTTTGACCGGTGTGAAGCCTTTCGCGGTGTAAGCAGCGTGGGCGCATGTCGTCTTGTCTTCGGCGTACTTATCTGCACAATCTTTGCTCAAGGTGTAATCACCCGGAGCAACAACAGCCTTCTCTTTGCCGTCTTTACCGATGTATACCTGGCCGTCGGCGTTGCTAGTTAGTAGCAGTGCCCGTTCACCGTTCGAGTTTTGTTTGACCAGTGAAACTGTGAAGTCTTCACCATCGATCACGCGGAATGACGCGTTTTTTATGGTGTTAATTGCGAGCGCTTGGTCACCGTTGTGTGAGCTCGAGTAGTTTGTAAAAGCCGTGTAACCACTAAATAGCAAGATATAAATTTGAAACGCGATCAGAAATAGAACGCCAGGAGCCAAGTATTTGGCTGGCAAGCCACGCTTTCGCAGGTAGATCCAGTTGATGATGATCGCGACAATTACGGTGACGATTGACTCGGTGAACCGTTCTTGGCCGACCATTACAAGAACTAAAAGGAAGACGACTGCGTCTGTAAGACCGAGAAGAACGATCTTCCAAAGGATTGCAGCTAGCGTCGTGGGGCGCTCGTCTCTTACCTTTTTTTGTTTTGTCTTTTGCTTCGACTCTTCAACCATGCGCACAGCTTTCTATTGAAACTTGTTTCGAAAACTGTCGAGTACCCCCGAGTTCGGAGGTACTCGACAGTTTTTTCGAGATGTTGTTACTTAACCTTGTTGACGGCTGTCTGAAGCGCCTTCACCATTGCCGCCCAAGCGACGTCTGGCTTTGCTTCTTTGCCCTGAATGATACGAGCCTCGGCCTTGCCCCAGACGGTCCAGGCAACGTCCATTGCCGGACTGTTCGGCATAGGTACGGTGTTGGCAGCATCAGCGAATCCCTTAATTACTGGGTCGTTTTTGGCCTGGTTAAGAGCCGCGGCGTTTGCCGGAGTCTTGTTGAAGTTGTCGTAAAGGCTGAACTGAGTCGACTGCGAAGTCATGTATTTCATGAACTCGACGGCGCCAGGAACGTTGGTTGGGTTGCCTGGACGACCTGCGATCATTAGGTAGCCACGAATACCAAGGAACTGGTGTGGCGTGATGCCTGTAGGGCCCTTAGGGAACTTGTCGATTGCGTAGCCGGTGCCAATCTTCAAACCGGTGGTGCAACCAGAAGCGCCAGACTGAATGGCGTTGATGTTCCACGCGCCAGTAACCCAGTACTTGATCTTGCCCTTAATGAAGTCACAAAGAATCTTTGCGTTTGCCGGTGGGCCGAAGAACTTAGTGCCCTTGGACTTGAGCCATGTTGCAAAGTCAGCACCGGGTTTTCCGCCCATGCCAACCGTGTCAGTCCAGTCGCCCTTGTTTGCGCCTGATGCTACCTGTGCAAACACAGGTGCACCGAACATGGTCTGGAAAGGGTAGAAGTGATACGGGTCAGAGGTGGTTGCTGAGTAGTTGAGCTCCAACTCGCCGTCTTTGATTTGGTTGACGCTTGTAAGAGGCTTAGGGGCCTTCTTTACATTGCGAATAATCGCGATATTCTCAGTCCAACCAGGAGCACCGTAGTAGTGACCGTTGTACTTCATTGCGGTTAGGGCACCAGGAATGAAGTCGTCCTTCCAGCTAGCTGGCAGGCTCGAGTCGATTGGGGCAAGCACATTTGCCTTAACCAAGTTGCCGATCCAGTCGTGAGCAGCGCCAGCGAGGATGTCCGGCTGGGTGTTGCTCTGAACAGACTGCTTCAGAATGTCTCGAACGGTACCGAAGTCTTTTTCGACCAAGGTAACGGTGTATTCAGGGTTTGCCGCCTTGAAGGCGTTTACACGTGCCGTGATGGTGTCGACTGTGCCTTTGTCGGCCCAGATCGTGAGGTTGGTTGTCGCGTTTGCTGGAGCTGATGCGAAGAATGCGCCAGCTATAACACCAGCAGCGGCAAGCAAGCCTGTGACTCTGCGTAGTTTCATTTCATTCCTATTGTCGAGATGGAGGTAATGCGATTCAATTCTGAACCTTTTGCCCCTTTGGTTCAGGGCGAAAGGGCTCAAAACCCATAACTTTCTTGTTACTTTTTTGCTCGATTGTGCTACTTGTGCAGCACGACCGTGGTGTGTGCCGGAACCATGACAAAGTTGGTGTTTTTCAAAGTCGCCAGGGTAGCTACGCCAGCCTTGTCGTTTTGAACAGAAACCAACCAGGTTGCCTTGGCTGGCAAAACAACTTTCTTTGCCGAATCGTTCGGATTGCTAGCAAAGACGATGGTCTGCCATGAATCCTTGACCGCTTTACCGTTCAGCGAGTACGCAAGCACATCGCTAGGCGCGTTCAAGAACTTTAGATTTGCGGTGACTAGCGCCGGAGTGTTGAGTCGGAAGGCCGGGTGAGCCTTGCGCACAGCAATCAAACCTCGGTAATACGCAACTGTTGTCGCCTCGGTTGCCCGCTGACCCCATTTCAGGCTGTTCACTGCGTCTGATGACGAGTAACTGTTTGCATCGCCACCCTTGCTGCGCAAGAACTCTTGACCAGCCTGAATGAATGGAGTGCCTTGAGCCATGAACAAGATCGCGGCGATCTGGCGGCTCTGACTTGCGACCTGAGCACGAGAAGTCTGGTTATTCACTGCCCAGAGCTTGTCGAAAAGAGTCATGTTGTCGTGGGCTTCGGCGTAGTTCACCGATTGACCGGCGTCGAGGGTGAGCCAAGGGACAACCACAGAGTTGTTGCTTGTGTTGCCAATAGTGCCGGCTTTGACCGCGCCTATAGTGCCGCTCGGGTTGCCGTTTACGTAACCGCCATCTGAGGTGCCGTCTGGGCTACCCTTCACAGCGTTGCGAATACCGTCGTTGAAAGCTCCGATACCAGGCATGCTTACCAAGTTGCCCTGAGTTCCCTGCGGCACACCAATCGATGGCCCCATTGACCAGCCTTCGCCGATGATGGTTGCCTTTGGTTCGATCGAGGTGACGCCTTGGCGAACAGCGTTTAGGGTACCGACATCCCAGAGACCCATCTGGTCGATTCTGAAACCGTCAAGCTTGTACTCTTGGGTCCAATACTTCATCGAATCGACGATGAATTTGCGAACCATCGGGCGCTCGGTTGCAACATCGTTGCCACAGCCAGAGCCGTTGGTGAGGTTGCCCGAGGCGTCGCGACGGAACCAGTAACCAGGCACGATGAGCTGCTCGCTGAATTCGGTTGCACTGGCGACGTGTCCGTAGACGACGTCCATGGTGACTCTCAAGCCGGCCTTGTGCAACGCTTGAATTGCAGTCTTGAGCTCTGTAACTCGAGCAACAGGGTTGCTCGGGTCGCTCGAGTACTGGCCTTCAGGTGCGTTGTAGTTCTTAGGGTCGTAACCCCAGTTGAACGTTGGTGAGTCCTCCGAGCCGCCAGATGCGTAGTCATAGAAGGGGAGTAGCTGAACATGCGTGACGCCAAGATCCTTGATGGCGCTAAGCGCGGTTGGTGCAGTCACCTTGCCGACCTTAACCGAGGTGCCAAGCTGGGCAAGACCCAAGTACTTGCCACGGTTGGCCGCGGTAACCCCCGAAGAGGCGTCCTTGGTTGCATCTCGAATGTGTAGCTCATACATCACGGCATCGGTTGCTCGGCCACTGAATGCCGGCTTCGCCTGCGTGGCCCAACCAGTTGGGTTCGTGGCGTTCAGATCCATGACGACAGAGCGGTTGCCGTTTAGCGTTACCGAGCGAGCGTAAGGGTCAACGGCCTCCTCGGTGTCACCGGCGACTGTGACGCGGTAGTTGTAGATTTGGCCGGCCTTGTTGCCCTGAAGGGTGGTAACCCAGGTGCCCTTGACATCTTTTGTCATTGCAGTCTCAGTGCCGGCTTCGGTTGCCTGTGCCGCGCTCGAGTAGGTGACCAAGCTCACAGCCGAGGCGGTTGGTGCCCAGACTCTGAAGTCGGTCTTGCTTGCCGAGTAGGTTGAGCCAAGGTCGTCACCATTGTATGAGTACTGGTCGACGAAAGCCTGGCTGGTGAACACCCCAGCCGGAACAGCTACGTGGCTGCCGAAAGTGCGTGCCGGGTCGGCATCGGTGTGGGTGACGGTGATCTGCGAACCAAGCGGAATATCTGCATCGGTGGTTAGCAGCCACTGCTTGTTGCTCGAAGTGGTGCCCGAGTTTAGGTCAAGGATCTTGGTAGCACTTGCGATGCCAGGTGCACCATCACCGCTGAGCGAGAAGCCAGGACCGGCGGTGCCGTTTGCCTTACTTAGAACCACCTTGATTGTGCGCAGCGAATCAATGTTGGCCGCCCAAATCTCAGGAGGCAGAATGAATGAACTCGAGTGGTAGAGGTATGGGTCGCCCTGCTTGATCCAGATTTCGGCACTGTTGTTTTGGTCGAGGTTTACTACTCGGTCGAGGTCTACGTCTTTTGTCCAGCCGCTAATGAGGCGAGGAATCATTCCTAGCTGGGTCACCCCTGCGCTGATTGGAACCTGAGTGTCGATGATGGCATTGCCATCTGCGTCAAGAGTTGCACCACTAAACGGAGTTACCTTGGCGGCCGGAAGGCTTGCTGCGCCTTTGAAAGCCCAGAGCCAAAGACCCCAAGCGCTGTAATCGTTTGTGGTGCGCTTGTAGTGCACAACCAAATGCGCGCACTGTGCGGTTGGGCAGGTATCGGCGGCTTGAGAAGGAACCGAGACAACCGAGCTGCCGAAGATAAACGCTAGCCCAACGAGGAGCCCGGTTAGTTTGCGTGGCACAGAAATTCGTGGGCGATTGATCATTTGTTCTCTTCCTCAGCACATTTAGCGGAACCTCATAAGTTTAGGAGTGCGCCAGCATTGCGTGTTTTCTGCAAACGTTTTCGTTACCTAAACGAGATAAAAAGTTTGGGCCCGGGCTTTCGCCCGGACCCAAACTTTGTTGTTGCTTAGCTAGGTTTAGCTGTTGGCGTGAGGCACAACGATCTTCGCTGCACGCTGTGGGCCAAGAGCTGCCTTGCCTACACCACTGTTGGTTCCCTGGACAAAGATGTCCCAGGTTGCATCTCCATCAGCAAGTGATGGGGTTGGTACACCAGTGATGTCACATGAGCTTGGTAGACCCCAGTGAGCGTCACCAACTGCAGGAGCAAGAGCGCTAGTGCTGATGGTGCAGGTGAGGGTTGTTGAGCCCTTCTTGGCTGTTACTACGATGCTGTTTGGGAATGCGCCACGTAGAGACGGTGCGGCAACACGAACAGGTGTAACGGTGATTGTGCCGTTGCTGAACGTAGCGGTTCCAAGTAGACGATCGGTGAATGCTGGGACAACGTGGTAGTTGTCAGCCGAACCGAGCGATACGTAGTTGTCGAATAGACCAGAAACCAAACCGTTGTTGTTGTCTGACTTGAAGTCTCCCGACTGAACCTTCCAAGCACCGGTGCTGTCGCCACGGCGAGGGATGAAACCAACCGAGCCAGCGTAGATGTTAGCGGTCTTGATGATCGCGTATGCACCGTACTTGTCTTCGCCAACGAAAGGCCAGCCGTAGTTGCTGTCGCTGTCTGCAGATGGGATCTTGCCTGCATATGGCTTGGTCTTGGTGGTTACAGTCTTCTTGCCAACCTTCTTGGTGGTGCTGACTGTGTAGTTAGCAAGGAGCGTCCTTGGCTCGGTGGTTCCCCAGCTGTAAAGGTTCCAACCCTGTGCAAGAGCGGTCTTTAGAGGCATGTTGATGTGAACCTTGTAGCTGCCGACATTCTTTAGTGGGTACTCGCGCTTGCCAGTACCTACGTTCCACCAGGTCTCGCCGGCAGGGAAGATGTTGTCGCCACCGAAAGGCTTATCTGCAGCTTCGATAGCCGGCTTTGCAGCTGCGGTCTCGTCGACGTCAGGTGTTGCTGGGTCGTCTACGACTGCAGGGGCAGCGTCTTGGCCGTTCCATGACTCAGTGGTGCGCATCACGTTGTTTAGGGCTGTGATTGAACCGTTGATGTCGAACTCGGCGTATGAGCCGTATGCGTCGCTACCAACAAAGTTAGGGGTCCAGTCCTTGGTTACGATCACAGGAGCTGCGTCGGTACCAATGTTCTGGGTCGACGCACCGATGGTGTTGTCGACTGGGCCGCCGGCACCAGTCGTACCCCACCACCATAGGTTCCAGTCGGCAGTAACCGAAGCTGGAACGTTTAGGTGAATCTTGAAGTGGGTAACCACTGGGTCAGTTGCGTGTGCAGGTGCTGCGCCGGCAGCAATGCCAGCGAACGCCAAACCGGCGCTAGCAACAGTTGCTAGTGCACGGCGAAGTGACTTGTTTCTCATGTTTCCTCCGTTGGGTGGGTGTTCATTGATCAGACACATAGTCTTCTCAAAGTGAAACCAAGTTAGCATCGCCCGCAGACCCTGTTCAGCCAAAATAAGTCGCGAATTGGTAACGATTAAATAGGTGCAAAACTGCAAGCGTTTTCATGCAGGCAACGCCTTAAGCGATGGGCTAACCTAAAACACATGTCAAATAACGAACTTCTATACGTAACCAAAGACAACGCCGAATGGTGGCGTTCAGCCGTCATCTATCAGATTTACCCGAGAAGCTTTGCCGACGGCAACGGCGACGGCATGGGTGACCTCAAAGGCGTTACCGATCGTTTGGAATCGCTTGCGGAGCTCGGAATCGATGCAATTTGGTTCTCGCCATTCTTCAAATCACCCCAAAAAGACGCTGGTTACGACGTCTCAGACTACAAAGACATCGACCCACTTTTCGGCACTCTCGCCGACTTCGACACCATGCTAGCCAAGGCAAAAAAGCTCGGCATCAAGATCATCGTCGACCTAGTGCCAAACCACTCGAGTGACCAGCATGAACTATTCCAGGCAGCGCTAAAGGCCGGCAAGGGTTCGCCTGAGCGCGAGATGTACATGTTCCGCGACGGCAAGGGTCTGTTTGGCCTCAAAGAGCCAAACAACTGGAAGTCGGTCTTCGGTGGCAACGCCTGGAGCCGCATCACCGAACCAAACGGCAAGAAGGGCCAGTGGTACCTACACATCTTCGATGCCTCGCAGCCTGACTTCAACTGGGACAACCCGAAGGTAGTCGAATACTTCGACGGCGTTCTACGTTTCTGGCTAGACCGCGGCGTCGCCGGATTCCGCATCGACGTTGCCCACGGCATGAAGAAGCGCAAGGGTTTGCCAGACACCAAGAAGTCTTCGACCGAAATGGGTGGTGCAAAGGCCGAGTCAGAAATGACCATCGCAGAACTCGAAGAGCAGAACCCGTTCTGGGGTCAGCCGGAGGTTCACGACATCAACAAGCGCTGGCGCAAGATCCTCGACGAATACGATGACCGCGTCATGTGCGGCGAGGCTTGGGTCATGCCACTAAACCGCATGGCTTCTTGGGTTGGCCCTGGTGAGTACCACCAGACATTCAACTTCGGTTACATGTTTGCCGACTGGAAGAAAGAAGACCAGCGCAAGAGCATCAACGAATCACTCGAGGCTTTCGGCAAGGTCGGTGCACCAAGCACCTGGGTCTTCTCGAACCACGACGTAATTCGCCACGTTTCTCGATTCGGCATGGTCAACGGTGTTCCACAGGGTGACGGCATCGGCCCAGACGGCGAACAGCCAGACGAGGCACGCGGTCTTCGCAAGGGGCGCGCTGCAACGGCGTTCATGCTCGGTCTGCCTGGTGGCGCCTACCTCTACCAGGGTGAAGAGCTCGGCTTGCCTGAGCACACCACCCTCGAGGGCAAGTACCGCGAAGACCCAACCTGGTTCAGAACCAAGGGTGAGCGCGTCGGCCGCGACGGCTGCCGTGTGCCACTGCCTTGGGAGTCTGGAGCCAACGAGTCAAACGGCTTCTCAACCAAGCCTGGCAACGGCTGGCTACCGCAGCCTGAAAGCTACAAGCGCTACGCTCGTGACACCCAGGTCGGCCAGCCGGGCTCGACCCTCGAGCTCTACAAGTCACTACTGAAGATCCGTAAGGCGCACGACCTTGGCGCCGGCGACTTTCAGTGGGCGACACAGTTCGAAAACGAAAACTCGATCGCCTACATCAACAAGGGCATCTTGGTTCTCGCAAACTTCGAAGGTCACCCGGTCACCTTGCCTGCAGGCGAGATCCTGGTAACCACCCAGCACGACCTCCGCGTTGAGGGCGAGCTTG
>CAIRNX010000008.1 GCA_903880095.1 uncultured Micrococcales bacterium | reverse complement strand
TTTTTTACTCTTGCCATTTTTTATACTCCTCTAAATTCTTGGGTCGACTACTTGCCGAGCTGCTTCTTGATGGTCTTGAAGTCAGCTGCCGAAACGACCTGGTCCTGGTTGAGGCGACGGGTACGACGGCTCGACTTGTACTCAAGGTTGTGGCGCATGTTGATCTGCTGCTTCATGAGCTTGCCGCTACCGGTGAAGCGGAAACGCTTCTTAGCGCCAGAGTGGGTCTTCTGCTTTGGCATGTTCTTCTCCTGTTTTCCTACTCGGCAGTTGGTGCTGCCGACTCCTTCGCCTTTTCGGCGTTCTTTTTGGCTTCGGCCTTAGCGTCTGCCTTGTTCTTGGTTGGGCCAATGACCATAACCATGTTTCTTCCGTCGATTGAAGGGTTCGACTCGACGGTGCCGAGTTCGTTAACCTCTTCAGCCAACTTCTGAAGCAACTTGATGCCCATCTCAGGACGCGATTGCTCGCGACCGCGGAACATAACGATTACCTTGACCTTGTCGCCAGCCTTCAAGAATCGCTCGATCTGGCCGCGCTTGGTTCCGTAGTCGTGATCGTCGATCTTTAGCCCGAATCTCACGGTCTTTAGAACCGTGTTGACCTGGTTTTTGCGAGCTTCGCGAACCTTCTGAGCTGCCTCGTACTTGAACTTTCCGAAGTCCATGAGCTTTGCTACAGGGGGCTTTGACGTAGGGGCAACCTCGACTAGGTCTAGGTCTTGCTCCTGTGCCATGCGCAGTGCGTCTTCAATTTTGACTACGCCGATTTGCTCGCCAGCCGGGCCTACGAGGCGAACCTCTGGCACACGGATGCGGTCATTGATACGGGGATCGCTGATCTGTTGCTCCTTTGGTGACATGGATGGCCACACACTCCGAGCATTTGCTCGGCGAGCGTACAGAAACGAAAAGTTCCTAAAGCTTTACCCGGAAACCTTTTGAGGCGGTAAGCGCGGGTGGGAAATTAATCCACTTCTGACCGAGAGCGAACCCTCGGAGCCATGGGCTAGCCTAGCAGAAAAGGTTCAAAAGGAGTAGCCCCATGTCAGAAACAAATGAAGAAATCACAGATCTTGCCGATGTGCCCGCTGTTGAGATCGTCGCTCGCTACTCGATTGAACTGCTAAACGTGGCCGCCGTGCACTGCGGCTTGGCTGAAAACGGACGCGAGGCAGACCTCGACGAAGCTCGCAAACTGATCAACGCGGTTGCCGGTTTGATCACCGGGGCCGCCGCTTACATGGGCGACCAGCACGCTCGCATTTTGCGCAATGCACTACGTGAGGTTCAGTTGGCATTCCGCGAAGCGTCGCCGATCAAGGACGCACCTGGCGAAGGACCTGGCGAAAAATTCACCGGGGCAGTTAACTAGGCAGCTGCCAACTTCACACGCAAAGAGTCGACGTACTCTGCGATTTCATAGCTTTCAGAAAGTCGTTTAGCGATTTCTTTTAGTAGGTCATCGATTGCGTCGCGGTCGAGACCCTCGGGCAGCTTTAGCGTTAGATCGAGTTCGGCGCTAGCAAGCAGACAAAGCGGATCGCCCGAGCTCAGCTCCCAACCCGAAAGCGGTTCGAGCCCATCGAGCGCATGACCAAATGCAGCGACAACTCGTTGGTCTTCTTCTGGCGCAACCCACTTGAGCCCCTGGGCCAGAGCTGCAATCGCAGGGCGACGAAGAACAAACTCACTCTCGGCCATTGGGTCGAGAATCATACGCGTGTTGCCTTCTGAGGCTGCGGCGAGCGCGGCCTTTACGGCGGCGGTTGGGACTGGGCGGGCTTTCGGGTTCCAACGTTGCATGGCCTCAACCGAAGAAAACACCGGAAGACCTGATTGATTGTCTGGTGTCTCTACAGTGACGATCGAAAGATCCGCCGATTTGTCTACGGTTTGGCCGTGAGCACCAACACCCGACTCCCCCAGATTGGCGAGAAGCGGGATCAGAACCCGCGTGGTGCGAAGTTCGTCCACGACCGAATCAGATCTGGCGTGCCCTTCGTGTAGAGCCCTGATGAGTTCGAGTAGTCGCGGATTCGCCTTGCCGTCGTCGTCTGCCCAAGCGTTTGGCTCGAATTCGCGCCCCTCCCAGGGCACTCCGGCCGAGTCGGCGTAAATGTTGTCACTCATCGGGCAGATGCGATCTCTAGTGCTTGCTCGAGCGTGAACTTGCCGGCATACAGCGACTTGCCAAGGATCGCGCCTTCGAGGCCTTTAGAAACCAAGGCGCGGAGGTCGGTGATGTCTTGGAGGCTCGAAATGCCGCCCGAGGCTACTACTGGCTTTGCCGTGCGAGCCATGACCTCTTTGAGAAGCTCGATGTTTGGGCCTTTGAGCGTGCCGTCTTTGGTTACATCGGTTACGACGTAGCGAGCGCAACCAGCGTCTTCGAGTCGGGCGAGAACCTCCCAGAGGTCGCCGCCCTCCTTTGTCCAGCCGCGGGCGGCAAGGGTTGTGCCACGCACGTCAAGGCCCACTGCGATTGCGTCACCGAAGCGCTCAATCACACGCGAAGTCCACTCTGGGTCTTCGAGTGCTGCCGTGCCGAGGTTGACTCGGGTTGCGCCAGCTTCTAGAGCGGCCTCAAGTGACACGTCGTCGCGAATGCCGCCAGAAAGCTCGATCTTCACTGCACTCGATGCAGCCACGACTTCGCGCAAGAGTGCTCGGTTGTCGCCCCGACCGAATGCCGCATCTAGGTCGACGAGGTGAATCCATTCGGCGCCGGCGTTGATCCAAGTCATCGCAGCATCGACAGGGTCACCGTAGTCGGTTTCACTGCCAGCCTCACCCTGGGTTAGGCGCACGGCCTTACCATCGGCAACGTCAACCGCAGGCAAAAGTTCAAGGTATTCGTACATGGTTCTCCTAGAGGGTTGCAACCCAGTTGGTCAAAAGTTGAATGCCAGCCTCGCCAGATTTCTCGGGGTGAAATTGCGTTGCCGAAAGTGGGCCAACCTCGCAGGCGGCCACAAAGGGTGAACCGTATTCTGCCCAGGTAACCTTCGGCGGAATGAAAGAGCCGATGGCTTCGAGCTCCCAGTTCTTAACGCCGTACGAGTGCACAAAATAGAAGCGCTCGTTTTCGACCCCGGCAAAAAGTTTGCTGCCCTTTGCGGCTGTGACCGTGTTCCAGCCAATGTGCGGCAGGGTTGGCGCATCGAGAAGTTCTACCTTGCCAGGCAATTGCCCTAGCCCCTCGGTTTCAAGACCGTGCTCGACGCCGAGTTCAAACAAAACCTGCATGCCAACGCAAATGCCAAGCACCGGGCGCCCGGCGACCAACCGCTTGTCTAAAAGTTCATTCACCTTGCGGGCGTTCAACTGCTCCATCACCGAAGCAAACGCTCCAACGCCTGGCACGACTAGCCCGTGCGCATTTAGGGCCTTGGTGACGTCACCAGTAAGTTCGACGTTTGCACCTGCGGCAACAAGTGCCTTCACTGCCGAGTGAACATTGCCACTGCCGTAGTCGTAAATGACTACGTTTTTGGTCACAGAGCACCCTTGGTTGACGGCACTCCAACCACGCGGGCGTCTGGTTCAACGGCCTTGCGAAGCGCACGCGCAAAGGCCTTGAACTCTGTCTCGGCGATGTGGTGGGCGTCGCGACCATCGAGCACATTGATGTGCACGGTTATGCCGGCGTTCAAAGTGATTGCCTCAAAAACGTGGCGAACCAACGAACCGGTGAAGTGCCCGCCGATCAAGTGGTATTCAAAGCCTGTAGGTTCACCGGTGTGAACCAGGTATGGGCGGCCAGAAACGTCGACAACCGCGCGGACGAGTGCCTCGTCAAGCGGCACTGTCGCGTCACCGTAACGACCAATGCCGGCCTTATCGCCTAGGGCCTGCTTGATGGCCTGACCGAGGACGATCGCGGTGTCTTCTACGGTGTGGTGAACATCGATGTGGGTGTCACCGGTTGCCTTGATGTCGAGGTCAATGAGTGAGTGCTTAGAAAAGGCGGTGAGCAGGTGATCGAAAAATGGCACCGTCGTGCTGATGTTCGACTTACCGGTGCCGTCGAGGTTGAGGGTCAGCTCGATTGCCGACTCGCTCGTCTTGCGCGACAGAGAAGCGGTTCTACTCATTAAATGCCTTTCGCCAAAAAGCGACATTGGGATTGCTCCAAGTCTAGTTGGCTTCAAGCTCCGCTAGGGCTTCGAGAAATGCGGTGGTCTCGGCTTCGGTGCCCGCTGTGACTCGCAAGGTGTTTGGGATACCCACGTTTCTAACCAGGACTCCTCGAGAGAGCAACTCGGTGAAGGTGCGCTCTGGGTCGCTCACTCCGCCAAACAAAACAAAGTTCGAGTCGCTTCGATATGGGTCGAAACCCAAAGTCCTGAGTTCGGTAACGAGGCGATCGCGCTGACGGCGTATATCGGCGACGGTGGCAAGCAGCGCATCGGCGTGATCAAGGGCGGCTTCGGCAGCCGCCTGCGTGAAGGCGCTCAGGTGATACGGCAGTCGTACGAGTCGCAGGGCATCGACAACAGCCGGGTCGGCGGCAAGGTAACCCACGCGGGCTCCAGCAAATGCGAAGGCCTTAGACATGGTTCGGCTCACCATCAGGCGTGGACGCCCAGGTAGTAGCGAAAGCGCGCTAAGAGATTCGTTGGCGAATTCGGCGTATGCCTCATCGACAACCACGATGCCTTCGGTCGCTTCGTAAGCCGCCTCGATGCAGTCGAGGCTTAGAGGTGTGCCGGTTGGGTTATTCGGCGAGCAAAGCATCACAATATTCGGCTTGTGCTCTGCGATGGCCGATCGAATCAAATCAGGAGTCAGTTCATAGCGTTCGCCACGCGGCGCGTTGATGTAGTTGGTGTCTGCACCGAGAGCGATGAGCGAATACATCGAATAGGTTGGCCCAAAACCAAGAGCGAGCCGACCGGGGCCACCGAAGGCCTGAAAGATTTGCTGAAGAACTTCGTTGGAGCCATTTGCCGCCCAAAGTTGGTTTGCATTGAGCTCGTGCCCCAGATATTTGGCGAGCGCACTTCTAAGCGACTCGAATTCGCGATCAGGGTAGCGATTGATGTTGTGTGCAGCATCGCCGACTCGCTTGACGATGTCTTTGATTACGTCGAAGGGCAGTTCGTGGGTGTTTTCGTTGACGTTTAGAGCAACGGGAACATTAAGTTGGGGAGCCCCATAAGGCTCGCGCCCGCGCAGAGAATCGCGCAGCGGAAGATCTGAGAGTGACGTCACCCCTCCAGATTAGCGGTTAGAACTTTGGAAGTGCGATGCGCTGCCCAGGCTGAACGGTTACCTCGGTGAGGTTGTTTAGGTTCACAATGGCATCGATGGTGTCGCGGGTGTCGCGCTCTGGTGCGTACTTCTCGGCAATTGCCCAAAGGGTCTGGCCGGGCGAGACAGTGACGTAGGTGTAAGAGACGTCGGCCTTCTCATTGCTTGCTTGGGCCGATGGGGTGCTAAAGAAGCTGATCGCGCCGAAAACAACGGCGACGATGACGACTAGACGGAGGATACCTTTGGCTAGGTTCAAGGCTGATGAGTTCATCTTTGCTATCCCTTTTCGAAATTTTGTTCCGAACACTTGTTCGAATATTTCAAGAATAAACCCACCCACCGACATCATGTCAAGACTTTTTCGAAAATATGTTTGGTTATTCTCGAAAATTCGAATAATCTTTCGATAGAACAACGAAAGGCAAACAATGTTCGATGAACAAGAAGACATGAGCGAGTGGCTGCCGTCAAGCACCGAGGGCCTAAGCGATAAGCAACGATTCATCCTCGCCTCGATCTCAAAGTTTCAGTCAGTAAAGGGTTACTCCCCTAGCCTGCGCGAAATTGGCGAGATGGTTGGCCTAAGCGCTGTCGCGAGCGTCAAGTATCAGCTCGACCAGATCCGCGAAAAAGGCTTTTTGAACAAAAACGAAGGTAAACAGCGTGCAATGGATGTTGTTCGCACCAGCACGACGGGTGTTGTGAACCTCGGTAACGCCAAGCAGGTTCCTTGGGTTGGCCGCATCGCCGCCGGTGGCCCAATCACAGCCGAGCAGAACGTAGAAGACGTATTCACCCTGCCTTCGCAACTGGTTGGCAAGAGTGACGATCTATTTATTCTCAAGATCAAGGGAGAATCGATGATCGATGCCGCCATTTGCGACGGCGACTGGGTTGTAGTGCGTCAACAGCAAAATGCCGACAACGGCGACATTGTTGCAGCGCTGCTCGAAGACGAAGCAACCGTGAAGGTTTTCAAGCGCGAAAACGGCCACACCTGGCTACTGCCGCGCAACTCTTCAATGGCCCCGATTGACGGCACCCACGCCGTAATCATGGGCAAGGTTGTCAGCGTCCTGCGCTCTATTTAGTAGCAAACTCCGCGAGCTCGGAGGCCAATTCTGGCCCAACCGAGGCGACGATGCGAGTTCCGTCTTCGACATATTCGAGTTCGTCGATTTTGCTGTTTAGGTGGATGCGCGAAACAAGGTCTCCCCTGCTGTAAGGCACAACGACATTTACACGAACGTTTGGTTCTGGGAGCAGTTCTGAAATCTTTGAGAGCAGTTCGGCGATGCCCTCACCTGAGCGCGCAGAAACCTCCATGGCGCCTGGCTCGAGACCTCGCAGAGCCATCCTGGTAGTTTCGTCAACCAAATCGATCTTGTTGAACACGATCAGCTCGAGAACATTGCTCGCGCCAACCTCGCCAACCACGTTTCGCACGGTCTCGATCTGCCCTGCTGGGTCTGGATGCGATGCATCGACTACGTGAACAATCAAATCTGAACCCGAAATTTCTTCGAGGCTTGAGCGAAACGCTTCGACCAGTTGGTGCGGGAGGTTGCGAACAAAACCGACGGTGTCGGCAATCGTGTATGGGCGACCATCCGGCGTCAAAGACTTGCGGACGGTCGGGTCGAGCGTCGCAAATAGCGCATTCTCAACCAAGACTCCCGCCTGGGTGATCTTGTTCAGCAAAGATGATTTACCCGCGTTGGTGTAGCCCGCGATGGCAACGGCCGGAACCGAGTTTCGCACGCGATTGGCACGTTTGGCCTCTCGCGCTGGCTTCATCTCTTTGATCTGCTTGCGCAACTTGGCCATACGGGTGTTGATGCGGCGTCGATCGAGCTCGATCTTTGTTTCACCCGGACCACGAGAACCCATACCAACGCCACCGGCCGCCTGACCACCGGCCTGGCGAGACATCGACTCACCCCAACCGCGAAGTCGAGGCAAAAGGTATTCGAGCTGAGCAAGCTCAATCTGAGCCTTACCCTCTCGGCTCTTGGCATGCTGGGCAAAAATATCGAGAATCACCGCGGTGCGGTCGATGACCTTCACCTTTACTACGTCTTCGAGGGCTCTACGTTGGCTCGGCGCGAGTTCGGTGTCGGCGATTACGGTGTCGGCGCCACAAGCCTGAACCATGGCACGTAGTTCCTCAGCCTTGCCTTTACCGAGGTATGTGGCCGGGTCTGGGTGTGCCCTGCGCTGAAGCAGCCCATCAAGGACTTCGGAGCCGGCGGTCTCGGCCAAAGCGGCGAGTTCACGAAGCGAATTTTCTGCGTCCTGTAGGTTCTGTTCACCCCAGAGACCAATTAGCACGACGCGTTCGAGGCGCAGTTGCCGATACTCAACCTCGGTGATGTCTTCGAGCTCTGTAGAAAGCCCCGCAACGCGCCTGAGTGCTGAACGCTCCTCGAGATCGAGTTGGTCTCCGTCAGAGTCTGAGTGACTGTGAGTGTCGTCTGCGCCGAGGGCGGCCGCACGCTCACCGCGCCGCAAAATGCGGTCGATGACTGCTTCTGACTGTGTTGGTTCGCTCACTCAACTAACACTAGACCCGTTGGCTGTATTAGTGTTTCGCTATGCCCTCCCACTACTTCGACGAAGCCCCAAGCGGTGAAATGAAGACTAAAGACATCAAGGTTTCGCTTGATGGTCGCGAGGTTACTGTGACTACAGCGGGAGCAATCTTCAGCCCAGACCACGTAGATACCGGCACAAAGATTTTGCTTGAACAGTTAGACGACGCGCCTGCTGGCGGCGATATCTTAGACATCGGCTGCGGCTGGGGACCAATCGCCCTCGCTCTTGCGATGCACTCACCAAAGGCAACGATTTGGGCTATCGACGTAAACGAGTGGGCTCGCCAATTGACCGAGTTGAACGCAGCAAGGTTGGGGCTCACCAACGTTCGGGTTTGTGCACCAGCAAACGTGCCAGCCGAAATCGAATTCACCGGCATTTGGTCGAACCCACCTATTCGGGTTGGCAAAGAGGTTTTGCACGATATTTTGAGCACGTGGTTGCCTCGACTCGAACCGGGTTCTGACGCCTACCTAGTGGTCCAGAAAAACCTGGGAGCCGACTCGCTTCAGCGTTGGATTGCTGCCGCAATCGATGGAATTGAAATCGAGCGGGTCGACACCGCGAAGGCGTTCAGAGTTTTGCGGGCTACTAGAGCGTAGCTAGATCAACTTCGCCGTCGAAGGCGAGAACAGCAGCGCCACTCAAACCAACGTGCTCGCCGTCTTCAGTGGCGAACATTCTCACACCGAGGGTTCCACCCGGAACTGTAACCTGCCATTGGTTTGGCGCACCCTTGCCAGCCCATAGCCTGGTTGCCAGCGCAGCGGCAACGATCCCAGTGCCGCAAGAAAGTGTTTCGCCCACCCCACGCTCGTGAACTCGCATCGAGATATAGCCGACACCGTTTTGAACCATTGGTTCGGCAGGAACGATGAACTCGACGTTCGCGCCATTTGGTTGAACGGGTTCGATTACCGGAATCTTTGCCAGATCGAGATCTTTCAAATCTTCGTTGTGAGCCAACGCAACCACAACGTGGGGGTTACCGACATTGATGCCTTGGCCTGGGCGAGGAACATCAGAGCCATGTGTGCGAACCGTGAGCTCTTCTGACTCGGGGCGCCAGCGACCCATATCTACCGCGAAACCATTTGTTGAGCGTTGAATGTCGCGCACGCCGGCTCGAGTGCCGATCGAAAGAGTGTCTCCAGGCAAAAGCTCTACAAGACCGCGCTCGGTCAGGTAGCGCGCAAAAACACGGACGCCGTTGCCACACATCTCGGCGACGCTGCCGTCGGCATTGCGATAGTCCATGAACCATTCGGCGGCGGGCTCTTCGGCAAGGCTGGCAGCGCCATCGGGGATCGCGCTCGATCGAACGACGCGAATGAGGCCGTCGGCGCCAATACCGAAATGGCGATCGCAAAGTTTGGCAACGCTTGTGGCGTCGAGTTCTAACTCACCGCGCTCGTCAAGAATCAGCACGAAGTCGTTGCCCGTGCCGTGACCCTTAGTGAACTGGATGTTTGCCATTCTTCAACCCTAATTGACGAGCGCCAAAGCCGACTCGAGCAGGTTTTCTTGGTCGAAAGGTAGCCAGTTGATTCTCGAGTCACGCCTGAACCAAGACATCTGCCTTCTGGCATAGCGCGAGGTGAGGAGTGCCGTTTGTTCGACCGCCTCGTCTCGCGTGAGTTTGCCGTCAAGCTGGGCGAGCGCCTGCGCGTAACCGATTGCCCTGCTCGAAGTCTTGCCCTCACGAACGCCGAGCGGAATAAGCGCCTCAACTTCGTCAAGAAGCCCTCGTTCCCACATGTTGTTAGCGCGTTGCTGCAACCTCGGCACGAGAACCTCACGCTCAGCCTTCAGACCGATTTGAACGCTTGGTTGCCATTCGCCAGGCACATCGGGCAGCGCGGCCGCAAAAGGCTCGCCGGTTATGGTTACGATCTCTATTGCACGGACGATTCTGCGTCCGTTCTGTGAATCAATTCGACTCGCCGCAATGGCATCGAGTGCCGCTAGGCGATTATGCATTTCTCGAGAACCCACCTCGATTAGGTCAGCCTCAAGTTGAGCCCTGAGTGCCTCGTCGCGAGCCGGGAACTCGAAGTTGTTAAGCACGGCAGCAATGTAGAGCATCGAACCACCCACCAAAATAGGTGTCACTCCCCTGCCCTGCAGCTCCTCAATAACGGGACGAGCAACGGCTTGGTATTCGGCAGCGGTTGACTCGTCACGAATCTCCAGCCAATCAAGCAGGTGGTGCGAAATCCCGCGACGCTCTTCAACAGAAAGCTTGGCCGTGCCGATATCCATGCCCCGATAAAACTGCATTGAGTCAATGTTGACGATTTCGGCCTTCTCGCCGCGCTTTGCTAGAGCCTCGACAAGGTTCAGGCCGAGATCTGATTTGCCCGTGCCGGTAGGGCCGACAATGGCGATGACCTTGTTAGGCACCTCGAACACCGAGCGGAATCGAACGGCGGCCAGTTGGCGCAGCGACCGGGACTCCGCAAGAGGCAGCCTGCGCGCGATCCCAGGCGTCTCCTGCAATCGATAGGCGAACATCGATTTCGGCGGCAGTAGCTGGGTCAGAGATCAGGTGAAAAGGGCCTGCCTCGTGCACTGTAACGGTCACAAGGTCGCCAGGACGAGGCGCTACGACGCCTTCTGGCAGGCTGAAGTGAACCAAACGGCCGTCACGTGCTCGCCCGCTCAAACGGTTCGTGGCGGCGTCTTTGCGACCCTCGTTGTTGGCAACGAGAACCTCTACGGTCTGGCCAATAATCTTTTGGTTTTCTTCGAAGGCAATTTGGTTGACCAATTTGTGTAGGCGTTCGAATCTCTCCTGTACGACTGCCTTTGGAATTTGGTTATCCATCTCGCCGGCGGGGGTTCCGGGGCGAATCGAGTACTGGAACGTGTAAGCGGTAGCAAAACGCGATTCGCTGACCACGCGCATCGTTTCGAGAAAATCTTCCTCGGTTTCGCCAGGGAACCCGACGATGATGTCTGTCGAAATCGCGGCATTGGGAATCGAAGCTCGGACAGAGTCGATTAGACCTAAGAATTTTTCGCTGCGGTAACTGCGTTTCATCGCCTTCAGGATGGCGTCTGAGCCACTCTGCAGAGGCATATGTAGTTGTGGCATGACATTCGGGGTTTCGGCCATGGCGTCGATCACGTCTTGCGTGAACGCGGCAGGGTGAGGGCTGGTGAATCGAACGCGCTCAAGACCCTTGATTTGGCCCATGGCTCTAAGCAGCTTCGCGAAAGCGCCGCGGTCGCCGAATTCGACACCGTAGGTGTTCACGTTTTGTCCGAGCAGCGTGATTTCGATCACGCCTTCGGCAACCAGAGCTTTAACCTCGGCAAGAATCTCGCCAGGGCGACGGTCTTTCTCTTTGCCGCGAAGGCTAGGCACGATGCAGAAGGTGCAGGTGTTGTTGCAACCCACCGAGATAGAGACCCAGGCCGCGTAGGTGCTGTCGCGCTTAGTCGGGAGGTCGCTTGGGAAGGTTTCGAGCGACTCGAGAATCTCGACCTGCGCCTCATCGTTGTGTCGTGCGCGCTCGAGCAAGGTCGGGAGCGACCCGATGTTATGCGTGCCAAACACTACGTCGACGTATGGCGCCTTCTTGACGATGGTTTCGCGATCCTTTTGGGCCAGGCAACCACCGACGGCTATCTGAAAATCTGGGTTGTCTTTCTTTTTGCCATAAAGCTGCGAGATTGCGGCATAGAGGCGGTTGTCCGCGTTTTCGCGGACGGCGCAGGTGTTGAAGACAACGATGTCGGCTTCTTCACCGTTTGCGTCAACGTAGCCGGCGTCTTCGAGTAGGCCAGTGAGGCGCTCGGAGTCGTGAACGTTCATCTGGCATCCGAAGGTGCGAACCTCGTAGCTGCGTTGTTTGGTATCAGAAGTCATTAGACCTCTGATTTTACCGCTTGCTCGCGCGCGTAGCGTATGGCTGCGTAAACCACGCCCCCGCTGTAGCCCTTGCGGCCTAGAAAACCAGAGAGGCGTCGGTCTTGCACGGCTTTGTCGAGATGGTTCATTGCGCGTAACTTCTTGACGGCGAGCTCCTGAGCCGTCTCGAGCTCTTGCTCAGACGTGATCTCAGATACCGCCTCTTCGATAACCTCGGCCGCAACACCCTTGGTGCCGAGCTCACGTTTGATTGCTGATTTGGAGAGACCTTTGTAGCTTCGACGGCTGTTTACAACAACAGCAGCAAACTGCTTGTCGTCGATTAGTCCAGCCTCTTCGAAACGGTCAAGAATCGGCTCGGCGATTTCTTCAGGAATCTCGCGCTTAACGAGAATCGCTCGAAGCTGGGCCTTGGATTTAGCGCCCTTGGATAGCTGAAAGAGCAGGACATTGCGTGCCCTGCTCTCCAGCTTTTCGCGCGAAGGCGCCTTTTCAGTCATCTTTAGGCGTTGGCTGCCTTCTCGACAACCGGTGCAGCAACGGCTTCGACAGGAAGGTCGGCTACAGCACGTGGCACGCCAATGCCTAGCTTGGTCTTGATCTTCTTCTCGATTTCGTCTGCTACTGCAGCGTTCTCGATGAGGTACTTGCGTGAGTTTTCTTTACCTTGGCCGAGTTGCTCACCTTCGTAGGTGTACCAAGCACCAGATTTTTTGACGATGTCGTGTTCGACACCGAAGTCGAGCAGGCTGCCTTCACGCGAGATGCCTAGGCCATAGATGATGTCGAACTCGGCCTGCTTGAAAGGCGAAGCCATCTTGTTCTTGACCACCTTCACTCGGGTGCGGTTACCGACTGCGTCGGTGCCATCTTTCAGAGTTTCGATGCGGCGAATGTCGAGACGAACCGAGGCGTAGAACTTTAGAGCCTTACCACCGGCGGTGGTTTCTGGACTACCGAAGAACACACCGATCTTCTCGCGAAGCTGGTTGATGAAGATCATGGTTGTGCCGGTGTTGTTTAGGGCACCGGTTAGCTTGCGAAGCGCCTGAGACATCAAACGTGCCTGCAGACCAACGTGCGAGTCACCCATCTCGCCCTCGATTTCGGCGCGTGGAACAAGTGCCGCAACCGAGTCGATGACGATGATGTCGATGCCGCCAGAGCGAATCAGCATGTCGGCGATTTCAAGCGCCTGTTCACCAGTGTCTGGCTGGCTAACGAATAGGTCGTCGATGTTGACGCCCAGGGCCTTTGCATACTCAGGGTCAAGCGCGTGCTCTGCGTCAATGAATGCCGCGGTGCCGCCGGCTGCCTGGGCGTTTGCGATTGCGTGAAGCGCAACGGTGGTCTTACCCGAGGATTCAGGACCGTAAACCTCGATGATGCGGCCGCGAGGAAGGCCGCCAATGCCTAGAGCTACGTCGAGAGCAATCGAACCGGTAGGGATAACCTCAACTGGTGCACGGTCGTCTGAGCCGAGTCGCATGATCGAGCCCTTGCCGAACTGACGCTCGATCTGGGCTAGCGCAGTGTCTAGCGCTTTTTCGCGTTCGTTTGCTGATGCCATTTTGGTCCTCTTGCTTCTGGCGCATCGCGCCTTTAGGTTTCATTTTCCTGTGACACTACGGGTAACCTCCGACATTGAGTCGGGGTGGCGCGGAAATTGTGGACAACTTCTTTGTTAGAAACAGAATAGCAATATTCGAACAAGTTTTCGAATTATTTATTTTGGCGTGTCTTTTTTCGAATGTTTGTTCAAACCGTGCCACCGATCCTTTGGCACACCAGCGGTTCGGCAAACGGCAAGCCAAACCTCTTTCGGGTCAAACCCCGAAGCAATCGCCTTATCGGCGGTTAGGTCGCCAAGCTCCCCCAAAACCAGGTCGCGCCGAATCACCGACGAGTATTCGAGACCGAATTCGTCGCTCATGAGTTCGTTGAACTGACTTAGGCGCATGCCTAAAACCCTAAGCGAAAACCCCGATCATCGCTGACCGGGGTTTTCGTTGCTTTGGTGTTTAGCGTGAGAAAGACGCAACCAACTCTGCCGGCACGGTGTCTGGAATCGTTAGACCCTCGAGCACAGCTAGACGGTCGCTGACTTCGCGCATAATCTGCGAGATTGGCACATCAAGCGCTTCGGCGATCGAGAGAAGAATCTCGCTCGAGGCCTCTTTCTGCCCACGCTCAATCTCGCTAAGGTAACCGAGGGCTACGCTTGCGCGGCCCGCTACCTGACGAAGAGTGTGACGCTTTTGCAGACGGAGTTCTCGAAGAACATCACCGATTTCGCGACGAACTAACAGCATGAAAGCTCCTTTCTGACAACCCTCGTTTGAGGAGTTACAGGATAACTTACAACGCCGACATCAGTTTTATGCCCGCAATTACTGCGAGATGCCTGTGAGAACCTCGAGCAGGGATTCGACTGCTGCGTCCACAGCCGCTCGGCGAATTTGTTCGCGATTACCAGTTAGCAGAAATTCAAAGACATCGGAGCCTGAAGGCGTGATAACGCCAACGCAAACCGTACCAACCGGTTTTCCGTCTTGCTCATCTGGGCCGGCAACCCCGGTCGTCGATAGAGCCACATCAGCGCCGAGCCGATTTGCTGCACCCACGGCCATTTCAATAGCAACCGCAGGGTCAACGGCACCATTTGCAGCCAAAAGGTCAGTGTCGACTCCAAGAAGTTCATGCTTCAACTCTGTGGCGTAGGCAACGACCGACCCGCGAAGCACCTTAGAAGCCCCTGGGACGCTCACAAAGGCGTCGGCGAGCAACCCGCCGGTTAGCGACTCGGCGAGCGCCAAACTCCAGCCACGGGCCTCTAGGGCCTCCAAAACCTTTGCAGCACTCATTTCTTCGCCCCTGCCGCTAGATAACCAATGCCAGTCCAGACGGTAAGAACAACGGAGACCCAGATCAAGCCAAATTCGACGTATGGCTGCACGCCAAATGGCATCCAGTTGGCTGGGCTAAGCAAGAAGCCAACCATGATCGATTGCATGATTGTCTTGAGTTTGCCGCCGCCAGATGCCGCGATGACTCTGTCTCGAATTACCGCGAAGCGGTAGATGGTGATGCCGATTTCACGAACCAGAATTATGCCGGTGATCGACCAGTCGACCTCACCGAGCATCGAGAGAGAAACCAGCACTCCCCCGATAAGTAACTTGTCGGCGATCGGGTCAAGAAGTTTGCCGAGATTGGTAACCTCACCGCGCTTTCGGGCGACCGCGCCGTCGACTCCGTCGGTGGCTGCAGAGAGAACGAAGAGCAAGACCGCCAGCCAGCGCCAAGCCGAGCCGCGATCTGGTTCGGCAAAGACCACCCAGAGCACAAAAGGCACGAGTGCGATTCGAAGCAGCGTGATCAGGTTGGCAATCATTTAGTCGCGGCCCGTTAGTTGCCAGGCGTCTTCATCGCCATCGGTGTCGTCACTGACGATTTCTGAGTCGTCAATAAAGTCGGCAGCGGTTCTAACCTTTGGCGTTGGCGTTACCCCCGGCTCGCCGCGAAGCTGACCGAGCACTACCGCGAGTTCGTCAGGCTGAACCAAAACGTCACGAGCCTTCGAGCCTTCGCTTGGGCCAACAATGTTGCGAGATTCGAGGAGGTCCATCAGTCGGCCAGCCTTGGCAAAACCGACGCGGAGCTTTCGCTGCAGCATCGAGGTTGAACCAAACTGCGAAGATACGATCAGCTCGGCCGCGGCTAGAAGTAGCTCTAGGTCGTCACCGATGTCGGCGTCGATGTTTTTGGTGACAACCGGCGCGTCAACGTCTTCGCGGTATTCAGGGTCCATCTGGCGCTTGACGTGCTCAACAACCTTCTCGAGCTCGGCTTCACTCAGCCACGCTCCCTGCACTCGAATTGGCTTGTTTGTGCCCATTGGCGAGAAGAGCGCGTCACCTTGACCAATGAGCTTCTCGGCGCCGGGTTGGTCGAGGATTACGCGCGAATCGGTGACCGAAGACACCGAGAACGCCAGGCGACTTGGCACGTTGGCTTTGATAAGGCCGGTAACGACGTCTACCGAAGGGCGCTGGGTGGCAAGAACTAGGTGGATTCCAGAAGCTCGAGCCAGCTGGGTGATTCGAACAATCGAATCTTCAACTTCGCGAGGCGCAACGATCATCAGGTCGGCAAGCTCATCAACCACGACGAGTAGGTATGGATAAGGCGTTAGAACACGCTTCGAGCCCTCAGGAACACTGACCGTGCCAGCAACGACGGCTCGGTTGAAGTCATCCACGTGTTTGAAGCCAAACGCTGCCAAATCGTCGTAGCGAGAGTCCATCTCTTTTACGACCCAGGCAAGCGCTTCGGCTGCCTTTTTGGCGTTTGTAATGATCGGGGTAATCAGGTGCGGCACGCCCTGGTATGCCGCCAGCTCTACACGCTTAGGGTCAATCAGAACCATGCGAACTTCGGCAGGCTTTGCGCGCATCAGGATCGAAGTGATCATCGAGTTTACGAAGGAGGACTTACCGGCACCGGTCGCACCAGCGACCAAAAGGTGAGGCATCTTTGCCAGGTTGGCTACAACAAAGCCACCCTCTACGTCTTTACCGATGCCGATGGTGAGCGGGTGCGCGCTGGTGGTTGCCACGTTTGAGCGCAGCACGTCACCGAGCGAAACGGTTTCTCTGTCGGTGTTTGGGATTTCGATACCGATAAGCGACTTGCCTGGAATAGGCGCAAGAATTCGCACCTCGTTGCTAGCCACCGCATATGACAGGTTGTTTGCCAGACGAGTTACTGCCTCTACCTTTACACCTGGGGCAAGCTCGACTTCGTATCGAGTGACTGTTGGGCCACGCGAAAAGCCGACAACCTTCGCATCGACTGCGAATTCAGCGAAAACACTCGTGATCGCCTGGGTGATGATTGCGTTTGCTTCGGTCTTGGCCTTGGGTGGGGTGCCTGGCGGAAGCATCGATACCGGCGGAAGCACATATGCCTTCTTGGGTTTCGGAGCGACTACGGCTGCCTCTGCAAACTCGACGCCTGCAGGGACAACCTCGGTTGCGAAAGTATCTGGCTCGGCCACGATGTCGATTGGCTCGGTTTGATCTGAAGCGAAGGTGTCGACCGAAGGAACATCGTCAAATGGCTCATCGGCAAACAGCTCACCCAGGGTGTCTTCTTCGAGAATCGGTGTCTCGTAAGGCTCTTCGTCTTTGGCGTCTTTGTCTCGACGCCACCATGGCACCTTGGTGCCGTCGTAGGCGTCGTGAATTTCTTCAAGCGTTTCGGTTTTTTCTTTGGCTGCCTTTTGCTCACCGCTCGAAAACAGGCGTTGCCAAAAAGCCGAAAGTCGAGCGCGAATCTTGTTTGGCGCGGTCTTGGTCAAGATCAGCACCGACATAAAGGCGACAAGAAGCATGAACGGCACCGCACCCCAGATGGTGAGGTAGAGAGCAGGAACCGAAATCAACCAACCGAACATTCCGCCGGCGTTGGTGAAAGCCGGAGCAAAGTTTGGGTCGCTCGGTTGCGGTTGCGCGCTGAATAGGTGAAACAGCCCAGACGCACTGGTGACCAGCAAAATGAGACCGATGATGATGCGTCCGGTTGAATCATTGACCGAAGGCGGCTTGCGCATCAGGTAAATGGCAAAAATCACCATCACGACCGGTAGAGCCAAGGCCACGCGGCCAAACATTAGGCCGAAGGTGAACTGGTGAAGAGTTATCGCCCAGTCAACCTTTGACTCGAACCAAGCTAGCCACGCACCTAGGATGCCAAGCACGAAAACCACAAAAGGCAGACCATCGCTGCGTTCTTCGGCCGAAGGCTTGTTTCGCATGTCGAATCGCACCACCCAACCGAGCGCATGCGCAAGGTTGGTAAAGATGCCGGCACTAACCGAACGCTTCTGCTCGATGCGTTTGGTCGGCTTGGGTTTCGGGGTGCGCGAAGTTGCCCGAGGCTTCGAAGTCGTGCCCCGGCGCTGTGTTGGTCTGCGCTCGGCCATTAAGCCAAGATATCAGCCACCACCGTCAATTTAGCGGAGGCTAGCCGACTACTACGACGGGTATAATCATTGGGCGTCGGCGGTGGGCGCGGTTCACCCAGGTGCCGATGGTTCGCCTAATGACCTGCTGAAGAGCGTGCGGGTCGCGAACTCCCTGACCTGCTGCCTCGGCGAGCGCCTTCGAAATCAATGGTTTGACGTCGTCGAAGACGTGATCTTCTTCGGCAAACGCTCGAGCGCGAATCTCTGGGCCCACAATCACGCGGCCATCGTTGTCTACGACACAGAAGATCGAAATGAAGCCCTCTTCGGCTAGCACGCGGCGGTCATGCAGGTCGTCCTCGGTAATTTTGCCGACGGTTTTGCCATCGACAAACAAAAGGCCACATTCGACGGCGCCAACCACTTCGGCGATGCCTTCTCTGAGGTCGACAACCCAGCCGTCCTCGGTGATTAAGACGCGCTCAGAGTCGATGCCGGTCTGCTCAGCAAGTTTTCCGTTCGCGATCAGGTGGCGGTATTCGCCGTGCACCGGCATAACGTTCTTGGGCTTCAGGATGTTGTAGCAGTAAAGCAGTTCGCCAGCCGCTGCGTGGCCCGAGACGTGAACCTTGGCGTTGCCTTTGTGAACCACATTGGCGCCGAGCTTGGTCAAGCCGTCGATAACGCGGTAAACGGCGTTTTCGTTGCCAGGAATCAGCGAGGACGCCAAGATGACGGTGTCGCCCTCCCCCACCTGAATGTCGTGTTCGAGGTTAGCCATACGCGCAAGAACAGCCATCGGCTCACCCTGCGAACCGGTAGACATGTAAACAATCTTTTCTGGCGGAACATCGCCAGCGTGCTTGTAGTCGATGAAGACACCCTCGGGCACCTTCAGGTAACCCATCTGCGCAGCAATCTCCATGTTGCGAACCATCGAGCGGCCAACCAGAGCAACGCGACGGCCGTTAGCCGTAGCGGCGTCAATTACCTGCTGAACGCGGTGCACGTGGCTCGAGAATGAGGCAACAATAACCTTGCCTCGAGCGCGCGAAATAACGTTTTCGATAACCGGGCCGATGTCTTTTTCTAGCGGCGTGAAACCAGGAACGTCGGCGTTGGTTGAGTCACACATGAACAGATCGAGGCCTTCTTCGCCGATGCGGGCAAAGGCGCGAAGGTCGGTGAGGCGGCCGTCTAGTGGAATCTGGTCCATCTTGAAGTCACCGGTGTGAAGCACCGAACCGGCAACGGTTCGAATGCAAACGGCGAGCGCATCAGGAATCGAGTGGTTCACCGCAACGAATTCGAGGTTGAAGCCGGCGAGCTGTTCGCGCTGACCTTCTGCAACCACGAGGGTGTAAGGCGTGATGCGGTGCTCTTTGAGCTTTGCTTCAACGAATGCCAGGGTTAGCGCTGAACCGAGTAGTGGGATGTCGTCTCTCAGGCGCAGCAGGTAAGGCACGCCGCCGATGTGGTCTTCGTGGCCGTGCGTAAGCACGATGCCAACCACGTCGTCCAAGCGTTCGCGGATGTAACCAAAGTCGGGCAGGATCACATCGACGCCTGGCTGGTGCTCCTCAGGGAAGAGCACGCCGCAGTCGACGATTAGCAACTTGCCGTCGATTTCGAAGACGGTCATGTTGCGGCCAATTTCGCCAATGCCACCGAGTGGCACGATACGAAGTGTTCCAGCACGCAGAGCGGCTGGCGCGGGCAAGGTTAGAACCATTGGTTCCCCTATCGGGTTGTGCCAGCCACCTTAGGCAGCGCGCCACCGGCGGCTGCATTGCGGTCTGGACGGAAGTTTTCGAATGACAGGCCGGTGATTGCACCAACCTTGTCGATGTCTGCCTCAATGCGGGCAGCTTCGGCCTCCTCGGGGCCTACAAGCGGTAGACGCACGCGAGGGCTGCCAATCAAACCCAAGCCGTGCAAGATGTACTTTGCGGCAACCGTGCCGGGTACGTGGTTCATGACAGCTCGAACCAGTGACTCGAGCGAGTTGTGCACCTTTAGAGCGTGGTGAAAGTCGTTGCGGTTGGTTGCATCGATCATTTCGCGGTATGCGGCAGGCGAAACGTTTGCCGTCACACCAATCAGACCGGTTGCGCCGATTGCAACGTGCGCTAGGACGTTCGAGTCGTCGCCAGAGAAATAAAGCAGACCGGTTTCGTTCATTACGCGTGAAGCCTGGGCAAAGTCACCCTTGGCGTCTTTGATTGCCACGATGTTTGGGTGCTTAGCCGCGCGAAGAATCGTCTCGTAGGCGATTGGAATTCCGGCTCGTCCTGGAATGTCATAAAGAATGACCGGGAGGTCAGTCGCGTCGGCAATTAAACGGAAGTGCGTGAGCACGCCAGCCTGAGTTGGCTTGTTGTAGTAAGGCGTGACGATCATTACGCCGTCGGCGCCAGCCTTCTCACTCGCCTTGTAAAGCTGCATCGCGTGAGCGGTTTCGTTTGAGCCACCGCCGGTGATGATCTTTGCGCGGCCAGCCGAAACCGACTTACCAACCTCAACGAGTTTGATCTTCTCGGCGTCGGTAAGTGTTGAGGTTTCACCGGTGGTGCCGGTAACGACAACGCCGTCGGCGCCATTCGAAATAACGTAGTCAATGTGCTTCTCTGTCGCAGCCCAGTCAACTTCGCCTTCGGCATTCATTGGCGTGACCAGCGCGACTAGCACTTGGCCAAATAGGTTTTTCTCTTGCGACATGGGGAGCCTTAGTGGTTACGGAGCTACGCGGCCGTGCTGGTTGAACGCGTCGTAGGTGTATGGCATGAGTTCTTTCCAGAAATCTTCCATTTTCTCTGCGCACATTTCGATCTCGCGCTGTGGGAAAGAAGGAAAGTGCGTGCCTTCACGCTTGGTGCGAAGGCTCAAGAAGTTCATGAGCGCGCGGGCGTTCATGGTTACGTACATGCTCGAGTAGATGTTCAGTGGCAAAACGATTCGGGCAACCTCACGGGCC
>CAIRNX010000007.1 GCA_903880095.1 uncultured Micrococcales bacterium | reverse complement strand
GACCGTGGCGACGGATGACCTTGCACTTGTCGCAAATCTTCTTGACGCTTGGGTTAACCTTCATGTCTCTTACTTCTTCTCTTATGACGACTTATTTGTAGCGGTAGATAATGCGGCCACGAGTCAGGTCGTAGGTGCTCAGCTCAACGATCACGCGGTCCTCTGGGAGGATCTTGATGTAGTGCTGACGCATCTTGCCTGAAATGTGTGCAAGGACCTTGTGACCGTTAGTCAGCTCTACACGGAACATAGCGTTCGGTAGGGCTTCAACTACTGTGCCTTCGATCTCGATGACACCGTCTTTGTTGGCCATAAACTCACTTATCTCTGCGACGTTTCGGCGCCACTTGGGCACGCAAAAAACATCTCAAACAAGAGTGATTTGCGTGTAAGAAACACCGAAGTTCAATCTTAGGCAAAAACTGCCGATATTGCCAATTAAATGTTGCGGGGGTCAACCGGAACGATTCCGAACGGGGCAAGCTTTGCTGCTCCCCCATCGCTCGAAGTCAAAACCCAGATGCCTTTTTCGTGAACGGCGATGCTGTGCTCCCAGTGCGAGGCGTCGCTGCCATCGGTTGAAGAGACTGTCCAGCCATCGTCGAGGACGTGAGTGCGGGCACTGCCGGCGGTAACCATCGGTTCGATGGCGATCACGAGGCCGGGCACAACGTGTGGGCCGGCGACCTTGGTCTTGTAGTTGAAAACCGGTGGGTCTTCGTGCATCGAGCGGCCAATGCCGTGGCCGACGTATTCCTGCAAGATGCCGTAGCGGCCCTTGCCGCGAATGTGCTTCTCGACAGCGGTGCCCACCTCGTTGAGGCGTTTAGCTGTTGCAAGTGCTGCGATGCCAGCCCAGAGCGAACCCTCGGTAACGTCGCTCAATTCTTGGCGTTTTTTGGCTTGCTCTTCGTCGCCGCCTGGAACGATGAAGGTCATAGCGCTGTCGCCGTTCCAGCCATCAGCCGTTTCGGCGCCGCAGTCGATCGAGACGATGTCGCCAGCCTGCAAGATGCGACCCTTGTTTGGAATTCCGTGAACCACTTCGTCGTTGATGCTCGCGCAAATGGTGTGAAAGTAGCCTGGCACGAGCTTGAAGTTTGAGTGACCGCCCATTTTGACGATCGTGGCTTCGGCGATGGCATCGAGTTCGAGGGTCGAAACACCTGGCTTGATTGCCGCTTTTACGGCAAGGAGTGCGGCCTCGGTCATGAGGCCAGCCTCAACCATGCGCACCATTTGCGCGGTTGTTTTGAGGGTGTATTCGTGACGCATTACTTGAGAGCGCTGAGAATGCGCTCGGTCACTTCTTCAACTGCGCCAAGGCCGTCGACTTCGCGAACCAGGTTGCGGTTCGAGTAAACCTCGATCAGCGGAGCTGTCTGCTCTGCGTAAACCTCCATGCGACGGCGAATAACCTCTTCGGTGTCGTCGGCGCGACCCTGTTCGAGAGCGCGGTTAAGGAGTCGGCGCACAACCTCTTCGGTGTCTGCGGTGATCAGCACAACTGAGTCCAAGGTGTTGCCCTGGTCGGCAAGAATGTCGTCTAGTTCAACAACCTGGTCGGCGGTGCGAGGGTAGCCGTCAAGCAAGAAACCAGCTTTGGCGTCTTCGTGACTTAGACGATCGCGCACTAGGGCGTTGGTCAGAGAATCTGGCACATACTCGCCGCGGTCCATGAATGCCTTAGCCTGGCGCCCAAGCTCGGTCTCGTTTTTGACGTTCTCGCGAAAGATGTCCCCGGTCGAGATGGCTGGAATACCGAAGGCTTCTGCGAGTCGAGCTGCCTGGGTTCCCTTGCCTGCGCCCGGTGGGCCAATCAAGAGAAGGCGGGTCACTTCAGAAGACCTTCGTAGTTTCGCTGCTGCATCTGAGCGTTGATCTGCTTGACAGTCTCAAGACCAACACCGACGATGATCAGAATCGTGGTTCCACCGAACGGGAAGTTCTGGCTGGTGCCAAGAACGCCGAAGGCAATCAGCGGAACGAGCGCCACGAGACCGAGGTAAAGAGCACCGGTGAAGGTGATTCGGCTCGAAACGAAAGCTAGGAACTCGGTGGTTGGGTTACCTGCACGAATGCCAGGGATAAACCCGCCAGACTGCTTCATGTTGTCGCTCACTTCTTCAGGGTTGAAGGTGATCGCCACGTAGAAGTAGGTGAAACCGAAGATCATCAAGAAGTAAAGGACCATGTATAGGGGGTGGTCACCCTTGGTTAGGTAATTCGAAACCCAGGTAACCCAATCCGCGACCTTTTGGCCCTTGGCTGGCTGGTTGAACTGTGCAAGCAGCGCCGGCAGGTAAAGAAGGCTTGATGCAAAGATGACGGGCACAACACCGGCCATGTTTACCTTGATTGGAATGTAGGTGCTCTGACCGCCGTATTCGCGGCGACCAACCATGCGCTTTGCGTACTGGACTGGCACTCGACGCTGCGACTGCTCGACAAGAATGACCAGGCCGATGATCAAGACACCGATCAGGATCACACCGATAAGAACTTCTGGGCTCTTCTGCTGTGCGATCTGGGCAAGCGAGTTAGGAAAACGCGATGCGATTGAGGTGAAGATTAGAAGCGACATACCGTTACCGATACCGCGCTCGGTCACCAACTCACCAAGCCACATGATCAGACCGGTACCCGCGGTCATCGTGACGATGATTAGCAAGATGCCGGCTGGGTTGGTGGTGGTCAGGATCTGGTCGTTGCACGAACCAAAGAGAGCGCCAGAGCGAGCCACTGCGATAAGAGTGGTCGACTGAAGAACGCCCAAGCCGATTGTTAGGTAACGGGTGTACTGAGTTAGCTTGGCCTGGCCAGCCTGGCCCTCTTTGTGGAGGGTTTCGAAGTGCGGGATGACCACGCGAAGCAACTGAGTGATGATCGACGCCGTGATGTAAGGCATGATGCCCAAGGCGAAGACCGAAAGCTGGAGGAGAGCGCCACCGCTAAACAAGTTGACTAGTTCGTAAATCTTGCTCGTCGAAGCGTTGCTCGAACTCTGCACCAGACAGTTCTGCACGGCGCCGAAGTCGACGAACGGTGCAGGAATGAATGAGCCGAGACGGAAAATCGCGACGATGAGCAGGGTGAAAGCTAGCTTGTTACGCAGATCCGGGGTACGGAATGCGCGAAGTACGGCGCTGAACAACTCTGCCTCCTGGCTTTTAGATCTATTCGGCGGTTGCTACTGAACCACCAGCGGCTTCG
>CAIRNX010000006.1 GCA_903880095.1 uncultured Micrococcales bacterium | reverse complement strand
CTAAGGCTGCCAGTAGATGCCGAGTATCCGCCTCCACTTCCATGTCCCATAATTTCACCTCCTATGATTTCTTCTTAGAATCACGTTATCTAATGAGTCAGACATCGTTTCCGAATAAAGTCCCGAATGAGCGCCCGCAAATCTGACTCGCTAACTGAGAACCCGCGAGTTTATTGGCTTGCAACCCGTTGGCCTGTGCATAACTATGTGGATAACTAATATTTGGAGATGATAATTTTCTGTGACAAGGAATACCAGCAAATAAACCATTGTTTTCTGGGATGATTGATAAGCAATACAAGTTCTTCGGGGTCAGTGAAAATCTGAGCCGGCGGTTATAGTCCGCGACCCGACGTGGTTTTACTTCACGGCGGTTGAACTGGTGAAACTCCAGTACCGACGGTTAAAGTCCGGATGGGAGAAGAACGAAGCCGCCGCGCGTTCGCGCTACGGCTGGGCCTTACGCCTGCCACCCCGAAGACGATTCGAGGAGTGGCTATGAACCAGGTTTATGAGAACGCGATGCGTCGCGCGCTCGAACTTGCGCTGATCGGGCCGGCTTGGGGCGTGAACCCGCAGGTTGGTGCCGTGATTCTTGATGCCTCTGGTTCGATCATTGCCGAGGGCTACCACCGCGGGGCAGGCACTGCCCACGCCGAGGTCGATGCCCTTTCAAAGCTTTCTGTTGTTCCAGCTGGCGCAACCGCTGTTGTTACTTTGGAGCCTTGCAACCACACGGGCAAGACTGGGCCTTGCGCTCAAGCCTTGGTTGATGCCGGTGTTTCTAAGGTTGTTTATGCCGTGACCGACCCGGGTCAGGCTTCGTCTGGCGGTTCTGAAACGTTGAAGGCCGCTGGGGTTGAGGTTGTTTCGGGTTTGCTTGAGGCCGAGGGTCTTTCTTTGATTGAAAAGTGGATGTGGTTTGCCTCTCACGGCACCCCTTGGGTGACTTTGAAGTGGGCTTCTTCGCTTGATGGTCGCGCTGCTGCTAACGACGGAACATCTAAGTGGATCAGCGGCCTAGAGTCTCGCGCCGAGTCACACCTTCGCCGCTCAAACGCCGATGCAATCATGGTTGGCACCGGAACGGTTTTGACCGATGACCCCGAGTTGACGGCTCGAAAGCCAGATGGGTCGCTTTATTCGCACCAGCCGCTTCGGGTGGTTATTGGTGCGTCCTCTTTGCCTTCTGACGCTCGTGTTTTCAATGACTCTGCCGAGACCTTGGTTTTGAACACTCACGACCTGGCTTTAGTTCTTGAGACGTTGGGCGCTCGGGGCGTCAAGGAGCTTTGGGTTGAGGGCGGGCCGACGGTTGCTTCGAAGTTTGTTGAGTCAGGTTTGGTCAACGAGTACTTGGTGTATTTGGCGCCAAAGGTTTTGGGCGGCTCTAGGGTCGCTCTGCAAGATGTCGGGGTTGGCAGCATGCCTGACTCGGTAGAACTACGTTTTGAGTCGGTCACCCGTTTGGGAGACGACATTTTGATTAGGGCAAGGGGTAAGTAATGTTCACCGGAATCATCGAAGAACTTGGCACCATCACTCACATTGAGAAGCAGAAAGATGCCAAGCGCATCACCATCAAGGGTTCGCTGGTCACCTCAGACATCAAGCGCGGAGACTCGATCTCGGTTTCTGGCGCCTGCCTAACCGCTGTCGAGCTCGTTGGCGACAGCTTCACAGCCGACGTTATGGACGAAACCCTAAAGGTCACCGCCCTCGGCCACGCAAAAGTTGGCGACACCGTGAACCTTGAGCGCGCAATGAACGCGAGCACCCGCTTCGGCGGCCACATGGTTCTAGGCCACGTAGACGGCTTAGGTGAAATCATGAGCCGCACCTTCTCGGAGCACTGGGAGTGGGTTCGCGTTTCGATTCCCACGCCACTCATGCGCTACATCGTACTCAAAGGCTCAATCACTGTTGATGGTGTTTCGCTAACCGTCAACGAAATCGGCGACGACTTCATCGGTCTTTCGTTGATTCCAGAAACCATGCGCCTAACCACCCTCGGCTCAAAGCAGGTTGAAGACAAAGTCAACATCGAGGTAGACATCATGGCCAAGCACATTGAACGCCTAATGGAAGGCAGAAACTAATGGCACTATCAACAATCGAACAGGCGCTTGAGGCTCTCAAAGCCGGCAAGCCGGTTCTAGTTGCCGACGACGAAGGTCGCGAAAACGAAGGCGACGCGATCATCGCGGCCGAGCTAGTCAACGAAAAGTGGATGGCCTGGATCGTTCGCAACACCACAGGGTTCCTTTGCGTGCCAATGGAGGAGGCTCGTGCCAACGAGCTCGAACTGCCTTTGATGACCACCAACAACCAAGACCCACACGTCACCAGCTACACGGTGTCGGTTGACGCAACAAACCGCACGGCAACCGGAGTTTCGGCGGCAGAACGCGCCAACACGGCAAACGTGCTTGCGAGCCCGTCATCGGGCCCAACCGACGTTATTCGCCCTGGCCACATGGTTCCGTTACGCGCACACCCGCACGGCGTGAAAGGCCGCCGCGGCCACACCGAGGCAGCCGTTGATTTGTTGAAACTTGCCGGCCTTCAGCCGGTTGCCGTTATCGGCGAGATGGTTTCGGCAGATGGTTCGATGATGCGACTGCCAGAACTTAAGGTCGTTGGTCTTCGCGAAGAGCTGCCAGTGATCACCGTTGAGCAGATTGTTCGTTACCTTGACGAACACCACATCGAGCATGTTCACAACCCGGTAAACCGCATTCGCTTTGAGGCGGAGGCCAACGTGCCAACAACTCATGGCAATTTCAGACTCCGCGGTTACTACGACACCAAGACAACCGCAGACCACGTCGCCATCATTTCTGGTCACCCAACTGGCGAAGACGTTCTGGTTCGCATGCACTCCGAGTGCATCACCGGTGAAGCTTTTGGCTCACTCAAGTGCGAGTGTGGCCCTCAGCTGGACTACGCGCTAGACATGATTGCGAAAGACCCGAAAGGTGGAATCGTGATTTACCTTCGAGGTCAGGAGGGTCGTGGCATTGGCCTACTCAACAAGCTCAAGGCCTATGCACTTCAGGAGCAGGGTCTCGACACCGTCGAGGCAAACCTTGCACTCGGCTTGCCTTCAGAGAACCGCGAATACGGCGCTGCCGTGAGCATTTTGCGCGACCTTGGAGTCAAAAGCGTCCGCCTAATGACCAACAACCCAGCCAAGAGTGGTTTCTTGAATGCAGCCGGAATCCCGGTTACCGAGTATGTTCCGGTAATCGTGGGTCAGGCCGCAGAAAACGCCGGCTACCTAGAAACCAAGCGCGAAAAGATGGGTCACCTGATCCCAGAAGGAACAAAATAATGAGCGGCGCAGGAGCACCGAAACTAACCGTGGACGCAAGTGGCCTAGCCGTCACGATTTGCGTGACATCGTGGCACACCGAAATCACTGGCGGTTTGCTTGCCGGCGCCGAGCGCGCACTTCAGGCAGCAGGAAACAACACCTACTCGATCATGCGCGTGCCTGGCGCCTTCGAGTTGCCTCTCGCGGCCCAGTACGCAATCGAAGACGGCGCCGAGGTAGTTATTGCTCTCGGTGTTGTAATTCGCGGCGGAACCCCCCACTTCGAATACGTTTGCAACGCCGTCACCGACGGCCTAACCCGAGTTCAACTCGATACCGGAATCCCAGTTGGCTTTGGAGTGCTCACAGTTGACGACGAAAAGCAGGCTCTTGATCGTGCCGGGCTCGAAAACTCTAAAGAAGACAAGGGTGCCGAAGCAGTAGAAGCTGCAATCGTCATGGCTAGACTGAAGCCGTAAACCTCAAGAAAGGTACGACTTTGGACATCGCAGTAAAAATTTCTTTGATCCTGCACCTGATCGGTATCGGAGCACTGCTTAGCGGCTTCTTCTACCAGCTAAAAGACTGGGGCAAGGGCATGAAGGTCAACGCCGGCATTCTGCACGGCGCGTGGCTTCAGCTAATCACCGGTTTTGCTCTTGCAGGCTTGGTGCCGGCAATGGGTGAAGAAACCATCAACCCTTTCGCTCTCGCGATCAAGGCCGTTGTAATCACCGTAATCTTCTTCGTTGCCTACTCTTTCAACAAGAAAGAAGTAACGCCGAAGTGGGTTGTGCCAGCAATCGCAGGTCTCACCACCATCAACATAATCGTCGCAGTGGTCGGCCCGATCGTTCAGTCAAAGTAACTTGCAATAAAGCGAAGGCCCCGAGAACTTCTCGGGGCCTTTACTTATTTAAGAAACAGCGACCTGAGCCTTCGCGTGGTGAATGTTAGACCGAGAACGATCATCATGATGAAATACACGATATGGCCAAATAGCGCACCGTCGATGACGCCAAGCGTGAAACCACGAATCATCGCGATAGCCTGATACAAGGGCAAGGCTTCGATGACGGTTCTGAGCCAGTCTGGGTAGACCCTAAGCGAGTAGAAGGTTCCCGAAAAGAGGAACATCGGCAACATGAAAAAGTTGACCCAATCCATCTGGTGAAAATTCTTCAGGTAGCTGGTGATGCCCATGCCGACCGAAGCGAAACCGAAAGCAATCAACACCGCGGCAGGAATCGCGAGCAACCCCCACCAACTGTGAATCAAGCCCATTGGTGCAACAACGGCCATGAATCCGAGGGCATAAACGAAGCCTCGAACCAAAGCCCAGCCAATCTCACCCATCGCCACGTCTAGCGGGCCAAGGGAGGTTGAGAGCATCGCCTGATAGATCTTTCCGAAGTGCATCTTGAAGAAAACATTCCAGGTCGAGTCGTAGATCGCCCCGTTCATGGCACTCGTGGCCAGTAGCGCAGGTGCGATGTAGGCGGCATAGGGAATCAGGGTGCCATCTGGCAATGGGATGTTGCCAATCAACTTTCCCATGCCGTAGCCAAACGCCAATAGATAGAAGACGGGCTCAACGAAACCACTGAGCACAACCAACCAGTTGCTCGACTTTAGGGCATAAACGTTTCGCATGAAAACCGCTTGTGGCCGGCCAGCTGAAAGCGCAGACCCGAGTTTTCCGCGGCGACGTTCGGCTATCGAAATGGCTGTGTCGATGCTGGCGTTGATCAGACTCATTCGGCCAACCTCTTCTTGAACTGGGGGTATGCGGTGAGCATTCCGATTACGCCAAGTACGGCGAGATAAACCACGTGGACGACGAGCAGCCAGGGTTCGATTTTGTGCCCGTAGCTAAGTGCACGGCCAAGGTCGGTTGCGTGCCAAACGGGTGAAATCCAACCGATCCACTGCAACCAGATCGGCAGAGCGGTCAGCGGAAAGTACGTGCCAGAAAACATGAACATCGGGGTCAAGATGAATCGGCCAACTATTGCAAAGAAACCATCATCATCTTTGATGAACACGGTCACCGAAAGCATTAGCGCAGCGAAGCCCCAGCCGGCAAGCAAACTTGCGATGGTTAGCACTGCGATGCTGCCAAGCGGCACAGCGCCAAACAGCGCCAAAATCAGTTCGTAGAGCAGCACTTGCAAGAAGCACCTGGTAATGGCGGAAATCATGACGCCGTCAACGATTTGCTTGCTGCTGATAGCCGTGTTGTTCATCGAATAGAAGACTCGAGTCCAAACGAAACCTTCGATGGTCGGGAACGTGACTTCGTCCATTGCACCTTGGATCGCTGCGGTTGCCAGCAGTGCGGGGGCGAGGAAGGTAAGGTAAGGCACTCCGTCAATCTGCTGTTTGACCATCGAACCGATGCCGACGCCGATCGATAGAAGATACAAAACCGGGTTGCCGAGACCGAACGCGATGATCGCAGAAAGCCACTTGAGCATGTTGCGAATACGAAACTCGGCAACATAAAAAGCTCCCCAGCGAATCGGGACCCGCGGGTCGACCAGAGTCTTGGCGCCGGTCCAGTTGTTTTGAACGGCTGACATTAGTCGACCAGGGTTCTTCCGGTGAGGCGAAGGAACACGTCCTCGAGGCTCGAGCGTCGCACCAGCGAGGTGATCGGGTGAAGACCAAGCTTTGTGATGTATTCGAGAGCCTTTTCGCCGTTCGCTGAGTAAACCAAGATGCGGTCTGGTAACACTTCGAGGCGATCGCCGACACCCTTAAGTTGTTCGGCCGCTGACTTGTTGTTTTCGCTACCAAAACGCACCTCGAGAACCTCTTTGCTCGAGTAGCGCTTGATTAGGTCTGCTGGGCTGCCCTCAGCCATGATCTTTCCTTTGTCCATGACAACTAGACGGTCGCAAAGCTGCTCGGCTTCGTCCATATAGTGGGTGGTGATCACGAGGGTCACGCCAACCTCTTTGAGCCTAAATAAGCGGTCCCAGAGAATGTGGCGAGCCTGCGGGTCGAGACCGGTAGTCGGTTCGTCCAGCATGAAAATCTCTGGCTCGTTCACTAGACCTCTAGCAATAGTCAGCCTGCGCTTCATTCCACCAGAGAGTTCATCGGTCTTGGTGTTGCGCTTCTCTTCTAGCTGGGCGAATTCAAGCAGTTCGTCTACTTTGGCCTTGAGCCATTTTCCTTTCAGCCCAAAGAAGCGGCCGTAGGTCATCAGGTTTTCCCAAACCTTTAGCTCGCGGTCGAGGTTGTCTTGCTGCGGCACAACGCCCAGGTGTGCGCGAATCTCTGGCCCGAAAAGGTTTGGGTCTTTGCCAAGAATCTCGAGCTCGCCGCCCGAGCGCAGGCTCGTTGAGGAGATCATGCGCATGGTTGTCGACTTGCCGGCTCCGTTCGGGCCTAGCAAACCGAAGGATTCACCCTTCTTGACCTCGAAGTCGATGCCGTCTACGGCAACGAAATCACCATAGGTCTTTCGCAGACCTTTGGCTCGAATCATGATCTCTTCTTTGATTTCAGACACAGTTGTTCCTCAAGTAAGTTCTGGGCAGCATCTCAGACTAACCGAAAATAGCCGATATCCTTGTAACCATGCCTACCTCGAAGAAGCCGAAGCCCGGCAACAAGAGAGTTACGGGTAAAGAGCAGTTTTATACGCCTACCGCGCTTGCCGACAGGCTAGTTTCTGAGGTTGTTTCGCGAGTACCAGATTTCAAAACCAGAACTATTCTTGAGCCGGCCGGCGGCACGGGTGCCTTCGTGGACGCCGCCGAAAGGGCTGGCGCGGCAAAGATTCTGAGTATCGATATCGAGCCGAAACACGAAAAGGTTTCGCGGGCTGACTTCTTAGAACACGTAGTGCCAGAACACAACGCGATTACCATCTCGAACCCGCCATTCGGGCGCAACAATAGCTTGAGCATCCCGTTTTTCAACCGAGCCGCCGATTACAGCGAATTCATCTGCTTCATCGTGCCGCGCTCTTGGCGCAAGTGGTCTGTGATCAACCGCCTCGATCGCCGTTTCGAGTTAGTTCACGACGAAGATCTACAAATCGATTATGTTGACGAAGATGGCAACCGACTTGTGATTCAGAATCGCCTTAATACCTGCTTTCAAATCTGGCGACGAACCGATTCGATTCGGCCACTCGTCCGCGTCGTCGACAACGGATTAATCACAAAAACAACGCCAGACCTCGCTGATGTGGCGCTTACTGTTTTTGGCTTCAACTGCGGGCGCGTGAAGACAGAGTTTGAGCGCAAACCAAACTCAACCCAGATGTTTTTGAAACTCAACCACCCGAGCGCCTTGAAGGCACTGCAGAAAGCTGACTTTTCACGTTTCTACAAAAACACCGCATACACCGAGGCTCTGTCGCTGCAAGAGATCAACTTCTTGCTCAACGAAATAATCCTCGGGGATTCACAGCAAGAAGAAGTAGGTTAGAAGTCTTATGAGCATGCAAGGTGGGCGCGGGCGCCCAAACAAAAAAGACGACGGACCGAAGGCTAAGTTCTCGCAACTGGTGCCCTATCTGAAAGAACACAAAGGAGCGCTCAGCCTCGCAGTGATTCTCAGCCTGATCGGTGCCGGTGCTAGCCTCGCGCAACCGATGGTTGTCGGAAACGTAATTACCGCGGTGAAGAAACACGAAAGCTTGACCGGGATCATCGTAAGCCTGATCGTGATAACTCTGGTCTCGGCAATTGCCGGGGGGCTCATGTATTACGTTCTCGCGAAATCTGGTGAGGGTGTTGTTCTCTCAGCTCGCCAAAAGCTGGCCCACCGCCTACTCAGGCTCCCCATTAAGGAGTACGACCTTCGCCGCACCGGCGACCTCGTTTCACGCGTGGGTTCAGACACCACTCTGCTTCGCGCAGCCCTTACCCAGGGCCTAATTGATGCCGCAGGTGGAGTGATCATCTTCGTGGGTTCGGTTATTGCCATGGCCATAATCGACCCTCTGCTACTTGGTCTAACCCTCTTGATGATCTCTGTGGCCGTTGGCTCAATTGGTTTCACTGCTCGGCGAATTCGAAGTGCCACAACTAAGGCCCAGACCCGAGTCGGCGATATGGCCGCTTCGGTTGAGCGTGCCCTAGGCGCTGTAAGAACGATTCGTGCGGCTCGCGCCGAGATTCGCGAAACGGAGGCCATCGTGAACGACGCAACCCAGGCCTATGAGCAGGGCGTCAAGATTGCCAAGCTCAACGCCTACGTGACGCCGATTGGTGGCCTGGCCGCCAACGCGGCATTCATGGTCGTCCTCGGCGTTGGTGGCTACCGCGTTGCCGCCGGAACAACCGACGTTGCCTCTCTGATCACCTTCATCTTGCTGATGTTTCTGATGATTCGCCCTGTTGGCCAAGCCTTCGGCGCTTACTCTAGCGTTCAGAGCGCCCTCGGAGCTCTTGCCCGTATTCAAGAAATCTTGGACATTCCTGTTGAAGAGACCGACGAAGACCGCACAGAAGCTACAGCTCGCAAGGCATCGAATAAGACTGCAATCGAGTTCAAAAAGGTCAAGTTCTCTTATGCGGAGCAGGGCGGCGAGAGGTCACCGGAGGTCTTGCAAGGCATCTCATTCAAGATCGAGCGGGGCACCCGAGTTGCAATCGTTGGCCCAAGCGGTTCTGGCAAGTCGACAACCTTCTCGCTCATCGAACGCTTCTACGAACCAACTTCTGGTGAGATTCTGCTAGACGGCCAAACCGTTCACTCTATGAGCCGCGACTCGCTACGTGAGCAGATTGGTTATGTTGAGCAGGACGCCCCGGTGCTTGCAGGTTCGATTCGCGAAAACCTACTCATTGGCGCGCCAGAAGCAACCGATAAAGAACTCAAAGCCGTTCTTGCAGAAGTGAACCTCACTGAGGTTTTGAAGCGTCACAAGAGCGGCCTAGATGCCGAGGTTGGCGAACAAGGAATCATGCTTTCTGGCGGCGAGCGCCAGCGCCTGGCTATAGCCCGCGCGCTACTTGCCGCTCCCCCGATTCTGTTACTAGACGAGTCAACCTCGAGCCTCGACGGGCTGAACGAGCAACGTATGCGCGAGGCAATTGATGCAGTAGCAAAGAACCGCACCATGATCGTTATCGCTCACCGACTTTCTACCGTCGTAGACAGCGACCAGATCATCGTCCTAGAAAAGGGCAAGGTCATCGGTTCTGGCACCCACAAGCAACTCTTGAAGAGCACACCGCTTTACAAAGAACTTGCCGCCACGCAGATGCTCGACTAGCGGTTTGAGCCTTTTAGGCTGCCTGTGGTGAGTGCGGTTTCGTCGTAGACGATGCAGGTGACTGTTCTGTCGCCGCCCTTCCAAGACTTTTCGGTTGGCACAAGTGGGAACATCTGTAACTTTGACTTGTCGTAACGAATACCATCAAATGTCTCAAAAGAGGTAATACAGAAGTTGTTTGAAAGTTCGGCAATCTTTGGGTCGTTGAAAACATCGCCTTTGAGGCTTATTTTGCCTGCTGACATAACTTCTCCGAAGTGTGGCTTCGCGCAGTCGGTTGCCTGAGCTAGTCCGACAGGGCCGGTCGCTGCCTCCTCGGTGAGGCACTGGCCTACGGTGAGACCGCCGGTGGCAATGGTTAGACCTTCAACAACGTTTACTGGTTTAGCCGAGGGTGTGCTCGAGCAACCGGCGAGAAGAAGCGCCGCGGCGGCGAGGCTGATTATCTTGAGCATGATGGCCTTTCGTAAACGTTTCAAGAATACAAGCGAGGAGTAGTCTTGAAGCGTTTCGATGACGAAAGGCCCAGTTTGAGCACGCCAACCCGCGAGGATGCCCTCGCCCTTGATTCGACTGACCCGCTGGCCAAATACAAGTCGCTTTTCCAAATCAGCGACCCCGAACTGTGTTACCTAGACGGCAACTCGCTCGGTCGAATGCCGCTCGATACGGTTCGCCGAATCAACTCATTTTTAACCGAAGAGTGGGGTCGCGAACTCGTTGATGGCTGGAGCCACTGGATCGACGAAGCCTCGCCAACCGGCGACCTCCTCGGCAGGGCAGTTCTGGGCGCTGGCCCCGGCCAGGTTGTGGTGCAAGACACCACGAGCGTGAACTTCTACCAGTTGTGCAATGCTGCGATCACCGCAAGGCCTGGCCGAAAGACCGTGATCATCGACTCAAGCAACTTCCCGACCGACCGCTACCTGCTCGCCGGCATCGCTGAGGCTCGTGGGCTAAACCTTGTGACTTTAGACAACGACGGCTCCGGCGGGCCAAACGCCCAAACCATAGCCAACGAACATGAGCTCATTACCCCCGAGGCGCTTGAGCCGTTCTTGAGCGAAGATGTGGCGCTTGTTACCCTGCAAGCAATTCACTATCGCTCGGGGTCACGCCCAGATATCAAGGGAATCACCGACCTCTGCCGACGATACGGAATTCTTGTAGTTTGGGACGCCAGCCACGCGGCCGGCGCAATCGAACTTGACTTTGACGCCAACGGTGTCGACCTCGCGGTTGGCTGCACCTATAAATACGGCAATGCCGGCCCAGGCTCACCCGCTTGGCTCTATGTTCGCAAAGACCTCCAGAGCCAGTTGCGCGTGCCGATTCAGGGGTGGTTTGCTCAAGACAAGCAGTTTGAGATGGGCCCGGACTTCGAACCGACCGACACAATTCGCCGCTTTCAGATCGCGAGCCCAAGCATCATCGGCCTTCGCGGGGTTCAGGCAAGTTTCGAAATGATCGAAGAGGCCGGCATAAAGGCCATCGCTGAAAAGGCAGCTCTCGGCACCGAGCTGATGTTGAAGCTCTACGACGCCTGGCTTGCACCTCTTGGCTTTGGGCTCATCACGCCGCGTGAAGCTCACAAACGTGGCGGTCACATCACCGTGACTCACCCAGAGGCCAAGCGCATTGCGGCAGCTCTTCGCAAGTTTGCCGGCGTTGTGCCCGACTACAGGGTGCCGAACGGCATTCGCCTTGCAATTGCTCCACTCCCCACCAGCTACACAGAGGTTTACGACGGCTTCTTGCGAATCAAAGAGTCGGTAGAGCGCGAGGACTACAAGCAGATCGAAGATAACGGAAGCCGTGTCACATGAGCGATAAAGCAGTCACTTACATTTCTTACCTAAAGGTCGACGAACTTCTTGAACTACAGCGACCGTTGAGCGATGGCGAACACGACGAGATGCTGTTCATCATCATTCACCAAACATACGAACTGTGGTTCAAGCAGATGCTCCACGAAGTTGCGGCTCTTCAGCTTGCACTTGAGACAGGAGAGACCCACCGAGCCTTGGCGCTGCTTGGACGCGTGCGCACAATCATGAAAACCTGCGTTGGTCAGATTGACATTCTCGAAACCATGACACCCCTGCAGTTCAACTCGTTCAGGGGTCGCCTGTCTTCTAGCAGCGGTTTTCAGAGCGCGCAGTTCAGAGAGTTCGAGGCCGTTTTGGGTCGTCGCGACTACGCAGGCAGTGATGCATCCAAGCAATCGGGCATGGGCATGGCCGAGCACTTGATTGAAGGCTCGCCCGCAAGAGCAAGCGTCGAAGCCGCGATGGCCCGCCCCGCCCTGTGGGACAGCATGCTGGCATATCTAGCAGGCCGTGGGCACAAAGTACCAAAAAGTTTGCTGGGGCGCGATGTAACCGCACCTTACGAGGCTAATGAAGAGTTGCAAGAAGTGTTGCTAAGGGTTCACCACGGAGACCCAGACGCCGCGGCTGTTTGCGAGCGCCTCGTTGACCTTGACGAAGGCCTTCAGGAGTGGCGCTACCGCCACGTGAAGATGGTCGAACGCACAATCGGCCAGAAGATCGGGACGGGCGGCTCAAGCGGAGTCGGGTATCTCGCCTCCACGCTGTTCCGCCCGGTATTCCCCGACCTCTGGGCGATTCGATCGCGCTTTTAGGCTATCTCGCAACACTTGTAACCAGTGCCAAGTGCGCTCACACCAACCTGGACTGTTGCGAACACAAGAGTCGTTGCCAAAAGAATTCTTAGAAACTTTTTCATATAATCACCTCCTTTTGGAGTGTATTGACTTGGAAAGTCAAAAAGTGTCAATTATCATTCAAATATGGTTGAGATTGATATTGTTTTCGCAGAGCAACTTCGCACCGCACGACGTAACGCGGGCTTAAGCCTTGCCGAGGCGTGTGATGGCATTTGCTCGATCAGTTACCTTTCACTTATCGAGTCGGGCAAGCGCAACGCAAACCCGCGCATGGCGCGCGAGCTCGCTGCCCGCATGGAGATCAAACTCCCGGCACCCCTAATCACCGCAGGCGTTCACCCACTAGCTGATCGCGCCGAAATGGCCTACCGAGCCGGTGGCTTGAAGGCCGCCAAGAAGTTTATTGACCGCATGGACAACGCCCCCGAGGCTCTGCTGTTACTTGGCCTTGATGCCGAACAGCAGAACGATCTCACCAAGGCTGCCGGATACCTTAAGCGTGCCTTCGAGGCTCCATTCGTTTCACCAGTAACAAAGATGAGCGTTGCACTTGCCCGTTGCCGTGTTTTGCGTGAAATGGGGCATCTGCAGCACGCTATTTCGATTGGGGAGCACGCCCTCGAAGAATGGCGTGGTTACAGCGATGAGCTAACCGATGCAGTCGTTGGGCTACGTGGCACTATCGCGGGTGCTTACCTAGAAACCGGAGACCTTCACCAGGCTGCCGAGCTCAATGACCTTGAGCTCAATAAACTACCTTCACCGCGCGCCAAAGCGATGCACCTGTGGACTAAAGCCAACCTCGCAAACGAAGAAGGTGACTTCATCGAGGCAGAACTTTTGACTCGAGAAGCTCTGGTGTGGGCCCGACTTGCCGATCAGCCTCGCATGACTGCGACGCTATTAGAGAATCGCGTTTTGAACGAACTCATGGCCGACAAGCCAAACTTCGACCAGATTCTCACAGACTTAGACGCCGCAGATGAATTGCACGAACAATATGACGGCAACAAGGTTGGCACAGCCATGTCTCGAGCTTTAGTGCTCGCCAAACAGGGCAAACGCGAAAGTGCGCTTGGCCAACTCGAGGTTGCCCGCGAGCTAACCAACATTGAGTATTCGATTGACTATTCAAAATTTTCGATGACCGCCATTGAGGTCTACAACGCGCTGGGTCTAGACGCCGAAGCCCAGAACGAAGCCGAATCTTGCGCCAAGGCTCTTGAAATGAGCGGGGCTAGCCGAACCACGGCGATCATCTACCGCAAGCTCGCAGAGATTTACAAAAACCGCGGTGATAAAGACCGAGCCATTGAATTCCTACTCAAGGCGACATCGATGTTCGGTTTGGATTCACAGTTGCCCAACCAAACCGCACCATCAATTATCGGCAACAAGAATTAGCTAGAGGCGCCAGGCCGGCAACTTCCATTTGAAGACTATGGCCAAAAAACGCACCGCTATTATTGCCGCAGCCGTGGCTGGAATTGCTACGTTCTGATCTACCCCGAGCTGCTCAACACCCCACATCAACCAAGCACCGCCGAAAGCGAAAAGCGCGTAGGGCTGGTGGTCGTTTACGGCTCTAGGGATCTCGTTTACCAGAACGTCGCGAATGATGCCGCCGAAAACGGTAGTGATTACCGCCATCAGGGCTGCCATTAGCGGCGAGAAGCCTTTGTCTAGCGCCATCTGCGCGCCCGAGGTTGCGAACAACCCAAGGCCAATCGCATCAGGCCACTCGATTGCGCGTTGGGTAATTTCGATGTGCCTTGCCCTAAAAAAAAGCGGGGTTATTACACCGATGCCGATGATCGCCCACACCAGCTCTTCGTGCTGAACCCAAAAGAAGGTCTTGTTACCCAGAAGAACATCGCGCAGTGTTCCGCCACCAAAAGCGGTGATGGCTGCGATTAGAACGACACCAAAAACGTCAAGGCGCTTGCGAGCGGCTTCGATGATTCCAGCCGCCGCGAAGGCTAGGACACCTAAGACCTCAAATACGGCTAGCACTGTCAACCACGTTCTTCACGAGCATCGCTCTAGTCATCGGGCCAACACCGCCTGGGTTTGGGCTCAGGTAGCCAGCGACGCTAGCGACGTCTGGGTGAACATCGCCAAGCAGGGTCGCGCCATCGGCGGTTTCGACTCTGGTGACACCAACGTCGAGCACGGCAGCACCCGGCTTGATCCAGTCCGGTTGCACAAAGTGTGCAACACCGACGGCCGCAATGACGATGTCGGCTCGCTTGATGATGTGCTCTGGGTCTTTGGTTGCCGAGTGAATCAGTGTGACGGTTGAATCGATGCCCTTGCGGGTCATCAAAAGCCCGAGCGGGCGTCCGACGGTAATACCGCGACCGATGATTGCCACCTCGGCACCCTTGGTCGCGATGTCGTAACGGTTCAAGAGTTCGACGATGCCAGCGGGCGTGCACGGCAATGGTGAGACGAGCTCTTGGTTCACACCGAGCACTAGCTTGCCAAGGTTGGTTGGGTGAAGGCCGTCCGCGTCTTTGGCAGGGTCGATGAGTTCAAGCATTGCGTTGGCGTCGATACCAAAAGGTAGCGGCAACTGAACGATGTAGCCGGTGACGTCTTTGGCATCGTTTAGGTCACGAATTGCGGCACGAACATCAGCTGCGCTTGCCGTGTTGGGTAGGTCGATGCGAATCGAGTGCACCCCCACCTGAGCGCAGTCGCGGTGCTTACCGGCAACGTATGAGTGACTGCCGGGGTCGTCTCCCACGAGAAGGGTGCCAAGGCCGGGCGTGATGCCGCGCTGCTTTAGCGCGACAACACGTTCGGCAAGTTCAGCTTTGATGCTCTTGGCAACCGCCAAGCCATCGAGCTTGATTGCTGTCATTACCAGTTCTCGAGGCCAGAGTAGAGCGGGAACGATTCGGTCAGCTTGCGCACACGAGCCTGCAGGGCAGCTACGTCTGGGTTTGGCATTAGAACGTGGGCGATGATGTCAGCGACCTCGGTGAACTCGTCGGCGCCAAAGCCACGGGTGGCAAGTGCTGGGGTGCCGATACGAACACCAGAGGTGACCATTGGTGGGCGCGGGTCGTTTGGCACCGAGTTGCGGTTCACGGTGATGCCAACCTCGTGCAGCAGGTCTTCTGTCTCTTGGCCGTTGATCGGTGCGTTGCGAAGGTCGACGAGCACGAGGTGAACCTCGGTGCCGCCGGTGAGAACCTGAACGCCATTGCCGGCTACGTCGGCCTGGGTTAGACGCTCAGCGATTAGGCGCGCGCCGTCGAGGGTGCGCTGCTGGCGATCCTTGAACTCAGGGCCCATTGCGGCCTTGAAGGCAACCGCCTTGGCAGCAACCACGTGCATCAGCGGGCCGCCCTGCTGACCTGGGAACACCGACGAGTCGATCTTCTTGGCGTATTCCTCTTTGCAGAGAATTAGGCCCGAGCGAGGGCCAGCAAGGGTCTTGTGAACTGTGGTCGAGACGACGTCGGCAAACGGAACCGGGTTCGGGTGAAGACCTGCAGCAACCAGGCCGGCGAAGTGAGCCATGTCAACCCAAAGCTTTGCACCGACTTCGTCGGCAATCTTGCGGAACTCGGCGAAGTCGAGGTGGCGGCTGTATGCCGACCAACCGGCGATAAGCACCTGAGGCTTGACCTCGTGGGCTCGTTGACGCACGATGTCCATGTCGATCAAGAAGGTTTCTGGGTTTAGGCCGTAGGCGTGAGCCTCGTACATCTTGCCCGAAAAGTTGAGGCGCATGCCGTGGGTTAGGTGGCCACCGTGTGCGAGTTCAAGACCTAGAATCTTGTCGCCCGGGTTGGCTAGAGCCATCAGCACGGCGGCGTTTGCGCTCGCACCAGAGTGTGGCTGAACGTTTGCGTGCTCTGCACCAAAAAGGGCCTTAGCGCGGTCGCGGGCCAGGTTTTCGGCGATGTCAACGGCTTCGCAACCACCGTAGTAGCGCTTGCCAGGGTAGCCCTCGGCGTATTTGTTGGTCAGCACAGAACCCTGCGCCTCGAGAACGCCGCGGCTAACAAAGTTTTCGCTGGCAATCATCTCGAGTGTGTGGCGCTGGCGGTCTAGCTCAGCGTCTAGTACGGCTGCGATCTCTGGGTCAGTTTCGCTCAGCGGCAAGTTGAAGCTGGTTGGCAACTTAGACATTTTTCGGGGCTCCTCGTTTTTGGTTGTTATTCGGCCCAGGCGCACGACCAAAATACCTATCGCTCCCCGATGGAAACCCATCTTTAGCGCCAGTTGCGATGCCTCAATTCTAGCGAATCGCCATTGGCGACACGATTTGCAGTCCCAAAAGCTGATCAATGCGAAGAAATATTGACACTGTCAGTAATCTATTAAGAACTTCGCAAAAGCGAACTTGGGAGAGAAAAACAATGGCTACACCAGTAATCATCGGCCTTGCCATGATTGTCGCCGGGCTTGCACTTGCTGGCTGGATTGCCTACACCGTTTTGCACCAGCGCAAAGAAGAGCGCCGCAGAAGCGAAGACTAGTTAAACTTGAGCGCATGAACGCGCACTGGGTACTAACCATCATCTGCAAAGACCAGCCCGGAATCGTGCATGCCGTAACCGGTGCAATCGTTGCCGCAAACGGCAATATCACCGAGTCTTCTCAGTTCTCTTCAGACGACACAGGGCGCTTCTTCATGCGTCTACAGATCGAATCGAACTCACCGCGCACCCATCTCGAAGCAAACCTTCGGCCGGTAGCCGAACAGTACGACATGGAGTTTGAGCTCGATGAGGTTGGTCGAAAACTTAAGACGCTCGTCCTGGTTTCAAAAAGCGCCCACTGTCTCAACGACATACTTTTTCGCCAAAGGGCGGGCCAATTGCCGATCGAGATTCCAGCCGTTTTCAGCAACCACGCAGACCTAGCCTCGCTGGCCGAGTTTTATGGAATCCCATTCGAATCGCAAGAGTTCGGTGCGGCTTTTGAGCACATGCTTCGCGACTACATCAAGTCGGCTGGCATAGAGCTCATCGTTCTCGCCCGCTTCATGCAAATTCTTTCGCCAGAATTCGTCGCCGAGTTTGCCGGTCGAATCATCAACATTCACCACTCCTTCTTGCCGGGCTTCAAGGGCGCCAACCCTTATGCGCAGGCTCACGCCCGAGGTGTCAAGTTGATTGGCGCCACCGCCCACTTTGTCACCGCAGACCTCGACGAAGGCCCGATCATCGAGCAAAACGTGGTTCGCGTTGACCACGGCGACTCGAAGGCAGAGCTGGTGTCGATGGGTCAAGACGTCGAATCCAAGACGCTGACCCAAGCTATTCGCTGGTTCGCCGAGCATAGGGTGCTCTTAGACGGTGAACGCACAATCATCTTCGGCTAGCGACGAAGTCTTCTAATCGCAAACGATCCGAGCAACAACCCCGCGAGCGCTAGAGCCGCGAAACCAAGGGTTCGATTCACTGGCTCCACCTCGAAATCGCTCGACTTGGTAGTGACGGGTACGAGTTTGTTTCGATGGGGCATGATCCGATTGACCTTTTTCGTCTGATGCGTGGTTGGTGCCCGATTCGAATCAGTTCTTTCGCTCGAATTCTTTCTAGCCAATCGAAAAGAATGCAGGTGTGCAGGCGATGCACCACCTTGGGTAGCAGACCGCTCGAGAGTCACGGCGTCGGAGCTAACTGAAACAGCAGGGCCAAGATTTCCGGTTGCATCAACCGCTACTTGAGCGGGCAGAACGAGCTTGATGGTGCCAGACGAGCAATTGCTTGCCGAAACCCGATAAGTCAGACCGATGAGCACCGAACTCAAAGCAAAATGGCAACCCGTCGCGGTTCCAGAATGCGAGAAAGAGTCGATGATGATCCCCTGAACCGGCTCGCTGAAAGAAGCCTCAAAAACCGGCTGCGGGGAGCGAGTGATTACCGTAAGCGTCGCGGTTGGAGCAACGTCATCGATCGAAACCACGGTCGAGTCAACTGGCACTGCTGGGCCGAGGTTGCCTGCGACATCTTGTGCTGCTCCAGCTTTCAAAGTTGCTGACACTGCAGTGCCTTGTGCGCAGTCGGTCAACCACAATGCGTACGAATCTTTAGAGCCAGAAAGTTTTGTGATCGCGCATCCGTCACCGTGAATCGTGAAAGATTGAGTGGTCAGACCGGTTACCGGTTCGGCAAAGGAAAGTTCAAAGCCAACCAATCCCGCACGCGTCGAAGCGCTTTTGGCGAAAGCTATGGGCGTTGGCACATCTAGGTCGAGTAACACCCCCGAAGCCACGAAGGCAGAGATGGGGCCAGCATTTAGGTTGAGGTCGTTGGCAGAGTTTGCTTTGAGGGTAAGCACTGCCGTCGCGCCTGAGGCACAACCAACAACGTTCACGGTGAAAACTTGCCCTGCGCCAGAGACGGATCCAACAGAGCACCCTGTTCCTGAGGCACTAAACGAGGACGCACTCAAACCGGTGACAGGTTCGTCAGAACTCACGGTAAAGGGAATCGACGCCTGGTTGCTCGGCGAAGTAGGCGAAACGATCGTGAAGCCGGGATTTTTGCGATCCAAGGTCACGAGAGTTGATGCGGCTTGAGCAATCGGGCCGAGAGTCGCACCGGTTATCGAGTCGGTTGCTAGTGTTAGGCCAACCGTGCCGTCTGAGCAACCCGAAATGGTCGCCGTGTAGGCCGAGCCCGAGCCAGTTAACGCCGAAACAAAGCAGCCACCAGCGGTGCCGGCAAAGCCGAAGTCAGTTGTTTCAAGACCGACGACATTTTGGGTGAGGGTGAGGTTAAAAGGCACCGAGCTTTGGTTACTGCTCGTGCTTGCTGGCGCAAAAGCTGAAACCGCTGGCGCGTAAGCATAGGTCAGGATTACCTGGCCATTGCCTGAACGAATGCCGGCCGAGTGGGTAATCGATTTTGTGTAGTTTGCGCTCGCAAAAGAAGACCCGCCACCACCACCTGCCCCATCGGTTCCAGCGATAACTCCGTCGGCGCCACCGCCACCGCCACCGAAGAGGCCACCTCCGCCGCCTCCGCCACCTCCAGCAGCACCGATGCCGCCGACGCCACCAACGCCTTTGGCGCCTGCAGAACCAGACGTGGCCGCCGAGCCGATACCGCCCGAACCACCAGCGACCTGGGTGCCTCCCCCGCCACCAGTTGCAATTGAGTTAGTGCCTGAGGTTGAAAGTAAGCCACCACCGGCGCCCCCTGCCATGCCGATCCAACCGCCCGTACCACCGCCACCGCCGGCAACAACGATGCGGTCGTCAAGCGAACTTGTGAGCCTAATGTCTGAAGCACCACCGCCGGAGCCTTCGTCACCATGGCTACCACCAGCAGCCCCTCCGCCGTTGTACCCGCCAGCGGCGGAGGCGCCCTGCTTGCCCGCCCCACCAACATAGATATTCATGGTCGAAGGAATATTTGAGAATGTGCCGGCGACTTTGCCGCCCAACCCACCTACCCGACCACCTTGTGCCCCGGTCAGCTCAAAACTCATTGTTCTAATACCCGTCGGTGGCGTATACACATAGACGTCCCCCGAGTAGTCGAACGTGATTGTGCAGAGTCCGTTACTGCAAACAGGTGCCGGCGTAGCGCTAGCTGCCTGCACCTGAGCGGTGAGGCCGATTGTTGCCATTGAGATTGCTGCCGCTACGAGCACGTGAGGCCAGCGGCGTGAAGGTTTTCTGTGATTCATCCCAGAAATGTAAAACTCCCGCCGAAAGTTGACGGGAGTTATACACAGAAAACCGATTAGGCCAGACGTGCCTTCAGGTTCTCGGCAAGAGTCGCCATGAACTCATCGGTGGTCTGGTAAGCCTGGCCGTTGCCAACCAGAGCCGCGAGGTCCTTGGTCATGTGGCCAGCCTCGACGGTCTTGATGATCACGTCTTCGAGAGTTTCGGCGAAGTGTTGAACTTCTGGGGTGCCGTCGAGCTTTGCGCGGTGCATTAGGGCACGAGTCCAGGCATATATCGAAGCGATCGGGTTGGTCGAGGTCTTCTTGCCGGCTTGCCAGTCGCGGTAGTGACGAGTCACGGTGCCGTGGGCGGCCTCGGCGAGCGCAGTCTTGCCATCTGGGGTGGTGAGTACCGAGGTCATCAGACCTAGCGAACCGAAACCCTGAGCTACGGTGTCACTCTGCACGTCACCGTCGTAGTTCTTGCAAGCCCAGACGTAGCCACCCTCCCACTTGAGTGCAGATGCGACCATGTCGTCAATCAGTCGGTGCTCGTAGGTTAGGCCGGCAGCCTTGAACTTGTCGGCATATTCTGCATCAAAGACCTCCTGGAAAGCGTCTTTGAAGGCACCATCGTAGGCCTTGAGAATAGTGTTCTTGGTTGAAAGGTAAACCGGAAAGTTGCGGGCGAGGCCGTAGTTAAAGCTCGCTCTAGCGAAGTCGCGAATCGAGTCCATGTAGTTATACATACCCATTGCAACACCACCGTGCTCCGGGTAGTCGGCCACAGTCATGGTCACCGGCTCGCCCTCTTCAGGTGTCCAGGTGATGGTTACGCGGCCCTTGCCAGGCACTTTGAAGTCTGTTGCCTTGTATTGGTCGCCGTGTGCGTGACGACCGATAACGATCGGCTTAGTCCAGCCAGGCACAAGACGTGGAACGTTTGAGATGATGATCGGTTCGCGAAAAACAACGCCGTCGAGGATGTTACGAATGGTGCCGTTTGGCGACTTCCACATCTTTTTGAGCTTGAACTCTTCGACGCGAGCCTCGTCTGGGGTGATTGTCGCGCACTTTACGCCAACACCGTGCTGCTTGATTGCGTTTGCTGCGTCGATAGTGACCTGGTCGTCGGTTGCATCACGGTGCTCAATCGAAAGGTCGTAGTACTCGAGGTCGATGTCGAGGAACGGGAGAATCAAGGAATCCTTGATGTTCTGCCAGATGATTCGGGTCATTTCATCGCCGTCAAGCTCGACTACTTTTCCGACCACTTTGATCTTAGACATGCGCAGGTGACTCTCTTTCGTTGTGGCTAATCAAGAACGATTAGCCATTTATTAGCCTAGCGAAAATCGGTGAACCGAATTGCCTTAGAGTAGCTCTTCTCGCCTTTGCCTGGCGAGCTCGAATAACGCTAAAACACCGTCATCATCTCTGTTTTCAAGGCATTTAGAAAACTCAGCCAACACCACTTGAAGCGCTTCGATTGCTCGCAGAACCTCGTCACGATTATTCGTGACCATTCCGGCGGTGAGTTCTGGTGCGGTGCTGGCTACGCGCGTCGAGTCCCTAAAACTACTCGCAGCCAAACTAAAGATTTCGCGATGCTCAGGAGTTGCCAGCAACTGTGCCGCGGCAAGTACGTGTGGCAGATGACTCATGCGTGAAACGGCCTCGTTGTGCATCTCTGCAGGCATTATGACGACCTTTGCGCCCAAGCTGGCAATCAGGGCCTCAATTTGAGGTTGGGCTTTCTCAAGCACCCAGGTGGCTCCCTCGAACAACCCCGCCTTTGCGGCTTTGAACCCAGAAAACTCAGTGCCGGCCATCGGGTGGCTAGCAACAAATTGCACGTTCGGTTCGGTCACCTCAATAGAGTTCAAGACCGAAAGAACATTGGTCACGACCAAAGGTTTTTCGCGTGTTACGGCTGCCTTTTGAACACCAGCAAACACTTCATCGAACCCCGCGAACGGAACGGAGATCACCAGCACGTCGACGGTTTTGACAAGGTCATCCAAGCTGGTTGCGATCTGGATGCCAAGAGACGCGGCGGCAGCTAGCGATTCGCGGTTGGAATCCCAAACGGTGACATCATTTGGCAGGCTCTTGGCGATTGAACCGCCGATCAGACCGATGCCGAGAACGCCGGTTTTTGGCATTACTCCCCCACCTTTACGTCGAGGTTGTTGTTCGCGAAAGACTGTTTTGCGCCGGCTCCGAGACCAACCAACCCAATTACGGCACCGACCACGCCGTCACCTTCCCACTCGGGGAACGAGCCGACAACGCGCACACGCGAACCGAGAGCGATGATCGCCTCGAGGGCTTCGCGAACTTGCGCGTCGCCAATGTGACCTTCAATCGTGAAATTGAAAGCGTAGGCGCCGATTTCTGCGCGAAGTGGACGACTAGAAAGCGAGGTCAATGATATGCCTCGCGACGAAAACTCGGCCAGCATGTCGCCGAGAATGCCTGTGCGATTAGTCGGCGGAATCACGGCCACCCAGGTTCGGTATTCGCGACCGGGTTTGCGCGCGTGAATGCTTTTGCCGAGGAGGTAGAACTTGGTGTGCGCGCCGGCGTTGTCTTGCACGCCCTTAGCCAGCGGCACAAGGCCGTAGAGCTCGCCTGCGATTGGCGAGGCTAGGGCGCCAATGTCCGTGGAGTTGCCATCGGCAACCGCTTGAACGGCCGCGCTGGTCGACGGCGCCGACTCGCAAGAGAGCTGGTTACTTGAAATGAAGTTTTCGCACTGCGCCAATGCCACGGGGTGGCTCATGACGCGAGCGATGGTTGTGGTTTCGGGCTTCACAAAAACATCGAACTCGACCGGAACCACGACCTCATCGCGCACCAAGACGTCGACGGTGTTGAAAACGATGCTGTCAACGGTTGAGGTCACCTCACCATCGACAGAGTTTTCGATTGGCACAAGCCCGAAGTCTGCTGAGCCAGACTCGACTGCAACAACGATTTCAGAAACGCTCGCAGCAGGCTTCAGCGCGAAGTCTTCGTTTAGGCGCAGAGCGGCCTGGTGGCAGAAGCTACCTGCCGGGCCGAGGTACAGGCAGGTCGGCTTGCTCATTACGCTTTGCCGCCGCTTAGTCTCGCGATTTCGGCTTCGTAGTTGGCCAAGCCGTCAAGCATGCGAACCTTTTCAACCGTGGTGTCAATCGGCAGAAGATCTTCGATTGCGTAGTCGCCTAGCAAGCGCACCCGCACACCCTGACCTACCAACGACTTGAGCGTCGACTGAAGCTTCGGGTCGAGTAGGCCGTTGTTCACCGAGAACAAAAACGCGTGCGAAGCATCGAGCGCAAATAGGAACGACCGAAGTGACGCGATGTCGATGCCGTTCACCTTGAACTCTTCGAGCATGGTCGAGAGCGTGCCAACCGAGTCTTCTTTAGGCCAGAGCAAGAAGGTTGAGCGCGAAGACTTGTTTGAAAGAATTGGGTCGCGCTGAAGCAAGCCGTAGCGGGTGCGAAGCAGTTGGTTGTGATGCGCGAGAGCGATAACCGGCACGAGCCCGAGGCTCTCGGCAATCACTCGCGGAGCGAAAGCGATCATTTCAGGGTTGCCGCGCTCGACAACGGCCTTGCAGGCTTCGAAAGTCGTTTCGGCGGGCAGAGCCTCGATGTCGAGTTCGCGAAGCGCGCTTGAAAACTTCGGCAAGATGTCGGCATTAACCAGCGCTTCGCGCGGAATCACGTTGCCAACCAGGCCGTATGCGCCAATCTCTTCTTCCAGAGTACGAACCTGGGTCACCATGCAGTGCTCGGTGGTGAGAATCAGGCGCGAAAGCGCACCGGTGAACTCACCATTCACGTTGTTCTCTAGAGGGATGATGCCGTAGGTGCCATCGACGGTGTCGACGGTGAAAAGCAGCTCGTCTAGGGTGTCGAGCGAAAGAACCTGAGTTGGTTCGATGCCATCAAAGAGCAGGGCAGCGCGTTCGTCAGAACTACCTCTTGGGCCCTGAAACAGGGTTACGGGTATGCCAGCCATAGTGAAACCATCCTTGTTGCGCTTTTAGGCAACTTTAGCAGGAGCACTAAACCAGTGAGTCGCGCCAAGCCTTATGCATCTTCGAGAACTTGCCAGTGCCTGCGATGAGTGCGGCTGGGGCGTCGTCTTCGATTATGCGTCCGTGCTCCATCACGAGCACACGGTCGGCGATCGAAATAGTCGAAAGTCGGTGCGCGATGATTATGGCCGTGCGGTCGGCTAGCAGTGTCTTGAGGCCGTGCTGAACCATTCGTTCGCTTGGGATATCGAGCGAAGCGGTGGCTTCATCGAGAATCAAGACAGCTGGGTCGGCTATGAAGGCTCTAGCGAACGAGATCAACTGACGCTGGCCCGCGCTGACGCGGCCACCGCGCTTGTTGACGTCGGTGTCGTAGCCGTCTGGCAAAGCGCTGATGAATTCGTGAGCGCCGACTGCCTTTGCCGAAGACTCGATCTCTTCGCGAGTTGCATTCGGCTTGCCAAGCGCGATGTTGTCGGCAACGGTGCCCGAGAACAGGTATGCCTCCTGGGTGACCATGACAACGGCTCGACGAAGGTCTTCGTCGCTTAGCAGGCGAAGGTCGATGTCGTCGAGGCTTACGGTGCCCCTAACCGGGTCGTAGAACCGCGAGACCAGCTTGGCGAGAGTCGACTTGCCCGCGCCCGTCGTACCAACGAGTGCAATCGTTTGCCCGGCCGGAATGTTGAGCGAAAAGTTTGGCAGAATCTCGGCGCCGTTCGAATACGCGAATTGGACATCTTTGAACTCGATGTGACCGTGAGGCTCGTCGAGCGCAACCGAATGCTCAGGTTCCGGAACCGAAGGCTCCTCTTCGAGCACACCTGAAATTTTTTCTAGACCTGAGTTTGCCGACTGGAACGAGTTGTAGAACATCGCAAGCTGTTCCATCGGGTCGTAGAAACTTCGAACATACAAGATGCATGAGAGCAGGACGCCGATGCCTAGAGTGCCGTCGACAACGCGTAGGCCGCCGAATAACAGCACTGCAGCCGCGGTTATGCGACCAATCAAGATCAGACCCGGGTCGAAGATACCGAACAGCTGAATAACCTTGGCGTTTACATCGCGGTAATCTTCAACCAATTCGGCGTACTTGGTCTGGTTCTGCTTTTCTTTACGGAACGCCTTGACGGCACGGATTCCAGTCATGGTCTCAACGAAGTGCACAATCAACTTCGCCGAGGCCACACGGGTCTTGCGGTAGTTGGTGCGAGTGTTTTTCTGGAACCATCTGGTCAAGAAGTAGAGCGGCAAGAACGAGATCAACACGATGAGGAACGACTGTGGGTCGAGCACAATCATGGCGGCAGCCGTGAAAATCATGAACAGCATGCCGGCAATCATCTCGTTGCCACCCGAGTTGAGCAACTCCATGATCGAGTCGAGGTCGTTCGTCTGGCGCGAGATGACTCGGCCCGAGGTGTAGGTCTCGTGAAAGTCGATGCTCAGCTTTTGCGTGTGCGCAAAAAGTCGCTGACGAAGTCGAAGCATGATGTCTTGGTTGATCTTGGCTGCGTATTGAACGAACACCGCGATCAGGGCAGAGGCAACGACGGCTGCCGCGAGGTAACCGCCGACCAGCCAGAAGATAAGCGAAAAATCGCCTTGGACGGCCTGCGGATAAGCCTTGTCGATAATGATCGCGATCATTCCCGGTAGTGCAACGCGCAAACCCTGCGAAACGGTAACGAGCAAGAGACTGACCCATAGGCGGTGACGAACCGGTTTGATGATCGAACCGAGTAGCTTCATCGAGCGTGCGCGAATGCGCTTTTGCTCCTCTTTGGTGAGGTCGATCTTTTCTTCGTTTTGTACGCCCTGCATCGACATCTATTTCACCTCAATCAATGCGCCAGCAGCGTCGAGGCTGCTGATCACGAAACGGTAGTGCTGGTTGGTAGCGAGAAGTTCGCTGTGCTTACCGAAGGCTGTGATGCGGCCATCCTGCATTAGAGCAACCTTGTCGGCCAGTTGAACCGTGGACGGCCTGTGCGCGACGATTAGTGCGGTGGTCGCCTGAAGCACTGTTCGAAGAGCGTCTTCTACCATCGCCTCTGTGTCGACGTCTAGGGCCGAGAGCGGGTCGTCCAAAACTAGGACGGCCGGTTTTGCAGCAACTGCACGGGCAAGAGCTAGACGCTGACGCTGACCACCCGACAGCGACAGACCTTCTTCGCCAATCTTGGTGTCGAGGCCGTCTGGCAGGTCGTAGGCAAACTGTGCCTGAGCGATTGCGAGAGCCTGATGCAGTTCTTCGTCGCTCGCCTCTGGGTTGCCGAGTAGCACGTTGTCGCGAATACTCGCCGAGAACAGCGTTGCGTCTTCGAAAGCCATGGCTACGTGGCTGCGAAGCTCCTCGGCAGTGAGTTCGCGAATGTCGACGCCGTCGAGTTTGATCGAGCCGCCGGTCACCTCATAGAGGCGAGTAGCCAGAGCGGTGAGCGTTGTCTTGCCACAGCCGGTAACACCGATCAACGCGACCGATTCACCCGGAAGCAACTCTAGGTCTACGCCACGGAGCAGGTCTTCTTCGCCAGCTGGCGCGTCTTGATATCTGAAGCTCACGTTTTCGAAAACCAGTCGGCCCTCAACCTTTTCGATTGGGGTTGCCTCGTTCGGGTCTTCGATGCCGGTTGGCTCGTCGATAACCTCAAAGAAGCGTTCAACCGCGGTTCGGGCATCGATTGTCATCGAGAGCAAGAAGCCGATCGAGTCCATCGGCCAGTGAAGCACGCGCGTGGTGAGAATAAAGGCGGCGAGTCCGCCAATGGTCAGCTGGTGGTTTTGCACCAAAAAGACACCAACGAAAAGCGATACGCCTAGGGCGATTTCTGGAATCACCGAAAGAGCCCACCAGAGGCTAGCAACCATGCGAGCCTTGACGAGTTCGGTTTTGCGAAGCTCTGTGGCGTCTCGAACAAACTTTTCGGTGATGAACTTGCCACGGCCGAAAGCCTTGAGCACGCGAATTCCGTGCACGCTCTGTTCTACCGATGTGGCTAGGTCTCCAGCCTGGTCTTGGCTGCGGCGAGCTGTGTCGTGGTAACCCTTTTCAAACCTGAACCCGATCACCCAAAGTGGGGCGACGATAACCAAGAAGATGGTGCCGAGAATCCACGAGTAAGAGTAAAGAATGCCCAAGCCCACGATGATTGTGACTCCGTTGGCAAGCAGCAGCACAATGCCGAACGAAAGCCAACGGCGAATAAGTCCCAGGTCTTGAGTCGCGCGACTGAGCAGCTGACCGCTCGGCCACTTGTCGTGAAACGAAACCGGGAGCTTCTGAAGCTTTGCGTAGAGCGTGCGACGAAGGTTTGCCTCAACGTGGGTTCCTGGGGTGAGCACGAGCCAACGGCGAGCCAAAACCATTAGTGCTTCTAGGACGCCAAGAATAAGCACCCAGAAAACTGCAGGGTAAAGCGCATTAAGCGAAGCCTGCTTCGAACCGGTGCCGTTCAGGTCAATGGCGTTTACGAGCGACTGAAGGTATTGCGGAATCTGAAGCGCGAGTAGGTGCGCGCCGAGCGCAGCGAAAGTGCCCAGAATGATTCGAGGCAGCGCAGCTTTTGTGTAAGGGAAGATTCGCAAAAGTGTGCGAATCGTTCCGGTCTTTGGTGTCGTCTCTGACAATTCGTTAAAGCTTTCGGTATTACGGTTTCCGAGTGAAACACGTAGTGCTGAGCAGGTCAGCCTTAGAGGCTAACACGAAAGGCCACTGAGTTATTTCTCAAGCGGCCTTCCGTGTTTAGGTTTTTTAGAGGTTTTCTACGTCTGCCTGCTTGGCGCGAACTGCCTCGGCAGCAACCTTAAGGGCTGCAAGTTCGTCTGCGTCTAGCGGGGTCTCGACGACCTGCTTTATGCCGCCCTTACCCAGCTGCGCTTCGACACCCAGATAAACACCTGAGATGCCGAATTCACCGTCAACCCATGCGCAAACCGGGAAGGTTGCGCCAGAGTCTTCGTGAACAGCCTTAGCCATGCGGGCAACCGCCGCGCTTGGTGCGTAGTAGGCAGAACCAGTCTTTAGAAGAGCAACAATCTCTGCGCCACCATTGCGGGTGCGGTCGACAAGTTCGGCAACCTTCTCAGCGCCTAGAACATCAACAATCTTCTTGCCGTTTACAGTCGAAACGCTTGGCACCGGAACCATGGTCTCGCCGTGCGAGCCAAGAGTTAGGGTCTTGACGTCGCCGACCTTAGCGCCGGTTGCTTCGGCAACAAAGTTGGTGAAGCGGGCGGTGTCAAGAACGCCAGCTTGGCCGATGACGCGCTCCTTAGGGAACCCCGAAGCCTTCTGCGCTAGCGCGGTCATCTCGTCTAGCGGGTTAGAAACCACGAGAATCACGGCGTTTGGTGCATACTTTGCAATGTTCTTAGCAACGCCACCAACGATGCCCGCGTTCACCTCGAGTAGGTCCATGCGGGTCATGCCTGGCTTGCGAGGCAAACCTGCTGTGATCACTACGATGTCGCTGTCGGAGATGGCCTCGTAGCCAGAACCGTCAGGAAGAGTGGTTGCGCCAACAACTTCGGTCTCAAAACCTTCAACCGGGCGGCTCTGGTTGATGTCGAGGGCGACGCCCTGAGGCTTGCCATCGAGAATGTCAGTTAGCACGACGGTCTCGAATATGTCGTACTCAGCTAGACGCTGGGCTGTGGTGGTGCCGTAAAAGCCTGCTCCGATAACCGAAACTTTGCCGTGACGTGACATGGTGGTCTCCTTTTGGGAATTGGTTTAAGTAATAGCCTAAACCCGTTTTGTTTAGTGGTAGAAGTGACGCTCATTGGTGAAGTACATGGTGATTCCGGCTTCTTTCGCTGCGTCGATGACCTCTTGGTCACGCATCGAACCACCGGGCTGAACGATGGCACGAACGCCGGCCTCGATCAGAATCTCGACGCCGTCTTTGAACGGAAAGAATGCGTCTGAAGCGGCAACCGAACCCTTGGCGCGAACGGTCGCGCGGTCGACCGCTAGCCGGCAAGAGTCGACTCGGTTAACCTGCCCCATACCGATACCAACGCTTGCGCCCTCTTTAGCGAGCAAGATGCCGTTTGACTTCACCGCGCGGCAAGCGCGCCACGCGAACTCTAGGTCGGCGTATGTCTGCGGGTCTGCCTTGGCGCCCGAGACGAGCGTCCAGTTGGCGACGGCAAGGTTCGCGAAGCTGTCTGGCTCTTGAAGCAGCAAGCCGCCCGAGATCTGGCGAGCCTCAAGCGATTCACGCGAAAAGTTGGCAGGCAACTCGAGGACGCGCAGGTTCTTCTTCTGGGTGAGAATCTCGAGTGCCGCAAGCTCATAGCTTGGTGCAACAATCACCTCGGTGAAAATACCGTTGACCTGCTCGGCCATTGCGCGAGTAACGGGGCGGTTGGCAGCGACCACGCCACCGAAAGCCGAAACCGGGTCACAAACGTGCGCCTTGGCGTGAGCAGAGGCAATCGGGTCGGCAGCGTCTGCATCGGCGACTGCAATGCCGCAAGGGTTGGCGTGCTTGACGATGGCTACGGCTGCCTCGGCGTGGTCAAAGGCTGCGCGCAGGGCCGCATCGGCGTCGACGTAGTTGTTGTAAGACATCTCTTTGCCGTTTAGTAGGCGAGCCTGCGCGATGCCGGCAACTGCACTTTCACCAACGCTGCGGTATAGGGCTGCGGCCTGATGCGAGTTTTCACCGTAGCGAAGAACGTTGACGAGGTCACCCTCAACAACTAGGTGGCTGGGGAAGCCAGGGTTTTTGGTCTGGTTTTCGGTGCTCTGGCCAGCCTCGCGGCGCCACTCGGCGTCAAGTTCGCCGGCGAACCAATCGGCTACCGCTTTGTCGTAACTCGCTGTGTGGGCGAACGCGGCTGCGGCCAGGTTGCGGCGCTGAGAAAGCGTGGTGCCGCCATCGACGACCGCAGCGATAACCTCGCCGTAACGGCTCGGGTCAACAACGATGGCCACGTTTGCGTGGTTTTTTGCCGATGCTCGAACCATGGCGGGGCCGCCAATGTCGATCTGCTCAACAACGGCATCGCCTTTTGCGCCAGAGGCAACGGTCTGAACAAACGGGTAAAGGTTAACAACGACTAGCTCAAATGCCTCGATGCCAAGTTCGGCAAGCTGCTCTTCGTGAGCCGCTAGGCGAAGGTCGGCAAGCAGGCCGCCGTGCACCTTTGGGTGAAGCGTCTTGACGCGCCCGTCAAGCGATTCAGGAAACCCGGTGACTTGCGAAACCTCGGTAACCGGAATCCCAGACTCGGCGATTGTCTTGGCCGTTGAGCCGGTAGAAACGATTGCGACACCGCTTGCATAGAGGCCAGAGGCGAGCTCGAGAAGTCCGGTTTTGTCGCTCACCGAAATCAGTGCACGCTTCACCGGCACGCGGTCGCGGTGGCGGTAGTCGCTCGGCTTGTGATCGTTGTGTGCTGCCACGGTTATCCCTTGAGTGTTTGTAGGTCGATTCGCCCCTTGGCGATATCGGCCACTGTCTTGATAAGGAGTTCCCTTTCGACAACCTTGATGCGCTCGTGAAGCTCATGCTCGGTTTCGTCTGGGAGCACCGCAACCTCTGCTTGCGCAATGTGCGGGCCGGTGTCGACTCCTTCGTCGACTACGTGAATGGTGACGCCGGTGACGGCAGCGCCGTCGGCCAGTGCGTCGCGAACCGCATGCGCGCCGGGGTACTTCGGCAGCAATGACGGGTGGGTGTTGATTAGGTTTGGCGAAAGCGCGGCAACAAACTCTGGCGGCAAAATGCGCATGAATCCGGCCAAGACAACGAGGTCGGGGTTCCAAAACTTTATGTTTTCGAGCAGCATCTTCGCCCACTCTTCGCGCGAGGCAAACGCGCCCGGCGAAACGACGAAGGTCGGAATACCGAAGAGTTCGGCATGCTCAAGGCCAGTTGCTGCGTTGTCTGAACCAACGGCCAAGATTCGAATCGGCATGCGAGGGTCTTCAGTCGCTTCAAGCAGGGCGCGCAGGTTTGAACCTGAACCTGAGATGAGGACTACGACCGAGAGCACTTTGAAAGTTTACCTTTTCAGATGCTCCGGAATCGGGCTGGCCTTCTGCGGTCTGGTGCTGTAGAACGCCGCGAGCGTTGCCGCAGGAGCGACCTCAATAAAAGTAACCAGCGCTAAGACCCAAGGGTTCACACCAAAAAAGCTGAGGCGGTCTGGCCCTATGCCGCCAGAAGCCAACCAACCAAGGATCCCGAGCTCTACACCGGCGACGACGCCAACACCAACGCCAACCGAGAGCGCCGCGGCAAGTGGCGAGGCGAAGTTGAATCTCACGGCTTCGGCGTGACGCTTGATTGCGAGTGTCGCCATGAAGGCAATGACGACGGGCACGGCGACTGCCACCATGCCCCAACCGAAACTACCCACTGGCAGCGCTCCGAAAATTGGGAACGCGGGCACTGGCCCAAGCTCGGTTCCCAGAGGGCTGACGTGAGAGCCGGTGCCGATAGAGAAACCCGTGCCGGTTAGCCATGACGCGCCATAAACGGCAATATTTGGTAGCAGAGCCATCTGCCCAAACGTCAAAGTGATTCCACCCAGGAGCCCTGCCTGCAGTGCTTCATATAGTCGAATCACGTTGACCCAGTTGAATATCAGCAGAAGCCCGATGGCAAGCGCAGAGACTGCCAAGAGCGAAGCGACGATTGCCGTACCCGCGCGAAGCACGGGGGCACTAATCGAACTGATAAACCAGTTGCCGCGGTCTCTGAAGTCTTCAATCCAGTTTCTAAAAGCTTCACGTTCGCGAGCCGTGACTAGCGGCACAGCCGTGCGAGGGCCCTTGTAGATCAAACTCGAAAATACCACCGACGAGCCATAAACCAGCGGCGGCAAGAAGGCTGCCTCGGCCGAAATAGGTGCGACGCCAGGGGTTGATGCCAACGGGGTCAGAATAAAAGCCGCCGCCCAGTAGACGCCGATTGCGCCAACCCATGCCGGCCAAAGCTCGGTGGTGTTCACCAGACGATGTGCGGTTCGGCGACCGAACAAAAGAATCAAGCCAACCAAGCCGAGCGGAGCCAGAGAAAAGTTGAATGCTGGGCTCGCGATACCTTCGATCACTCCACCGGCCACATGTAAGCCAACGCCGTGGGCGACAAACCAGACGTCCAAAGCACCTCTAAAGGTTTCGATCCACTTGGTGCTCGCCGTGTTTTCGATCAACCAGATGATTGTGCTTGAAAGCACCAAGAAAGCGATTGAGACGGTTAAAACGAACAGGGCATCTAGCGCGCCAGTCAGAAAACTGATGCGGCGCGAAGAGCCCTGTTCGTTAGCCAACGTTTATAGCGCTGCGTAAACCTCGCGCATAAGCGCTGCGGTTTCGCTCGGGGTTTTGCCAACCTTCACGCCAGCTGCTTCGAAGGCTTCCTTCTTGGCTTGAGCGGTTCCGGCTGAACCAGAAACAATTGCACCAGCGTGACCCATGGTCTTGCCCTCTGGTGCGGTGAACCCGGCAACATAAGCCACTACCGGCTTGGTTACGTGCTCCTTGATGTAGGCGGCGGCCTTCTCTTCAGAGTCGCCACCGATTTCACCGATAAGAACAATCGCCTTGGTTTCAGGGTCGGCCTGGAATGCCTCGAGTGCATCGATGTGAGTGGTGCCAATGATTGGGTCGCCACCAATGCCGATTGCGGTCGACATTCCGATGTCGCGAAGTTCGAACATCATTTGGTAGGTCAGGGTTCCCGACTTCGAAACCAGGCCGATTGGGCCAGCGCCGGTGATGTCTGAAGGCGTGATTCCAGCGTTCGATTTTCCTGGGCTGATGATGCCTGGGCAGTTTGGACCGATGATGCTGGTCTTGTTGCCCTTCGAGCAGCTGTAAGCCCAGAAGGTCGCGCTGTCGTGAACCGGGATTCCCTCGGTGATCACAACTGCAAGACCAATCTCGGCGTCAATTGCCTCAATCACTGCTGCCTTTGCAAAAGCTGGTGGCACGAAGATTACCGAAACGTTTGCGCCGGTAGCGGCCATTGCCTCAGCAACGGTGCCAAACACCGGTAGCTCCTTGCCGTCGATCTCGACGGTTTCGCCGGCTTTGCGTGGGTTCACGCCACCAACGATGTTTGAGCCACCCTTGAGCATGCGAGCAGTGTGCTTCATGCCCTCAGAGCCGGTCATGCCCTGAACGATGATCTTTGAGTTTTCATCTAGAAAAATAGCCATTTTTGTTTTCCTTCTAAATCTCTAGCGGTTAGCCAACTCGGCGGCCTTATCGGCAGCTTCGTCCATGGTCTCTACGACGGTTACTAGCGGGTGGTTGCGCTCGGCAAGAATGCGGCGACCCTCGGCAACGTTGTTGCCGTCTAGTCGAACAACCAGTGGCTTAGACGCAGACGCGCCAAGCTTCTCGAGTGCGCCGACGATGCCGTTGGCAACCGCGTCGCAAGCGGTGATTCCACCGAAGACGTTTACGAAAACGCTCTTCACCTGTGGGTCACCAAGAATGACATCGAGGCCGTTGGCCATAACCTCAGCCGAGGCACCGCCGCCGATGTCCAAGAAGTTTGCTGGCTTCACGCCACCGTGGCGCTCGCCCGCGTAGGCGACTACGTCGAGGGTCGACATAACCAGGCCGGCACCGTTACCGATGATTCCGACCTCGCCGTCAAGCTTCACGTAGTTCAGATCCCAAGCCTTGGCCTTAGCCTCTAGCGGGTCAAGAACATCGCGCTCCATTGAGGTGCGCTCGTGACGGAACTCGGCGTTGTCGTCGAGGGTGACCTTGCCATCTAGAGCAAGAATCTGGCCGTCCTTGGTTTCAACCAACGGGTTGACCTCAACGAGGGTTGCGTCTTCTTTAACGAATACTTCGTAAAGCTTTGCGATTACCGGAGCAACCTTCGCTGCGGTGGCGTCATCGAAGCCGCCCTGCTTGGCAATCGAGGTTGCTAGAGCAAGGTCGATGCCCTTAACGGCGTCAACCGGAACCTTGGCAAGCGCCTCTGGGCGCTCCTCGGCGAGCTGCTCGATTTCCATGCCGCCCTCAACGCTGCAAAGCGCAAGGAACGTGCGGTTCGACCGGTCCAAAAGCACGCTGAAGTAGTACTCCTTGTCGATCGAAGCACCCTGGGCAACCATTACGCGCTTGACGACGTGGCCCTTGATGTCTAGACCAAAAATCTTTTCGCTCAGCTCGCGAGCCTCGGCTGGGCTGTGTGCAACCTTTACACCGCCTGCCTTGCCTCGACCACCGGCTTTCACCTGAGCCTTGACGACAACGGTGCCGCCAATCTTTGCGGCTGCAGCCTCAACCTCTTCTGGGGTGTCTGCGACGATGCCTTGAAGCACCGGAATGTTGTAACTTTCGAACAGGTCGCGTGCCTGATACTCAAACAAATCCACGTTGAATTCCGTTTCTCTACCGCCAGACGGCGGACTTTGTTTCTCTAGTTTAGAGCTTTTCGATTGGTGCTACTCGAACCAGCAAGCGCTTGACGCCAGCTTGCCCAAAATTGATCTCGGCGGTTGCGCGCGGGCCTTCACCGGTCACGTTTACGACCTTGCCACGGCCAAAGTCGGCGTGCTCAACGAGGTCGCCCTTCTCGAGAACCATGTCGACGTTGTTGCGAACCGAAGAGATCGCGCCCTTCCACTCGGTCTTTGGTCGGTCAACCGATCTGAAACCTTGTGTGTCGGCGATGGAAGCACGAAACTCCGAGCGCTTAGCCCCAGAGTCACGCCATTCGATCAACTCTGGCGGCACCTCCTGCAAATACCTCGAGGGCGTTGAAGGCTCGGTGTCGCCAAACATCGAGCGAGCCAAAGCCAAAGAGATGTGCAGCTTTTTGCGAGCTCGCGTGATGCCCACATAGAAGAGTCGGCGTTCTTCGGCCATGCCGCCAGGCTGAATAAACGACATCTTGTGCGGCAGTAAACCCTCTTCGATGCCGGTCAAGAAGACAACGTCGAACTCGAGACCCTTCGCGGTGTGCAGGGTCATCAACGATACGGTGCCAGACTCGTCGACGATGTCGTCGGCGGCGGCAACCAGAGCAACCTCGTTCAAGAAGTCGGCAAGCTTGCCTTCTGGGTTGTTGCGCTGAAACTCTTTGGCAACCTGAACAAGTTCGTCGAGGTTCTCGAGGCGAGCCTCGTCTTGCGGGTCGCGCGAAGCGCGCAGAGCCTCGCGGTAGCCGGAGCGATCAAGGGCGGCTCGCAAAACAGCGTCGACGGTATCGGTTTTCGATAGCGCCTCGAGTTCATCTAGCAAGAAGCCGAGCTCGGTGATTGCGCCGGTGATCTTCGGTCCAAAACGCATTGCAGAAACATGTGAGAGAGACTCTCGAACCGAGATCGAGTGCTCTTCGGCAAACTTGGCCAACTGGGTCTCGGTGGCATCGCCGATGCCGCGCTTTGGCACGTTCAAAATTCGACGGACGGCCAGGTCATCCTTCACGTTCGAAATCGCGACCAAATAAGCAAACGCGTCCTTGATTTCTTGGCGCTCATAGAACTTTGTGCCACCAATTACTCGGTATGGCAGAGCTGACCTAATAAAGATTTCTTCAAGCGCACGGGTCTGCGCGTTGGTTCGGTAGAAAACCGCCATCTCGCTGTAGCTGAAACCTTCGCGGTGCAGCCTGTCTATCTCGTCGGCGATGAACTGAGCCTCATCGTGACCCGAGTAACCGGTGTAACCAACAATCTTGTCGCCGTCACCCTTAGCCGACCACAGGTTCTTTGCGGGGCGATCAAAGTTGTTCGAAATAACCGCGTTCGCGGCCTTCAAGATGTTGTTGGTCGAGCGGTAGTTCTGCTCTAGCAAAACCACCTTCGCGCCCGGAAAGTCTTTTTCGAACTCAATGATGTTGCGAATGTTCGCCCCGCGAAACGCATAGATTGACTGGTCGCTGTCGCCAACCACAGTGAGCGAAGCCGGCGGCAAAACCTCACCGGTGCGCGGGTCGATCTCAGAAAACTCGATCGGCAGCGGCTTGGTCAGTTCGCGAATCAGCGCGTATTGCGCGTGGTTGGTGTCTTGGTATTCGTCAACCAAAATCTGGCGGAACTTGCGCTGGTATTGGGCAGCCACCTCTGGGAAAGCCCTGAACAGGTGAACCGTCTCGCCAATCAGGTCGTCAAAGTCAAAAGCATTGTTCTTGCGCAGCTCCTGCTGATAAGCAGTAAAGATTTCGGCAATTGCGCGCTGCGCAGGGTCGCTCTGGTCGATGTTTCTGGCAAAGTCGTCGGCGCCAATCAGCTCGTTTTTGGCATTCGAAATCGCCGATGCAACCCCACCAGGCGAAAGCTTGTGTAGGTCGGCCCCAAACTCCTTGATCAGGCGCTTGAGAATCGCGCGCGAATCGCCTGAGTCATAAATGGTGAAGTTTGGGTCGTGCCCGAGGCGCTCAGACTCTCGGCGCAAAATCATCACGCAGGCAGAGTGAAAAGTCTTTAGCCAAATGCCATCGGCACCCTCGCCTAACATGTGCTTCACACGCTCGCGCATCTCGCCGGCAGCCTTATTTGTAAAGGTAATAGCCAGAATCTGCGAAGGCCAAACCTCTTTGTGCTGCAGGAGGTGCGCGATGCGACGAGTCAGCACCGAGGTCTTGCCAGAACCAGCTCCGGCCACAATGAGCAACGCCTGCCCGCGGTATTCAACCGCTTCGCGTTGCTGTGGATTTAGGCCTTCGAGGATGTCGCGCATAAGCCCCTAGTTTAAGCGAAGCAACCGACGCTAATTACTCCCACTCAATGGTGCCGGGCGGCTTCGAGGTCACGTCGAGCACGACTCGGTTCACCCCGGCAACCTCGTTGGTGATTCGGTTAGAAATCTTGGCAAGCACGTCGTATGGCAGGCGGCTCCAGTCGGCCGTCATTGCGTCTTCAGACGAAACCGGGCGCAACACGATCGGGTGACCATAGGAGCGCCCATCGCCTTGGACTCCAACAGAGCGAACATCGGCAAGCAAGACAACCGGGCACTGCCAGATTTCGCCGTCAAGGCCAGCAGCGTTTAGCTCAAAGCGAGCAATCGCATCTGCCTTGCGAAGCAAGTCGAGGCGCTCCTTGCTCACAGCACCTACGATTCGAATGCCCAAGCCTGGGCCTGGGAAAGGCTGTCGCTGAACAATCTCGGCAGGCAAACCAAGTTCGGCACCAATCGCACGAACCTCGTCTTTGAACAGGGTGCGAAGCGGCTCAACCAACTCGAAGTCGAGGTCGTCAGGCAAGCCACCAACGTTGTGATGCGATTTGATTCCAGCAGTCGCCCCGCCACCAGACTCAACAACGTCTGGGTAGAGCGTGCCCTGAACCAAGAACTTGATCGGGCGGTTGTCGGCCTTCGACTCCTCAATCAAAGCGGCCTGCGCCTCTTCGAAGGTGCGAATGAATTCGCGGCCAATAATCTTGCGCTTGGTTTCTGGGTCGGTCACGCCGTCAAGCGCGTCCAAGAATTTCTTCTCGGCATCAACGACGACCAAACGAATACCGGTTGCTGCAACGTAGTCGCGCTCAACCTGCTCGGCCTCGCCTTCACGCAGCAAACCGTGGTTCACAAACACACAGATCAACTGGTCGCCAACGGCTTTGTGAACCAGAGCGGCAGCAACTGCAGAGTCAACACCACCCGAAAGACCACAAATTACGCGGTCAGAACCAACCTGAGCACGAATCTTCTCAACCTGCTCGGCAATAACGTTGCCCGAGTTCCAGTCGGCAGAAATGCCGGCAGCCTTGTGCAAGAAGTTCTCAAGCACGTTTTGGCCAAACTGAGAGTGCTTAACCTCGGGGTGCCACTGCACGCCATAAATCTTGCGAGCCGAGTCAGCAAAAGCAGCTACCGGGGTGGTCTCGGTCGAAGCCAAAACCTCAAACCCTGCCGGAGCCTCCATCACCTGGTCGCCGTGCGACATCCAGCAAATCTGCGAAGCCGGCTGGCCATCAAGAATCTCTCCCCCAGCGCGAACGGTCAGCTCGGTTGCGCCGTATTCGCGCTTACCGGTCTTATCAACCCGACCACCCAGAGCGTTAGCCAAAGTCTGAAACCCGTAGCAAATACCCAAAACCGGCACGCCCAATTCGAGGATCCCAGCATCAAGCTGTGGCGAGCCCTCCTCATAAACCGAAGACGGACCACCAGAGAGAATGATCGCCAAAGGTTTCTTTGCAGCCACCTCAGCGGCTGTGACGTTGTGGTGAACAATCTCGCTGTAAACACCGGCCTCGCGAACGCGACGGGCAATCAGCTGGGCATATTGTGCGCCGAAGTCGACGACTAGTACTGGCTGGTTAATTGCTCTCTCCTTCGATTTGAGCCTTCGCCACCTTGCTGAAGTGGCGCTCGGTGAAGAATGACAGCATCGGCACGACGCCACCGGCAGCAATTATTAGAAAACGCGTGAAGCTCCATCGCATCAGCGTCCAGAGCCTAAAATCACCGAAGAGATAGGCAACATAGAGCCAACCGTGAACAATCAAGATCGCGGTTGAAAGGTTGAAACCGCTCGAAAGCGCAACGTTCTCGCCTCCAACCGAACGCAACTCTAGAGTCACCAAACCGTGAGGCCCAAAGGCGTAAAAGTCATAACCAAGCCCGTAGCGCACAACCATCTCGGTGACCAACAGCATCAAGAACGTGCCGGTGATATAAGAGGTAATGCGAAAATACTTCACTGCGCTGATTTGGGCTTTAGACATGAATCAAGTTTACCTTTCGCTTTTGAGGCCAAGGCGTTCGTCTTGAACCATGCGCCACCAGAGGAACACTGCGAAGCCGGCGAAGAGCGCCCACTCGACCGCATAGAAGGCGTTAAGGGCATTGACCTCGGTTTTTTGTTGCTGCTGTTCGATGACGATTGGGTTGGCGACTTGGGCATCTGAAATGGCGACGAAGCCCGGGTAGACAACGCCGGTTGGTGCATCTGTTTGGTTTATTAGTTGTTCAACCGAGAGGCTTTGAAATCGCAGGTTTTGCTGGGGTTGAGGTTCTTCGCTTGGCAGGTAGAAACCGGCAAGTTTGCCATCAGGGGCGAACGCGAAGTAGTTCGCCTCGGTTGAAAAGTCGTAGGCAATAACCAAGCTGTCACCGTTGGCTAGGGTGGCTAGGGCAACGTGCCATGTGCCGGTCTTGTTGTGTTGCTTGCGGTTGGCCACTCTGCCAAGAAACTCTGCCTTCGTGATGTCGATAGTGACTTTTCTTGCGGTGTCGACGGTTTTGAAACCCTGGCCCGGCTTAGTGAGAGCTTCTAGTGGCACCGCAGGTTGCGATGCGTGTTTATTGCCGACCGTTGTCAGTGCTCGGCCGAGTTGCCATTGCCCTAGCAGGGCAAAGATTGCGGCGACTGCGAGAGCCAAGAAGAGCGCGCCAATCCACTTGGGGGTTAGCGCGACCTTCGCGAAGCTCTGAGGCATTAGGAGTTGTAAGGGGCTACGACTACGTCGACGCGCTGAAACTCTTTGAGGTCTGAGTAGCCGGTGGTGGCCATTGAGCGCTTGAGGGCACCGATCAGGTTTGAGGTGCCTTCGGCGTCGTTTGATGGGCCGTTCAAGATCTGCTCAAGTGAGCCGCCGGTGCCAACGTGAACGCGGTTGCCACGAGGGAGCTCGGCGTTGAAGGCCTCCTGGCCCCAGTGCCAGCCCTGGCCTGGTGCCTCTTGGGCGCGGGCTAGAACAGAGCCGAGCATTACGGCGTCGGCGCCACAGGCAATTGCCTTGACGACGTCGCCGGAGGTGCCAAGGCCGCCGTCGGCGATTACGTGAACGTAGCGGCCGCCAGATTCGTCCATGTAGTCACGGCGAGCGCCTGCTACATCGGCGACTGCGGTTGCCATAGGGGCGTGGATTCCAAGAACCTTGCGAGTTGTTGAGGCTGCTCCGCCACCGAAGCCAACGAGCACACCGGCTGCGCCAGTGCGCATTAGGTGAAGAGCTGCGGTGTAGGTGGCTGCTCCGCCAACGATTACCGGAACATCGAGTTCATAGATGAACTCTTTGAGGTTTAGTGGCTCTTGGGTCTTTGAGACGTGCTCTGCTGAGACGGTTGTGCCGCGAATCACGAATAGGTCGACGCCGGCGGCGACAACCGTTTTGTGAAACTCTGCGGTGCGCTGAGGGCTTAGTGCCCCCGCAACAGTTACCCCAGCTGCGCGAATCTGGGCGAGCCGGTCGCGAATCAGTTCTGGCTTGATTGGCTCAGAGTAGATCTGCTGCATGCGGGCGGTCGCTTGCTCTGGGTTTAGTTTGGCGATCTCGTTGAACTGCTGGGTTGGGTCTTCGTAACGAGTCCAGAGACCTTCGAGGTCTAGCACGCCGAGGCCACCGAGCTTGCCGATGGCTATTGCGGTTTCTGGTGAAACCACCGAGTCCATAGGGGCTGCTAGCACTGGCAGATTAAAGGAGTATGCGTCGATGTTCCACGAGGTGCTCACGTCTTTTGGGTCGCGGGTGCGGCGGCTTGGCACGACCGCTACGTCGTCGAAAGCCCAGGCACGGGTGCCGCGCTTGCCGCGACCGATTTCCATTTCGCTCATAGCGACTCCTAGCGGGTTCCGTAGTTAGGGGCTTCGACAGTCATCTGAATGTCGTGCGGGTGGCTCTCTTTGAGGCCGGCTGCTGTGATGCGCACAAACTTGCCGCGAGCCTGAAGCTCTGCGATCGAGTCGGCGCCAACGTAGCCCATCGAGGCTCGAAGGCCACCGATTAGCTGGTGGGTAACTGAGGCAACCGAGCCGCGGTAGGGAACGCGGCCTTCGATGCCTTCAGGAACAAGCTTGTCTTCTCGCAAAACGTCGTCTTGAAAGTAACGGTCTTTCGAGTAGCTCTTAGCCTGGCCGCGTGACTGCATGGCACCGAGTGAACCCATGCCGCGGTAGGTCTTGAACTGCTTGCCACCAACGAAGGTGATTTCGCCAGGGGCTTCGTCGGTGCCAGCAAGAAGTGAGCCGAGCATCACTGCCGAGGCACCGGCGACGATTGCCTTAGGGATATCGCCCGAGTACTGCAGACCGCCGTCGGCGATAACCGGGACGCCTGCTTCACGGCAGGCGAGCGATGCTTCATAGACTGCTGTGACCTGAGGCACACCAACACCGGCAACAACGCGGGTGGTGCAAATAGAACCGGGGCCTACCCCAACCTTGACGCCGTCAGCGCCGGCGGCAACTAGTGCGGCTGCGCCTTCGCGGGTGGCGACGTTACCGCCGATGATGTCGACGTTCTTGGCGAAAGGCTCAGCCTTTAGCTTCGAAACCATTTCGAGCACTGCCGAATTGTGGCCGTGGGCGGTGTCAACGATCAGAACGTCTACTCCGGCTTCGACTAGAGCCATCGAGCGTTCCCATGCGTCTTGGCCAACACCAACAGCTGCTGCAACAAGCAGGCGACCGTTGGCGTCTTTAGATGCGTTTGGGTATTTCTCACTCTTGTCGAAGTCTTTGACCGTGATCAAGCCGCGAAGCTTCTCGTTGGCGTCAATAAGAGGTAGCTTTTCGATTCGGTGCTGGGCGAAAAGCGCGATCGCCTCTTCTGGGCGAATACCAACAGGGCCGGTAATGAGCGGCATTGGGGTCATGATGTCTTTGACCAAAGTGGTGGTGCGCTGAACGTCGAGAACAAAGCGCATGTCGCGGTTGGTCACGATGCCAACCAGCTTGCCGTCCTCATCGATAACCGGGAGGCCAGAAACTCGGTATTGGCCGCAAAGGTCGTCGACCTCTTGAATGGTGGCTAAAGGAGTCGTGGTTACCGGGTGGGTGATCATTCCGGCTTCTGAGCGCTTGACTAGGTCAACCTGTTCGGCCTGGCGGTCAAGTGAAAGGTTACGGTGAAGCACGCCGATGCCGCCCTGGCGAGCCATGGCAATGGCCAATCGCGCCTCAGTTACGGTATCCATCGCAGAAGACAGCAGCGGAATGTTGATTTCTACACGCTTAGAAATGCGGGTTCTGGTGTTGACCTGGCTTGGCACAACGTCAGATTCGCCAGGCAGGAGCAAGACGTCGTCGTAGGTGAGTCCGAGAAAACCGAAAGGGTCGTTCTGAGTCATTAATTAAGACCTGCCGCTAAGAGGTGTGTTTCGCCAATTCTACCTGTCGTAACACCTTTGTTTCTATTCGGTAAAACCCCCTTTATGAGCACTCGATTTCTAGTAGGGTTCAATCTTGAACAGCAATGGCGCAGACCTGTGCCGTGTAACAAATGGAGGTTGGTTTGAACCAGTCCATGTCGCGAAATCAGCGACCAGCCCGCAAGTGGCTTGGCATTCTCGCTTTGATGTTCGCATTCCTTCTAGGCGGATCACAGCTAGCTGCATCGGCCGCAACGCCTGCTCCAGGCGGCGGTGACATTTCAACCACCTTCATCATCAGCGGCAAGATTGTTGACTGCGGTGTTGGCATCGCAGGAATCAAGCTTCACGTTACTGGGCCGGGCACTGACGCACAGCTAGTCACTGACAAAAAGGGTTTCTGGACTATTCAAGTTCCAACGACCACCCAGTACTTGAAAGACAAGTTCACCGTTTCGCTCGACAAGACGAGCCTGCCAAAAGGTCGACTCCTCAAAGGCAATGCCGAGCGCACCGTTGTATTCAACATGGTCAATTCGGCTTCGACCTCGTTCAAGTTTGTTCCAATAACCTGCACAAATGCTGGTGGGCAAACTAAACCATCTGAATCAGAGAACAGCTTCTTGCTCGCCCTCTTCAACGGAATCAACCTAGGACTTGTTCTTGCCATGGCGGCGATCGGTCTGTCATTGATCTACGGCACCACAGGTCTCAGCAACTTTGCTCACGGTGAAATGGTTTCGGTTGGCGCACTTTCAACCTGGTTCTTCAACAAGGTTTTGGGAATGGATCTCATTTTTGCGGCACTCATCGCAATCGCGATTGTGACCGTATTCGGGTACGGTCAGGACGCGCTCATTTGGAGACCACTTCGCAAAAAGCGAATCGGACTAACCCAGATGATGATTGTGTCAATCGGCCTCTCGATGGTGGTTCGCTACTTCTTGCAGTTACTTTTCGGTGGCGACACGAAGGTGCTGACTCAGGGCGCTACATGGAGTATCGCAGGCATAAGCATGCCCGCCCTAAACGTGATTTGCGCCGGACTTTCGGTTCTGGTTTTGGTTGGTTACACCCTGTTCTTGACCAAGACCCGAATCGGCAAGGCAACCCGCGCGGTAAGCGACAACTCGGCGCTTGCCGCCTCAACAGGCATCGACGTCGAACGAATCATTCGCATTGTCTGGATCATCGCCGCTGTGCTGACCGGTATCTCAGGTGTGTTCTTCGGTCTTTACCAGCAGGCATCATGGGACACGGGCTTCTTCAACCTCCTGCTGATCTTCGCAGCCGTGACACTCGGTGGCCTTGGCACCTCGGCTGGCGCCGCAGTTGGTGCGATGATCATCGGTCTACTCGTCGAGCTTTCAACCCTGTTTATCCCAGCCGACCTAAAGATCGCAGCAGCACTCGTCGTGCTCATCTTGGTTCTGTTGGTCAAACCAGACGGCGTTCTGGGCAAGAAGCAGAGAATCGGATAGGTAACCAATGGACATCATTTTCGGTAACGCTGTCGACTGGCTTTTTCAGCCAATCACCGCAGCGTACGCGCTAGCCGCAATCGGTATCGCGCTTCACTTTGGCTTCACCGGGCTTCTCAACTTCGGGCAGGCCGTGTTCATGGCGGTTGGAGCCTACGGGTTCTCAATCTCGGTCAAAGTTTTGCACTTCGGTTTCTGGCCGTCGGTTCTGGTGGCACTGATTGCATCGGTAATCATGGCCTTCATTCTCGGCATACCCACACTGAGGCTTAGAAGCGACTACCTAGCCATCGTGACCATCGCGGCAGCCGAGGTGTTTAGATTTATCGTTTCAACCACGTCGGCCCAGCCGATCACCGGCGGCCCTCAAGGGCTAAACGAGTACTCCAACGAGTTCTGGGCAATGAACCCGATTCCTGCTGGCCACTACAAGTTCTGGGTTTGGGATTACACGCAAGATGACATCTTCGCTCGCGCAGTCTCGTGGGGGCTTGTTATTGGTTTTGCTATCTTGCTCGCAATCTTGGTTCGTAGCCCTTGGGGGCGAGTCATCAAGGGCATTCGTGAAGACGAAGACGCAGTTCGCTCGCTTGGTAAAAACGTCTACTCATACAAGATGCAGTCACTAGTTGTCGGTGGCCTCATGGGTACCGTAGCCGGCATCATCTTCGTGCTTCCTACGTCGGTTCAGCCGGGCAACTACGGCACGACTTTGACCTTCTTCATCTGGACAATCCTTCTCTTGGGTGGCGCCTCAACCGTGCTCGGTTCGATCGTTGGCGCGATGATCTTCTGGTCGTTGCTTTCGCTAACCTCAGACCTGCTTTCGGCTGGTGTAGACAACGGTGTGATCACCTTCATCAGCCAAAACCAAATCGGTGACATTCGCTTCATGCTTGTCGGTATCGGGCTGATGCTGCTCGTCATCTTCCGTCCGCAAGGAATCTTCGGCAACAAGAAGGAGCTTTACTTCAATGCCTAATGACATCGCTAAAGGCCCAGCAACCCCTGGCTGCGAAAAGGTCGATCCGATTCTCGTCGCAAACAACGTTCGTCGCCAGTTCGGCGGAAACGTTGCGGTTGACGTCGAACACGTCGAGATTCCTCGCGGCAAAATCACCGCGCTTATCGGCCCAAACGGCGCCGGTAAGACAACGTTCTTCAACCTGCTTACCGGTTTCGACCAGCCAAACTCTGGCGAATGGAGCTTCGACGGCAAAAACCTTGCCGGCGTTGCTGCATACAAGGTTTCGCGCATGGGCATGGTTCGCACGTTCCAGCTCACCAAGTCGCTCAACATGCTCACCGTAATGGAGAACATGCGCCTAGGGGCTCAGAAACAACCGGGCGAAAGCCTTCTCAGGGCCCTTTTCAAGCCACTTTGGCGCAAGAACGAAGACACTATCACCATCACCGCGAGTGAACTCCTAAGCCGCTTCAAGCTTGATGCCAAAGCAGATGACTTCGCAGCCTCACTCTCAGGTGGCCAGCGCAAGCTTCTAGAAATGGCTCGCGCGCTAATGACCAAGCCAAAACTTGTAATGCTTGACGAACCAATGGCAGGCGTGAATCCTGCCCTAACCCAGAGCCTCCTCGAACACATCAAGGGGCTCAAGGCCGAAGGCATGACGGTTCTGTTCGTGGAACACGACATGCATATGGTCCGCAACATATCAGACTGGGTCATCGTTATGGCCGAAGGCAAGATCGTTGCCGAGGGGCCACCAAATGAGGTAATGAAAAACCCTGCCGTAATTGATGCCTACCTCGGCGCTCATCACGACAGCGACCTCGGCGCCGACAAGATTGCGAAGGGCAACTAAATGACTGGCAAAAACATCGTCGTCGAAACCAAAGGCCTCTACGCGGGTTACCTACCCGGGGTAAACATCTTGAACGACTGCAACATCGTTGTCGAGCAGGGTGAGCTAATCGGAATCATCGGGCCGAATGGTGCCGGAAAGTCGACACTGCTGAAGGCAATCTTCGGTCTGGTGAACGTGCGCGAAGGTTCAATCACCTTGAACGGCGAAGACATCACCGGTCTCAAGGCCAACAAGCTCGTATCTAAAGGCGTCGCTTTCGTACCGCAGACCAACAACGTGTTCCCAAGCCTAACCATCGAAGAAAACCTCGAGATGGGCGTGTTTCAAATGCCGAAGCGCTTCCAGGAGCGCTTCGACTTCGTAACGTCGATTTTTCCTGAACTTGGCAAGCGCCGTGCCCAGCGAGCCGGATCGCTTTCGGGTGGTGAACGTCAGATGGTGGCCATGGGGCGCGCTTTGATGGTTGACCCCAAGGTTTTGCTGCTAGACGAGCCGAGCGCCGGCTTGTCGCCAGTTCGCCAGGATGAAGCCTTCTTGCATGTTCGTAGCGTTAACGAGGCCGGAGTGACCGTAATCATGGTCGAACAGAACGCCCGACGCTGCCTTCAAATCTGCGACCGCGCATACGTTCTCGACCAGGGCAAGGACGCCTACACAGGCACCGGCCGCGAGCTGCTAGCAGACCCGAAAATGGTTGAACTTTACCTAGGCAACCTAGCCGAGCAAAAATAGTCTCAGCTGTTTTTCTTTTAAGAAGAACATAAGAAAATCCCCCAGCCACAAGGCTGGGGGATTTTCTTCTAAGGGACTAGCTATTAGCCAATCTTGCCGTAAACGGCGCCCTCAGGGGTGTTGTTGTTGTCGGTGCCGAAGAGGTAGGTACCTACGTATGCTTCGGTTGGGTCACCGTTGTCGTCGAAGGTGATCGGACCCGATACACCCTGGAAGTCAACGTCCTTGCCGGCCTTGATTAGGTCAAGAGCGGTCTTGTAGCCGTTGGCCTTCGAGAAGTCGACCTTGGTTCCGCCCTTAGAGACCTGAACCATGTACTTCTTGATGGTTGAACCAGTTACATCTTCACCGTTCTGAACTGCGGTGTCTGCAGCTAGAGCGATCAACATGGTGGCGTCGTATGACTCAGCGGCGTAAGCGAAGACGGTTAGGCCCTTGTTTACGGTTGCAAGGCGCTTCTTGAATGCGTCGGTTGCGATGACACCTGGGATGGTTCCCTGGGCTCCAGCGATGTTGAAGTCGGTGAAGTCCTTCGAGAAGTCAGCGGTGTTTCCGTCAACTAGGTAAAGTGCAGTCGAGTCCCAGCCCTTGGTCTTTACAAGGTAAGGAAGGATGACCTTTACTTCGTCGAACGAGATAACAGCGATAGCGTCTGGCTTCGCAGCAAGAACCTTGTCTACCTGAGCGTTAACGTTCTTTGCACCTGAAGGGAAGACCTCGTTAGCGACAATCGAGCCGCCCTGCGAAGTGATCGACTTGGCGGCGTTCTCCTGTAGTCCGGTACCGTATGGGTCCTGGATGGTTAGGAAGCCGACCTTGGTGTAGCCGTCTGCAAGGATCTTGTTACCAAGAACGCGTCCCTGTAGGACGTCTGACGGAGCGGTACGGAAGTAGAAACCGTTGTCTGCGTAGGTGCTTAGTACCGGTGCGGTGTTAGCAGGCGAAACCTGAACGATTTCGTCCTTTACAACCTTGTCGATAACCGAAAGGGTTACGCCCGACGAAGCAGCGCCGACGATTGCATCAACACCAGCCGACTTTAGTGCGGCCTCCGACTGCGATGCAGTGTTGGTGGTGGTGTCGCCTGAGTCAGTGTGCTTGACAGATACACAGGCACCGCCAACGCCACCGTTCTCGTTGATCTCCTTAACAGCAAGGTCTACACCTGCGATTTCTGGAGCACCAAGGAACGCTAGGTTACCGGTGGTTGGAAGTAGGGTGCCGAGAGCTAGCTTGGCGTCTTTGCAACTTGCTGCGTCAAACTTTGTTGGCGCGCAAGCGGTGAGGAGCATTGCAGCGGTTGCTGCAACAGCAGCAAAGCTGAGTCCTCGCTTGAGGTTCTTGTTCATGTTTTCTCCGTTTCGAATGGAAGCGGATGCAGGAGGGAACTCCAGCACCACTAGGCAAAAGCATAGCCAGCATCGAAGACAAATAAAGCCCTATTACGTACCATTTCAACGAAATCACGCGCGACTTAGCAAAACCTAAGTAGAAATTCGTTGCGAAGATGATTTTTAGGTAGGTTTTCGGTTGAAAGAGAGGCCTTTCGGCTCGTTTTTCGCAATTTATCTAATAAAAACCCCCGTGTAACAATCTTGTTTCGATACGAACAAATCCGCGTAAACGCGCTATTTGAAGGCTTTTCGGCGCGAAGAAACCATATCGACCGAGAGAAACACCAGAGCCAACCAGACCAAACCAAACCCGATCCAACGGCTCGGGGGCATGACCTCCCCGAAAACAAAAATGGCGAGCAAGAACTGAATCGAAGGTGTCAGGTATTGCATGAACCCAACCCACGAAAGCGGCAGGTGGTTTGCGGCAACACCAAACAGAATCAACGGAATCGCGGTCATGACTCCGTAAAACGCCAAGCCGGCACTGCCAATAACCGAAGACCCGAAAGCGACCGGCCCGGTGACCGCCACCCAAACCAGCATTCCCAGAGCAACCGGCATCAATAGCAGAGTCTCGAGCGTGTAAGAGTGCAGAGCGCTAACCCCAGAACTCATCTTGTTCTTCGCCAACCCATAAACACCAAACGAGAAAGCCAGGGTGAGAGCGATCCAAGGCAAACGCCCATAGTCGAAGCTCAGAATCAGCACAGCAACAGCACCAAAGCCAACGGCCACCCACTGCATGCGCCTGAGCTTCTCACCCAAAAAGAAGATCGCTAAGACAATCGTGACGAGAGGGTTGATGAAATAGCCGAGCGAAGACTCGACAATGTGGTTAGAGGCAACGCCGTAAACATAAACTATCCAGTTGATCATTATCAGCACTGCCGCCAAGGCGATCCAGCCCATCAACCTTCGGTCTTTAGTTACCGCGATGAAAGTCTTCCAAGACTTACCCACGGTAATAAAAACCAACCCAGCCAGGCAACCAAATACCACTCGCCAAACCACGATCTCCCAAGGAGTCGCGAACCCGAGCATTTTGATGAATACCGGAAACGAGCCCCAAAGAAAATAGGCGAGCAACCCGTAGGTTAGACCCTTGGTCACGTTTTTTGAGCTCACCCACCAACCCTAACCACAAAGAGAAACGCCCCGAGTCAAAGACCCGAGGCGCTCCCGATAAACCGGTTTATCGAACTACGACAGCCAAAACATCGCGAGCCGAAAGAATCAAGAATTCTTGACCTTCAAACTTGAGCTCGGTGCCGCCGTACTTCGAGAAGATGACCTTGTCGCCAACGGTTACGTCAACCGGAATGCGAACACCGTTGTCGTCTACGCGACCTGGGCCTACGGCAATAACCTCAGCCTCTTGTGGGCGCTCCTTAGCGGTGTCTGGAATAACCAGACCCGAAGCGGTTACAGTCTCGGCTTCTAGCAGGCG
>CAIRNX010000005.1 GCA_903880095.1 uncultured Micrococcales bacterium | reverse complement strand
TGGTTTTTGGCCATCGGGCTTTTCGCCGGAATGTTTCCTGAGCTGGTCATCATGGACTGGACAGCTGTTTTTAGCCGCGACGTTCTAAAGGTCGATGCCACTCGCGGTGCGATTCCTTATACGGTCTTCGTCTCGGCCATGATCGTTGGACGGTTCGCCAGTGCGCCGCTCACCAAGCGCATTCACTTTTCGACCATGTCTGCGGTCGGCGGTTTTGTCGGATCTATCGCCATGGCACTTGGCACATTCATCTCGGCTTCGTTGGCGCAAACCAACCAGGATGCCGCCCTCTGGACTCAGGTCTTTTTCTATGCCATCGCCGGCCTTGGCATTGCCTCGATGGTGCCGTCGTTTTATAGCGCGGCCGGCGAGGTTCGCGGGCTTTCGACAGCCCAGGCTTTGTCGCGCATGAGTTTGGCTAACGCACTTTTTGTGATTCTTGCCAAGACCCTGATGGGCAGCCTGGTCGAAGTCAACGGTCTTGTCATGGCAATGATTTTTCCGTTGGTGCTGTTCGTTATCGCCGGTGCAATCTCAACCTATGTGGCCCGCCACTCCAGGCGCATTCGCGAGCAGTCAATGGCGGCCTACCCGCCGACCGGCCCAATCAGCGAAATCGACGTCGCCTAAAAACCGACTCGTCGCGCACGAATAAACCAAACCTCGCAGCCGAATAGCTCTGCGCTGCCGGCAGGCATCGTGGGCTAAATGCGTTTAGCGGTAGTTGGTGAACTGAATGTCGATGTCAAGGTCGCTCGACTTGAGCAGCGAAATGATCTCTTGCAAATCGTCGCGGCTCTTGCTGCTGACCCGCAATTCGTCACCCTGAATCTGCGACTTGACGCTCTTAGGGCCTTCGTCGCGAATGATCTTGTTAATCTTTTTGGCTTGCTCTTGCTCGATGCCGTTCTTGAGGCTCGCTTCGATTCGGTACTCCTTGCCCGAGGCAAAAGGGTCGCCGGCGTCGAGGCTCTTCAACGAGATTCCGCGCTTGACCAACTTTGACTGAAACACGTCAAGAACCGCGCGCACGCGCTCTTCGCTCGATGCCTTCATCAGCAGTTTTTCGCCAGACCAGTCGATCGAAGCACCAACGCCCTTGAAGTCATAGCGCTGCTCAATTTCTTTTTGAGCTTGGTGGAGGGCGTTGTCGGCCTCCATCTTGTCGACCTTAGAAACGATGTCAAATGAGGAATCAGCCATGCTCCAAGTTTATCGACCAACGGTTGGTTCGCGCGGGTGCTCAAGTTCAGGTATTCTTTATAAGCGTGTTCGCTCAGCTGCTTACAGGTGAGCGAAGGCGCTTCGGCTAGTTACCCAAGCGGCCAAAGGGATCTGACAGTAAATCAGCCGGCTCAGCCTTCGGGGGTTCGAATCCCTCACTAGCCACGAAGACCCACCCCTCCACGGGTGGGTTTTCTCTTTTAACTGAGCAACCGCCTAAGCACTGAGGCACCTTGGCCGAGAGCGACTTTTCATGTTCATCTTGAGCGTTTGCTTAGACTTGGCACATGACCAAGGC
>CAIRNX010000004.1 GCA_903880095.1 uncultured Micrococcales bacterium | reverse complement strand
CCTCGGTGATTTCACCGGCGACTTTTTCGAGGTCCACTAGCAGGCTCCTGGTTTGAGAGTTTTGGTGGTTTTAAGTTCGAGCTGTTCGCTCTTGCGTACTACTCTAACCCCTGGCAGCGTGAGCTCTTTCTGCCCGTGCCAGTCGTCGATGAGTTCGTTGACTGCCAAAACATGCACGCGCTTGGGCTGGCATTGCAAAACCTCAAGTGCGTGTTTGATCACCCTAAAACGAATGGCTTTTTGTAATTCGGCGAGCTCTGCGACCGGAAGGGTTAGGGAGGTTGGGCCTAGAGAAACCATCGAGTGGTATTCGGCGAGCGCCACCTCCTCTAAGTAGTCGGCGTCTTCGCGAAGCTGCTCGGCCGTTCTAGCTAGCGCTTCGGCAACTCCTGGACCGAGTTCTTCTTCGAGCACCGGCAATACGGTTTCGCGCACTCGCACGCGGGTGAACTTTTCGCTCTTGTTGTGCGGGTCGTGCCACGGGTCGAGGTGAACGCTTGCCTCGAGAGTGGTTGCTCTCGAAACCCCTAGCAGCGGTCGGAGGTACCGCCCATTTTCGTGAGCCATGCCGCTCAGGCTTCTCGCTCCAGCGCCTCTCGCCAAACCTAGAAGCACCGTTTCGGCTTGGTCGTTTAGCGTGTGACCGAGCAGAACGTATCGGGCATCAAGTTCGTTAGCCAAGTCGTCCAACGAGTGATACCTCGCCTCACGGGCGGCAGCCTCGTTGCTGCCTGCGACTTCTACCCTCTTCACATAGACAACTTCGAAGCCGAGAGCGTTGAGCTTTTCGGCGGTGCTCGCGGCAACTTCTCCCGAGGCTGTTTGCAGCTGGTGGTCAACGATCACGGCTGCGATGCGCAACCCGAGCTTTGGCCCTTCGAAGGCAAACCCGGCGGCGAGCGCCATCGAGTCTGGGCCACCAGAGACGGCCACTAAGACCAAATCGTTTTCGCTAGCATCGGCGAGCGCTTCGCGAACCGCGCGACGAACCTCGGCAACTGCTGGGGTGAGTCTCGGGCGCATCGAAATCCTTGGGTAATCTAGTTACCAACAAGCCTATTGAGGAGACACAGTGTCGTACGACGTCGTAATTGAGATTCCCCGCGGAAGCCGCAACAAGTTTGAAGTTGACCACGAAACCGGACGCGTTCACCTAGACCGCGTGCTGTTCACCCCATTCGTTTACCCGGTCGACTACGGCTATTTCGACAACACCCTCGGTGGCGACGGCGACCCGCTAGACGCACTTGTCTTGCTTGAATACCCTGTCTACCCAGGCGTAGTCGTAAACGTTCGCCCAGTCGGTGTTCTTGAGATGGAAGACGACGGCGGTATCGACGAGAAGCTCGTCTGTGTTCTAACCAAAGACCCACGCTGGCAGCACCTTCAAGACATCAACGATGTTCCTGACCAGATCAAGAACGAGCTTCGTCACTTCTTTGAGCACTACAAAGACCTAGAGCCTGGCAAGTGGGTAAAGGTTGGCGAGTGGAAGGGCCGCGAAGTCGCCGAGCGTCTAATCGCCGAGTCGATCGAGCGCTTCAAGACCACCTCGCACTAAAACGCTTAAGCAAAAACCCCCTGTCGTTTTCGGCAGGGGGTTTTTGTTTAGCTAGTTGGCTTAGGCCGTTGGTCTTCCGGCGTAGCGGAACAACTGCTCGCCGTGGCGAACCGGAACAATGCGAACCTCAGATCCTGGGTGTGGTGCTTCGAGCATCAGGTCGTTGCCGAGGTAGATAACTACGTGCGCTTTATCGCCATCGAACACATTTGGTTCAGGTGAATACCAAAGTAGGTCGCCGCGTTGAATCTCACTGAGCGGAATCAACTTCTTTTGGCGTGCCATCTCTCTGAACTGGTTGGTAGCAGAGTGGGTGCCGATGTAATAGCCGGCAACAGCATAAGAGCCCTTGGTGATTCCGGAACAGTCCCACACGTTCGGGCCCATTCCGCCAAGCACGTATGGCTCACCAAGTTGCTTCTTGGCGAATGCGATCGCGATCTCAACCTTGTCGCTGTTTGGGTCGCCTACTGAATAAAGCTCTGGCGCAGTCATGTCGGCGTGGCCGTGCGCCTGAGCAGCGTCGCGAGCCAAACCTGCGGCGCGTAAGGCAGCGAGCTTTTCTGAGGTTCGTTGCAAGATTGCCATCTGCGAAACGAGTGTTGCCATGTGGGCCTTGTTTTCGCGCACCTTGGCTGTGAGCTCATCTGCAGCACGCTGGGCTTCTTCGTAGGCCGCCCTTGCGATCGCAGCCTTCGCGGCGAGCTCGGCTTTAGCCACCTTCAATTGAGAATTAAGCGACTCTGCGTACTTTTGAGTTTGCACCGAGCGTTGGTAAAGAGTGTCGCTGCTTTGCGCGACTCGCTCCTGTGCGCCGAGTTGGTAGAGAAGGTCATCGGCTTTACCGGCATTAAGTAACAGGTTCAGCGAGGTTCCGGCGGTGCCTTGGCGATACATCTCAGACGCGATCAGGCCGAGCTGCTTCTTGGCTGCATCTGCCTGGGCATTTGCGGCATCTGCCTGCTCTTGAAGAATCTTTACCTTTGCGGCAATCTCGTCAACGAGCACCTGTGCTTGGTTATAAATTTCGCCCTTTTGCTGGGCAACCATCGAGAGGGACTCTTCTTCATTGGCCAACACAGCAATAATTTTGTCGATTCGAGCAACAAGCTTCTTCTTTTTCGTGACGCTGTGACGAGCCGCATCGACCTCTGCCTGAGTTGGGTAATCGTTTGGGCTAGCCCATGATTGACCACTAACCACGCCAGTTGTGAGAAGCGCGAAGACCGCAAAAACCGCGGCTAAGCGAACTCGAAAGCGTGAAGTCATAGTTCTAGTTAACCCTGAGGTTGCTAAAACACCTACTAAGCAAGTAATCTTGGCTCTTGGTGCTATGAAGTATCACACTTTGTAGGCCCCATCGTTTAGTGGCCTAGGACACCGCCCTTTCACGGCGGCAGCACGGGTTCGAATCCCGTTGGGGTCACCAAGGTGATGGTTTTGTAGCAACAAGGTCCTGTAGCGCAGTTGGTTAGCGCGCCGCCCTGTCACGGCGGAGGTCGCGGGTTCAAGTCCCGTCAGGATCGCAAGGCAACGAAAGTTGTCGATGGCTCTGTAGCTCAGTTGGTAGAGCGAACGACTGAAAATCGTTAGGTCCGCGGATCGATGCCGCGCGGAGCCACGAAAAGTCCCGAATATCGCGTTCGGGACTTTTTGCTTT
>CAIRNX010000003.1 GCA_903880095.1 uncultured Micrococcales bacterium | reverse complement strand
GACCTAACCGAGCACTTCAAGGAGCACAAGCACGACCACCACTCGCGTCGTGGCCTCCTTCTTCTCGTAGGTCAGCGCAAGCGTCTGCTTGGCTACCTTCAGAAGGTAGACATTGCTCGCTACCGTGCCTTGATCGAACGTCTCGGTCTTCGCCGCTAAGTGTCTTAGACAAAAACCGCCCGACTCGTAAGACTCGGGCGGTTTTTGCTTAAACGATTTCTCTACTTTTTGGGTTTAGTATCCAAACAAGTTCCACACGAAAGGGGAATCATGGAATTCACGAACGCAATCAAATACGGTTTCAAGAACTACGCAAACTTCAAAGGTGTCGTCGACCGCAGAACATTCTGGTGGTGGTATTTGTTCGCCGCTGGAGTTTCTTTTGTTGTGCAGATTGTTAGCACTGGTATCTCCGCAGTGTCTTTGGGCATGGCAAACGGTGACTCTTCGGGCAGCCTAATCGGCGGCGGTATTACCTCTCTGCTTGGCCTTTTGCCGTTGGCAATCTATCTGCCTACACTCGCGTTGATGATTCGTCGTCTGCGCGATGTTGGCACGAACCCACTTTTTCTGCTTTTCAGCTTGATCCCTGGCGCCTTGCTGTTTATTGGTGCGGCTTTTGGCGCTATCGCAGGCGCATCAATTTCGGGCTCTAACTCTTTGGCGGGTGGTTTTGCCGGTCTATTCCTAGGCATGCTGCCTGGAATCTTGACGGGCATCGGTTACTCGGTTTGGTTGATTGTGCTTCTTGCCAAACCAACCAAGACTGCCGCTCAAGGAAACAAGTTCGCAATCGCCTAAAAACACAGCAAAGACCGCCCGGTTCCTGAGGACTCGGGCGGTTTTTGCTTTACCTTTCTTGGTTCTGATTACTTGCCTAAATCCAAAAAATAGAGTTAGCGTATCTACAAATTAGTTGAGGGGGAGCAATGTTTGCTAAGTACCTAGCCCAGGGTTTTGCGGGAACGTTCAGGTTGAAAGCTCGTCTCAGTCGCGAAGCATTTTGGCCGTATCTTGGCGTGCTCGTAGGTCTGTTTATCGCCACTAGTTTGCTCCTTAGGCTTGCCGGAATTCTAGGCACGGTAATTACGATCACTGTGTTCACGGTGCTATTTGCGTCTGCGTTCTGGAGGCGAAGGAACGACCTTGGCTACCGAGGTTGGACAGCCGTTCTCTGGGTTGTTCCGGCAACTCTCTTTTTGATCGGCCAGATCATGGGTCCGCCGATCCCAAAGCCGGTGCCTGATATCCCCGCCGGCCTGGGTGATGCCGGCCTGTTTCTCTTTCTAACGCCCGAATTTGGCAGCGCGGCAAGTGTGAGACTCGAGAACTCCCTAAATGACTTGTGGTATCAGGTGGCCTACGTCATGATTCCAGCCGCGATCGCCCTCTCTCTAGCGATTTTCGAAATCGTTCTCGGCAGAAAGCCGTCCAAGACTTACTAGCCTTTGTCGGAGCGCTCTGTTACCCTTAAAGAAGCGACGTGGCAGGTTTTGCTGGTCTTCGGTCGTGGATCTTGGAGTTCTCCAAGGTTTTCTACTGCAGACCAGGGCATCCCTCCCAATGTGGGCAAGTTTGACTTGCCGCGCTTGCTAAAGAAGAAATAAAGAGGAGGGACCATGTTAGGTCCAGACAAAGTAGAGCCCATGGATGGTGCTCAGGCAGAATATGCCATTATCAAAAACCCAAACGGTACCGAGCGAGTCATTCGCTTTGAGACCGGTCGTCTAGCTGCTCAGGCACAGGGTGCCGCAGCTGTTTACATCGACGGCGAAACCATGCTGTTCTCGGCAACCACCGCGAGCAAGCAAGCAAAAGACCAGTTCGACTTCTTCCCTTTGACTATCGATGTCGAAGAGAAGATGTACGCAGCCGGACGCATCCCAGGATCGTTCTTCCGTCGTGAAGGCCGCCCAACCACCGATGCAATCCTCGCCTGCCGTCTAATCGACCGCCCGCTACGTCCATCGTTCGTCGATGGTCTTCGCAACGAGGTCCAGGTTGTTGTAACCGTTATGGCTATCGAGCCAGACGAAATGTACGACGTAGTCGCAATCAACGCGGCTTCGATGTCAACCCAGCTTGCTGGTCTGCCATTCTCGGGCCCAATCGGTGGTGTGCGTGTTGCACTCATCAACGGTCAGTGGATCGCGTTCCCTAAGTACTCGGAGCTAGAGCACGCAGTGTTCGACATGGTCGTTGCCGGCCGTGTAATCGTCGAAAAAGACGGCACCGAAGACGTCGCAATCATGATGGTTGAGGCCGAGGCTACCGAAAACTCGCTAGACCTAATCGAAGCTGGCGCCAAGGCTCCAGACGAAGATGTGGTTGCTGCCGGTCTTGAGGCTGCCAAGCCTTACATTGCCGAGCTAGTGAAGGCACAGGCTCGCCTGGCTGCCAAGGCTGCCAAGCCACTAGCCGAGTACCCAACCTTCCCGCCTTACAGCGACGAGGTTTACGACGCAGTTGCAGCTCTTGCCGAGGCAGAGCTAGGCCGCATCTACCTAATCGCCGACAAGGTCGAGCGTCAGAACGAAGACGACACCCTCAAGGACTCGGTCAAGGCAAAGCTTGCCGCGACCCTGACCGACGAGCAGCAGGGTCAGATCTCTGCCGCCTACAAGTCGGTAACCAAGAAGGTTGTTCGCACCCGCGTTCTAACCGAGAAGATCCGTATCGATGGTCGTGGGCCACGCAACATCCGCGTCATCGACGCAGAGACCGCTGTGATCCCTCGCGTTCACGGTTCGGCCATCTTCCAGCGCGGTGAGACCCAGATTCTTGGTGTCACCACCTTGAACATGCTCAAGATGGAACAGCAGATTGACTCGCTGAGCCCTGAGAAGACCAAGCGCTACATGCACAACTACAACTTCCCGCCTTACTCGACTGGTGAAGTTGGCCGTGTTGGTACCCCGAAGCGCCGCGAAATCGGTCACGGAGCACTAGCCGAGCGTGCATTGGTTCCTGTTCTTCCAAAGCGCGAAGACTTCCCTTACGCAATTCGTCAGGTGTCTGAGGCTCTAGGT
>CAIRNX010000002.1 GCA_903880095.1 uncultured Micrococcales bacterium | reverse complement strand
GCTGAAGAGGCGTGGTCAAGTTGTTGGCCCAATTGGCGCAAAATTTCAGCGAAAACAATATCCAGAAGACGCCCAAGATGCCTGGCCGCGAGTCGAGTCGTTCTTCGCCGAACACCTCGGTTGACACTGAACTACTAGCGCTTTAGTTTTCCGGTGCGCGCAGGGCCGGTGGACTCGCGCACAACCAGTTCTCCAACAAACAGCTTCTGTGGCTCGTTGTCATCCTGGCCTTCAAGTGCACGGATGAGTTCGCGAGCTGCGGCAGCGCCGATCTCGTTGGCAGGGGGAGTCACTGTGGTTAGCGGCGGGTCAAACGCAAGGGCTCCTGCGTTGGTGGTCGAGATGCAAATTATTGATACATCGGCTGCGATGTTCCAGCCGTTTCGCTGCAGCCCCCTGGCGAAGCCGATTAGACCTTCAGCATTCAGGCTGACCACACCTGTGCACTTGGTGTGCTTTTTCAAAAACTCCTTAGCGGCTTCGAGGCCATCTTGGATGCTGTTTTCAGAGTGAATGATCGACAGGCTTGCCCCAAGCTCTTTGGCTGCCGCGATGGCTGCCTTCTCGGCGCGAACGGTCGCACCGATTTTTTCTACTACGTTTGCAGTCGAGGTGCTCAAGAACGCCAGGTCTTTGTGTCCGAGATGAACCAAGTGTCTAATTGCCAGCTTCGTCGCCGCCTCGAAGTCTCGGTCGGCAAAAATAGTGTCGGCCTTGTCTTTGGTTCTGCCGATCAGCGAAAACGGAATGCCGTGTTTCTTAAGAAGTTTGACGCGATCGTCGTCGAGCGAGACTTCCATCAAAATGGCGCCAGCCAACAGACCCGAATCTGCCTGTATGACCACGTCTTCGATGGCGCGCCGGCGAACCGGCCAAAGAATGAGGTGGTAGCCAAAAGATCTTGCCTCGTTGGCTGCAGCAAGCACGTATTCGAGGTCGCCGTCTGAGATGCCACGTTCTTGGTCACCAAATAGCATGGCAATCATTTTGCTGTTGCCGCTGCGCAGGGCCTGAGCCATGGCGTTTGGTCGATAGTCGAGATCAGCCATAGCTTTGAAGATTCGAGCTTTGGTTTCTTCGGCGATTGGTCGTGCGCCCGTCAGCGCATAAGACACAGTGCTTTCGGCAACGCCAGCAAGCTTGGCGACGTCAGCGCGTTTTGCCATGCTTGATCCTTTCGTGCCTGCCAGTCAATCTAGACTCTTCCCATTGTAATCAAAATGTTATCGCTATTTGTTGACTCGTGTCGATTATAGGTTTTATTGTTATAGAGAGTAATCGACTCGTGTTGATAAAAGTAGCGAAAAGATTACCCAAACTTCCAACCACTTGGAAGTCGCGCCAGGGAGGACAACCACTCGAAGCGCAAAAAAAGGTTCGGCCCCGTCGAATCGGCTAACGCTAAATAGGAGAACACAATGAAAAACAGCACCCGCATTCTTGCGTTTGCAGCTAGCGCTGCTCTCGCAGTTGCCGGTTTGACTGGTTGTTCAAGCGACGGTGGCAACCAGGCCATCACCGTTTGGGCAATGCAGGGCCAGACTGGCGAAGTTAACGCAGCAAAGCAAGAAGTTGCCGCGTTCAACAAAGCACACCCAGAGATCCAGGTAACCCTCAAGTTTGTTCCTGACATGGGAACCGCTCTGAAGACCACCAAGGTCGACGCACTTCCTGATGCATTCGAGTTCGATGGCGAGACCCTTGGTGCTCTTGCCTATGCTGGCAAGCTAGCCAAGCTAAACGGCCTCGTTGCTGATGCAACCATTAAGAACGAGCTTGCCTCGATTCAGGCTGAAGGCACCTACTCAGACGGCAACACCTACTCGGTTTCGCAGTATGACTCAGGTCTTTCGCTCTGGGGCAACAAGGCGATGCTTGCTAAGGCCGGCGTCACCGACGTTCCTACCACTCCTGAGAACGCATGGACCGCAGATGAGTTCACCAGCGTTCTAAAGAAGGTCTCTGCTAGCACTACTGGTCACAAGGCCATCACCTTCAAGGAGAACTATGGCATTGGCGGCGGCTGGGCAGGCTATGCATTCAGCCCAATCGTCAACTCGGCTGGTCAGCCTCTTGTTAACAACGGCTCTGCCGTTGGCGCCATGGATGCACCGGAGGTTGCTGCCGCAATGAAGACCTTCGCATCGTGGAAGGCCTACAGCGACCCAGACGCAGACGACTCTGCATTCCAGACCAAGCGCGTTGCTCTTGCATGGATCGGCCACTGGGCTGC
>CAIRNX010000001.1 GCA_903880095.1 uncultured Micrococcales bacterium | reverse complement strand
GCCATCGCCACCGATAGCTGAGAAGTGCACGAATACGTCTGCACCGCCGTCCTGAGTGATGAAGCCGAAGCCCTTCTCAGAGTTGAACCACTTTACGGTTCCTGTTGCCATTTCTTACTCCTGTTACCTATGTTTTCTGCTCGATCAACCGAGCATGAGTCGCATAGAAACTGTTGTAACTATGGTCACCTAGGGAAATCCTTGGGCGGCGCAACGACCTATTAGCCACGCTATCCCATAAACGCAGAAGTAAATAGGGGGTTTGGAAAATAAAAAATTCTTTATAGAGCCGTTACTTTTGGTAATCGGCGCCCAAAACGATGGTTACGGCATCGGTGTAAGCGTTCGAAAGCTTCAATGGGTACTTGCCCACAATCGCCACAAGTGCTTGAGCGGTCGCCTTGTAGTCGACGTTTGAGTAGTAAATAACGCTCTTGGAGGCCTTGTCGGGAGCATTGTCTGCGGTAACAACCGTGTAGCCAGCATCCAGAATCTTGTGACCAATCTTGCCGGCCAGCCCATCAGTCTTGGTGGCATCGAGCACAGTGATCGGGTAACCCTTTGTGACGTCGGCGGCAACCGTGGGCTTTGGTACCGAGCCGTTAAATATGTTTGAGCTGTCAGCCCAGGTGAATGCAAAGAATCCGATGCCTGCGACGACGCCGGCCATAATCATGTAGCGAAAAAATTCTCTGATGCGATCGGCGCCGGTTCGACGAATTCGGTGGCGACCGCCGTGGGTTGGCAAGTTGTCGAACTCGTCCAACGGGAACTTTTTTGACATGAATCCTCTTAGTAGAAGTGCTACCTAATATTAGGACAGTTGAGAGAGGTATTTAGATGAGTTTCGAAGTCGAGAAAACTGAAGACCAGTGGCGCGAAGAATTGACCGAGTTTGAATTTCACGTTTTGCGCGAAAAGGGCACTGAACGTGCACACACCGGCGAGCTGCTCAACGAAGAACGCCTTGGAATTTTTGCATGCAAAGGTTGCGGAGCTGAACTTTTCAAGAGCGAAACCAAATTCGACGCCCATTGCGGCTGGCCAAGTTTCTACGAGCCGAAGGAAGACCACGCCGTAAAGCTGATTGAGGATCGCTCTCACGGAATGCTTCGCACCGAGGTTGTTTGCGCGAAGTGCGGCAGTCACCTTGGACACGTCTTTGAGGATGCACCGCAAACCCCAACCGGCGAGCGCTTTTGCATCAACTCGGTGAGCATCACGTTTGAGCCACTAGAGAAATAACTGAGCCGACTATGGGACTCGAACCCACAACCCCCGCTTTACAAGAGCGGTGCGCTACCAATTGCGCCAAGTCGGCAAAACAAGGAACTTACAGATAAATAATACCTGCCCGCCAAGGGGTCGCTACGGGCTACTTTGAGGCGTATCCTGAAGATATCAAAATGTCGGGGGGCATATAAATGAAAATTTCACGAATCCTTTTCGCGGTTTTAGCTGCGACTGCATTGGCAATCATTCCGATCAAGGCCGGCACCGCTTACGCTGCCGATCTTCCTACCTGCACTATTCATGGAACCGCCGGAGCAGACGTTATCACCGGAACGGCTGGCGACGACGTGATTTGCACCGGGGGTGGCAACGACGTCATCTACGCGCTTGACGGCAACGATATTGTGATTGTCGAAGGTGGCGGAACCGTTCGCGCTGACCTCGGGAACGGTGATGACGCCTTCTACGGTGGTGTTGGGCTGATCCAATACAACGCAATCGTCAATGGCGGCGAGGGTGACGACACAATTTATGGAACCCCAGGCGATGACACCCTAAACGGCGACGCTGGTGACGACACAATTTACGGTGGAGAAGGCGCTGACACAATAAGCGGCGGCTATGGCAACGACAATCTTCAAGGCCAGAATGGCGCAGACATAATTTACGGCTCAGCTGGAGATGACGACATCAACGGAGGTTGGGGCTCAGATGCTCTCTATGGTCAAGATGGAAACGACTCGCTGATCGGAGGATACAGCGACGACAACATCTACGGAGGTTCTGGAAGCGACTACCTGCAGGGGGATGCAGGTAACGACACGATCTCCGGCGAAAGCGGATCCGACAGCCTCGCGGGTGGCTCAGGCGATGACATCATCAGCGGTGGCGACGGCACTGACGTCCTTGAAGGTGGCTGGGGTTTGAACCTGTGCGACTACAGCACTGGCGAAATCAAAGGAAACACTTGCCGCTACGATGACTCGGCACCGACTATCCTTTCGGCGACTTGGGGCCAAGGTTCCTACGAGACCGGGTCTTCGGCGCAAACTGTGAGCCTCAACATTCACATCACAGACGATGTTGCCGTGCGCTACGTCGAAGTTCATTGCGGTGACTTCTTCTACGCTACAAAAAGCTGGGACGGATTCCAGAAAGACGTAACTGCAACGCTGAGCCAAACCCTGATGATTGGGCAGAAGAATGGCATCTTCTCTTGCACGGCTTCAGGCTACGACCAGGTAAACAACCGTTTCAGTCAGCAGATTGCATCACTTCAGCTAACGCGCGGAGTTGGGAACTGGGACGATGAACCTCCAGTGATTGTTGATTCATTCTGGGACCCAGCAACATACGACGTGAGCAACTACGCCAAAACCGGAAACCTTCAGTTGCACATCACCGATCGCACGGGAATCAATAACGTCAGCCTTCAGTGCGACGATCTTTGGGCTTGGGCGTACAACCTTGGCACCGACCTGAATAACTCATCATTCGCAACGGTCTCTGGCTCTGCGAAGGACTTCTCGGGTTCACTAAAACTCGAGATCCCTTATGGCCACAAACCTGGAAGTTTCCAGTGCAACATGTGGGTCTACGACAAGAACAACAACCTTCGATATCAGCAGGTTGCACCACTCGTGATTACCCGCGACTACGGAATCTGGGATGAACAGGCCCCAGTCGTCGAATACGGTGTCTGGAACCAATCAAAGTTTGATGCCGGTCAGGTTGCCCAGCCTGCACTTCTCAGTTTGCACATCACCGACACTTCTGGCGTAAAGAATCTTTACGTTAGCTGCGCCGGCGTTTTCTACACTCCTCTCTATAACCTGAATGTGAACGACCTCGCGAACAACCCCGCGGTCGCAGCCGTCGAAGGCGATCGAAAAGACCTCAGCATCACTTTCGCGAACACAATCCTGCTCGGTCAATACCCCGGCGTTTACCCTTGCCAGGTGTGGGGCGTTGATGATTTCAACAACAGTTTCTGGTCGCCGATCGATCCATTGACAGTATGGCGAACGCCTCCGGGCTTGCCTAATGAACCAACCAACTTTGGCTGGCAGGCAACCACGGCAACCGCGGGCGTTTTGAGCTGGACTGCACCGACAGACAAGGGTTCGCCAACACTTCGCGACTACGTAGTGCAGTATTCGACCGATGGTAGCCAAACCTGGAAGACGATTGAAGACGGCTACTCAACAACACCGAACCTGCCGATCTCAAATCTTCAGGACAACACAAATTACACTTTCAGAGTTCGAGGCGAGAACGGCGGTGGAATTGACGACTACACGAGTCAGTACATTGACCTCGCGTGGGCTTATCTCGACGTTCACACCGAGTCTGCCGTTGTGCCAAATGCTCCTACAGGACTTCAAGTTAGCAATACAACTAAGTCTGGGTTCCAACTTAATTGGACAACCCCAGCGCTTGATGGCGGAGCGAGTATTACCGACTTCTCGGTAGAGCTTTCACGCAACAACGGCGCCACTTGGGTTTCGGCTAAGTTAGGCGCGTCGACCTCGCAACAGCTCACTGTAAGTGGAGCAGCACCGGGCACCACCTACCTGGTTCGTGTCGCCGCAATGAACAGAGTTGGTTCAAGCGAATATCTAACCGGTTCGGTTACCACTCTCGTGAGCAACGCCAGCAAACCGCTGAATCTGCACCTGACCACGCAAACCGCCGGCCGCGCCTCAATCAACTGGGACCTCCCAGCAACCAACGGTGGCGCCTACATCGCCGACTACAAAGTTGAAGTGACCAGCGGAACTGTTTGGACTGCGGTTTCACACAACGCGTCTAACACACTCGGCTTCACCCTTACGGGCTTGGCCAAGGGTAAGTCTTACAAGGTTCGCGTTACCGCGGTCACCTCGATTGGGCTTGGCGATGTGTCTGATGTCTTGAGCTTTGTGGCAGACACCACAGCACCCGGCTCGCCAACTGGCCTGACCGTAGGTTCGATAACCAAGTCTTCGGTTGCCCTCGGCTGGGTAACACCCGCTGACACAGGTGGGCTTGCCGTGAGCGACTACTTGGTCGAGACATCGGCAGATAACGGCTACAGCTGGAGCCCAGTTGCACACAGCTCCTCGAACTCAACGAAGATGACGTTGAGCAACCTCGCTGGGGTGACTACTTACCTGGTTCGTGTTTCGGCTAAGAATGCAACGGGTGTAGGTGAGGCCGCCTACGAAACATTCACCACGCTCGCCGGTTCGCCAAGCGCTCCAAGGTCGCTAAGCGCAACGCAGTCCGACTCAGGCGCAACTCTCACCTGGTTGGCTCCGCTCTACGACAACGGCGCAACTCTCGCCGATTACAAGATCGAAGCTTCGAACGACGGAGGTGTGAAGTGGGCAACCATCAATCACAGTGCTTTCGTTGGTGAAGGTTTCGCTGTCACAGGGCTAAAGGCCGGAACCTCTTACAAGTTCCGCGTTAGCGCGATCAACTCGCTCGGTCAGGGTGACCTGTCGAATGTGGCTACCGTTCTAACCGCAGGGCTTGCACCGTCAGCGCCTAGTGCACTCAAAGCAACCACCAAGACAACCACGACCGTGACCTTGTCGTGGTCAGCTGCAAAGGTTGTCGGCGGATCGCCAGTGCGCGAATACATTGTTGAATACTCGAAGAACAAGGGCTCAACCTGGATTCAAGTGAGCGCCACAAACTTCAAGAGTCTCAGCCTCTTGGTGAGAGGTTTCAGGTCGAAGACCACCTACCTCTTTAGAGTCTCGGCACGAAACGATGTGGGTATCTCTGCTTCATCAAACGTTGTGGTGGTAGGCACCCGCTAATTCAGCCAAAGAATTGTCCCCCAGTTCTTGCGACCTGGGGGACTATTCGTTTTCGCTTACTTGCTTGTTGTGCTCAGAACCCACTGAGCGAACTCTGCGGGGTTAGTCCAGTTACCCGTGAAGTGTTGACCGTTGAGAACGATGTAGGGGGTTCCGTCAACCTTCAACTTTGTTCCCGGAATGTAGCGCTTGAAAACGGTGTCTTGGGTATAGCTCTGAGAATAGGTCTGGTAAGTGCCATTTTTAATGCAATCAAGAACTGGCTTGTTATTCACGCCAACAGACTGAGCTCGAGTTGCAAGTTCTTCGTTGCTCGGACCCACGGTGCCTTCGTCAGGCTGGTGTGAATAAAGCGCTGAGTTGTAATCGAAGAATTTGTTCGGATCTCCGTTAGCTACACAGATAGCTGCGCTTGCAGCGCGACTTGAGTATTGGTTCGGGCTGTTGCCATCAAGGAATGAAATTGGGTGGATTTGCACAGTGTATTTTCCGGTGGAAACCCAATCGCGAAGCTGAGCCGCATTCGGTACTTCGAAGTCTCGGCAGTTAGGGCACTGCAGGTCTTCGTAGACGATTATGTTCGGGGTGCCGGCCTGCTCGGCCGGGTCGGTGATGGCTTTGAGTCCCTTACCAATTTTGATACCACCGTCGAAAGCCATGTTTGCCGGAGTCGCCGCGGTCGGGACCGGGTTATTTACTTCGTTATTTATGGTCAAGACCACTGCGGTCACCAAAATCGCAACCACCGTGACAATCGAGGCAATCAGAATCGTGCGCTTACGCGAATCGTTGCGTTTTTGGGCAAGTCGCATCTCGCGAGCCTTGGCTCGAGCGGCTTCGCGCTGTTCGTTGCGTGTTGGTCGTGGAGTGTTTGACATTGAATTCCTTTTATCACGATTGGGTGACTAAGCAGTTTTCTAGTCTAGAACAGGGTCGCCTGCTGGCATAATGAAGTTACCTCGAGTCAACCGACCAGAGGCTCTATCACTATGGATCGTCCGGCACGTACCTGCCGGTGAGGAGAAAAGAAATGGCATCAGTAACATTCCAGAAGGCAACTCGCCTTTACCCAGGTGGCACCCGCCCAGCAGTTGACCAAATCGACCTGAAGATCGCAGATGGCGAGTTCCTAGTACTCGTTGGCCCATCGGGTTGCGGTAAGTCAACCACCCTGCGCATGCTCGCCGGCCTCGAAGAGGTCAACGAAGGCCACATCCTGATCGGTGACCGCGACGTCACCGACATCCCACCAAAAGACCGCGACATCGCGATGGTGTTCCAGAACTACGCTCTCTACCCACACATGACTGTGGCTGAAAACATGGGTTTCGCCCTCAAGATTGCTGGCGTTTCTAAAGAAGAGCGTGCCGAGCGCGTCTTAGAGGCGGCAAAGCTTCTTGACCTAGAAGAGTACCTAGGCCGCAAGCCAAAGGCGCTTTCGGGTGGTCAGCGTCAGCGTGTTGCCATGGGCCGCGCAATCGTTCGTAAGCCTCAGGTCTTCCTAATGGACGAGCCTCTTTCGAACCTTGACGCGAAGCTCCGCGTTCAGACCCGCACCCAGATCGCGTCGCTACAGCGCCGCCTCGGTGTGACAACCGTTTACGTAACCCACGACCAGGTTGAAGCTATGACAATGGGCGACCGCGTGGCAGTACTAAAGGACGGCGTTCTTCAGCAGGTCGACACTCCTCGCGCACTTTACGAGAAGCCAGCCAACGTTTTCGTTGCCGGCTTCATTGGCTCGCCGGCCATGAACCTTCTACAGCTCCAAATCGTAGACGGCGGCGTCAAGTTCGGCGACAAGGTTCTTCCTGTTGACTCGGCAATCTTGGCAAAGACCAAAGCGAAGACCATCACTGTGGGACTTCGACCTGAAGACCTAGTTATCTCAAAGCAAGGTCTTGAAGTACACATTGACGTAGTTGAAGAGCTAGGTGCAGATGCGTTCCTATACGGCAACGCGAAGATTGAAGGCACAAATGCCGACATCGTTGCCCGCGTTTCTGAGATTGATCACCCTAAGGCCGGTGTGAAGGTTACGTTGGCACCTCAGGGTGGCGTTACTCACTTGTTCGACGTTGAGTCGGGCCTGCGTCTTAACTAATTCATTGTCACTAGACATAACGACTGCCGCGGTAGAGCCAGAACTTCTGGATCTACCGTGGCAGTTGCCTTTAGAGCACTGGCCATCCGAAAAGATTGCGGCCCTCCCGAAAGGGCTCAGCCGACACACCGTTAGGTTCGCGCACCTGAACGATCACGTGATCGCAATCAAAGAGACTCTGCCCGAGCTGGCTCGTCGCGAATACGAGATGCTGAAGAAACTGCAAGCGCTCGACGTGCCCTGCGTTGAACCTTTCGCGATCATCAACAACCGAACCACAGCCGAAGGCGAAGAGCTACTTTCGGTTCTGATCACGCGCCACCTCAAATTTTCGCTTCCATACCGCGCCATGTGGTCCCAAGGTTTACGCCCAGAAACTGCCACAAGGCTCGTAGACGCCCTCGCCGTACTCCTCGTACGTTTACATATCGCCGGATTCTTCTGGGGCGACGTATCGCTTTCGAACACCCTTTTTCGTCGAGACGCCGGAGCGTTCGCCGCATACCTTGTTGACGCCGAAACGGGCCAACTTTACGAAGGTGGGCTTTCTAACGGCCAGCGCGAAAACGACCTCGAAATCGCTCGAGTCAACATTGCAGGTGAGCTTCTCGATCTAATAGCCTCTGGCAACGCCACACACGGCGTTGACGCAAACGAGATCAGCGACCGAATAATGCTCAAGTATCGCGAACTCTGGAGCGAACTCACCGGAGTCGAGTCTTTCGCCACTAAGGAACGCTGGAAGATCAACAAGCGGGTTAGCCGCCTCAACGCCCTCGGTTTCGACATAGAAGAAATGACCATTCGCACCGACGGCAGCGGATCAACCGTGAAAATCCAACCAAAGGTGGTCGATGCTGGCCACCATTCGAGAAGGTTGATGCGCCTGACCGGCTTGGATGTCGAAGAGAATCAGGCAAGACGCCTTCTGAACGATTTGGACGAGTATCGAGTTGACAACCCACGCCCGGGTGCCGACGAAGAGGTTCTCGCGCACGAATGGTTGAGTCACGCATTCGAACCAGTGGTTACGGCCATACCAAAGGAACTCGCAGGCAAGCTTGAGCAGGCCGAAATTTACCACCAGGTTCTTGAACACCGTTGGTATAGAAGTGAAAACGAATTGCGCGACGTGCCAATCGAAGAGGCTGTTTCGAGTTACATCTCAACCGTGCTGGTGCACAGACGCGACGAAGAATCGCTACTCGAGCTGCCTACAGAGTCAATAACCATGCCTAACCCGATTCCTTCGGGCACGATCACCGTCGACAACGAAGACGGCGAAGTGGACTGGCGAGACCTCGTTTAGTTTGTGCCGCGTCTGCGCGAAACCTCGTAGAGAGCAACGCTGGCTGCAATACCCGCGTTGAGCGACTCTGTGTGGCCGGTAATTGGAATCGACAAGATTGCGTCGCAGTTTTCTTGAACCAGTCGACTTAACCCCTTGCCTTCAGAGCCAATCACAAGAATGACCGGCTCGGTACCCAGATCAAAGTTTGGCAGGCTGATATCGCCATCGCCATCAAGGCCGACCACGAAAAGTCCGCGCTTCTTGAACTCTTTGAGAGTGTTGTTTAGGTTGGCTGCGAGCGCGACAGGAATACGAGCCGCGGCTCCGGCCGAGGTCTTCCAAGCTGAGGCGGTTACACCGGTTGATCGTCGCTGAGGCAAAATAACTCCCTGACCACCAAAGGCGGCAACCGAGCGAATGATTGCTCCTAGGTTGCGAGGGTCGGTTATTCCATCAAGCGCGACAAAAAGTGGCTTTTGGCCGCGAGCGACCACCTTGTCTAGGAGGTCCATTGGGTGCAGGTAGTTGTAAGGCGGCACGGCTAGTGCGATGCCCTGGTTGATTGAGTCAAAGCCGGTTAGGCGGTCGATCTCTGGGCGGGTGACTTCGTGAACAGGAATCTGCCTCGAGTTTGCAAGAGTGATTGCCTCTTTGACGCGGTCATCAACCTCAATACGGTTCGCTAGGTAGAGAGCGGTTGCCGGAACCTTCGCGCGAAGAGCCTCGACAACAGAGTTGCGGCCAGAAAGAACCTCGTTGGCGTCTGAAGCCTTAGAAACAGGCTTCGAGTTGTTTCGGGCAGCGCCACTGACACCCGCGGTGCGAGCCGAAGGCGCTAAGAACTCGCCCTTGCCGGTCGCAGTGCGGCGTTCTTCGGCACGCTTGCCCCTAAACGCCTTGTGGCCCTTGCGGTCTTCAGCTTTAGGTGTTGGCCCACGACCTTCTAGGCGTGCCTTGTTGTGGCCACCGGTGCCGGCGGTCGGGCCCTTTTTGCCTTTTGCTGTGCCGGGGCGCTTGCCTTTGCTAGCCATTGATGCTCCAAGTCGTTCCGTTTGCGGTGTCTTCGATGGTGACACCTAGTTGGTTTAGCTCTTCGCGAATCATGTCTGATCGCGAGAAATCTTTGTTGGCGCGAGCCATTTTGCGCTCTTCAAGCAGCGCTTCAACCTTAGCCGCAAGTTCGGGGCTTGCCTCGAAAACTTCTGCTTCGATGCCTAGGACGGCAGCCATAGCAGCCACGCCACCAGCCACCGAAGAGTCTCCAGAGTTACCGGCACGAACCGCGTCGTGTAAAACGGCGAGCGCTGCGGGCACATTGAAATCGGCGTCCATGGCTTCGGCGAAGGCTTTAGGTATTTCACCTGCAGGCACATCAAGGTTGCGGCCCATGAAGTTTTGAATGCGTGAGACAGCGGCCTCGGCGTCGGCTATGGCGTTCGGCGAATAGTCGAGGGTAGAACGGTAGTGTGCCGAACCAAGCCAGTAGCGCACAGCTGCCGGGCTCCCCTGGTCAAAAAACTCGTCAACCGAAACACCGTTGCCAAGCGACTTGGACATCTTCTGCCCCGAAACCGTGACCAAGCCGTTGTGCATCCAAAAGTTAGCAAACGAGTAACCGGCTGCACGTGACTGGGCGAGCTCGTTTTCGTGGTGCGGAAACCTGAGGTCTAGACCGCCACCGTGAATGTCGAACGATTCGCCAAACTCAGCGAAGGTCATAGCCGAGCACTCGATGTGCCAACCCGGCCTACCCTTGCCCCAAGGTGAATCCCATGAAGCGGATTCAGGCTCCCCAGGCTTCGGCGCCTTCCAGAGAGCAAAGTCATGAGCAGCTCTGCGGCCTCCCCCGATAGCCTCGCCCTCCATGTTTTCGAGCTTTTGGCGGGTTAGTTCGCCATATCCAGCCCAAGATGCGGTATCGAAGAATACGTTTGCGCTGCCCTCGGCTTGGTAAGCGTGCCCGCGGTTGATCAGTTCTTCGATGATGGCAACCATGTCGGCAATGTGCTCGGTTGCGTGAGGTCTTGTTAGCACCCCGGCACCGATTGATTCGTAAACCCCGTTGAAGATTGCCTCAACCTCAACCGCAAGTTCGCGCCAATCCTTGCCCTGCTCTTTGGCGTTGGCGAGGATCTTGTCGTCGATGTCGGTGACGTTGCGAACCAACTTCACGTCTAGGCCGTGCCCGACGCGCAACCAGTTGGCAATGATGTCGAACGCAACAGCGCTTCGAAGGTGCCCAACGTGCGGGGCCGACTGAACCGTTGGGCCACATACGTAGATGCCAACCTTGCCGGGTGTGAGCGGCTCGAACGCACGAATGCCGGCGCTCTTTGAGTCATAGATGCTTAGGGCCACTAGTTCAGCCTATCCGCGCGCTTTTTGATGAGCGCTGAGGCTACGACGGCGACTCCTTCGGTGTTGCCCAAGAAACCCAATCCGTCTGTGGTTGTTGCGCTTATCGTGACCGGAGCGCCAAGAATGTTGCTGAGAACCTCTTCGACTCGAGCTCGGTGCGGGCCGACCTTTGGACGGTTTCCGATGACCTGTGCAGATACGTTGCCAACCTGCCAACCCGATTCACTAAGCAGGCGAAGAGTCTCGGCCAAGAAAACCGCGCCGTTTGCTCCGGCGAATTCGGGGCGATCAACGCCGAAGTTTGAACCGATGTCGCCTAAACCGGCAGCCGATAGCAGTGCGTCTACGATTGCGTGGCTCAGCGCATCGCCGTCTGAATGCCCGTCGAGCCCCCGTTCGCCTTCCCAAACCACGGTGCCAAGGTAAAGCGGCTTCGAGGTGTCTTCGGTGAATCGGTGGGTGTCGGTTCCTATTCCGGTGCGCGTCTCGGTTTCAAGGTCTTCTGGTGTCGTGATCTTGTATGCAGCGGCGTCACCGTCAACGAATCGAATGGTTGCCCCGGTTGCCTGCATGAGGGCTGCATCGTCGGTGTATTCGGCTTGCGCGCCTTCGTAGGCAGCCTTCAGAGCGTTGGTGGAAAAACCTTGAGGGGTCTGCGCCTTACGCAAAGCGCTTCGGTCAACTGTCTCGCGAACCAAGTCACCCTCAACACGCTTTATGGTGTCGAAAACCTCAAGCACAGGCACGGTGCCAACTCCGGTTTCGCGAACCGAGTCGGCAACGCGGTTAAAAAGTGACGCGGGGGCCAAAGCCCTCGCAGCATCGTGAACTAAAACGACGGGGGCTTCGACATGCATCAGAGCATTTGCAATTGATTGCTGACGAGTTTCGCCTCCGGCGACGACGGTGAAGTCGACATCACCAACCGAGCCGGCGACAAGCTCAGAAACCTCGGCGAGATGGTCGGCCGGAGCGGCTACGACTATTTGCGCTAAACCGCGGGCGCGCGAAGCACCAACGAGAGCATGTTCGAGAATGGTTTTGCCTGAAAACTCAACCAGAGCCTTTGGCTTGCCCGCACCAAGGCGCACACCGAGACCGCCGGCTACCAAAACCACCGCTAGATCCGGCGTCATGGCAGGTTAGTCCTTCTTGGTTGAAAGAACTTTTTCGACCTCGGCGGTTGCGGCTTCTTCAGTGATTCCGCGAGCCAGAGCCCACTCAGACTCAAGAACCTGGCGCGCCTTTGCAAGCATGCGCTTTTCACCGGCCGAAAGGCCTTTGTCTTGATCGCGACGCCAAAGGTCACGAACAACCTGTGCCACCTTCATGACCTCGCCCGAGTCAAGCTTTTCGTTGTTTGCTTTGTAACGGCGTGACCAGTTGGTTGGCTCTTCGACGAATTCTTCGCGGAGGCACTTCTTAACCTCTTTGAGTTGTTCGTCATCGATTACCTTGCGAACCGGCACCTGACCTTCGTCGGTGCCGATCTTGGAGACCGGAATCCAAATCTGGAGCGAGGTTATTGCTACCTCGAGGCGAAGGTGAGTTTCGACCTGTCCACGGAACGGGCGGTCGGCAATTTCGACAATTTTTGCCGCACCGTGGTGCGGGTACATTACTGTCTTGCCCTTTTTGAGGTGAGCTGGGGTTGCCATGGAGTTAATTCCCTTCGAAACAACGATTTTACCACAGACCCCGCTGTTTCTAAAGGGTAAACTGGAGTGGTCTGTTGCTCATGGAGGAATAATGAACTTGCGCAAAATCGTATCGACCATCGCCATTTCTGCTGCTCTGCTAGTCGGCACCACCGGCTGCAGCCTAAACAGTCACGTTGACAGCATGCTGGCTTATGCTCCAAGCGACGGTAGCCAGCTCAACATCGGCAACGTAAAGCTTCGCAACTTCATCTACTTAAGCAATGGCACAGACGGGGGCAAGCTGATCGGCTCCGTTGTCAACGACAACGCTAAAGACATCACGGTGCAGTTCGAGTACACGGACTTTGATGTTCGCACCAAGACCGATCCCATCGTCGTTTCAGCGGGCGAGACTCTTGGCCTCGGCGCAGGTAGCGATACTGCGGGCTTAGGTGTGAGCATTGCTGGTGCACCCGGCACAAACGTGACCATCTGGATATCGGTAGACGGCCAAACAGGACAACAACTTACTGTTCCGGTGCTTGACGGAAAACTAGACCAGTACGCACCGTACTTTAAGAACTAGCCTATAAAAACTACGCTTCGAACTTATACCCGAGCCCGCGAACGGTCACAAGGTACTGCGGTCGCTCAGAATCAGGTTCTATCTTCGTTCGCAGTCGCTTGACATGAACGTCAAGGGTCTTGGTGTCACCGTAGTAGTTCGACCCCCAAACCCTTTCGATAATTAAGTGTCGCGGCAGAACTCGGTTCACGTTCCTCATCAAAAGTTCAAGCAGTTCAAACTCTTTTAGCGGAAAAGCCACTTTCGCACCGTCCACAGTAACGATGTGACGTTCGATGTCCAACGTCACTGGGCCAGCCGAGAGAACATCGCCGTCTTCGAAAACTGGATCGATTCGCCGACTCAAAACCTTGTTTATGCGGGCGATGATTTTTGAAGAAGAAGCCAGCTTGGTTATGTAGTCGTCGGCGCCGATCTCGAGCCCAACAACTTCATCGGTTTCTGAGTCTTTAGCCGTGAGCATGATGATCGGCACGTTTGAGGTTTGGCGAATCGTGCGACAAACCTCGTTGCCACTGATTCCAGGAAGCATAAGGTCAAGAAGAATGAGGTCTGGATTCGAATCCGCGAAACGAGCTAGAGCCTCGTGCCCGTCAGCGGCCACAATAACTTCGTGACCTTCTTTAGGTAGCAGAATCGCAAGTGTTTCGCGGTATGACGCTTCGTCTTCGACGACCAAGATTTTAGCCATTAGTTACCTTCTTCTTCGCTACTAACTTTTTATCGGCTAAAGGTAACAACAACGTGAACGTGGAGCCAACACCTACTTTCGATGCCACGCGGATTTCACCTAGGTGAGAGGTGATTACATGCTTGACGATACTCAAACCAAGGCCAGTGCCACCTGTTTGGCGCGATCTAGCAGGATCCGTTCGGTAGAAACGTTCAAAAATTCTCTCGAGGTCATCTTTGGCGATACCAACGCCGCTATCCACAACTTTGACTGAAACCTGGGAGCCGTCTTTTTCGGTAGTGACAGCGACATTTGAGCCCTCCGGAGAATAGTCGATTGCATTCTCGATAATGTTCTTGAAGGCCACGGCAAGCATTTCTTCATCGCCAATAATCTTCAGCCCCTTCTCGGGCGCAAAATTCACATTTATTTTCCTTCGCTCCGCCTTAAAGGCGTTGCGTTCGATGGCCTCTCTCAAGACGTCCTCAATGTTCAAAAGCTCAGCACTCTGAACCGTTTCTGAAGCTTGAATTCTGGAAAGCTGAATCACATCTTGAACCAGAGCGGTTAGGCGCTTCGACTCTTTCAAAATTCGCTTAGAAAATTTTGCGACAAGCTCGGCGTCATCGGGGCTCGAGCTGATGGTTTCGGCCAGAAGACCAATCGCGCCAACCGGAGTCTTCAACTCGTGAGAGATGTTGGCCATGAAATCGCGGCGGGTTTCGTCGAGGCGCTGCGCTTCTGTGCGATCCTCAACTATCAGAAGTACGGTTTGTCCGCCGAGTGAAACTGCGCGAGCTCTGATGAATAAAGGTTTCGCACCCTGAACACCAGACTCGAATTCCAGCTCCGCTTGCTGGATCGCGCCCGTTGATCGAGCGAGCGAAATCAAGTCGATGAGTTGAAAATTTACGACTGCACGCCCGCTGATGAGGCCCATCGCAAGAGCGGCCGTCGTAGCTTTTAAAACCTTATTTTGGGTTCCCAAAACTACGCCAGCTTCGGCCAGCGCTTCTAGGATTTCTGCAGCGCCATCGGCGATTGAGACCGATTCATCTGGGGTGATTTTCGAAGCTTTTCGGGCAAGGTAAAGCGGTCGCGCAAGGGCGAGGACGCCCAGCGAAAATGCCAACACTAACCACCAGAAGTTCACTCCCTAAGGTTATCCTTTGAGTGAAGTATTTAGTTCGGGGTTAAGTGTTTGTTTTATAAGCGTTTACCTCCCGATGACAGCCTTTTAGTTACCTAACAGAGGATTTCCAGATGCGCGAAGTTTTTCAGAATGAACTCAAAGAGGTTCAAGACCGCCTAGTTGAGATCGCAACCGACGTTACCAACGTCATGAAGAACGCAACCATTGCATTCACCACCTCTGACGTCACCGTGGCAGACCAGGCAATCGCCAGCGCCGACGCCATCAGCGATAAGGCACTAACCCTCGACGAACTTGTTATTCGCATTCTTGCCCGCCAGTCACCGGTCGCTCGCGACTTGCGAATCTTGGTTTCGGCTCTGCGCATGAGTGCTTCGCTCGAGCGCATGGGCGCACTTGCCTCACACATTGCTCAGATTGCGCGCTTCAGGTTCCCTGGTTCTGCGGTGCCAGAAAGTCTCATGCCCGTTTTTGTCGAGATGGGCAAACTCGATGTTGAACTCGGAAACAAGATCACTAAGTTGCTCGCAAACCCCGACGTTGATGTAGCCCGCTCAATTCAGGCCGAGGACGAGCGCGTTGATGAGCTTCACCGCGGCGTTTTTGAGACAGTGCTATCCGACTCGTGGAAGGAGAACGCGATGTATACCGTCGACGTGACTCTCGCCAGCCGTTACCACGAGCGTTTCGCCGACCACGTGGTCGACATCTCTGCCAAGGTCAGCTACCTGACCACCGGCGAGTGGTCTGAATAAAAACTACTTTTTAGCGCCCTGAGCAGCTACCGCAGCCGCACCGGCTGCCGCGGCCTCCGGGTCAAGGTATTCGCCGCCGGCAACCAACGGCTTGAAGTTTTCGTCGAGCTTGTAAACCAACGGAATACCCGTCGGAATGTTTAGCTCAGCAATGTCTTCGTCGCTGATGCCATCGAGGTGCTTAACGAGCGCGCGAAGCGAGTTGCCGTGAGCGGTAACCAACACGGTCTTGCCACCGATCAGGTCTTGCTTAATTTCGTCGTCCCAGAGCGGCATCATGCGAATCAAAACATCTTTTAGGCACTCGGTCTTTGGAATCTCACTCAAACCCGCGTAACGCTCATCGTGAGCTTGCGAGAACTTGTCGGCATCGTCAATCGGCGGTGGTGGCACGTCGAATGAGCGGCGCCAAATCTGAAACTGCTCGGCACCGTACTCTGCCAAGGTCTGGGCCTTGTCTTTGCCCTGAAGCGCACCGTAATGACGCTCGTTTAGACGCCAGTCGCGCTTTACGTCGATCCACGAACGCTCGGCCGAATTCAAGGCGATGTGAGCCGTGTTGATTGCACGCTTTAGGCGCGAGGTGTAAAGAAGGTCTGGCTTGAGGCCACTCTCGGCCAGCAGTTCACCAGCGCGATGGGCTTCTGCGCGACCCTGATCGCTTAGGTCTACGTCAACCCAGCCGGTGAAAAGGTTTTCCTGGTTCCAGACGCTGTTGCCGTGACGAAGCAGGATGAGAGTGTATTTGTGAGCCATGACCTAAGTTTATTGCGTGGCTAAACCAATCGGCACCGTGACGCGTGGCACGACCAACCCAAACCGGTTGCGTCGAGTCGATCGCTATATCGCGGCTTTGCCGATTCTGAAAACACCAAACCCGGTCGTGGTCGATCTTGGCTTTGGAGCGAGCCCGATTACGGCGGTAGAGCTTCACGCAAGACTCAAAAAAGTAAACCCAGCGGTTCATGTTGTCGGGGTAGAAATTGAACGCGAACGTGTTGAGCGAGGTTTAGCAGTCGCCGAACCAGGTCTCGACTTCACCCATGGCGGGTTCGAGACTCCCCTACCAAAAGGCTTGCAGGCGGCCACGATTATTCGCGCCTTCAACGTGCTTCGGCAATACGACGAGTCCGAGGTAGCTGCAGCATGGCAACTCATGCAGTCGCGCCTTGCACCTGGCGGCTTGTTGGTTGAAGGCACCTGCGACGAAATTGGCCGACTAAGTTCTTGGATCACGCTCGATTCTGATCGACCGCTTTGGTTCACGATTTCGCTGCGACTTAGCGGGCTCGAAACACCGAGCAAGGTTGCCGAGCGCCTACCGAAGGCCCTGATTCACCACAATGTGCCTGGCGAGAGGATTCACGACTGGCTAACCGCGATCGATAAGGCCTGGGCGATGCAGGCTCCACTTTCGACCTTTGGAGCTATTCAACGCTGGGTTGCGACTTGCGATCAATTGGTTGCCGAGGGCTGGCCGATAAAGCTCGACCGAAAGCGATGGAGACTCGGCGAAGTGACTCTTGATTGGAATGCCGTAAAACCCTAGATTTCGGGTAGCTCTTCGCGAGCGTCTTCTTCGCTCATACCGCTAGCGCACAGCAAGTCGACAAGCATCGGGCGTAGCAGCAACAAAACTGAGGCTTCACGAATTTGGTCGGCGATGCCGAACTTCTTCGGGTCAAGCTGGTGAATGACCTCAAGAAAAACCTCTTGAGCATCGCCCAGGGCTTCTGGCTCCGAGAGCCCTCGCTGGAGCGACTTCGCACCTATTAGCAACTGTTCAAAAAGGTCGGCGAGATGTGGGCGCTTCTGGCCGTCACGAAGCAAGAAGTCAATGCGCCTTGCGACTACACGAAGATTTCTGGTGGCGAGATCCATTCCGCGCATCAGGCGCACCTGGCCGCGAAGCTCGTCTCGGTACTTGATCAAAAATGGCGAAACTCGGCTGATTGAGATTGCGCTGTCAAGCGAAAGGCGCCAGTTGTCGATCAGTGGCTGGGTCCGGCGAACCTGCTTCAAGGTTTCGTCGGCTACGGCAATGTTCACATCGCGAGTTGCGGTCTTCAAAGCCTCGAGGCTGTCGATGAAAACCTCAAACAACTTGCCGGCATCCTTGCGGGCGATACCCCTTGGGTCGCGAGGAATCAGCGCTGTGATCAAAAGGGCAATCGCACCACCGACGAGTCCGTCAATCGATCGGGTGTAGACACCGCCGACAGGGGCCTGCAGAAGCTGAACCAAGATCGCCTGAATACCAACTGTGAGAGCGAAAGACGCACTGCCGCTGATGAATCTTGCAAGCATCAGGCAGAGCAAAAGCGTGACAGCCATTTGCCAAAGCCCTGGCCCAAAGCCAAGAAGCATGGACTCCGAGAGAGCGATGCCGGTGATCATTCCGAGCGCGGTCTCGAGCACACGCCGAGGTCTGGCGTCTCTGGTAAAACCGAGAGCCGTGATCGTCACTGTTACCGAAAGTAGTGGAACCTGATGGCCTAGCACCCAGTGCGAGAACGAATAGCCCAAGCCTGCCGCAAAGACGATCTGGAGAATGGGCACAATCGAATCGAGCAGGCGAGCAAGCGCGTCTTTAAGGCTCCACTTGATGTTCATCGGCGAGAGTTCAATTCACTTCTCGGTGGCAGCTTCGCAGCCTTGCCGGCATCGGCTGGCACGATGACCTCTTGCGAAGCCGAAACTCTGCCAACCATCAGAATTGCATCTGCAGGAATCGAGCGAGAAAGCACAGCGAGCGCAATCGGGCCCATCTCGAAGTGCTGGGCGACTGAAGTCACGCGCCCGACAGTCTTGCCGTCGAGCGTTACTTCGGTTTCTTCTGGCAAAAGGTGGTTCGAACCATCAAGGTGCAAAAAGGTTAATCGGCGAGGAGGGTGGCCAAGGTTGTGAACCTTTGCAACGGTCTCTTGCCCGCGGTAGCAACCCTTGCGCAGGTGCACTGCGGTAGAAAGCCAGTCAAGTTCGTGCGGCAGAGTTCGGTCGTCTACCTCGGTGATTTGTCTTGGTCGATGTGCAGCAATTCGCAAAGCCTCGGCGGCATCCGTCGGCACTAATTCAATGGCTGGCGCGGCGGCGAGAATATGCTCTCTGCCGTTGAATTCTGGAGCTTCTTGGGCGTAACGCACACCACCGGCGACGACGTTTGGCCATTGATCAACCCAGGTGAGGCCAAAGTCTGTTCCGACCCCAAAATAGACCGAGAGCTCTGGGTGCCGAACGATTTCGACTTTGCTTCTGAAAATCATCTTGTCTAGCCAAGTAACGAGCGCATCAACTGTGGCCGACTCAACGATTGCCCAGGTGCGCTCGTGATCTTCGATGAGGTGCAGAACATATTCGATGTGTCCGTGCGGGTCGAGTTGCAAAGCCTCGGCACTTTCGCCAGGTGCTAGGGCTCGGAGTTCCTGCGAAAGAATTGAGTTCAGCCAGCTGAGTCGATCTTCACCGTCAATCGAAATGACACAACGGTCGCTCAGCAGCGAAAGGGCTTTGCCCTCGGCGAGCGCCTTTTGTTCGAGTAACGGGTTTGGCATTAGCCAACTCGTTCGAGGCGGGCAGACGCGTGTGACTTTAGTTCGCCACCTGGCAACGCGATGTCCCACGCCCAAAGCAGGGCACCTTCAACAAGACCGTAGATCCTGGTGCTGTGGCGATATGCCTTTGCGCCCTCAAAAGCAACGCCATGGGCGCTTGCCAGGTGGATCTGCCCTTGCTTCACGTAGCCCTTGTAGAGTTCGGCTACACCCCCTGGATGCAAGGTTGAAACCTCAATGTCGAAGCCCTTGGTTTCGTTGCGATAACGCTCGAGGTCTTCGTGCGACTTGATTGTGGTTTCGCCGACACCGGGCACCAGAGCAGGCCCGTGGTCGAAGGCTTCGCGCGGGCGGGCAATGCTCCAGTAACCGAGCTCACTGGGCAAAACGGTTTTGGCTTCGTCATCTAGGCTCGCCGAAGAAACGTAGGTTAGTGCGCCCTGGCCATCGTGAGAGAACTCAATGCGCTGGTGAAACTCGTACTCTTTGTCGTTCGCGACGATAACGCCAGAACCCTCCCACTTGCCGATAAGAAAAGACAGCGGGGTTAGCTCAATCGGCAAACCTTCGGGGAGTTCGAACAACTACTTCTGACCCTTAAAAAGTTTGTAAAGCACGAGCACTGAAACCGCGGCGATTGCTAGAGATGCAAGAACCAACAAGCCGGTGAAGAAAATATCTGCCGAAAAGACCATGACTACATTTTACCTTTGGATAAACAAGACGTAGAGGCTAGCGATTGCCAACATCAGATATGAACCACCGGCAACGTAGACCAGCTTCTTCACGAAGCCCACGTGCCCGGTCAAAAACAGGTGAATCATTGAGACAAGGGCGCAAGAACCAGCCAAAATAGCACCAAAGCTTGCCAAAGCCATTTCACCTCGAGCTGTAATTGTGACCACTAGCGTGGCAATAGCTACCAGCAACCAAATGCTGATGATCTCAATCCATCCACTCTTCACAGTTACATTGTGCCAAACGTCTGCCTTTAGACTTGATAAATAGGTCTTTTAGGAGAGAAATGGCCCACCTCCTCGTTTTGTCGGCAAACGCCGGTAGCGAGGTTTTGCCTGCCCTAAGCCTGTTGCCTCACAAGATTCGAGAGATCGAGGCCTCGCCAGCAAACATTGTTAACGCGCCTTCGCACGACCTAGTTTTTTTGGATGCCCGACGCGATCTAGCCGGCGCTAAGGCGCTTGCGCGCATCATGCGCACCACAGGACTCTCTGTTCCAATGATCGTGGTAATCACAGAGGGTGGCCTTGCCGCCATGTCGAGCGAGTGGGGAGCCGACGACATCGTGCTCGAAACCGCTGGCCCAGGCGAGATTGATGCTCGAATTCGCCTAGCCCTAAGCCGAGATAAATCCGAGTCGAACGACGAACTAATCACCTCGGCAGGAGTAGTAATCGACGAGGCAAGCTACTCTGCAAGGGTCGACGGCCGCCCGATGGACCTCACGCTCATCGAGTTTGAACTGCTCAAGTACCTTATGCAGCACCCCGGTCGAGTTTTTTCTCGTGCACAACTATTAAGCGAAGTTTGGGGCTACGGTTACGCTGGAGAAACCAGAACGGTCGATGTTCATATCAGGCGTTTGCGAGCAAAGCTCGGTGACCGCGGTGGCTTAATCGGCACCGAATACGGTCGCGGCTACCGATTCAACTTGCTGAAAGACGAAGAGAGTTATGTCTGACGAAACCATGGTGATCACTCTGCCGGAGCCGAGTGGTTTACCAAACGACCGCTTTCTCGATCGCGAACTTTCTTGGCTCGCTTTCAACCAGCGCGTACTTGAACTAGCTGAAGACCAAGACCTTTACCTTCTCGAGCGCGTCAACTTCTTGAGCATCTTCTCTTCAAACCTCGACGAGTTTTTCATGGTTCGAGTTGCCGGACTGAAGCGCCGCATTGCAACGGGTCTCGCCACAATCGCAGCCTCTGGCCGAAGCCCAGAAGACGTGCTCGATTCGATTCGCGAAACTGCTCACGCCTTGCAGATGCGCCAAGCGACCTTGTTTCGTGACGAAATCGAGCCAGCTCTTCACCAGCATGGCATTCAGGTTGTGCGATGGGCCGACCTCAACGAAACCGAGCAGCAGAGCCTAAATGAGTACTTCTACAACCAGATTTACCCGGTGCTCACGCCGCTAGGCGTAGACCCGGCTCACCCATTCCCTTACATCTCGGGGCTTTCACTCAACATCGCCGTGGTGTTCCGCAAACTCGAAGACGGCACCGAGCAGTTTGCACGCGTCAAGGTTCCACCGCTGCTACCGCGCTTTGTTCGCATCCCAGGTGAATCAGGCACCGGTAATTACCGGTTCTTGCCAATTGAGGAGCTTATTGGCCAGAACCTTGGCGAGCTATTCCCCGGCACCGAAATGCTCCACCATCACCTGTTTCGAGTAACTCGAAACGAAGACCTTGACGTCGACGAAGACGAGGGTGAGAACCTGCTGATTGCTCTCGAGCGCGAGCTGTTGCGCCGCCGCTTTGGCCCACCGGTCCGCCTAGAGGTCGCCGAAGACATGAACCCTGAGGTGCTCGACCTTTTGGTGCGCGAACTAGACATCAGCGAAGATGACGTCTACCACCTGCCTTCGCTCCTCGACCTAACCGGGTTGAGTCAAATCGCGGCGATCAAAAAGGCCGACCTCAAATACCCTCCACACGCAGTCATCACTAACCGCTACCTGGTTCCAAACGAAGATGAGAAGACCAGCATCTTCAAGGCGATTCGCGAACGCGACATACTGCTGCACCACCCTTACGAGTCTTTCGCAACAAGCGTCCAAGCATTCTTAGAGCAAGCAGCAGCCGACCCAAAGGTTTTGGCTATCAAGCAGACTCTCTACCGAACCTCGGGAGACTCACCAATCGTCGACGCCCTGATCGATGCAGCCGAGGCCGGCAAGCAGGTGCTAGCACTCGTTGAGATCAAGGCTCGTTTCGATGAGCAAAATAACATCACCTGGGCTCGCAAGCTCGAGCAGGCTGGCGTTCATGTGGTTTACGGAATCGTCGGCCTAAAGACTCACTGCAAGCTCTCGCTGGTTATTCGCCAAGAGGGCAACCAGCTTCGCCGCTACTGCCACATCGGCACGGGTAACTACAACCCGAAGACCGCGCGTTACTACGAGGACTACGGCCTACTAACCGCTCGCGAGAGCGTTGGCGAAGACCTAACGCGCTTGTTCAACCAGCTATCGGGCTATGCTCCAGACGCAACCTTCAAGTCACTACTGGTTTCGCCAGGCAGTGTGCGCCCAGGCCTCGTTGAGCGCATCGAGCGCGAAATCGAGAACAAGAAGGCAGGCAAACCTGCGAAGATTCAAATCAAGATGAACTCGCTGGTAGACGAACAAATCATCGACTCGCTGTATCACGCTGGGCGCGCTGGAGTGCCGGTGGAGATTCTCGTTCGTGGCATGTGCGCTCTAAAACCAGGTGTGCCTGGCCTTAGCGAAAGCATCAGCGTGCGCAGCGTTTTGGGCCGTTACCTTGAGCACTCTCGAGTTTTTGCCTTTGCCAACGACGGTAACCCAGAAGTTTTTATTGGCTCCGCCGACATGATGCACCGCAACCTCGACCGCCGAGTAGAGGCTTTGGTTCGAATCACGCAACCCGACCAGATCAAAGACCTCGAGGGTATGTTTGACTTGGCGATGAGCGATGACTCCTCATCGTGGCACCTAGAGCCCTCTGGCCAGTGGGTGCGACACAAAACCCCGATTGACGTTCAGGACGAATTCATGCGTGAGCTGGCAAGTCGAAAGGTTGCTCGCTAAGCATGACCGTTTACGCAGCAGGCGCCATTTGTTGGCGTGAAGATAAAGGTCGTCTTCTCGTGGCCGTGATTCACAGAGCCCGTTACAACGACTGGAGTTGGCCAAAGGGCAAGGTTGACCCGGGCGAAACACTGCCAGAAACAGCTGTTCGCGAAATTCTTGAAGAAACCGGCCTAACCATTCGACTGGGCATGAGTCTGGGAGTGCAGAAATACCCGCTCTCGAACGGCCGCGAAAAAGAGGTCCACTATTGGGCGGCCAAGGTCACTGCACGCGCTTTGAAGGCCTCGCGTTTCAAACCTTCAGAAGAAGTGGCAAAAGTTGATTGGCTAACGCCCGATGAAGCCGCTTTGCTTTTGACCTACGAACACGACAAAGAGTTTCTTGAAAAACTCGTAATGTTGCACGCTCAAGAGCAGCTAGACACAAAACCTTTTATCGTTCTTCGCCACGGCAAAGCCACTCCGCGGACCGACTGGTCGAAGGGTGAAGAATCTAGACCGCTCTTGGCACCAGGCAAGATGCAGGCGAAACAGCTCAAACAACTACTAGCCTGCTGGGGCCCGAAAAGAGTCGTTTCTAGCCCTTGGGAACGTTGCAAGGCAACGGTTGCCCCATACGCAATGGTTCGAGGCATTCCGGTTGAATACAAGGATTCACTAACCGAATCTGGCAACAAGGCTGCGCCTTCGACCACGCTGAAGGTGATTCACAAACTGATCCAGGACGGCAGATCCACGGTGGTTTGCACCCATCGCCCGGCGCTTCCAACCGTCCTCGAAGAACTTGCGAAATACAACCCATTAGAAAAATTGGAACTTCTAGAAAATGCCCGAGGAATCAAACCGGGGCACTTTGTTGTGGCTCACCTAACTCGCCAAGAACCCGGCAAAAATAGACAAATCGTCTCAGTCGAGACCTATGGCCCATTGGAGGCAAAATGAACGATTTCGCAGAGTGGATTGAAAGCCGCAACAAGCAGTGGCGCAACCCAACCGGCTTCCTAGCCGTAACCGGCATGCATTGGCTCTCAGAGCAGCCACAGAGCTTTAGCGACGTCACTGGCCAGTGGTGGGCGATTGGCCACACAGTTCACGCGCGCGGCTACGAAGGCAACCTAGATGAGCAAAGCTGGAATATCGAATCAGGCAGCGAGATACAGATTCCGATGACTGGTGGTGCTCTTGAGATTGCCAGCCGAGGAGGCAACCTGGCGCTGCGACCTCGCCACAGCGACAGCAAGATGTTTGACCTATTCGATGGCGTCATCACCTTCGACTACGACCCGAGCTTTAAGGTTGTCGCAACACTGGTAAAGAACATTCGCGAAGTTGCAATCGGCTCGGTGATAGGCGATATCGGACTTTCGATGGAATCTGCGGGAACTTTAGTTTTCAAGATTGGCGAAGAGACTGTTCAACTCACCGCGTTCACAAGGTCTAACCCAGAGGTGTTACAAATTATCTTCCGTGACGGCACCAGCGGCAAAGAAACCTACGGCACCGGCCGAAACGTTAATGCGATTCACGTAGAAGGTGACAGGTGGGAGATCGACTTCAACAAGTCGGCTAACTACCCTTGCGCCTACACCGACTTCGCAACCTGCCCGGTAGCCCCAATCGAAAACCACATCAAGGTAGAGATTTCAGCAGGCGAGAAAACCCCGAAGATCAAGAGCACGGCCGACGGTGTCATTGCGTACTAGTCGCCTAGCGACTATCGCCCTACTCTCGGTTACCGCAAGCTGGGGCGTTGCCTTCGTATGGATGAAAGACGCTATAACCCAAGAGCCTTTCAATGACTTCTTGGCCGTGAGGTTCACCATTGCAACGCTTGTGATGCTCGCAATTCGCCCAAAGACGATTTTCAAAATGAATCGCGGGCTGCTGTTACGCGGCGGGATTCTTGGTGTGATTTTGGGCATCGCCTATATCGCTCAAACAATCGGCCTCGAACAATCAACCGCAGCGGTCACCGGTTTCTTCACGGGTCTTTACGTGGTTCTTACTCCCCTGCTGGCCTTCGTGCTTCTAAAACTGCGCCTCAACCTAAAAGTTCTAGTGGGCGTCGTATTGGCGACGGCAGGCTTGGCGCTGATTTCGCTAGACGGCCTCAGCTGGTCTAACGGAATCTTGCCACTACTAATCTGTGCTCTGCTCTACGCTCTGCACATTGTCGGCCTTGGGGCATGGAGCAAAAACCTAGACAGCTACGCGCTAACCGTGGTTCAAATGGCGGCCGTAGCAATCGTCTCTTGGTTTGGTGCTTTGCCAGACGGATTCACCCCACCGCCAAATGCAAACGTCTGGGGTGCTGTGGTCTTCTGCGCGCTTTTCGCCACCGCGGCCGCATTCTTCATTCAAACCTGGGCCCAATCAATAATGGACGCCTCGAGGGTCGCCATTATTCTCACCTGCGAGGTCGTGTTCGCCGCCGGTTTTGCCTACGCGATCGGTCAGGAGCCGGTGAAAGCTCTGACAGTGGTCGGTGGTCTCGTAATGATTGGCGCGATGCTTCTGGTTGAGTGGCCAACCAAAAAGTCGAAACTCGAACGGGTAACACTCGGCACCGACCCGATGACGCATTAGCCTTTTCGCATGGCTATTCTCGCAATTGACGCAGGCACGACAGGCATAACCACGGTTGTCGTAAGCCACGGAGGCGAGCTAGTTGCACAGGGCTATCAGGAGTTTGAACAGCATTACCCGCAACCGGGTTGGGTTGAGCACCTGCCAGAGCAGATTTGGGCCGCGACTCTCACCTCGGTCAAGCAGGCGTTGTCAAAAACCGACCAAATCCCAACTGCCATCGGTATCACAAACCAGCGCGAAACTTTAGTGCTATGGGACAAAACAACTCTTCAATCACCAAGGCCAGCGATCGTTTGGCAGGATCGCCGTAGCGTCGAGCTCGACCTCGACGGCGATAGGGTCAAACAACTTAGCGGGCTTCCCCTTGACCCCTATTTCACCTCATCCAAGCTGGTGTGGATCAGGCAAAACGAACCGCAGGTTTGGGCTGGTATTGAACAAGGACGAACCGCCGTAGGCACAGTCGATTCGTATCTGATCGCACGCATGTCTGGCGGTCGCCACCACATTACCGATGCTTCCAACGCCTCAAGAACGCAGCTTTACAGCCTAGAAACCGGTGAATGGAGTGATGAACTCCTCAAAATGTTTGAGGTTCCAAAAGTCGCCCTTCCTCAAATCGTGGCAAGCTACGGTCGGTTAGCCGAAACGATGCCTGAGGCCTTTCTGGGTCTTGAACTGCCAATAACCGGCATTGCTGGTGACCAACAGGCAGCACTGTTTGGCCAGTGCGCATTCGAACCTGGCGACGCAAAGTGCACCTATGGTACGGGTGCTTTTCTATTGAAAAACACGGGCAACGAAATACAAATCGTGCCGCAGCTATTGACCACCGTGGCTTGGCAACATCCAAACGGCAAACGCCAATTCGCTCTCGAAGGCTCAACCTTTGTCGCTGGGGCAGCGGTGCAATGGTTGCGCGATGGCCTTGGCATCATTCAAGAAGCAAATGAGGTTGAACAACTTGCCTCCGAAACTTCTGACGGAGTAATTTTTGTGCCGGCGCTCACCGGGCTCGGCGCTCCATTTTGGAAGCCAGATGCTCGCGGCGAACTCCTTGGACTGACGCGAGGTTCGACCAAGCGGCATATCGCGAGAGCCACGCTTGAAGGCATCGCAATGCAGATCTTCTGTGTCTTTGACCTAATGGGCCAGCTGACTCGACTCAGAGTCGATGGTGGCGCTAGCGCCAACAACCTGCTCATGCAAATTCAAAGCAACCTACTCCAAACTAAGGTAGAACGCCCAGCGCATGTAGAGGCAACCGCAATCGGCGCCGCCTATCTCGCGGGTCTCGGGTGTGGCTTCTGGCAAAGCCAAACTGAATTAGAAAACTTGAACCCGGTTCGAGCGACCTTTAACCCAGGCGCCAAAGACACCGACTTGATTGAACGCTGGGTCGCAGCAGCTAAGGCTATTTAACCTGAGTGGTTGAATAGACCTCAAAAGAACCAGCTGGCATTACAAACTTCTGAGTTGCGGCAAGCGTGGTCTTGGCTCCATTGGAGTATTTGAAATAGTTACCTTTGGCCGCCCCGAGAGTAACTGTGTCGGTAACCTTCGCGTTGCTGAGGTTGATAACCACAACCACCTTGCTTGCACCCTTGATTCGGGTGTATGTCAACACGTCTTCGGTGCTGCCATCAATCTGGTTGATTGCACCCCCTGCATTGCCGTTCCAAAGGGCCGCGTTCTTAGTTTTCAAGGCAACAAGTTTGCGGTAAAAATCCGTCATCGCTGACTTTGTCCAGGTAATCGGGCTCGACTCAAAGAATGGCAGTCGGCGGTTCAAGGCAATCTCTTGGCCGTTATAAATCAACGGAACTCCAGGAAGAGTGAAGTAGATAGCAGAGAAGCGCTTCACATAAGCACCTAGGCGCTCATACTCTGTGCCGTTCCAAGAGTTCTCGTCGTGGTTGGTAATGAAGTTGAGCGGGAAGGTGCCATTGGGGTAAACGTTCTGAGTCAAGTAGATCTGACTAGTGAAGGAGTTTGCATCTCCTCCGCGGCTAGCAAAACCATTCATCGCCGATAGCAGGCTCCACCCGTAGTTGGCCACGAATGCGCTGTTCAGGTGAGAGAAGTCCGACTGGTTTTCAGAAAGCATAAACAACGGCTTGATCGCCTGAAGCTTAGTGTTGGTGTCTTCCCAGAAATCAGTTGGCACGCCACCTGCGTAGTCGCACCTGAAGCCGTCAATGTCGTCGCTGGTTACCCAGTACTTCATGGCGTTGAACATCGCGGTTCGAAGTTCAGGCACGTCATAGTTGAGATCGGCGACATCAGACCAGTCGCGGTTCGCCTGAATCTGGCCGTTGACCACGGTGTACCAGTCTGGGTGTGAGATTGTCCAAACGTTGTCCAAGCCAGAATGGTTTCCGACCCAGTCAAGAATCACGTGAAAACCCTGCTTATGGGCTTCTTTTACGAGAGCTTTAAACTCTGCTGCGCTTCCGAATTCGGGATTAACCGCTGTGTAGTTTTGCACCGCGTAAGGTGAACCGAGTGAGCCCAACCTGCCCTGGTGAGAAATTGGAAAGATTGGCATCAACCAAAGAATTTGCACACCAAGCGCTTTGAGCCTTGGGAGCTGCGCCTTCAACCCGTTGAACTTTTTTGAACCCGACGAGAACTGTCGAAGATTTACCTCGTAAATCGAAGCGCTCTTTGCCCAGGTCGGCAAAACAGGTTTCGGAGTCCCAATTTGTGGGTTGGCCACGGATCCCTGGTAACGCATCGTTGCCGAAGCCCCTGTCCCAGCGTTAGTAGGTGCAACTATGGCAATAACCGCCGCAAGAGCGGCAACAAACAAAAACGGTGATCTACGCTTTGCTAGCTTGAGAGGCATCAGCGAAGCTTTGATTTCAAGCCAAACACCGCGGCCACTGCCATAAGAACCAAACCGACGAGCAGAAGTGCTGGGTTAGATTCGACTCCGGTTGCAGCTAGGCCACCGGCATTTTTGTCGACAACCTTGCCTGGTTCAACTGGCGGAACAAGGGCTGGGTCAAAGCTCACTACGGTTAGCGAGTGGCTGTCAAGGTTGCCAACGACTGCATTGCTGCCGTCGGGAGTAATGGCAACGTAGCGCGATCCGGACTCCGTTGAAACCGTTGAAGCTACAACGCCTGTCTCGACATTCAAAACGTTGAGGTTGCCAGACACACATGCAACCAAAAGCAAGCTCGAGTCTGGAGCAAACGAGCTGTTCTGCGGTCCAGCGCAGACCGTCATGGTTTTATCGAGCACCCCGCTAGCAGTGTCAATCTGAAGGACGCTAGTTCCAGATCCCCCATCAAACTCGGCCACGAAAGCCTTAGAACCATCAAAGTTAAGAGTCACGCCATACAACTGACCAACGTTGAACGTGTATGTGTGAGAGACGGTGCCAGTCGCGACATCGATCACGCTCAAAGTAGGTGTGTTTGCTGAGGTCACATAAGCAGTCAAACCATCAGGAGAAAAAGCCGAATAAACCGGCGCTCCGTCGACGGCAACGGTTTGAAGAATCGTGTTTGTAGCGGTATCAATAATGAAGACATCACCTATTGAGTTCGGGACCAGCAATTTGCTTCCGTCTTGGGTGATTGAGATCGAGAATAGCGAGCCAGTAAGCGGAACTGTTGCGGTTACGGTTTTTGAGGTTAGGTCGACTACTGATAAGTCTTGAGACCAATAGTTTGGAACATACGCGGTCTTGCCGTCAGGGCTTAGAACAACGCTCATTGGGCAAGTACCCACCGTGGCAATGTTAGAAACCAGGTTGGTACTGAGCGAGACTTCCTTGAGTAAATTATTTGCGCAGTCGGCAATGTAGGCGTTTGAGCCATCAGAGGTAATAGCGATGCCTGTTGGGTCGCCCCCAAAATTTACGGCTGAAGTGGTTGGGGTGGCCGCGTTCGTCGCACCGCCGATTGCTATAGCGGTGAAGGTGAGTGACGCAGTTGCGATCAGCATAAAAAACTTCTTCATTTTTAACCTCCATGGTCAAATCGATTCTATGCTCAACCCGCACTTCATTTTGAGGTCGAGCATTCCTCAGGTAAATTGACCAACCATGAACGAGTTGAGAGATTTAGCAGCGCAAAACTACAACAGAGCCTTTGAACTTATTGTCGAGGGAACCGAGAGCGATGTTGCAGAAGGCCTGGAGTTAGCAGCGTCGAGCCTCAATCTTTGGCGAAAAGTCGGCAACGAACAAAATTGGGCAATTGGCCTATGGCTTTATTCACGTGCGCTATACAAAGCCGGCGCCCAAGATTTAGCAATAATGCATGCAACCGAATCGGTGAAACTAGCCGAGCTTGTCGGCGCAGACTGGCTAATCGCCTCGGGGCTAGAAGGGCTCGCTCGAGCATCTCAAGGAACAGTCGCATTTGCACAACTTCGAACCAGAGCTAAAACTGCAATTGAAAACATTAAAGACAAAAGAGACCGCGAACTCATCGAAAGTCAATTCGCCGACCTGCGCTAGAATTGTCTAGTGCCTCAGGGCTCATGGGCCTCTAGCTCAGTTGGTTAGAGCAACGGACTTTTAATCCGTGGGTCGTCGGTTCGATCCCGACGGGGCCTACAAGATATGCACCTCATTTCGAGGTGCATTCTTGCTTTAAGCTTTGCGCGCCTCAGACATTCGAGCCCGGGTTTGTCCTAGCATTGCGGTTCGATGCCAAAGCTAAGAATTCTCCCCCGCGACCTGGGCCAGCCACACCCTGACCGCTTGAACGAGGAAAACCCGCGCTTTGAAGAGATCATGTTTAAACACAATCTTTCGATCACGCTCGGTCAGGCTGGATATCTAGACCCCGAGACTGGCTATTTCGTTTTCAATGCCAAGACCTTGGCCGATGAAGGCAAATGTTGCGCGAACCTTTGCCGCCACTGCCCTTTTAAGCGCTGAGTCTTCGCGAAGACTTCCAGGCGAAATACATCAGAGGTAGTTGCAACGGCAATCTGAGCCAGGCTGCAAAAATCACCCAGAACTCGTTTGAACTCGAGACGTTGATTGCGAACCAGATGTTTGCGGGCCAAACAGCAAGCAGAAGCAACGTTGAGAGCCAGCCCGCCCACCGCTGTTTGAGCAGGAACCCAAATGCGCAGGCAAGTTCGAATACGCCACTGACATAAATGAGCAATATGTGCTGCGGCAACCAAGGCGGCATTAGCCATTCGAAAGCCGAAGGGCTAATCAGATGTAGTAGGCCGCTAACGATGAAGATGCCGGTGAGTATTCGATTCGATACCTTCATCGAGCTCCTTTGTTTCGCATCGTTGAACTAAAACTACCCCGACATGATTTCATTTAAGTTATGAACGAAAAAGATCTGATTGAGCTTTGGAACCGCAACCGCACCCAGCTTGTTGTTGCCCAGTTTGCTCCAACCTTTTTATTGATCACCACCGCGAGTCTCGTGCCTGCCGTCAGGTCAGCGGGCCCATTCACTACGTGGGCGGTGCTTGGCATTTTGCTTGCCTCGGGTATCCTCGGCGCACTGGTCGAGTATTCGGCCGCGCATGAGGCTCAGGCTGTGGCACGAGATCTAGCAGCGGTCGGTAATAGCGCGATCTCGAAAACCATCGCCAAGACTGCTTCTTGGTTGCATGTTGCCAAGTATCTGACCCCGGCGATTTTCGTTGGCATCTTCGTGGCCCTAAGTGTGGCACTCCTTGGCTAGGTTCATCATCTCTTTCAACGACGGCGACATGCGGGTTGCCGACCACGAGTGGGAGCTCGTCGCAGAAGAATCACACGCGGTTGTGCGCGAGGCCAAAGAAGCCGGTGTTTGGATTTTTGGTGGCGGGTTTCACACCTACGAGCCAGTGGTTGTGAGCGAGGACGGCAATGTTACGCTGGGGCCGATTACCAAGAGCGACGTAGTCCTAGGTGGGTTTTCAGTGCTCGAGGTTGCCAATCGTGAAGAGGCGTATTACTGGGCTGCAAAGATTGCTAAAGGTTGCCGCTGCCCGCAAGAGGTGCGCGAATTTATCGACGACCCGGAATCAGTGAACTAAACGACACCCAACAGGTCGATAACAAATACCAAGGTTCGGCCTGAGAGGTGATGACCTGCGCCGGCTTCGCCGTAGGCATAAATCGGTGGGCAAATAAGGGTGCGACGACCGCCAACCTTCATGCCCGGAATGCCTTCTTGCCAGCCCTTAATCAGGCGGTTTAGAGGAAACTCGATCGGTGTGCCACGACCCCAAGATGAGTCAAACTCTTCACCGGTTTCGTAGTCAACGCCCAGGTAGTGCACCTTGACGGTTGCGCCAGCTGGTGCCTCGATACCAGTGCCTTCGTGCACCTCGAGGATGGTTAGTTCTTCCGGAGCCGGTTCAAACATTGGCTCAAGGGTTGGTCTTTGCAGTTCGGTCATAAGAAAACTTTAGCTCAGCTGTCTTTTTCTTTGCCCGTAGTAGATAACCAACACAACAACCGAAACTTGGAGCGCCTGACTCGTCGTCACGACTCGCTCCCAGATGCCAATGTTGGTTGCCAGTGGGTCTGACCAAACAATTAGAAAAATGATTGCTATTGCTGCCTGGTAGGCGGTTTGAAGAATTGCCCACTTTGGGCGAATGATTTCTGGGGCGTCTTTGCGAAAACGCATCGCAGCGAGCAACCAGCCAGCAGATAAAACGAATGATGTAATCGCAAAAAGGAGGTGCATGGCCGAGTGCCCAATAAGTGGTGTTGGGAAGATGGTCAGCCCGTAGGTGCAAAGCCCCGAGATGAAGAGGGCGAGGCGCCCAGGCATTGCAAAAGTGCGCGCGAAGATTGCGGCCAGAATCGTTAATGTCCCACCGAGGATAAAGAAACTCGACTGCAAAACATGGGTCGGTGCATCAAGTGACGCCAGTTCGCTGATCGTTTGTCGGCCTGCGTCATAGCCCGGTGTTAGGGCTCCAGAGATCGCCCAACCTAAGACCGACTGAATTGGGCCGATGATCGCAGCGACAACGGCGACCTTAGAAATTGGTTTCATGCTATCTCCTGTGGTGAAACGGTTGCAGTGCGTCATCGGGTATCTGCCCGAATCGTCCGTAGTTGAAGTCTTCCACGGCTTGAATCACTTCTTCTTTAGTGTTCATCACAAACGGGCCGTATGCAACAACCGGCTCCTTGATGGGCTGACCGCCAATAAGAAACACTTCGAGTGCTTCATTGCGAGAATCTTGGAGTTTGTCTGCAGAAATTACGATTCGATCGCCACGCCCAAAAACGGCTAGCGAAGAGGTCGGGAACTCCGCGACTGATCCACCAAAGGAGTTTTCCCCAACGGTTCCCGTTCCGGCAAGGGCAAAAGCCAGAGCATTAAATTCCGGGTTCCATGGAATCGAAACCGACGCCCCAGGTGCGATCGTTACATGAGCGATGGTGATGGGGGTTTGCGAGACACCAGGGCCGGTATGGCCATCAATCGAACCAGCGATTACGCGGATGAGCGAACCGCCGTCTTGGCTAGCAATCAACTTAACGTCGTTGCCTTCGAGGTTTTGGTAGTTAGGGTTGCTCATCTTCTTATCAGATGGCAAGTTGATCCAAAGCTGGATGCCGTGAAAGAGTCCGCCTGCCATAACAAGGTCGTCTGGAGGGGTCTCGATATGAAGCACACCTGATCCTGCGGTCATGTATTGAGTAGCACCGTCTTGAATGACGCCGCCGCCACCGTGGTTGTCTTGGTGTTGAAAGGTTCCGTCAATCATGTAAGTGAAGGTCTCAAAACCGCGGTGCGGGTGCCAAGAGGTTCCTCGCGGTTCGTATGGGGCGTATTCAACCTCACCCATTTGGTCCATGTGAATGAACGGGTCAAGGTCTTGGTAAGAAACCCCGGCAAATGCTCTGGTTACCGGAAACCCGTCACCTTCAAAAGCCTTTGGCCCAACTGTCACCGATTTCACAGGTCGGGCAACACCTTGCGCCGGTGAAAGTCTCGGAAGAGTGAGTGCACTAGCGGTTACTGCAGGCATTTGTTTCCTTTCTTGGTGCGTGGAAATCAATCAAAGGCAAGCCACTTTATTCCAACAAAGTTTGAGCGGTTTGTGAATGAAGCTAAAGAGCGCTGATGCCCGCAATTGCCGCTTTGGTCGAAACCACCGTTGCGAATTCACCATCGAGGTTTACTGCGGTGATCTTCGATAGCGTTTCAGCCGAAACCACGTTGCCTTCGTTGTCTTTGAGGTCAAAGGTTCTTGTGGCGTCTAGAACGAACTCGACTTCGAAGCCCATGTTTCCAGCCATTCGAGCTGTGGTTTCGCAACAGTAATTGGTCTGGATTCCGCAAATGACAAGTTTCTTGTAATTCGATGCGTCCAGCCAGGTTTTTAGATCTGGTTCGCCATAGAAGGCAGAGTTCACCGACTTGGTCACCAATAAGTCGTGGGGGCCGTCTATGCCCGCCTGAAGGTCGTTACCGCTCTGGCCTGGCGCTAAGACTGAGCCAGCGTTCTTCGAGTCGTGACGAACTAGAACTACCGGCAGGCCCTTTTCTCGCCAAGTTGCCAGAAGACTCAACACGTTACCTTCACAGGCTGGGTTATTGCTAGGTGGCATCGCGGGGTTTTGAAACCCGTTCTGCATATCGATAACGATAAGTACTGGGTTTTGCTCGCTCATGGCTTCACCCTAGCAAGCGACTGACCTAGATTTGTCTCATGGCTCAAATTACCCACCATGTTTCAGGAAACCTCGGTTCGCTAGAACCAGGAAAGCCTCTGGTTTTGTTTCTGCACGGTTACGGTGCAGACGAGCGTGACTTACCAGAGCTCATAAAATTTTTACCTAAACTCCCTTGGGTTTCGCTTAGGGCTCCCGAACCTTCGCAGTTTCCAGGCTACGCCTGGTATTCGGTTGAGAATCCTCTAGACCCAGGTGAAACCGAGATCAAAGAGGCCACCGAAAAGATTTGGAGCTGGGTCGACGCAAACCTGCCAGAAGATTCGCCGTTGATTTTGCTTGGCTTCTCGCAGGGCGCGTTGATGGCCACACAACTCCTTCGCACGCGTCCGTCTCGAGTCATGGCAACGGTTATTTTGGCCGGCTTCATCTACGGTGGCGAGCTGCCTGGTGACGCGACCTTACTGGCAAACAAACCCAAAGTCATTTACTGCCGAGGGTTGCAAGATCAAGTGGTTTCTAGAGAAGCTACGGCTCGCCTCAACGTATGGCTGCAGCAGCACACTCGCGCGGTCACAAGAACTTACGACGGCCTTGGCCATTCGATCGATCAGCGAGTTATGGCCGATGTTGCCGACTACCTCGAAAGCGCACTAGCCAATCGTGGCTAAATAGCGATCAACCGCGGTGGTCAGAATCAACTGATCGGCGGCAGTTTGGTTGCCATAGCGAAGCGTGGTTGTCGCGCCTGTCTTTATTTCGACCTCAGATCCCATCTTGCCGTCGACAACGGTAACCCGATAGGAGTACTTGACGTCATCGAAAGACTGGTTTACTTCGTAAGTGCCATCGCCCTTATTGAACGTGACGTCGATTTCGGCTTCTTTGCCAGCTTCGTCAGACATGCTGAAGGTGTACCAGTCGGCGCAAGAAGCTAAACCGGTGAGCTCCCAGATGACCTCGTATTTGTCTGGCTTGGTGAAATATGCAGCGTTGTAGTCTTTGTAATTTTTGGCTTTCGGGGTCATCACAACGGTGGTTGGGCCGACGGTTTCGACAACGCCGTTAAGCTGCGCTTCGTCACAGCTCGCTTTGGCTATCAGCTTGTAGGCTGCTTTAGCCTGCGCGGGCGTCTTGGCGGTAAAAGTGGCCGTTGGCGAAGGTGTTGCAGTCGGCGAGGCCGAGATGGTTGGGTCACCGGGGTTTGCGCAACCTGCAGTGAAAGAGACCGAAGCCACAATCAAAGCTGCGGCAAAAAATTTCTTAATCACCTTTTTTGTCCTTGGCAGCAGACTTGGCTTTCTTTTCGAGGCGCTTCTCTTTGAGGTTCTTTGCCGGAGCGGTCTTGGCTGAATTCTTTGATGGGTTCTTCTGAGCCACGATGGCCTCCTCGTCGAGGCCGACTTGGCCTATGCCCTTACTTTACGCGCCTTACCTGTGAATGGTGCTATGGTTCAGAGAACGTGTGTGCGCACGTCCTCGATTCGAACAGGACGCCAAATGCGCAAAATTACCACCATCATTGCCACTTTGGCACTCACCCTTGTTGCTCTGCCGGCTCACGCCTACAACAACACCTGGATAGTTTCGCCGCAGCTAACTGCTGTCAAAGTTGTAGCGACGAACGCCAAAACACTTTCAACCGGTTACGCACTTTCGACCCAATCGACTGGTTTCGATTTTGTTTACACCGCACCTACCGGCAACGGTGGCAAGTTTGCGCAGATCAACATGTTCGATGTCACCGGTTCGCTCGGGATCAATTTGGCTGCGAACGCTAGCGGAACCAGTTCGACCGGGTGCGACCCACAGGTTTTGTCTTCAGACACCCACACCTGCTTTTTCAGACTTGATGGCGTTGGCAAGGCGACCATTCACGCGACTCTAAGCAATGTGACCTCAGACGGTGCATTCAAGTTCAAGATTCTTGCCGGTCCGAACATTCAGGAATCTGGCATCGCTCAGGTCTTGTTCGTAGCACCAACAAACAAGGTGGTCGCCGTTTCGGCAACGTCTAAGGCGATGCTAGGTGGCGCAGGTTTCGCCCAGTTCAAAGTGACTCAAGATGGCAAGGTCGCCGCTGGAATTCGAGTTGCGGTGACCTTCAAGGGAGTTGGATCATTTCTTTCAACCGCTGTTGCAACCTCTGACGCCAAAGGCTTGGTGACTGTCTATCTCTGCAACCTCACCAAGAGCAAAGGCTCAAGTGTCGTTTCGGTGAAGATCGATGGCGGAACAGCCTCGGCCAAGTCAACCATCAACTGGGTTGCCGGCAGCCTGCACTAGTTAGTGGGCAGCTTGCAGGCTGGGGTGCCGCCCGGAAGCTTGTGGCGGTAGCGCGCGACGAGTGCGTAAGCGATTCTGCTCAACCAGCAAATCGGTGGCACAACCATTACCCAGGCAATCGCCGTGAGCAGCCAGTTCTTCTGAAGTCTTAGCAACTGGGCGAAAGCTTCGTGCCCACCAAAGGCGTGACCTTCGTCGATAACGTAGACGCGCTTTTGCGCCTGTTGCTGAAGGATTCCGTATTCTGTGACGTCGACCATTTGCCAGGCGTGAGCAACAATCGGAGTCTTCGAGCGCTTGACGATGTAATTGGCGGTCGTCGTGCAAAAACCACAGTCGCCATCAAAGATCAGCACTGGCTGAGACATCGTGAGCCTTTCGTTGATTCAAACTTATCGCGCTTCGGCTAGCCTTGCGTTAGACAACCGAAGGGGTGCTGTGAGCCAAGGCTTTCGCGCAGACATTCAGGGCATTCGCGGTATCGCAATAGCCCTAGTGGTCTTGTTGCACGCGGGTTTGGCCGGATTTCAGGGTGGCTTCGTCGGCGTTGAGTTGTTCTTCGTGTTGAGCGGCTATGTGGTTACCGATAGCGCTCTGCGAAAATACCCTCGGTCGCTCGGTGCAAACCTAAAAACTTTCTACATCAAGCGAGTTATGCACCTCGTGCCACTTGCGGCGATTGTGATCGTTGTCACATTGTTCGCAGCGTATTTTTTGCTTGGCCCAGCCTTCAACACTGACCTGATCGAAGACTCAAGGTGGTCTTCGATGTTCGCGGCCAACTGGCGGTTCATCTCAGTCGGGGCAAACTACTTTATTCAGGGGCTCGACCAATCGCTCCTAAACCACTACTGGTATCTCGCCATCGAACAGCAGGTTTACCTGGTTTTTCCGCTGGTCTTTTTCACGGTTTTGAGATTTACCCCCGAACGTTTTCGGAGACCGTCGTTGGCGGCAATTGCCATATTGGCGATGGCCACCTCGGGCTTGTGGAGCTATGTTCAAACTGCGACAGATACCACCGTTGCCTATTACTCACCCTGGACGCGTGTTTGGGAGATTGCTCTCGGTTGCCTGATTGGGCTGATTCCGTCGGCTGCGGCAAATCGCACACCGCTTTTGGTCACAACCACCGTTTCTGTAATCGGACTTGCCGCAATCGCGTCCTCGGCGGTATTCCTTGATTCGACTAAGCCATACCCAGGCGTCCTGGCTTGGTGGCCGGCGCTCGGAGTCGCCGCCTTGCTCTGGGCTAATGAACACTCTGTGCGGTTTGGGCCGGCAAGCTGGCTGAGATGGCGCCCGCTCAGATACCTTGGCGACTTTTCGTATGCCCTTTATCTTTGGCACTACATCTGGCTGATGCTGCCGTCGCAGATGGTTAACCCGCCAAGCCCGAACTGGCTGCCTGTGCAACTCTTTGGCGCTTTGGTTTGTTCGGTTTTGAGTCACCACCTAATCGAGAAACCGCTGATGAGAGCCGGGCGTTTCAAAAACGACTTGGTTGCGACTCTTTTGCTGCTGCTAATTTCGGTTGCACTGGTGTGGAACGCTTCGCTGATTGTCGAACAGCTGAGTATTCGCGCTACTTCGTGACTACGCGTGGATGGTTTGACTTTAGAGTCACCCTAAATAGGCTGGCAATTTTGCCGATTGCATAACTGCCGATCACGCTTTGACCGTTCGCAGTGAAGTGAATCCCGTCATCGCCACGCGTCTTTTGTCGACTGCCGTTCACCACTTGGTATTGCGTGTAGTTGCCTTTGGCGTCTGAGGTCAGCTCGTGAAGTGCGATGAAGCGCGCACCCGCATTGTGCCTGATGGTGCTCGCATCGATGCCAGAGATCAGCTCCATGCCCTTGTTGTAGTTGTATGGCTTGCAAATTGGCAGCCCGACCCAGAGCACATAAGCGCCCGCATCGGTTGCCATCTTGGTCATGCGCGAAACGGAGGCTGCGTAGGCGGAAACCCACTTGGCGGTGCCATAGGTGAGAATTTGGCCACTAACTCGCATATTTTGACGGTCATTCGCACCAAGAAAGACCACGACAATGTTTGGCTTTTCGGTTCGCAGATACGTCTTGAGATTGGTCTCCCAGTTGTAGAACCATGAGTTTGAAAGACCGGTTGAAGCCTTGGCGCGCAGAGCAAACTTGAGGTTCTTGTATCCCGTGAGTTGGCCAATCATGCCGTATCCGAGGTTGTTACCCAGTGAGTCGCCGACCAAAAGAAGCTTGCAGGTGCCGAGCGCCTGAACAGCAACTGCTACGTCGAGGTGCAAGTGACAGCCGGTAGCGGTTTGGTGCGCCTGAATCGCAGCTAGCACCGGGTCGGTAGGTGCGGGAGTCGTTGGGTCTGGGTCTGGAACACTTGCGGTTTGCGTTGGCGTATGCGTCTGTGACGGCGCGTTATTGGCTAGTTCAGTTGCCAGCGCCGTGTTGGTGTATTGAAGCGTGTAGCCGCTGCCAATCAAAAGAGTGAGTGCTGCGACGAGCCCAATGCGGAATGCGCGAACGCTTCCCGCCGCCAATGCCTGCTTAGTCATTTTGCCTCCAATGCCCAGACTAACGCCAGCGGGAATATACTTATTGCAGACGAAGGGATTCAGCGATGACCACCAAGCATGAGGCAAAACTTGCCGATGGCCGCGACCTCTTCTATTTCGACGATGCCGATTCAAAGCTAGGAGCCAGCCGCCTTGCCGACACCCGCTCTGCAGAGCCTCGCCCAGAGCTTGCCGAGATGCGCCTCGATGTGCTCAGCGGCGAATGGATCTCGGTTGCCGCCCACCGCCACGGACGAGCCTTCTTGCCACCTGCCCATGAATGCCCACTCTGCCCAAGCCACTCGGCCTTTGCATCAGAGGTTCCAGACAACTTCGATGTTGCCGTTTTTGAAAACCGAAACCCGTCATTTGCCCAGGTCGCCGGCACCGTTGACGACCCGAGCTACTGGATTGAGCCAAACCTGCCACTTGGGGCAATAAAGCCTTCAATCGGCCGCTGTGAGGTTGTCGTGTTCTCGCCAGAGCACAACGGGTCACTTGCGAGACAGAGCCTCACGCGCGTTCGCACGATTCTCGATGCACTCGCCGACCGCACCGATGCGATCATGCGCATGCCCGGCGTGCGAACCGTGTTTCCTTTCGAAAACCGCGGGCAAGAAATTGGCGTTACCCTTCATCACCCGCACGGCCAGATTTACGCATACCCTTATGTGACTCCGAATCAAGAAAAGATTTTTGCTTCGCTTGCCCGCCATGGCAAAGACCTATTTCAAGACATTCTCGAGTTTGAGCAAGGCTCTGAGCGCGAGTTGATTCGCGGCGAAAACTTCACTGCGTTTGTGCCATTCGCAGCTCGCTGGCCAATCGAGGCGACAATCATGCCTCACCGCCAGGTGCAAAACCTCACCGAGCTGACCGGTGACGAACTAGAAGAATTGACCTCGATCTACTCGAGGGTGCTGCGTGGAGTCGATGCGATTTACGACAGCCCGACACCTTACGTTGCCGGCTGGCACCAGGCGCCTAGTTTTGATGGCGGCGAAAACTTCAGACTTCAGTTCAAACTGACTTCGCCTAGACGTGCGGCAGACAAGCTCAAGTACCTTGCTGGCTCAGAGTCGGCAATGGGAGCATTCATCGCAGACTTTCCGCCAGAAAAGACCGCTGGCCAGTTGCGAGACGTTATTTAGAGGCTTGGGTCTGGAATCATGACGTACTTGGTTTCCAAATACTCGTGAATGCCCTCAGCGCCACCCTCACGGCCAAGACCAGAGGCCTTTACGCCACCGAAAGGTGCGGCCGCGTTTGAAACCAAGCCAGTGTTTAGGCCAGTCATGCCGGTGTCGAGTGACTCAATCAATCGCATTCCGCGCTTTAAGTCCTCGGTGAAAGCATAAGAAACCAAGCCGTATTCGGTGTCGTTGGCTAGGCGAATCGCCTCTTCTTCGGTCTTGAAGCGAACGATTGGAGCAATTGGACCAAAGATTTCTTCTTTAAGAATCGTCGATCCGGGCTTTACGTTTGCTAGGACGGTTGGCTTGAAGAAGTAGCCGTCACCCGAGCCCGATTCGCCACCCACGACTACGTCGCCACCTTCGGCAACTGTTGCGTCGACAAGGCGCTGCATGTTTTCACGAGCCTTCTCGTTGATTACAGGGCCACAGGTGGTGTCTGCGTCGACTCCTCGCCCAAGCTTTAATGCGCCCATGCGGTCACCGAGCTTTGAAGCAAAGTCGTCGGCAACCGAGTCGTGCACTATAAAACGGTTGGCAGCGGTGCAAGCCTGGCCGATGTTGCGCATCTTGGCGAGCATCGCGCCATTTACGGCTGAGTCGATGTCGGCGTCTTCAAACACTACGAACGGTGCGTTGCCACCGAGTTCCATCGATGTGCGCAGAATTCTCTGAGCAGACTGTTCGAGCAGCTTGCGGCCAACCTGAGTTGAACCGGTGAAGGTGATCTTGCGCAAACGGTTATCGGCGATGATAGGTGCCGAGGTAGCGGCCGAGGTGCTCGTTGTAATCACGTTGATCACACCGGCAGGCAAACCCGCTTCTTCCATGGTCTTCACGAGCAGGAGCGTGGTCAAGGGGGTTAGCTCGGCCGGCTTAACCACCATCGTGCAACCAGCAGCGATCGCTGGGCCAATCTTGCGAGTGGTCATGGCGAGCGGAAAGTTCCAAGGGGTGATTGCAAATGCGGGGCCAACTGGGCGCTGGGCGACAAGCATGCGCCCGGTGCCCTCTGGTGAGGTGCCAAAGCGGCCAGAAATTCGAACGGCCTCTTCGCTGAACCAGCGAAGAAATTCGTTGCCGTAGGTTACTTCGCCACGTGCTTCGGCGATCGGCTTGCCCATTTCGAGCGAAATGAGTGTTGCGAACTCTTCTGAGCGTTCGCGAATCAGTTCGAAGGTGCGGCGAAGAAGTTCGCCGCGTTCACGCGGAGCAACCTTTGCCCACGATGCTTGAGTTTCGTCGGCAGCCGTCAATGCTGCGAGGCCGTCCTCGGCCGAAGCGTTGGCAATTTCGAGCAGGGTCTTACCTGTCGCTGGGTCTTCTACGGCAATCAGACTGCCAGAACCGCTCACCCATTTGCCGGCTATGAATAGACCGGTTGGGACTTTAGCTAGTAGATCTTGCTCAGAAAGCGCCATTGCTGTTCCTATCGATAAATCTTTCGGATGCTAACAATCCTAGATTGTTACTTACTCGTTCGAAAGCTTGTTGCCGCAGCGGTAGAACGCGGTAGCGAGGTTATCTATTGCGTCCTTCGCCTCAGGCTTTACATCGCCCAGTGCGTAGATTGCGAAAAGAAGGGTGGTGTGGTCGCGGCCATTGATGATTCCCGCAAGGGTGTAACCGTGCTTGATCCAACCGGTTTTCGCAAGAATCTGGCCAGCAGCGTCTAGGTTTTTGCCACCAAATCGAGTTTGAAGAGAACCAGATTCGTGAGAAATCGGGAGTCCTTGGTGAATCACATCGAAGTCAGCGAAACCGTTCAAAACAAGTTTCATGAACTTCGCGAGGAAGATGGGTGAAACCCGGTTGTTGTCTGAGAGTCCAGAGCCGTCTTTAATCACGATTCCTGTGGTGTCTAGCTTCGTCGAGAGCAGCGACTTCTTGGTAGCGAGGTCGATTGAGCCGAAAGACGCACTCAAACCGTTCTTGATAGCAACCAGGCGAGCGAGGTATTCGGCCTCGGTGTTGTCAGAGACAAGCAGCATGTGCTTAATCCAAACGCTGATCGGCTGCGAACTAACGGTGGCAATCGTCGAGGAGTTGACAGGCAGCTTGCCCTCAGAAACGGTGGCCGTCTTAGCGATGGCTCCTAGTGCGGTCTTGAAATACTTGCCCGCGTTCGCTACCGGCATCGTGCTTCGCGGCGATGTTTCGGCCTGAGGGTTGGAGCGGTCACCGTCAACCTCCAGAGCTGCGACTTCAGACATGTAACCCTGAGTCTGCTCTGTGCGCTCCCAGCTCGTCTCCCACTTTGGGTCGCTGAACAGGGTTGCATCAAGCACGATCTTGTTGATCTTGGTGACGTTATTTGCGGTCGCCCACGCATTCACCTGCACGGCTAGGTCGCTGAGTTTTGGTGCGTCCTTGTAAACCGATTGCTGACCCGGCTTTAGGCGAGAAAGGGTTGGGTCTCCGGCGCCGACGATGATGATCGTGGTCGGATCGGTTGGGTCGGCATAAACGTTTGTGGTTACTCGGTAATTAGGGCCAAGCGACATCAGAGCGGCACCGGCGGTGAGCAGTTTCATGGTGGAGGCTGTGGCCGAAGGAGTGTCTGCTCCGCGGTCGAAGAGCACCTCATCGGTGTCTGCGTTGATCACGACGGCTTGCATCGAGGCAAGGAGCGGATCGGTTGCCAAAGCGCCAACCTTGCAGTCGCGAGCAATGGTGGTGGTTGGGGTTGCCGACGGCGAAGCACTACTACTTGGCGCTGGGGTGTTGGTTGCCTTAGGCGAAGACTTAGCTGTAATCGAAAGCCCGAGGATTATGACCGCGAGGGTTAGGAAGCCACCGAGAGCCCCAATACCAACCTGCTTGAAATAGCGGAATCCGCCCTTTTCTTCAGTCATCGCTTAACTCCAAAGTCTTGTTTTGCGTCAGAGTCGAGTCTACCGCCGCGCCTATAGACTTGCCTTATGAACAAGTTGACTCGTCTCATCGCAGCAGGAATCATCGTGGTTGCCACTGCCTTCGCCCCAACCGCTAGCTTCGCTCACGCCGAGGTCGTCTCAAGCAACCCAGCTGCTGGCAGCACTGTTCAAGCTGGCAACGTAGACATCGACATCGAGTTCAACGAAGACCTACTGCAGTCGCCAGATAGCGCGGGTAGCGAGATTCAAATCGTGGACAACACCACGAAAGAGCGTGTAAACGTGGACTGTGTTCGCGTAGACGGCGCACACCTAATTGCGCGCGCGGCACTTTTCGCGAACGGCCCAGTAACTCTGACCTGGCGCACGGTTGCCGACGACGGGCATCCGATAAGCGAAAGCTATGACTTCACCGTGACCAACCCCGACGGCCTGAACCAGGGCACCGGCAGCCTCTGCGGAATCGAAAAGATGGATGTGGTTAGTCCCACCCCCGCGAGCGATGCCAGCAAAGGCAATAACTCGAACGGCGGTCTAATCGGCCTAGGCGTTGGGCTTGTCTTTATCGTTGTGTTTTCGGTCATCGGCGGAATTCAGACAAAACGCAGACTCGAAAAAACTGATCGAAATAACGAGTAGTTACTTGCCGAGTGGGCGAACCAATGCGTCCACGTTACCGAGTATCTCTTCAAACTCAACTGGTGTCATCAACTTCATCTCCATGACAACCTCGCGCACGGTTTTGCCTTCGACCTGAGCCTTCTTGGCAACCGCGGTTGCGTTTTCATAACCGAGAGTTGGTGAAAGCGCAGTTACGAGACCGATCGAACGCTCGACATCGTGGCGCATCTTCTCTTCGTTGGCAGTGATGCCATCAATGCAACGATCGGCCAATGTTCGACAGCCAGCCGAAAGTTGAGTAATGCCCATCATGAGGGCTCGGGCGATGATTGGCTCGAAAGCGTTCAACTGCAACTGGCCGCCTTCAGCTGCCATTGTTACCGTCATGTCGTAACCAATGACCGCAAATGCGATTTGGTTTACGACCTCTGGAATAACCGGGTTCACTTTTCCAGGCATGATCGATGAACCTGCTTGCATCGCTGGCAGGTTTATCTCACCCAGGCCGGCGCGCGGGCCTGATGAAAGAAGGCGAAGATCGTTTGAGGTCTTAGAAAGCTTCACGGCAACGCGCTTCAGAACACCACTTACCATCACGAAGACCCCAGCGTCTTGAGTCGCCTCGACCATATCTTCGGCAACGACAAAAGGGATTCCAGTGAGGGTCGATAGGCGCTCGCATGCGAGCTTCGAGTAACCGGCCGGGGCGTTTAGTTGGGTGCCGATTGCGGTTCCGCCCAGGTTGATCTCGCATAGCAGCGGTAACACCTCGCGAAGACGCTGTTCGTCCTCCATTGTCATTCGAGCAAAGGTGGCGAACTCCTGACCCAAGGTCATCGGCACGGCATCTTGAAGCTGCGTGCGGCCCATTTTGATGACGTTTGTAAACTCCGATGACTTTCGACTGAATGAGCCACGAAGGTATTCCATGCTTTCGATCAGGTTGCGCAGTTCAAGAATTAGCGCAACCTTCAAAGCTGTCGGGTAAACATCGTTTGTCGATTGCGACATGTTCACGTGGTTTAGCGGGTGAATGAAGTCGTAGTCACCCTTTGCATGCCCGGCTAACTCTAGGGCGCGGTTTGCGATTACCTCGTTTGCGTTCATGTTGGTGCTGGTGCCTGCGCCGCCTTGAATGGCGTCGACTACGAACTGGTTATCAAACTTTCCATCGGCGACCTCACCACAAGCCCGGACGATCGCGTCCTTGATGTTGGCGTCTAGCTCACCGACCGCGTGATTTGCTTCTGCCGCCGCCTGCTTCACAAGCGCGAGAGCTCGTATCAAGCTTCGGTAGTGACCTATTGGTACGCCAGAGATAGGGAAATTTTGCACCGCCCTAGCGGTGTGGACGCCCCAGTAGGCGTCTGCGGGTACCTCGAAATTGCCGAGGAGGTCATGTTCTAGCCTCATTGCTGACATGCCTTTAGTCTTACACGAAACCCGTTTGTAGCCAAACGATTAGTTGGTGAGTCTTGCGCCGCATGCGAAAGCTCGAACCACGAGGCTGTGGAGTTTGGTGCGAGTACCGCCGCCAACGCGCCCACCTCGAGCGAAGAACGCAAAAACCAGCCGATGGCCATCGGCAGAATTTACGTAGCCAGCTAGGGAGTAAAGACCGGGGATAAACCCTGTCTTTGCCTGCACTGCCCCATCGGGCAATTTGTTTGCACCTTTGAAACGCGTGCTGAGTGTGCCCGCCGAAGTACTAGTCGCCAGATAGTGAGAGAAATCACCCAAGGCGGGTGCAAAGACATCGGCGGCTCTCAAGGCATCGGTGATTAGTTTCGGTGTTACACGGTCGTTAGCTGCCAAACCAGAGGCATCGTGCATAACCAAACCCCTGGTCGATACGCCCATGTTTGCCATGGTTTCCTCAACCATGCGCTGAATCGAGGTGTAACTCGTTCCCAGATTCATCCACTTACTCACCTGACGCGCGATAAATTCAACCTCGGTGTTGTCACTAAACTTCATCGCGTGGTCAACCCAACTTTCGATCGGCGAAGAAGTAACTGAGGCAATTTCGGTTAGAGACAAGGGCGACTTTGGCAAAGCATCAACACTTGCATTTGCGGCTTGCTGTCCGAGAGCTGTCTTGAACGCTTGAACTGCCTGGGATTCGGGGTCAGAAACGCGGACACTGCTGTAATGCTTATCGGTAAGGTCAGGATTCAGCCTGGCACCATCGATCTCGAGACCGACAATCGGCGAAACATAACCGTTCGTGCGATCACTTTGCTTCCAGTTCGGATTGAACGCAGGGCCGTTGAAGTAGCTGTCATCAACAATGATGTGGTTGATCACTGCGCCTTGAGCCATGTGAGCCAGGGCTAAAGCCGCCAGCCTTGGCAACCTTGCGGGCTTGGGGTAGGTGCTGTAACTGGGGGGCATCAACCTTGAAAGCGTTGGGTCGCCTGCGCCTTGGAGGACGATAGTGTCTGGGTGGTTATCGACCAAATAAACCTTGGTTTCGACCGTGAATTTAGCCGGAAGCGCAATCAAGGCCGAGATGCCCGTCAACACCTTCAAAACCGAAGCCGAAGGAGTTTGCTCTGAAGCCCTGAAAGCCACCTGTTGTTCGCCGGTATCGGAATCGACAACTCGACCGTAGAAAGTTCCGAGTTCGGGCGCCTTGGTTAGAGCAGCAAGATGACAACTCGTCGAAGCGCCAGCCGGTTGCATCAGAGCGAGCAAAGTTAGCGCCCCAACAACCGAAGAAATGGATTTGCGCAGCATCATTCAAGGCTAACCAAAGCAAAGAGCGCCGAGCCCGAAGGCCCGACGCTCGTTGCTTGTGAGTTTGCTACGAAAGGATGTCTTCTAGAAGCTCAGCCTTTTCGTTCTTGTTGTTTACCAACGAGAGAACCAAACCAGCAACTGCCGCAATGAACGGCAGTAGCACTAGGAACCAGCCGAAACCGGTCAGTTGCCAGGCGCCTTCTGGAGTGGTTGGGTCAACGTTTGCCGGTGCGAGGCTGCCGAGAAGGTTGAAGCGGCTCATCAGCATGTAGGTACCGAGTGAGAGTCCAATTGCGGCAACGATCGGCGCAATGGTCGACTTCCAGACGCTCACGGTCTTGTCTTTTCCTAGGTAAACAACAATCGCGATGCTCACGAGAATCTCAACGAACATGATCGCGACTGCGGTCACGGCCGACATCCAGGTGAACAGGTTGGCGATGCCGTCCAAGTTGTTCAACGCAAAAACGGCGATTACGGCAATTGCGAAGATCGAGGTGAGGATCACGCCGTTTACCGGAGCACCCGACTTGTTGGTCTTCGAAAGCGACTTAGGTAGAACACCACCGCGACCTAGAGCAAAGAAGTAACGCGAGATTGCATTCTGGAACGCGAGGATTCCGGCGAAGCAGCTCGAGATAACGAGCCAACCCATGATGGTCGACATCCAGGTTCCACCCAGGTTGTCATCGGCGATGCCGAAGATAACGCCGGCAGGGTTCTTGAGGCCATCACTGGCGGTGTTGACGAATCCGCCAACGCCTTCAGATGTGCCACCCATGGCGGTTGCCATTGCAAATGCGGTGAAGGCAAACAGAACGGTGATGATTCCAACTGCCCAATAGGTTGCCTTTGGAACAACTTTCTTAGGGTCTTTCGACTCTTCGCCATAGATTGCGGTTGCTTCGAAGCCGATAAATGATGCGAAAGCGAAGGCAATTGCGATACCTGCACCGCCGCCGAAACCGCCGGCGAAGATTGCGTCAAACCCGAATGAGTTGCCGAAGTTCATGTTCGAACCGTGGTTCATGAATACGGCGGTAGAGGTAATGACGAGAGTGAGAAGCTCTGCGATCATGAGAACACCGAGCACCTTCGCGCCAACGTCGACGCTGAGAAGTGAGAGTGCCGTGACTAGGACCCAGACGATGATTGCCCATGTGTACCAAGGCAGTGCGATACCTGCGCTGACTTGCATCTGGCCGGAGAGCACTCCACCGATGAAGCCGTAGATTGCTAGCTGAATGGTGATGTAGCCAACCAGCGAAGCAAAGGCCGATGCGACACCGGCATGCTTTCCGAGACCCTTACCCACGTATGCAAAGAACGCTCCGGTGTTGGTTACCTTCTGGCTCATGGCGGCGTAACCGACTGAGAAGACTAGAAGGATCAGACCAACGGCGAGGTAGGTGCCTGGGGTTCCGGCTTGGTTGCCGAGAAGCATTGCTACCGGCACAGCACCGGTCATACCTAGTAGTGGCGCAGCTGCTGCAACCACGAAGAACACGATGCCTACGACACCGAGGCGCCCCTTTCGAAGGCCAGTGTCAGTTGAGCTATTAGACATAAGGGATATCTCCTCATTGAGTTAGAAATCGTTCGGGTATGAACGATTGGTTCTAAGCGTGGCGTGTGCGGCGAGCGCGGTCAAGTTCATAAGGCGGTTTTAGAAAGGCTTTTCCGAATCGTTATAAAGGGGGTTTGCCGTTATTTGTTCGGAAGCGAATGATTCGTTAGCCTAATTCAATGAGCGAACTCAATGGATTCCTAGCCCCAAAGACCCCGAGCGGCAAAAGCGCAATTGTGCCAAACATGCCTTGGTACTACTCGGGCACGCTGCTGACTGTCGAATACCTGACCGACCCAGCCAACGTTCGCGCGATCTTGCCGCCTGAACTTGAGCTAGCCGACGACGAGCCAGGCGCAGTCGCGATCATCTGGGCCGACTGGCAGTCATGCTCAGAAGGTGGGGCAGAGCTACTCGACCCAATGCGCTCGCAGTACCTCGAAACCTTTGTCGTTGTTCGTTGCAAGTACGAAGGCGTCACCTACAGCCGTTGCGTAGCAATCTGGGTTACCAAAGATTTCGCAATCGCTCGTGGCTGGTTTCAGGGTTACCCAAAGAAGCTCGGCTCGATGCACGTTACCCGAGTCTTCAACCATGGCAAGGCAACACCCAAGCTCGAGAACGGCGCAAAGCTTGGCGCATCGCTCTCGGCTTACGACCACAGACTCGCCTCGGCGATTGTCACGCTTCGTGAGCCTTCAGAGAGCAATGGTTTCGTAAACGGCCACAAGATGCTTCACTCGCGCTGGGTGCCTTCGATCACTCCTGGTGCTGGCAACTCGCTAGACCAACTAATCACCATGGGTGGCGTTGACGCCGACCTAGGTGCGACCTGGGTTGGCGATGCAGAACTAAGCCTTGGCGATTCACAGTGGGACGAGCTGAACTCGATTCTGCCCGTCAACAAGGTGCTTGCCGGTTACTACCGTGAACTCGGCGTTACCTTCAACGGCGGCAACCTGGTTGCCGACCGCTCAAACCCAACGGTTTAGTAAGCCTCGAAGTACTCGTCGATCTCCCACTGGGTGACATCGCGAGTTGGCGTTGGCACAGCCTTTTCGTAACGAACGATTTCGTCGCGCTTCATTACCAAAAAGACGTTGATAAGTTCTTGACTCATCTGCTCGCGCAGTTCATCGTTCGCTTCAAGGGCGTCAAGTGCAGCCGTGAAGGTCATCGGCAGGACGGGTGCCGACTCATTGTCGTAGGCCATACCTTCGGCGTTTGGCGGGCAAACCAGGTTGCGCTTGATGCCATCCAGGGCAGCTGCGAGGATGCCTGCGATGACTAGGTATGGGTTCGCAGCGCCATCACCAACGCGAACCTCAAGGCGCGTGCCCTGCCCACGCTCTGGCGGGATTCGAACCATGGTTGAACGGTTGTCGTAACCCCAGTTGGCACGGTAAGGAGCGAGGGTGTCTGGGCCAAGGCGCTTAAAGGCGTTGACCGTTGGGTTGGTGAAGGCGGTTAGCGCCATCGCGTTATGAGTTAGGCCGGCAATCATCTTGCGAGCGATTTCACTCAGCTCTTCGCCATCAAACATTTGGTTTTTGCCGGCAAGGTCGGTGACCGAGAAGTGCAGGTGGAAGCCCGAACCGCCCTCGTCGCTCCAGGGCTTACCCAAGAAGGTTGCGTGCTGGCCACGACGGGTTATGACGTCTTTGATGGCGGTCTTGAACAAGAAGGTGCGGTCGGCGGCGTCCAAGGCCTCTGAGTGGTAGAGGTTGATTTCGTATTGCGAAGGGCTGAATTCGGCGTTGCCGGCGAACACATTGATGTTCATCTGGTCGAGCATGCGCAACAGGTAGAGGAAGTTGCCGTGAGGGTCAACGGCGGCGCCGGTGGTGTAAACGAAGCCTTTCTTCTCATGTGCGCGTTTGTAGCCGCCACCTTCGGTGCGATCGGCAATGTAGAACTCGAGCTCTGGGCCGACGATCGGCTGGAGGCCGAGTTTGTTGTATTCACCGATGATCTTTTTGAGCACCGAGCGTGGCGACATCAGGTTGTCGGTCTTGTCTGGGTTGAAGGCGTCGGCGATTACAAAGGCAACGCCAGGCTCCCAAGGCATTGGAGTGATTGTCTCAGGGTCAAGTTTAGAAACGAGGTCTTGAAGGCCGTCTGAAGCGATGTTGTTTGCTTCGAGAACGTCGCCGCGGGTGGTGGTTACCCAAACGCCCTGACAGAAGGCTGGCCCGTTGTGGGCGGCCTTGTCGAGCATGCTCACCAGTAGGTCTTTAGATCGCGTAATTCCGAGCACGTCAGAATAGATCAGGCGCAGCACGTCAATGCCATCGGCCTTTAGTTTTTCGCGTAGAGCAACGAGGTCGGTTCCCATTGCAACTCCTTTGTTACATCGTTAGGGTTCAAACGAATACTAACCCTAGGTAATGTTGCAAATGTTGCACGTTATCTAAAAGTTAGGAAACGCATGAAGGCTTTGTTCATTCAGCACGACCACGTTTCACCCACGGGGCCGGTCGGCGAGCGCTTTCGCGAACGCGGTTTCGAGACCACCGAGGTGCTGGTTGTCACAAAAGAAAACTTTGATGAACCAAACGTTGCATTCAAGTTTCCTGACTTCAACGACTACGACGTTCTGATCCCGCTAGGAGCACCTTGGGGAGCATGGGACGACGCCTGCATCGGCAATTGGCTAACCCCCGAGCTCGCCTGGTTGCGTTCAGCCATTGAAGCCGGCAAGCCGGTGTTTGGCATCTGCTTCGGCGGTCAACTCATTGCTCGTGCCATGGGCGGTTCGGTTGCCCCAGGGCCGAAGGGCGAGATTGGCTGGACGAACATCTGGTCTGACCGTCATGACCTAGTTGGCAACGGACCCTGGTTTCAGTTTCACTATGACCGTTGGCAATTGCCGCCGGGTGGAATCGAGGTTGCTCGCAACCCGGTTGCCTCACAGGCATTCGTTTATGGCAACTGCCTCGCTGTGCAATTTCACCCAGAGCTCAACGCCGCCGGCCTAAAAGGCTGGCTCGACTGGGGTGGCGACGCCAAGGTTCTCGAGGACGGCCAAGACCCAGAGATCATGCTTGAGCAAACCGTGGCCGAAGAAGAGGCTGCGCGCGAGCGCACCTACAAACTTGTCGACGCTTTCATCGACAAGATCGCAAAACTCTAGCGAGTAGTTACGTTCACCTGGAATCGCTTGATTCCGTGAACAAAGTTTGAGCGTAGGTAGTCGATTTCGCCAACCTGCTCAACCTTGTCGACTCGGCTAATCAGTTCTTCGAACATCACGCGAAGCTCGATGCGAGCAAGCGCGTTGCCAAGGCACATGTGTGGGCCACCACGACCGAAAGTCATGTGTTCGTTTGGGCTGCGGGTGACGTCCATCTTGTCTGGGTTCTCAAAGATATTTTCGTCGCGGTTGCCCGAAGCAAACCAAGGAACCAACTTTTGACCAGCCTTGATGTTGACTCCGTTGAATTCGACATCACGCGTCGCAGTGCGTCTGAAGTGGTAAACCGGGCTCGCGTAGCGAAGAAACTCTTCGACCGCCCACTCGATCTTGTCTGGGTTCTCTTGCAGGTAAGCAAGCTGATCGGGGTTCTGAATCAGGTTGCGCATGGTGTGGCTGATGGTGTGGCGAGTGGTTTCGTTACCGGCAACCACGAGCAGCAAGAAGTTGGTGTGAAAGTCGCGTTCGCTTAGCGGGATGCCGTCGCTAGGCATGGTATTTACGAGTCGCGAGACCAGGTCGGTGCCGTCTTTACCTTTGCGCTGGCGAGCCAGGGCGTCGCCGTATTCGAAGACTTCGAGAGCAGCCGGTGACTTGAACGGCACAAGGCGGTACTCCTCGCTCTCTGGGCTGTTAATCAGAACGTCTGCGTGCTCAGGGTCATCGAAGCCAACCATGCGGTTACCCCAGTCGATTAGCTGGCCCGCATCTTCTGCGGGCACATCGAGCAACTTGACCAGGACGTTGATCGGAAAGTCTGCTGCGACCTCTTCGACGAAATCGAAGGTGCCCTTGGCGAAGGCCTTGTCGAGCGTGGTTGCGGTTAGGCCGCGAAGAAATGTCTCGTATTTGGCGACTGCCTGCGGAGTGAATTCTCCTTGCAGGATGCGTCGAAGCGCGCGGTGGCGGGTGCCATCGGTCTCGAGGAGTGAGCGTCGTGCTTCTTCTTGCTCGGCGTCAACCTCTTCGAGGTTGGTGAATCGCTCAGAGGTGAAGGTGTCTGGGTCACGAAGCACCTTGACGATGTCGTGGTAGCGGGTTACCGAGTAAAAACCACTTTGCGGTGACTCCTCTTCGTTCCAGTGCATAGGCGACTCGTTGCGCAGTTGCTTGAAGACGTCCCAAGGGGCGCCGTTAGCGAATAGGTCGAGATCTGCCAAGCTGATGCTCTTCATTGAGAAGCTCCTAGATTGTTTGGATACGAATCATTTTTTACCTTAGTGGAAATTTAAGGTCGTTCGGGACTAAATGAAAGACAATGGGGGTTACGATTTAGCAACAAAGGGGGCCACTATGGCTGGAGCACACACACTTACCGAGACCGAGCGTCAGGTAAGCGAGCGACTTTCGCACATGACTTTGGACTTTCAGTCCATGGCCGTTACGTCAAACCTGTTCCGCGCGGCAACCGCTGTTCGCAACCACCTAGAGCGCACGGTGCTCGCCCAGCACGACCTTTCTTGGACAGCCTTTGTAGTGCTTTGGGTCTCATGGATCTGGGAGCCAATCGAGACTCTGCAAATTGCCGACGAGGGCGGCTTCTCAAAGGCAACACTCACCGGCGTGCTAACAACTCTTGAAGGGCGCGGTCTAGTTACTCGCGCGAAGAGCGAAACCGATGGTCGCCTCGTTTTGGTGACGCTAACAAACAAGGGTCGCAAAATGATGGACACCTTGTTCCCAGAATTTAACGCGAACGAAAAAGAAGTCGCCGGCGTTGTTTCGGCGGCAAAGCAAAAAGAGCTTGCCGACCTACTTCGCGCAATTACCGTTGGCGTTGAGAAGAAAAACTAGCCGCCTCTGAAACGAAGCGCTCGAAAATAGCGAGCTGCTGGGAGTTCGAAGCAAAGTTGTCTTCTGGGTGCCATTGCACACCAAACGCCCAAGCCTTCGAAGGAATCTTGATTGCCTCGATGACGCCTTCACCACTTGTTGCAACAACCTCTAAGCCTCGACCAAGCTGATCGATGGCCTGATGGTGATAGCAAGACGACTCGACATGGTCTTCGGTTAAACCAAGCGACTTTGCCTCGGTGATCTTGACTGAGTGAACCTTGTGACGGTGATCGTCTTCCATGTGCTGAATCAGAGTGCCACCGAGAGCGACGTTTACGACCTGGCAGCCGCGGCAAACGGCGAGCAGCGGAATCGCATTATCGATCGCCCACTTCACTAGAGAAAAATCAACGGCGTCCTGCACTGCGTCCACGCCATAAATCTCGTCGGTGGTCACCTCGCTCGCATAGTGCGATGGGTCGAGGTCGCCGCCACCAGGCATCAAGATGCCGTCGATGCCGGCCATACGCTCATTCCAGTCGCTATCTTCAACCGGCAAGAACGTTAAAGGGTCGCCGCCGGCAGCCCAAACTGCATCGGCGAGGGCCCGAGCAGTAACCACTCCGCGAGAGCGCGTCACGGTTGTTCCTTCGGCGAAACGGCCGAGGATCGCAATGCGAGGTCTAGTCATATCGAGAATCCAATCAAATCGTTATGAAAACTAGGTGGAACTAGGGTCAAGTATGCCCTAATCTAAATCATTAGTATCCGAACGATTACGGAATATGAAGGAACTTATGAGCACCATCGAAGTTGCTGGCGCAAAGGTAGACACCCGCCACTGGATTAACGGCGAGCGCGTTGGCTCGGTAGAAACCTTCACCAACACCTCCCCCATCGATGGCACGTTCCTCGGCGAGATTTCTCGCGGTGGTCAGGCCGAGGCCGAGGCGGCAGTAGCCGCCGCAAAAACAGCGTTTCCGGCCTGGGCAGCACTTGGCCCAAAGGGTCGCGGAGAGATTTTGCACCGCATCGCCGATCTAGTCGAGGCGAACATCGAGACCCTGGCAATGCTCGAAACCATGGACAACGGTTCGCTCCTGCGCTCGCATCGTCGCGGAGTGATGCCACGCGTTGCCCTAAACATGCGTTTCTTCGCCGACTGGGCGATCAATGAACTGCACCACGAGGCATTTGAAACCCGCGGACACACCAACAACATTTCGTGGGACCCATCTGGCGTCGCCGCACTGATCACGCCTTGGAATGCGCCACTCATGCTTGCCACCTGGAAGATTGGCCCAGCCCTTGCCGCCGGTGACACGGTGGTTCTAAAACCAGCCGAATGGACCCCGCTTTCGGCGTCGTTCTTCGCCGACCTCACCAAGCAGGCCGGCCTGCCTGACGGCGTATTCAACGTGATTCAGGGCTTCGGCCGCGAAGTTGGTGCCGCGCTAGTAGCTAACCCCGACCTTTCACGCATCTCTTTCACTGGCTCGGTGCCAACCGCAAAGGTCATCGCCCGCTCGGCAGCCGAAAACCTCACGCCGGTCTCGTTTGAGCTTGGTGGCAAATCGCCTTGCATCGTTCTCGAAGACGCCGACCTCGACCTCGCCGTCACTCTCGCCGTCGAGCAATACGACAACGCCGGTCAGGTTTGCCTCTCTGGTACTCGCATCTTGGTTCACGAAAACATCGCCGATGCGTTCGCCGAAAAGTTCCGCGAAAAGGCGCTGCAGATCAAGCAGGGTGACCCTCGCGACGAAGCAACCGACATCGGCCCGCAGATTCACCAGGTGCACTTCGATCGCATCAAGGGTTTCGTTGACCGCGCGAAGGCAGAAGGCCAAGACTTCGTCATGGGTGGCGAGCCAAATGAAGAGCTCGGCGGCCTCTATTTCAAGCCAACTCTCGTGAAGAACCCGACCCCAGGCAGCGAGATCGTCACCGCCGAGGTTTTCGGCCCGGTGCTTTGCATGCAAACCTTTGCGTCAGACGAAGAGGCTGTGGCTATGGCGAACGGAACCGAGTTCGGCCTTGCGGCGATACTCGTTTCTGGCAACCGCGAGCGCGCAAGCAAGGTTTCTAAGCAGCTCGTGGCCGGCACCATCTGGGTCAACTGCTTCTTTGTTCGCGACCTGAAGGCCCCGTTTGGCGGGTCGCGCAAGTCTGGCATCGGCCGCGAAGGCGGCACCTGGTCTTTCGACTTCTACGCAGATGTAAAGAACACAGTAGTTTCACCAACCGGTTGGAAGGAATAACGAATGGGTGAAGTAGTAGGTGCAGCGATCCTGGCCCATGTGCCAACGATCATGCTGCCTGAAGCGGTTCGCAAAGACCTCAACGACGGCAAAGAACTCAGCCTCGTCCCCGGTCTCAAGCAGCTTCGCAAAGACGTATTCGAAACCCTCGACTACGACACAGTAGTGGTTCTCGACTCGCACTGGGCAACCACGGTTGAGTTCGTAATCACCTCGGCTGCCGAACGCTCTGGCCTGTTCACCTCAGAGGAGCTTCCTCGCGGCATGAGCCAGATTCCTTACGCCATGAAGGGCAACCCTGAGTTGGCAAACTCTTTGAGCAAGTACGACGAAAAGAACGGCACGTGGATCACCCCGATTGCCGACCCACACTTGCCAATCTTCTACGCGACCGTGAACCTTTGGCACTACCTAGGCCGTGGGCTCGACGACAAGAAGTGGATCTCGATGTCGGTTTGCCAGACCGGCACCCCAGAAGACTTCATTCGAGCCGGTCGTGCTCTTGGCGAAGCAATTCGCGACAGCGACAGCAAGGTGCTGCTACTGGCTTCTGGCGCCCTAAGCCACACGTTCCACAAGTTACGCGACCTTCGCAAGCACGAAGCCAGCGACCCGAAGCACATTTATTCACCTGAGGCCTACGAGTACGACAAGAAGGTCATGTCTTGGTTCGCTGAAGGCAACCACAAGGCCGTCTTAGACGACTTCGACAACTTCAAGAAATACAAGCCAGAAGCCGGGTTCTTCCACTACCTAGCCATGGCTGGTGCACTCGGCGAAGAGGCGAACACCTCGGTTGGCCGCTTGTACTCTGAATACGAAAACTCGATCGGCACCGGCCAGGTTCACATCTGGTTCGACAAGCCGGAGGGTGGATTCCCACAACCTAAGGACGTGACTCTCTCTCGTGACTGAGTATCGAAGAATTCTGCTTGATGGCTACCCGGTGCAGGTTTTGCGCCAGGGTGAAAACCTGATTGCCCCAGACGGACGTATCACCGCGATCGAAGACGCCGTGCACCTAGCACCAAGTGAGCCAACCAAAATCATCGCTGTGCACCTGAACTACGACAGCCGCACCCAAGAGTTCATGACCAAGCTCCCGAGCGCCCCAACCTACTTTCACAAGCCAATCACCGCGCTAAACACCCACAAGGGTGCTGTTGTGCGCCCGGCCGGCTGCAAGTGGCTCAACTACGAGGGTGAAATCGTCATCGTGATCGGCAAGACCGCTCGCAACATTTCGCCAGAAGAAGCCGGCGACTACATCGCGGGTTATACGGTTGGCAACGACTACGGCCTACACGACTTCAGAGACACAGACGCCGGCTCGATGCTGCGCGTCAAGGGCTCAGACACCTTGGCCCCTGTTGGCCCTGGGCTCGTCACCGACTGGGACTTCAGAAACAAGATGATTCGCACCTACGTGAACGGCGAAGTCAAACAAGAAGACAACACCGACAACATGGAGTGGGACATGCACTACCTGGTTGCCGACATCGCTCGCACCATCACGTTGGTGCCTGGCGACATGCTGTTCTCTGGCACGCCAGCGTTCAGTCGCCCGGTTCAGCCAGGCGACATTGTCGAGGTTGAGGTCGAAGGCCTCGGACGCCTCACCAACCACATCGTCGAAGGCCCAACCCCGATTCGCACCGACGTTGGCGCTCAGCCAACCGAAAGCGAAGAGGTTGTCTCAACCGCCATGGGTGGCGACTGGGAGTTCCGTGGCATTCGCACCCCATCAAAAGACCTTTACCCATCTACCGTGGAGGAAAAATAATGACAATCAAGATCGAAGTCGACATGACCAAGTGCCAGCACTACGGTCAGTGCGTGTTTGAAGCGCCAGACATTTTTCGTCTGAACGCAGACGACAAGCTCGAATACACGGCCGAGGCAGACGACTCGGAGCTAGCCAACGTTGAGGCAGCGATTGACGTTTGCCCAATGCAGGCAATCTTCATCGTCAAGTAATGACCAAACCCGTAATAATCGTCGGGGCGTCGATGGGTGGCCTTCGTGCCGCCGAGGCGCTTCGACGTTTCGGGTACGCCGGGCCGATCACGGTCATCGGTGAGGAGCACCACGCTCCATACAACCGCCCACCGCTCTCGAAAGAAGTTTTGGCGGCAGAGGTTAGCCACGAAGCCGTCGCTTTTCCGCAGCGAGAATCTACAGCAGACGTCAACTGGGTGCTCGGCACCCGAGTTGAGAGCGCCGACCTCGAGCACGGTACGGTCACCGACTCCGAGGGCGAAACTCACGCCTACGGCACATTGATCATTGCCACCGGGCTCAGACCCAAGCGCCTTGAAGTTCAAAACGCCGAGCTCATTGGCCGCCACGCTGTCAGAACCCTAGACGACGCAATCGGGCTTCGCAAAGACCTCAAACCAGGTGCGAGAGTCGTAGTGCTCGGCGCCGGCTTCATTGGTTGCGAGGTGGCGGCAACCGCCCGCAAACTCGGCTGTGAGGTAACCGTTGTTGCCCCCGGCAGCCACCCCATTACTCGCCCACTTGGTGTTGAGCTCGCTAAAGAGCTTCAGCGCCGCCACGAAGCTATGGGCGTCAAGTTCGTCATGAAGACCTCAGTCACAGATCTCGTGGGCACCACCGCCGTCGAGGGCGTTGTGCTAGATAGCGGCGAAATCATTCTCTGCGACGTACTAGTTGAAGCAATCGGCTCACATACCAACACCGAATGGCTCGAAGGCAACGACCTCGAACTCTCGAACGGCGTGCTCACCGACAACGACATGCGTGCTGTGAAAACCAGCGGCGAAGCATGGCCAAACGTTTTTGCGATTGGCGACGTTGCCCGCTTCGCTAACCCTCTCTTCGACGACGAAGCCCGCAGAGTCGAGCACTGGAATATCCCCACCGACACGGCTAAACGAGTCGCCCAAGTTTTCGCCGGGCAGACGCAAGGCCCGTTCGCACCGATTCCTTCGTTCTGGAGCGACCAGTACGACATCCACATCCTCGCCTACGGCCTGCTCGCGCTTGCCGATGAGGTGAAACTGGTTGCCGGTGACATCCAAGGCGAATGCGTCTTCGGCTACTACCGTGAAGGCAAAATGGTTGGTGTGTGCGGCATCGGAATGCGAACCACCGTAATGGGCTACCGAAAGGAATTCGAACTCAAATGAGCAGCGAATATGATCTAGACGTCACCTTCGAAGAGCAAGAGCCGGACGTCTCGCACTTCACCGAAGCCGAACTCCGAGCGAAGGTGGCTAAGCTTCCAACCGCTCTGCGCCCAGTCGCCCAAGGGCTGCTAGTTGAGAAGCGCACAATGTCTGACGTGTCTCAAGAACTCGCCATACGCCAATCCGAATTAGTCACCCGCCTGCATCGAGCCAAACTAGCATTATTGAGTGCCGACTAAGGGTTTCAAACTTCACCGCGCCTGGCTAATTGCCGGCGTAACTTTTCTCACGCTCATTGCAGCTGCAGCCTTTAGATCAACAACGAGCGCGCTGTTCATGCCGCTCGAAATGCATTTCGGCTGGACTCGAACCGACACCTCACTCGCCGTAACCGTAAACCTGATTTTCTACGGACTAACCGCGCCTTTTGCCGCCGTGTTTATGGAGCGCTTCACGATTCGCCGAACAGTCATGATTGCTCTCACACTGATAGGTCTCGGCACCGGTCTCACTCTTTTCATGACTGAGGTCTGGCAGCTTGTGCTGTATTGGGGCGTGTTCGTGGGTCTAGGGACTGGCGCTCTCGCCCTTGTGTTTGCATCCATCGTCGCCAACCGCTGGTTCGAAACCCGTCGCGGGCTGATCACCGGAATCTTCTCGGCCGCTTATGCCACCGGCCAACTCCTGTTTCTCCCCCTAATCACGAATCTGGTCATGCAATCAGGCTGGCAAATCGGTTCGCTAGTTGTCACGGTATTCGTTGTCGCCATCATGCCGATCTTCTTCTTTATCTTCAAAGAGAAACCGGCGGACCTCGGCCTGTTGCCCTACGGAGCCACCGAACCGCGCGTTGAAGAACAAGCCCCGAGAACAGTCAAGGCCACTCTCAGCACCCTCAGAGACGCCTTCAAGGTCAAAGCCTTCTGGGTTCTCGCAGGAACATTCTTCGTTTGCGGTTGGACGACCAACGGACTCATCGGCGCTCACTTCATTCCCGCCGCCCACGACCACGGAATGCCAGCCACCACGGCAGCTAGCCTTCTCGCAGTGGTTGGAATCTTCGACTTCATCGGCACCATCGCCTCTGGCTGGCTCACCGACAAGGTCGACCCCAAGCTCCTCCTAGTTTTCTACTACGGCCTGCGAGGTCTCGCCCTGTTCACCGTTCCATTCGTTCTAGGCCCAACCGCCGAGCCTCCGCTCTGGTTCTTCATCGTGTTCTACGGCCTCGACTGGATCGCCACGGTTCCCCCAACCATCGCACTAACCCGCAAATACTTTGGCCTGGCTAAATCAGGTGTCGTCTACGGATGGGTTTTTGCCAGCCACATGATTGGCGCTGCCGTCGCGGCCGCCTACGCCGGCATGATTCGCGACACCCAGGGTGACTACTTCATCGCCTGGATCACGGCAGCAGTTCTTTGCCTAATCGCAGCCGCATCCATGTTTTTTATTCGTGACAAGAACCGCGGTAGAAGTAACCAATAGTGTGCTGGTCATTAGGGCCAGTGATTTCGCCACCAAGCATGGTTATTCCGGTGAGGCCAGACTCGAGCGGCGAAGCCATGCTGTCATCATTTTTGGTGACCAACTCTTTGTCAGTCCCAGTTGAGACACATGCGTCGAAGCCATCCTTCGCCTTGATGTGGAACCAACGAACCAGACCGTCTGAACCCTTGAAGAATTCGAACTTGGCATCGACCTTGAAATACTTTTCAAAATCTTCTTTCGCCCAAGTTGCAGTCTCTGGCGAAAATGGCGACGGGTTGTTTGCAGAGGTTGTGCTGTAATTCGCTCTGCGAACGTATGCGAGAGCATTCAAGAATGCCATGGCCTGGGTTTGACCGTCTTTCCAGTTGGACTTGTAGGCAGGATCGTCAAGCGGTTGCGGTGAATCAAACACCGATGATGTTGAAATGACGTAAGAAATGTATTCGCCATCTTTGGCAATGTTTCCTGAACCATGTGATTCGCGATACATGTTCAGCTGAATGGCGAAAGGTGTGCCTTCGGCCGTGTTGCCAAGCATGAAATACGACGGCGACCACCAACCAAAGCCAACTGTTCTGGAATTCGCTTTCATGGTTGCGACGCAGTGGTCTTTAGCTCCTGCTGTCAACGCTTGGTAAGAAGTTTCTCCCAATGCCGCGTCTTGGTCCGCACCGAGAGTTTGGGCAACAGCCAACACCTCATCGCAGATTCTCGGGGCATCTTCGAGACTCAAAAGGCTCGGTGTAGCCGCAGTTGAACCAGTGTTGCCCATGATGCAGATGTCGACGTTTGATGCACAAGGAATTCCCTGGGAGAACTGAGCACCCATCCAATTGGTGAAATCTGGCAGGTTTGCCTGTTGGGCTGTAAAAGCTTCGTTGTAGGCCCGAGCCAAGGGCTGATTTATTTTGTCCTGTTCTGTAAGCGGTGGCTCTTGGTTGAGGTTGTTTGTGTATCCGGAGATCATTGCAGAAATGATCAAGATGCCAATGACAACGATTCCAAGGCAGCTACCGCATGTCCAGGCAACGATTTTTCCGGCCTTGCCCTTTTTGCTAGGCGGAACCGCCGCAGAAGTCGGAGTCTCTGGCGCATTCGGCGCTTCATTCGGCTTCGGAGGAATGACGATGTCGAGCGGCGGAAGATTAGACACTTGACCCCCTAGTTTGCTTAGGAGATAAATTACTACCCCAAATAAGGGGTTTGCAACAACATTTGGAGCCACCCAGGAGAATCGAACTCCTGACCTGCTCTTTACGAGGGAGCTGCTCTACCGACTGAGCTAGGGTGGCGCGGCATAGAAAGTTTAGCCCAAACCTTGGGCTTTGATTCGGGCAAGTCGGTCTAGGCCAGCCTGTTCAATGGGTGACTCTGGGCCGATGAGCAACCGAATGGCCTTTAGCAAGAACCTGGTCGCCGGAATAACGAGGCGATTGGGCTTCTTAAGCCCAAGCATTTCTCTCTGCTCGTCTTTCAGCGAGATCACCGCTGCAGCGAAGAGAAGCTTGTAGGCGGGCCGCACCGAAACAGGTAGTGGTGGGTACTTGATGAACGAGACGACTCGCTTGGTTAGGTCGTCGACTCTTAGGCAATCAAACGCGGCGATTTGCTCTTCAAGATCGACAAAGGTTTTTGGTGTCTTGGTGAGACCGAGAGGCGCGACAGAGCGGCCCCACTGTTCGACGTATTGATCGGCGTCGACTGTTTCCACGCAAAAGGTGTTGTGGGCGACCAGAAACGATTCGGTGAAGGCGAGGTGAACCCAGAGCAGCAGGTCTTGGTCGGCAGCTTTGTAGCTAACTGTTTCACTTTTTTTGACGTACTCGCCTTTGACGCGCTCGTGCAGACGATTGACTCGGCTCGCTTCACCGGCAACGGCTTCAAAAGACCCAAAGGTTGTGACCGTGAGCCAACGAATCGTGCCCGAGAGGCGACCTAGGGCGTCTTGCTCATAGCGTGAGTGTTGAGCAACTCCAGCGAGCGAACCCGGGTGCAAAGCTTGCATTAGAAGGGCGCGGACGCCGCCGACAAGGGTGCCGAAATCACGATGAACGACCCAAGGGGCATCCCCCGGTTCGAAAAGTCCGCCGGTGTCGCCTTTGCCGATGGTCTCAAGCCAAGGTGGCACGCCCTTGGGGTCGCCTGAGAGGAGTCTGCGAAACCTTATTGAGAAAAACTCTTGAAGGCGATTGTTTTTTAGCAAGTCGGTTCACTTGACGGCAGGCGACCAGAAATCAGGAAGCCGTCGACAACACCAGAAATGCAGGCGTTAGACCGACCATAGGCTGTGTGGCCTTCACCCTTGTATGTGACAAGCAGACCCTTGGCCAAAACCTTGTGAGCTAGATCAACCGCCTGTTGATAAGGGGTGGCAGGATCGCCAGTGGTGCCGATAACCACAATGGTCGGTGCACCCACTGCTGCGTAGCTGGCTGGGTGTTCAGCCATTGGGTACGACCAGTGCGCGCACATCTCTGCCCCGTACTGCCAAAATCGGCCCAAGGTAGGGCTGGCGGCAAGCATGCGGTTGTTCTGTTTCGCTTCGGCAGCCGGGCTAGGGTCTGATCTGCTGTCGAGGCAGTTGATCGAAATGAACGCCTCAAACATGTTGTCTGCGTATGTGCCATCGGCATTTCGGTCATTGTAGAAGTCGGCGAGTTGCATGAAAAGCGAGCCGTCTTGAGAATCAAAAGCCTGGTTGAAAGCCTGAGTCAAGTACTTCCAGTAGTCGTTCGAATAAAGGGAAAGGTAAAGACCGGTCGAAGTAGCGGCAAGCCCAGCCTTACGTCCGTCGCTAGTTGCCAAAGGCTTCTTTTCGACGGAACTAAAGAATTGTGAAATTCGCGAAAGTCCCTGATCAACCGAACCGGTGAACGGACAATCGGCTTGGGTGTCGATGCAATTCTTCATGTAGTTGTGAAGCGCTAAATCGAAGCCTTTGAGCTGGTTGAAATTTTGATCTTCATCACTGACGGTTGGGTCAATCGCGCCGTCAAGCACAAAGCGCCCGACGTTTTGTGGGAACAAGGTGGCGTAGGTGGTGCCAAGGAATGTGCCATAAGAAAACCCGAGGTAGTTGAGTTTGCTCTGGCCGAAAACGGCTCGCAAAAGGTCTAGATCTTTTGCAGCAGAAACGGTGTCTAGGTGCGCGAGAATCGCGCCGGTGTTCTGCTTACAAGCTGCTGTGAATTCGGCCATGGACTTTCGACTGGCGGCTAAATCCTGTGGCGAGCCAGGAGGGAACCCGGTGTCACCGTACAAAAAATCGTCCATTTTTTTGGCATTGAAGCATTTGACAGGGCTCGAACCTTTTGTGCCCCGAGGGTCAAAGCCTACGATGTTGTAATTCGAACGAAGTTTGGGAGTGCCAACCGAGTCAAGGTTTGTCGTGGCAAGGTCGATTCCCGAGGCACCTGGGCCGCCCGGGTTCACAAAAAGGTACTTACCAGAACCCTCGACTGCCTTGAAACTGAAAGCCAGCTTGAAGGTTTCGCCATCTGGCTTAGCCCAGTCGATTGGTGCATTTACTGTTCCGCAAAGAAACTCGCCGCATTTGTGGGTGGCTAGAGTTTGCGAGTAGACCGCCGGCAGATCGTTGCTTGCGAGAGGTTTTGGAGTCGGGGCGCAGGCTGCAGTGGTGAGAACTAGGGCGGCAATAGCGACTGCGCCAAACAGTTTCTTAAACATTTATCCCCTTCGAAGGCTTGCTGCTAAAGCATCAAGAACGGTTGCGTCTTTAACATTCCGTGAGATTCTCAAACGCGCCTCTTCGATTGCGTCGAGTTTCGCAATTGTAGCTGGTGACGTCGAGTTTTTGGCAAGGTCAATCAGCTCGTTGGCCAGGTCTTCGTTCACCAATTCAACTCCCCCGCCAAGCTGCAGGCTCAGGACGTCGCGATAAAGCGCCAAAAGGTCGACAAAGATTCGATCGAGTGCGTCACGCAGGCTTCGGCTAGCGCGTCGTTTTTGCGCATCGTCAAGCGCCTTCAGTTCGCTTCGCAAAGCGGGCGGCACCGTGTCTGCTGCCGTGAGACCCATGCTGTGAAGCAACTGCTCTTTTTCTTCTTCGTCACGCTCTTTGGCGAGTGCAGTGGCATCTTTTCGGGCAAGATCTAGCCACTTCTCTGATGCGATGATCGCGTCTGACACGTCAACGATCTTGATCGCAGCCACAAGAGTTTCACGCCTTCTGGCACGCGCCTCCGGGCTGGTTGCCAGTCTTCTAGCCATGCCAACGTGGCTTTGCGCTTCGGCAGCCGCTTGTCTGGCAAGCTTCGGTTCAACACCATCGCGCTCAATCAGCAGCCTGGCAACCTCGTCGACAGACGGAACCTTCAGCCCGACTCGGCGAACTCGTGAACGAATGGTCGGCAACATATCGACCTCAGACGGTGCGCAAAGAATCCAAATTGTGTTGGCGGGAGGTTCTTCAAGCGTTTTTAGTAGAACGTTAGAAGCCGTCGCGTGCATGCGGTCGGCGTCTTCGATTATCAGAATCTTGAACTTTCCCATCGCAGAGCCAAATGCGGCCGATTTCACTAGTTCGCGAATTTCGGCAACAGCGATCTGAACTTTGTCGGTGCTCAAAACAGCGATATCTGGGTGAGTGCCAGCCTTGGCCAGCGTGCAGGAGTGGCATTTGCCGCAGCCCTGATCTGGGCATTGCAAAGCGGTTGCGAATGCCAAGGCAAGATTGCTGCGGCCAGAACCGGGAGGCCCCGTTATTAGCCAAGAGTGAAACACGCCTTCGTCACGCTTTTTGACCGCAAGGGCAACCTGAGCAACGGCCTCTTCTTGGCCGGCCATTTCGTGCCAGATTGGAGCTTCGGTCATGCAAGCAACTCGGCTACTCTTGCGCGAATGCACTCTTGAATCTCTTCGCGCGAAGCAGTTGCGTCAACGACCAAGAAACGCTCGGGCTCATCGGCTGCCAGTTGCAGGTAGCACTCGCGAACGGCTGAGAAGAATTCGATTTTCTCTCGCTCAAGACGATCAGGCTCATTGCCGGTCTGGTCACGGCGAGCTCTTGCTGCCACAGGGTCAAGGTCGAGCAAAACGGTGAGCTTCGGCAACAGCCCGTTGGTGGCCCAGAGCGAAAGGTCGCGAACTTCCTTGGCGTCTAGCTCGCGGCCTGCGCCTTGGTAGGCAACTGAAGAATCGAGGTAGCGATCTTGAATAACGACTTTGCCGGCCTCGAGTGCCGGGCGAATCTTGGTTGCTACGTGGTGAGCTCGGTCGGCTGCATACAGTAGCGCTTCGGCGCGTGGAGCCACATCACCTTTGCGGTGCAGCAAAAGGTGGCGGATTTCTTGGCCGAGCTCGGTGCCGCCGGGTTCAAGCGAACGCACAACCTCGAAACCTTTTGAGCGCACAAACTCTTCGAGGGCATCGGCCTGGGTCGATTTGCCCACGCCGTCGATTCCCTCAAACGAGATGAACAATCCAGGCACTACTTCTTCTTTCGCGAACCGGCTTTAACAACGCGAGTGGCGGTGCGAACCTTCTTGGCTTTCGCTGGCGCTTGGCCAGGCTCTAAACCAAGTTTCTCACGGCGAATGGCAAGTAGTTCAAACGCGCGGTCTGGAGCCATCTCTTCGAGAGACTCCTCTTTCGGCACGGTTGCGTTGACGAAGCCGTCTGTCACGTACGAACCAAACTGGCCAGTCTTTGCGTAGACCATGCCCTTCGACTCTGGGTCTTCGCCAAATTCGCGAAGCGGTGTCGCAGCAGTGCGGCGGCCGCCGTACTTTGGCTGAGCGTAAATCTCGATTGCCTCTTCAAGGGTTAGCGAGAAGATTTGGTCTTCGCTGGTCAACGAGCGCGAGTCGGTTCCTTTACGAAGGTAAGGGCCAAACTTGCCGTTCTGAGCCGTAATGTTGTTTCCACTCTCGGGGTCAACACCAACCACGCGAGGTAGCGAAAGCAACTTGAGCGCCGTCTCGAGGTCAATCGTGTGAGGGTCCATGGTCTTGAACAGCGAAGCGGTCTTTGGCTTCGCTGCCTTCTCATCGTCGAGCACGATGTATGGGCCAAAACGGCCGACCTTGAACAGAATGTTGAGCCCAGTCTCAGGGTCAACGCCGAGGACGCGATCTGTGACAACTGGCGCGTCAACAAGCTCCTGCGCCTTGGCCGGCGTTAGCTCATCTGGTGCCAACTCTTCTGGAATGTTGACGATTCGGCGACCGTTTTCGTCGGCACCATCAACCTCTGGAACTCCAAACACCTCAAGGTACGGGCCATACTGCCCGGTGCGAAGTGTGATTGAGTCGGTGATCGAAATCGAGTTGATGGCACGAGGGTCTTGGTCGAGGATATTCTCTGCCGTTGGCTGAAGCCCGACCATGTCGCCGCCGCCGAAGTAGAACTTCTTCAGCCAGTCGAGGCGGTCAACTTCGCCATCGGCGATGAGGTCGAGATCTTCCTCCATCTTGGCAGTGAACTTGTAGTCGATAAGTTTGCCGAAGTTTTCTTCGAGGAATCGGGTGACCGTGAAGGCGATCCACTCAGGAACAAGTGCCTGGCCGCGCTTCGAAACGTAACCCTTTGCGATGATGTTTGACATGATCGCTGCGTAGGTTGATGGGCGACCGATGCCGTCCTCTTCTAGCGCCTTAACCAAGCTGGCCTCGGTGTAACGAGGTGGTGGCGAGGTCTGGTGGTCTTTGGCGTAGATGTTCGAGATTTTTACGGCCTGACCAACCTGGAGGTTTGGCAACTTGGCTTCATCGCTGTCTTCTGCGTTGCGGGCCTCGTCTTGGCTTTCTTCGTAAGCAGCAAGGAACCCCTTGAAGGTGATCACAGTGCCGCTGGCGGTGAACTCGGCGGTGCGGCCATCGGCCAGTGGGCCAACAGCGATTCGCACGGTGGTGGTCGAAACCTTGGCGTCTTGCATCTGAGAGGCGACAGTGCGCTTCCAGATCAGGTCATAAAGTTCAAGTGCTCGGCCATGCAAAACACTGGCAAGCTCGCTCGGGCGCTTGAATTCTTCGCCGGCTGGGCGAATCGCCTCGTGAGCCTCTTGGGCGTTCTTCGACTTGCCCATGTAAACACGAGGTGTGTCGGCAACCATCTCTGAGCCGAACATTTCGGCAGCCTGCTTGCGAGCGGCGGCAATCGCCTGGCCCGAAAGGGTTGGCGAGTCGGTTCGCATATAAGTTATGTGACCTTCTTGGTAAAGCGACTGCGCGGTGTCCATGGTCTGCTTTGCCGACATGCGAAGTTTGCGCGAAGCCTCTTGCTGAAGAGTCGAGGTGGTGAAAGGCGCTGCCGGGCGGCGAGTGCTTGGCTTCGATTCAACCGAGGTGACGACAACCTTCACGGCTGGGTTCGAGATAGCGCCGGCGAGCGCAAACGCTGCCTCTTTGTCGAGCAACATCACATCGGCGGTCAATTGACCTAGATCATTGAACGACTCACCGGTTGCAATTCGCTTGCCATCGATCGAAAGCAGCTTCGCTTCGAACTCGTTTTCGCCAGACTTTTCGGTGTCGAAAGTCGCCTTTACGTCGTAGTAAGCCGCCGAAACGAAAGCCATGCGCTCACGTTCGCGCTCCACAACCAGGCGAACCGCCGGTGACTGAACGCGGCCTGCACTAAGCCCGCGGTTTACTTTGCGCCACAGCACCGGCGAAATCTCGTAGCCGAATAGGCGGTCAACGATTCGTCGAGTCTCTTGCGCCTGAACCAAGTCGTCGTCTAGCGGGCGGGTGTGCTCTAGAGCGCCCTGGATCGCTTCTTTGGTGATTTCGTGAAAAACCATTCGGCTTACTGGAACCTTCGGCTTCAAGACCTGAAGTAGGTGCCAGGCAATGGCCTCCCCTTCGCGGTCTTCATCTGTCGCCAGGAACACTTCGTCTGCACCTTTTAGAGCAGCCTTGAGCTCGCTAACAGTCTTGGACTTACCAGCGCTGATTGCGTAGTAGGGCTCGAAGTCGTTTTCGATGTTGACGGCGAATTTGCCGAACGGACCCTTTTTAAGTTCCTTTGGCAGGTCACGAGGCTCGACTAGCTCGCGAATGTGACCAACCGAGGCAAGGACCGTGTAGTCGTTGCCTAGGTATTTCGAGATCGTTTTCGCCTTGGCAGGCGACTCAACGATTACGAGCTTGTTAGCCAAAGGTTCTCCTAAAGGTGGTTTTTACTTGACGAACTTGATGAACAACATTTGGTAGCGGTAGCTCTGGCCACTTGCCGTGGCAATCGAAGCCATAATGCCAAAGATTAGAACAAGAATGACCGCAGGAATGTAAAGCAACCCGCCGATTCCGCAGGTTATTACCGTGAGAACCGCAAGAGCGGCATCAATGATCAGCCACTGGAGTTGGAAGTTCAGAGCCTCGGTGGCCTGTTCGCGAACGTAGGGGTCGCGCTGTGCCGTGGCTGAACCGCGGATGATTAGTGGTGGCACCCAGCCGATCAGGGTTCCGCCGAAGAAATACGCGAGAAGTCCGCCAAGGTGAGCCCACATGGCCAGCTGGTTGCTGTTGCTACCGCCACTTGCATAGCCGCCAGAGGTGGCGTTGTTGACGCTTGGCTGACCTGCAGTAGAGCTTGCTTGCGAAGAGCCACAGTTAGGGCAGAAGCTGGCTCCGTTGTGCTTAGTGCCACAGTTTGAGCAGAAATTAGCCATCGTTTAACCTTTCTAAATGCCGGCACGTGCCTCAGCAACTATAAGCGGACTTATTCGGAGACTAACGTACACGCTATTTGCGACAACGCGACAAGTGACAATTTCGGTTTTGCTTTGAGCGACCATCAACGCCACAACCTCGCAAGGTATTCCCGTGGCCAAACCTCGAAGAGAATCGGCACCCGCGAGCGCAGCCTCATCAGCCAACACCTGCAAGCGGGCCTTCTCAGCGATTGCCTGGATTGGCAACTGCATGAGCGCGAACAATGCCACCAGCATCGCCATCAGGCCGAGGGCGAGAACTGTGCCAGAACCCGTTTCGCTTAGAGACCGAGTTTTCGGGCGCAAGCTCGCTCCTCGATTTCGATTGGCTGCGTGAGCGCAATGGCATGCACGCAAACGAAGTCGGCAAGGTATTGCACTTTTGTGGTTACACCGAGCTCCCGAGCAAGCGGGCCAAGATCTTCTCCTCTGGCCAGTGCCCTCGAAAGGGTGCCAGCGGCATAAACGGCTTGGACGCGTTGCACACCCAGAACGAGGCCACCAATGAGCGTCGAACCGACAAGTAGAACCGTTGGCAGAACTACCGCCAGTTCAGCAGTGACACTACCCGTTTGGGTTCGTAAATGTGAGCGCACTTTTGACCAAACCGAGCAGCATTTGCTTTACCTCGTCGCTTCGCATGATCACCACGAGCAACCCGGCAAAGCCCACGGCAGCCATGGTTGCGATTGCGTATTCGGCGGTTGCCGAACCGCGTTCTGACTTCAACATTCTTTCTCCTTTATATTTGTTTCATTTCAGTTACCTCTCAACATCGCAGCGGCTAACGGAACCACTGCGATGAGAACAAAAGCTGGCAAAACGGCAAGGCCAAGAGGCCACATCAAGCGAACTCCGGCCTCGTGAATACGCTTTTCGCTTGAAACCCGCCAATTGAGGCGTTGCCTGTCAGCCTCAGCGCGGGCCAGCTTGGCAACAGCCAAGCCAGTGTCTGCTGATGTGGCTAAAAGTTCGGTTATTGATTCTTGAGCACCGAAGCGCGCCTCAACTTCTTCGATCGCGACTCTTTGGGCTAGCCCGGCACCCATTGCCGCAGCAAAGGCGTCGAGCGCAGCACCCGGGTCTTCTTTTGGAGCCTTGGCGCGCTCGAGTATTTGGGCGCTCCAACTACGGCCCCAATAAAGAAGTAAGGCTCCGAGCAGCATCGAGGCGCCAGTCGCAAAGTTCAGCGAGTTGAGAACTCTCATGCCGAGCAGCTGGGCTCCTATCAACACGAGTAAAGGCAAAACTGTAACCAATCGCGCAGAAGCCCTTGGGCCACTGGCTGCAACCTCGAGTTCTGCCAACGCCTTTGCCTGATTGGTTTCAACCATCGCAAGGCGTTCAAGGTTTTCGGCTGGCGCAGATCCGAGACTTTCGCAAAGTGAGAGCACCTGCAGCGCCAACTCGTTTGGTTGAAACCTTCGGCGAACCTCGGATGCACTCATGCCCGCGCGAAGAGCTGCCGCGATCGTTGCGGTGTCAGTCAAAAAGTTCACCAACCGTCGCAATACTTGAAACCCCGCCCTCAAGGTGAATGACAACATCTAGAGCCGTCTTGGCGAGGGTTGCTGTGGTTTCTGGGTTCAAGCCGGCCAATAAGCCGAGACCGATTAGACGTTGGGGTACAGCCTCGAGCGAGTTGGCGTGGAGTGTTGCAGCCGACCCTGCATGCCCAGTGTTTAGCGCTTGAAGCATGAGACCGAATTCGGCACCACGAACCTCACCAAGCACAATTCGGTCAGGTCGCATTCGAAGCGCTTCTCGAAAGAGTCGCTCGACTCCAAGCTCTCCCCTGCCCTCGATGTTGGCTTGCCTTGCAATAAGCGAAACGAAGTTTGGTTGTTCAAAAGCCAACTCGGCAACGTCTTCGATGGTGATCACGCGCTCCTGGCTGCCGGCGAGCATGGATCTGAGCAAAGTCGTTTTGCCAGCACCGGTTGCACCAGAAACCAAAAAGTTTTTGTGAGTCGAAACGATTTCTTGTAATTCGGGAGTGACCGCGAAGGTTCGCGACGTGTGTTTGCGAATCGAGATCAGAGGTTGCTGTGAAACACCCGCGGGCAAAACGGCGTGCACGCGAAACCCCTCGACCGACACATCGGCGAACGGATTAGCCAAGTCAAGATGCCGACCACCTTCATCGCAAAGCTCTACTGCCAATCGTGCAACCTCGGCAGACTCTAAACCGAGGTGGATTGGCCGCCAACCGCCTTCAATAAGTGCAAAAGCGCGCGAACCATTTATGACCAAATCAGTTAGGTTTTCGTCGACCATAAATTCTTGAATTCGCATTTGCTAAGAATCACAAAAAACGGCAAAGCTAACGAAAACTGCCCGAAATGTGTGGAAAACCCCTTAAAAGATGCCGGCAGGTTCTGGGGGAGAACCTGCCGGCAAGGCGGCACCTATTGGGGGAATCGGTGCCGCACGGACGGCGCTAGGCCGTCTGAATAATTGTAAGCGAAAGAAGATAACGATTATTCCCTTTGGGCAAATTCACAGGGTGTTTTGTGGCAAGATTGCCGCGAAAGCTCAAAAACGAGAAAGACAAAGATGTCTGATTCAATCGAAAGCCAGTCCCATGAGACAAGGCACTTCGCTCCTACGGCAGAATTCGCGGCCGCTGCTCTAGCCAAGCCTGAGATTTACGAACGAGCAAAATCCGACCGCCTAGGTTTTTGGGCCGAGCAGGCCAAGCACCTCCACTGGCATAAGCCATTCACCAAAACCCTCGACTGGTCTGAAGCACCGGTTGCCAAGTGGTTTGAAGACGGCGAGCTGAACGTTTCTTACAACTGCCTTGATCGCCATGTGATCGCCGGTAATGGCGACCGAATCGCGATTCACTTCGAAGGTGAACCGGGTGACTCAAAGTCATACACCTACGCAGAACTAACGGCTGAGGTTAAGCGTGCGGCGAATGTGCTCACCAGCCTTGGCATCGAGCGCGGCGACCGCGTAGCCATCTACCTTCCGATGATTGCCGAAGCGGTTATCTCGATGCTTGCCGTCGCGCGCATCGGCGCAGTTCACTCGGTTATCTTCGGCGGCTTCTCGGCTGACTCGCTGGCTACACGCATACAAGACGCTCAGGCGAAACTTGTGATCACCGCCGACGGTGGCTACCGCAAAGGAAAGGCGAGCGCCCTAAAACCTGCCGTCGATGAGGCCCTAAAAGATAACAACTGCCCGACCATCGAAAACGTTCTCGTGGTCAAGCGCACTGGCGATGAGGTTGTTTGGACGCCAAAAGATATTTGGTGGTCAGACGCGATGGCGAATGCCGAAGCCGAGCATGAAGCCAAAGCGTTTCCGGCCGAAAACCCACTCTTCATTCTTTACACCTCAGGCACGACCGGCAAGCCGAAAGGCATTTTGCACACGTCCGGCGGTTATCTGACTCAGGCCGCATACACCCACCGCAACGTGTTCGATTTGCGACCAGAGACAGACATCTATTGGTGCACCGCTGACGTCGGTTGGATCACTGGCCACACTTATGTTGCTTACGGCCCGCTGGCAAACGGAGCGACGCAGGTTATCTACGAAGGCACCCCCGATGCTCCGCACCCTGGCCGCTGGTGGGAGGTAATCGAGAAATACAAGGTCACCCTGCTATACACCGCCCCAACCGCTATTCGCTCGTTCATGAAGCTGGGCCGCGAAATTCCAGACAAGTTCGACTTGTCTTCGTTGCGCGTTCTCGGCTCGGTGGGTGAACCAATCAACCCCGAGGCGTGGATGTGGTACCGCGAGGTTATCGGCGGCAACCGGGCACCAATCGTGGACACCTGGTGGCAGACCGAAACCGGCGCCATCATGATTTCGCCACTTCCTGGCATCACCGACACCAAACCCGGTTCAGCGCAGGTGCCGTTACCCGGCATCGTAGCGAAGGTTGTTGGCGAAGACGGTGTTGAACTCGGCAACGAGCAAGGGGGTTACCTGACTATCGCCGAACCGTGGCCTTCGATGCTTCGCGGCATCTGGGGTGACCCCGAGCGCTTCAAAGAAACGTATTGGGAGCGCTTCGATGGCCAGTATTTCGCTGGTGACGGCGCAAAGAAAGACCACGACGGAGATATCTGGTTGCTTGGGCGCGTAGACGACGTGATGAACGTCTCGGGCCACAGACTCTCTACAGCCGAAATCGAATCAGCACTGGTTTCGCACCCTTGGGTTGCGGAGGCAGCAGTCGTTGGTGCGAGCGACGCGTTGACGGGGCAGGCAGTGGTTGCGTTTGTGATTCTGCGCCTCGATCAGGTCGAAGCAGCCGGTTCTGACTCAGACGTCAGCCGCGTTCTTCGAGACCACGTTGCGAAAGAGATTGGGCCAATTGCCAAACCGCGCCAGATCATGGTGGTCGCTGAGCTGCCTAAGACACGTTCGGGCAAAATTATGCGTCGACTGCTTCGCGATGTTGCCGAAGACCGCCCAATTGGTGATGTCACCACTTTGGCAGACACAACTGTGATGAACATCATCAGCGGCAAAATCGCCGCTGGCGCAAACGACTAGCTACTCGAACTCAACAATAAGTTCGAGCTCCACCGGTGAATCTAGTGGCAAAACTGGCACGCCAACAGCGCTACGAGCGTGGGCACCCTTGTCGCCGAACACTTCGCCCAAAAACTCTGAAGCCCCATTGATTACGCCAGGCTGACCTGAAAATTCTGGCACCGAAGCGACAAAACCAACGAGCTTCACCACTCGAGTAACTCGGTCGAGGTCGCCGATAACCAGCTTCACAGCCGCGAGCGCGTTCAGAACCGCAGTGCGAGCGTAGTCCTTTGCGTTCTCTGGGCTTACGCTTGCGCCGACTTTGCCCGTCTCGGGTAGTTGACCCGATGTGAACGGAAGCTGCCCGCTAGTGAAAACGAGGTTTCCAGTCACAACCGACGGCACGTAGGAGGCGACTGGCTTCGCCACCTCCGGAAGCGGGTGTCCGAGTTCAATTAACCTTGCTTCGATTTTCGACATTTATGCCAGCTCTCGCTTGAAAAAGGCGAGAAGACCGCCCTGCGCATTGGTGTTTACCGAGACAAGCTCCCAGCCGTCAACACCCCAACTGTTCAAAATCATGGCCTCTTTGTGCAAAAGCAACGGAACCGTGGCGTACTCCCACTTCATCATTTTCAGCATCCTCTCAGAGATAGCAGGTAACCTAGAGTCTATGTCTGGTCAGAGAAACAGGGGCGCTGGCCCACTATCGAAGATCCTCAAATTCGCAGGGCTAAGCTCAGTCGCTGGTTTGTTGGGTGTAGCGCTTTTCGCACCAATCGCAATTGTTGCTTCGGTAGCAACCGGCGCAGGTATTTCGATCTTCGACAACCTACCGCCATACATCAAACCGGTAAACGCTTCACAGGCTTCAACGCTCTATGCCGTGGACGACAAAGGCAAGCCCGTTGAGGTTGCCCGCTTCTATGAAGAAAACCGCATCTCGGTTGGCTACAACGACATCAGCTCAAACTTTAGAGACGCCGCAATCGCGACCGAAGACCCAAACTTCTGGTCTCACAACGGAGTCGACTGGGTTTCGTTGATTCGCGCAAGCCTCACCAACGTTGCAACCGGCGGCGGTGGCCCAGGCGGCTCAACGATCACAATGCAATACGTCAAAAACTCTCTGATTCAGGCCGCAACAATTGCTGGCGATCAAAAGGCGATCGACGCAGCTCGTTCGCGCAGCCCAGACCGCAAGCTTCGCGAAATTCGCTACGCGCTTTCACTTGAACAAACTACAAGCAAGCAAGACATCTTTGCGGGCTACGCAAACCTCTCGTTCTTTGGGCACCAGATTAACGGCATCGAAGCTGCCTCGCAGTATTATTTCGGGATCAGCGCCAAAGATCTATCGCTTCCACAAGGAGCCATGCTTGCAGCGATGCTCAAGGCGCCCGAAGATTACCGACCAGACGCTAAGTCAAACCTTGAGCGCGCAAAAGGTCGTCGCGACTACGTGATTCAGAACATGGCTAACAAGGGCTACGTAACCCAGGCTGAGGCAGATGCCGCCAAGGCGACCCCGGTCACCGTGAACATCACCAAGGTGCCAACCGGTTGCGAAGCAAACCAGCAGACCGCCTACTTCTGTGACTACGTGATCTGGACGATTCGTAACAGCTCAGAGTTTGGCCCTACCCTCGCCGACCGCGAGTTGAAGCTCAAGACTGGTGGCCTAGACATTTACACCACGATGAACCTAAAACTTCAGGCTGCTGCCGATGCAGCGAGCAAGAAATGGGTTCCGATTAGCGACCCGAACAACATTGGTACCGCCAGCGTTTCTGTCGAAGTCGGCACTGGTCGCGTTCTCGCCATGGCGCATAACCGAATCTACGACCAGACTGCTAGCGGTATCAAAGGTCACACGGCCGTGAACTACTCGACTGACCGCGGCTATGGTGGTTCATCTGGATTCCAGGTGGGTTCGACCTATAAGTTATTCACTCTCGCCCAATGGCTTAAGGCCGGCTACAAGTTAAACGACCACGTTGACGGACGCGTCAAAGAGTGGAATGCGAGCGACTTCTCTGCTCGCTGCGGCAGCATCGTTGGCACTTGGGCGCCGAAGAACCTTGTCCACGAGCCTGAAGACACAACAGTGGTTCACGCCACCGCAATCTCTGAGAACACAGCTTTTGCCTACATGGCGTCTAAGTTGGATCTCTGCGACATTCGCGACACCGCTTTGGCCTTTGGAGTTCACCGCGCCGATGGCCAAGAACTTCAATACGTCCCTTCATCTGTAATCGGTGTAAACGAAATTGCCCCAATCTCGATGGCTGGCGCCGTTGCGGCGATCTCGAATAAGGGTGTCTATTGCGCACCACTAGCAATCGACAAGGTGGTTGTTCGTGAAACCAACGAGCAACTAACAGTTCCACAACCAACCTGCACACCTGCCGTTGACCCAGACATCGCCGCAGGAATGACCTATGCAATGCAGGCAGTAATGTCTGGTGGTACTGGTGGGGCCTCAAACACCGGAGACGGCGCAGCACTTGCGGGCAAGACCGGAACCACCGACTCGGGTGTTCACACCTGGATGACCGGATTCTCAAGCGCTGTAGGCACTGCAACCTGGGTCGGTAACGTCTCGGGCAACGTGTCTCTTAGCAAGATTCTTTTGAACCACAAGGCAGGCAACACGGTTCGTCACGACATTTGGCGTTCAATCATGAAGGTGGCAAACACCATCTATAAGCCGGGCCCCCTAGCCAAGGCTCCTAAGTCGATGATCGACGCGACAATGGTGACTGTTCCAGATATCAGCGGTCAATTGCCAAGCGCAGGCAAGCAAGTAATCGACTCGAGCAACCTCAACTCGGGAATCGTCGTTCAGGCGATACTGTCAGACAAGCCAGCGGGTCAGGTTGCCTCAACTAGCCCAAGAGCGGGAGCAGTTGTTCCAAGTGGCACAACGATTCGCATTTTCGTTTCAAAGGGCGGCAAGGTCAAAATTCCTTCGGTCGGCATAGTTGGCGAGTCGAAGGCAACCGCAAAGGCAACGCTCTTGGCCCTTGGCTTCGCGGCAGTTAGCGAACCCCAACCTTCGCAAAGCCAGTTCTTCCAACACTCGGCAACGATTCCGGCAGGTAACGTCATCGGCACGACTCCAAAGGTCGGTAGCCTTGCTGGCGTCGACACAGCGATTCTGCTGATCATCAGCCTCGGCCCGTAATGTTCTGGCTCTGGATTCTTCTTGGCTTAGGCGCACTCGTTTTGGTTTGGGCTGCCCTGATTGAGCGCAATCTATTCACCGTCAAATACGATTCAGTGGCAGTGTTACCAAAGGGTTCAGCTCCGATACGAGTGCTCCACATCAGCGACATTCACATGGCTCCTTGGCAAAAGCGAAAGCAAAGCTGGGTCTCGCAACTCTCGGCACTCAAGGTCGACCTGGTCGTAGATACCGGCGATAACCTTGGGCACGTCAACGCCGTGCAGTCAACCCTTAACGCTCTCGCTCCCCTGATTGCCTTGCCCGGCGTCTTTGTAAATGGTTCGAACGATTACCACGCACCAGGTTTCAGAAACCCGCTCAGCTACCTCATCAAACCTTCGACACCAACCCCAGGTAAACCGTTGGACACCGAGAAGCTGTTAAGTGGGCTCGAAAAGGGTTGGCTTAATCTAAATAATCGCAGCGGCGAACTAACCATTAAAGGCACCAGAATCGGTTTTGTCGGCTTGGATGATCCGCATGACCAACTAGCCGAATACGACTCGATTCAGCCCCCAAAGGGCATAGACGTCTTGTTTGGTGTTGCCCACGCGCCTTATCGACGCGTCATCGAAGTCATGGGTGAAGCCGAACTGATTTTTGCTGGGCACACACACGGGGGTCAGGTTTGTTTGCCAGGCGGCAGAGCTATCGTGACGAACTGCGATCTGCCCGCCAAAAACGCTCGAGGTTTAAGTGGCTGGTCAACTGCCAAGGGCGAAACGATATTAAACGTCTGCGCCGGCCTTGGCACCTCGATTTTTGCACCGGTGCGGTTGTTTTGCCGGCCAGAAGTGCGACTGCTGACGCTGTTACCTAAAAACTATTAGTGATTTTCCAAGCGTCTGGCCCAAGAACGATGTAGTCGTGGGCTTTGTTCTCGCAATGAGCCGCTGTTCCAACGACGAAACAACTTAGGCCGTCAAGAGTAACGCGCTCCCCCGAGTTCAAGGTTGCCGCATTCGTAGGGTCGGCATATGCTCCGCCCGAGCACACGAAGTCCGCGATTTTTGTGCCATCTGTTGGTTGCTCTGCAAAAAGTTGAATCTGGTAGCCGTAGCTGAATTCGCAAGAGCTTGGCACCGGAATCGGCGGGTATTTGGCGTCTGCTTCGCTCTGTTCGCAAAGCACATTTTTGCGCACCACGTTGATGGTGCACCATGTTGGGCCGTCGCCAACCTTAAACGTGTAGTCGCCAAAATCACCTTTAAAATTCACCGGGTCTACGTCGATCACGTTTGATGGCGGAGCGGTTGGAATAAGCGATTCCGCTACCGAAGGTGTTGGGTGAGCTTTTACAGTCGGTGTTGGTGCCGGAGTCGAGCAGCCGGCGAGAGTAAGCGCAACGCCCAACGATAAAAGTGAAGTTAAAAGTCTCGGCACATGTCAAACATAAAGCCGAGACACCCCGCAAACCCGCAGGTTTACTAGTGTTTTGCCAATTTAAAACTCGGCGGCAACCAACTCGGCAATTTCGTAGGTGTTTAGTGCTGCACCCTTGCGCAAGTTGTCACCAACAACGAACAATTCGATGCTGTTCGGGAAGTCGAGCGATTGGCGAATACGACCAACAAAGGTTGGGTCTTGACCCGCGACAAGGTTAGGAGTTGGGTAAACGCCGTTGGCTGGGTCGTCTAGCACCTTGATGGTTGGCTGAGCCGAAAGCACTTCGCGAACTTCGTCCGCTGTCAGCTCGTTTGCGAATGTTGCGTGCACGGTTAGCGAGTGCGAAACCTGCACTGGCACGCGAACGCAAGACGCTGCAACCTTTAGGTCTGAGATGCCAAGGATCTTGCGCGACTCGTCGCGAACCTTCATCTCTTCAGAAGAGTGCCCGCCATCTTTAAGCGAACCAGCGAACGGAATAACGTTCAGCGCGATCGGCCAAGCCCATGGCGAAGATTCAGCCGAAACGCCGGCAGCGGACAAGGCGGCAGCTACGTCACCCGAGGCAAGCCCGAGCTCCTTTTGGCCACCGACAACGGCAAGTTCATCGGCAAGTCGGTCGATTCCTGCAGCACCAGCACCCGAAACAGCCTGGTATGAAGAAACGACTAGCTCCTTCAAAGTCCACTTGTCGTGAAGTGCACCCATCGCGGCCATCATGGTCAACGTGGTGCAGTTCGGGTTCGAGATGATGCCTAGTGGGCGGTTCTTCGCCTCGCCAGGGTTGACCTCAGGCACAACTAATGGCACGTCTGGGTTCATTCTGAATGCACCCGAGTTATCAACGGCAACGGCGCCGCGCTCAGCAGCAATCGGAGCCCAAACCTCAGAAACCTCGTCAGGAACATCAAACATCGCGATGTCCATGCCATCGAAAGCCTCAGGTGAGAGGGCGACAACTGTTAGCTCTTCACCGTGAACGGTGATCTTCTTGCCTGCCGAACGTGGGCTCGCAATCAGACGAATCTCGCCCCAGATGTTTTCGCGGCTGTTGATGATTCCGATCATCACGGTGCCAACTGCGCCAGTGGCACCAACAAGTGCGAGGTTTGGTTTGCGGCTCATAGCTTTCTCCTAGCGTCCGGTTCCGGCATAAACGATTGCCTCGACGTCGCCGTCAAGACCAAAAGCGGTGTGCACTGCACGAGCGGCATCGTCAACTTCGTTCAGCGAGGTCACAACAGAAATGCGAATCTCTGAAGTCGAAATCATTTCGATGTTGATGCCAGCGGTAGCCAAGGCGTTGAACAGGGTCGCCGAAACACCAGAGTGCGTGCGCATACCGGCGCCAACAACCGAAAGCTTGCCAATCTCGTGGTCAACTTCGAGCTCGCGATAACCAAGCGAAGCCTGAGCCGAAGCAAGCGCTGCCTCAACCTTGGCGCAGTCGCCCTTTGGCAGGGTGAATGAGATGTCTGAAACCTTGTCGACAATGTCGACACCGGTCGGGGTGTTTTGAACGATCATGTCGATGTTTGCGCCCGCATCGGCAACGGTTGTGAAGATTGCGGCAGCCTTGCCAGGAAGGTCTGGAATACCGATCACGGTGATCTTCGACTGGCTCTTGTCGGTTGCAACACCCGAAACGACTGACTCTTCCATGTTTTCTCCTTGCTTACCCGAATAAACCTTTGTGCCTGGGTCGGTGCTGAAAGTGGAACGCACTCGCAGGTCAACGTTGTGCCGACGAGCGAACTCAACGGCTCGAATGTGCAAAATCTTGGCTCCGGCGGCCGCCAACTCGAGCATCGACTCAACGTCGATGTAATCGAGCTTCTTTGCCGTTGGAATCTGGCGAGGGTCTGCCGTGTAAACGCCGTCTACGTCAGAGTAAATCTCGCAAACGTCGGCGTCTAGTGCAGCAGCGAGTGCAACGGCGGTGGTGTCTGAACCGCCGCGGCCAAGAGTTGTGATGTCACGAGTCTCGCGGTTGAAGCCCTGAAAACCGGCAACGATTGCGATGTCGCCAGCGTTGAGTGCCTCTTGAATGCGGTCTGGCGTCACCTCGGCGATTCGCGCGTTGCCGTGCACCTCGTCGGTGATGATTCCGGCCTGTGAACCGGTGAAAGATCGTGAAGACGCGCCAGCCGCGTTGATCGCGAGGGCCAAAAGCGCCATCGAAATACGCTCACCAGAGGTCAAAAGCATGTCGAGCTCGCGAGGCGCTGGGTTTTCGGTGACCTGATTGGCTAGGTCGAGCAGCTCGTCGGTGGTGTCGCCCATGGCAGAAACAACCACAACAACCTGGTTTCCGGCGCGCTGAGTTTCGATTACGCGATTTGCCACGTGCTTGATTTTTGCGGCGTCGCCTACTGACGAGCCGCCGTATTTCTGCACGATTAGAGCCAAGTTACACTCCCGGTAAGCCAGATGAATGGTGGGGGTTCGACGCTGAACCTTAAGTCTAACCGACTACGAGACGGTTCGTCTGCCCTCAAAAGCGCGACCGAGCGTCACTTCGTCGGCATATTCGAGATCTCCGCCGACGGGCAAGCCAGAAGCCAGCCTAGAAACGATGATTCCCAGAGGTGAAAGCATGCGAGTCAGGTATGTGGCGGTTGCCTCACCTTCGAGGTTCGGGTCGGTTGCGATAATCACCTCTTGAATCTCGGTGTTGCCCAAACGGGTCATCAACTCTTTGATTCGAAGTTGGTCTGGGCCAATACCTTCGATTGGGCTGATTGCTCCCCCGAGCACGTGATACAAACCTTTGAACTCTCGGGTGCGCTCGATAGCCTGAACGTCTTTTGACTCTTCGACAACACAGATCGAGGTCTGCGAACGGCGCGGGTCGCGACAGATGTTGCAGCGCTCCTCTTCAGAAACGTTGCCGCAAACCTCGCAGAAGCGCACGCGCTCCTTCACCTCAAGCAAAACCTGGGCAAGCTTTTTGGCGTGGTCATCTTCGGTTTGCAAAAGGTAAAAAGCGATTCGTTGAGCCGACTTAGGGCCCACACCAGGCAAACGGCCCAGTTCGTCAATTAACTCTTGTACGACGCCTTCGTACATTACTTGTCATCCAATGGCTTGGCGTCGAGAATCTCGCGCAGCAGAGAAGCACCGTAGCGACCATCGTCAACCGGCTCTGGCTCAGGTTCGGCAACAACTTCTGGCTCCGGTTCGGCGAGAACCTCTGGTTCAGGCGCAACCTCAACCACAGGCTCAGGAACAACATCGATGACCTTGGTCTCAGGCGCTGCTAGAAAAGGCTTGAATTTCACGGTCACGCCAAATTCTTCAAAGATTGCGGCACGCAGAACATCTGGCGCACCTTCGGCGGCCTTGAACTTTTCGAGGTCATATTGCGAAGGGAATCGAACGGTCAAAACTTCACCATCGAAATCCATTACGTCGAGACCAAAGGCAACCAACCAGGCAGCCATTGACTTGCTCTCGACCTTTCGCAGAATCTCTTGCCAAGCAGCCTTCATCTGAGTCAAAGTCACAGCACCAACCGCAACCGGGGCAGCTTGAGTAACCTCAACTGAAACAGCAGCCAAAGCCTCAGGCGCAGTAACAGCAGGTGCCGGAGTCGGAGAACCGACTGGTGATGCGCCCTCGCCAATACCGATTCGACGCTCCAAACGCTCAAGTCGGGCAAGCGAACCAATTTCAGATGCGTTTGCGCCAGGCACTAAAACCTTGGCAATCATCAACTCGAGGTGAAGCTTCGGGCTTGTTGCGCCAGACATCGCGCTCAAGGCGGCGTTCACTTCAGAAGCGGCGTGGGTGAGCTCGGCTTGACCGAACTTGCTGCCCTGCACCTTCATCTTGTCGATCATGTCGTCGGTTGCTCCACGCAAAACCGACTTTGCTTCGGCACCAACCGAAGCCACGAGAATGATGTCGCGCAAACGCTCAAGTAGGTCTTCGACAAACTGGCGTGGGTCTTGGCCCGACTGAATCACCTTGTCTACCGCACCAAAAGCCGAAGCTGAGTCGCGAATAGCCAAAGCATCAACAGCGTCGTCAAGCAGCGACTCAGGGGTGTAACCCAGCAAAGCAACGGCTCGGTCGTATTCGACTCGGCCTTCAGAGCCGGCGATCAACTGATCAAGCAAAGACAAAGAGTCGCGAACTGAGCCGCCACCCGAGCGAACCACAAGTGGCATAACGCCAGGGGCGATCTCAACCTTTTCTGATGCGCAAACCTCTTCGAGGTAATCGATCATCTGGGCAGGAGGAACAAGTCTGAACGGGTAATGGTGAGTGCGCGAACGGATGGTCGCGATCACCTTGTCTGGCTCGGTTGTCGCAAAGATGAACTTCACGTGAGCAGGCGGTTCTTCAACAATCTTGAGCAGTGCGTTGAAGCCCTGAGGGGTCACCATGTGAGCCTCATCGAGAATGAAAATCTTGTATCGGTCACGTGCCGGCGCATAACCTGCGCGCTCGCGAAGCTCTCGAGCATCGTCAACACCATTGTGCGATGCCGCGTCAATCTCGACAACATCTAACGAACCGCCACCATCACGTGCCAACTCAATGCACGAAGCGCATTTGCCGCAAGGGGTATCGGTTGGGCCTTCGGCGCAGTTCAGGCAACGAGCAAGAATTCGAGCAGAAGTGGTTTTGCCGCAACCGCGCGGGCCTGAGAACAAATAAGCGTGGTTTACCCGGTCAGACCTAAGCGCTGCCATGAGCGGCGCGGTCACCTGAGACTGACCGATCAGCTCGGCAAAATTCTCTGGACGATAACGACGATATAGAGCGGTAACCACGTTTAGAGCCTAGTCTCCTCAACCGACAGTGCAGCCTAATAAAAAGACTCCCCGCACACCCGTCAGAGCCCAGTTACCCTTGCTATCTTTCGATCCTGGGGGAGTTGGCCGAGGTGACGCCGCACGGGGAGTCCTTTGTAATTGTATTCCCCTCGCCTATCCTTGGAGAACCTGTGAACAGAACAATAATTTGGGGGAACCTTGAGCGACTTTGACTTTGACGAGCCAGCAACCGCAGCGGCAAAGAAATCAATCTTCGCCAAAATCGCTGGCCTAAGCACCAAGGTAAAAATCGCATCAGCGGCAGGTCTTGTTGTTCTGCTCGGCGGCGGCGGCGCATTCGCATACAGCGCCCTAAACACCCCAGACGCCGTAGTTGGCCTCGCACTCGCCTCAGTCTTCGGCGAAGCACACCCAGGCTTCGAAGTTAGCGCCGACGTTAAAAGCGCAACCACCAATGGCTCCGGCACCATCGACATCTACACTGCCGACACCGGTTCACTTCTCACGCTCAAAGCAAGCGCAATGGTCAACGAAGAACAAATCGGCGCAACACTAAACGTTCTCGCTTCTAAAGCTGGCGACGTCTACCTGAACCTCGCCGACTTCGATAGCCTCGGCGCCTACATCATCACCTCTGGCCTACTCCCGATGGAGACCGTAAACAACGCGCGCACCGCACTCAACGGCGCATGGGTCAAGGTCACCAAAGAAGAGTTAGACAGCTACACGTCTCTTGCTGGCGACACCAACTCATGCATCAGCACCAAGCTCAACAACCCTGAATACACCAAAAAGGTTCAGGGCGAGTTCGTTGGCATTCTTCGCAACAACAACTTCATCCAGGTGAAGAAAGAACTACCGGGAGTGAACGGCGACCGCGTGTTCGAACTTGGCATCAATGCCGAGCAGCTGAAGAGCTTTTTGAAGGCAGCAAAGGCAAGCACCTACTACCAGGACTTCACCACCTGCGTGCCGACCGTAAGCATCACCGACGCCCAAATCGACAGCATCACCCAAGAAAAGATCGACGAAGCACTCAAAAACGAATCAACGACTCTCTACGCAAACTCGTTCAGCCACAAACTCGACAAGATCGAGTTTCAGCTAACCGATTCATCATCGAACCAGAGCGTCAAAGTGACCTTTAAGCCTCTAGGCGACCAGTCGAGCAAGGTTGTTGTTCCAGCCAAGTCGACTACCCTGACCGAGCTGCTAACCACTCTCTCGACCCCTACTTACTAAACCGAATACACTTGAGAAGTTGTTTGGCGCAAGCCACAACTCCAGGAGAATTCGCCTAGTGGCCTATGGCGCACGCTTGGAAAGCGTGTTGGGTGCAAGCCCTCATGGGTTCGAATCCCATATTCTCCGCAAGGTCAGAGCGAGGCGGCAATTTATGCCGACTTGGTGACCGAAGCCCCGCCAGGCGAAGTGAAACTGGTTGGGGCATTTGTCATTGCAGGCACAAACCCCAAGATTCCTGCTGCGTGCCTCCGGAAGTTTTCTTTTCCAGTGCTAGTGTTGCTAACGGTGTGACGGGAAGTCTGGTCGTCGAAAGAGTTCGACTAACCAAAGGAAACCGTGAATCACAATTCCAAATCCAAAAAATCTGCTGCTAAAACTGCTGCGCTCTCGTTAGGTGCGCTGGGAGTGGTTTATGGAGACATCGGAACCAGCCCAATTTATGCATTCAATGAATCGGTGCATGCTGGCGGATCTTCACCTTCATCCATCCTCGGAGTGCTCTCATTAGTCTTCTGGACTCTGATGCTGGTTGTGTCCGTGAAATATCTGTTGCTGGTTCTCAGAGCCGACAACCGTGGCGAGGGTGGCGTTCTAGCACTGCTTGCGCTTATGCCAACAAAGATTCGAAATGCCACCAAAGGTGGATACGGCTTTATGGTTTTCTGCCTTCTTATGGCCGCTGCATTCATCTTTGCCGATGGGCTTCTTACCCCTGCAATCAGTGTGCTTTCTGCTGCGGAAGGTTTGAAGTCGATAGATCCAAGTTGGGGTCTTTATGCGGTCCCAGTAACTGTGATTATTTTGGCCATACTCTTTACTTTCCAGTTCAAGGGCACTCAGCTAATAGGCAACATCTTTGGACCGGTGATGGTGGTTTGGTTCTTGACAATCGGTGGCCTCGGTTTGTTCCACCTAAGCCAGAACTTGAATGCCCTTCAAGCTCTGAACCCAATGCTCGCAATTGACTTCATTGGAGCCAACCAGTGGCACACACTTCTCGTGATGTCTTCGGTAATCCTTGCTGTAACCGGTGCAGAGGCACTCTATGCCGACCTTGGCCACTTCGGAAAGACCCCAATTCGAATTGGCTGGTTCGGTTTGGTTGGAATATCGCTAGTGCTGAACTATTTCGGGCAGGGAGCACTTATGCTTCGAGACCCATCCATGATCGGAAACTCATTCTTTGGAATGGTTACCGGTCAAGTACCGTCAATCTTGCTTTTCGTAATCACGACTGTTGCCACAGTAATTGCTTCTCAAGCACTAATTAGTGGGGTCGCCTCAATTGCATCTCAGGCGATACAGCTGGGCTTGCTTCCACGGTTGAAGGTGAATCACACCAATGAAGGGCATCGGGGCCAGATCTATGTCCCGCTCGTTAATGCTCTGATGTTTGCAGGTTCAATCTCGCTAGTCCTGATTTTCGAATCATCGGCCGCCCTAGCTGGCGCCTATACATTTGCGATTGCTGGGACAATGCTGGTAACCACCGTGGCGATGTATTTTGTTGCGCGCGAAAAATGGAAATTTAGCAAGTTTTTTATAATTCCAATGTTTTCGATTTTTGGAATCATGGACTTGGTATTCGTGGTTTCGACTTCTACAAAGGTGGTCACAGGAGCCTGGCTGCCAATGCTGATTGGTTTCTGCCTCGGCTCAATGATGTGGATCTGGCGTAAAGGACGTCGCGTTCTCAATTACCGACTTATGGACGAAGACATGACCATCCCACAAATCGAACGGATGCGAGCAAAGGGTCACAAGGTTGCAGTTTCAAAGGGAACAGGAATTTACCTTTCAGCTGTAAAGGATGCAGTGCCTCAAGCTCTGCAACAGCAGATCCGAGTGCTTCATTCGATGCCCGAGAAAATCATCTTCGTAAGTGTTGAAACCATTGATGATCCAGTCAGCCATGAACCACCAAAATACGAACAGATAAATGAATTCATGGGCCGAGTCACACTTAAAGCTGGCTTCATGGAGGCTCGCAACCTTCCTCGCGCACTAAAATCTAAGGCCGTAGCAGATTACTTTGATGAGAAAGAAGCGATCTATTACGTCACCGAGCGCACACTCGTTCAAAGCCACAAAGGTGACCTGAACCGCATCGAAGAAATAGTGTTCGACACACTTCATCGCAATGCCTCAACCGCTAGCCGTTACTTTAAGTTGCCTGCTCACCGAGTGATTACCTTCAACGTGTCGGTCGAGATCTAGCCAGCGTCGGCGTACAACTATGGCGAATGCAGTGAAAAAGCCCCAGATTTCTCTGGGGCTTTTATCATTTCTTTAGCTTGTCTAGGTCACCAAGGTGCGTGTGCTTAAAACTTGTTCCATATTTCAATCCATAACCGAGCATGCGATCCCAACCGATGTGACCAAACCAGATTGCCCCGAGAGCGATTGTGACTTCTGAACCGAAAATGAAACCAAGCGCCGTGACTATGGCCGCCGCTGGGTATGAGTGGCCGAGGTTGTAGACGATCGAACCCAACTTCGTATTGCGAAGGTAACCAATCATGAAGATATCCGGAACCAAGAGGAGCGCCGGGTAGAGCCACCAAGCCTGCCCTTGAGCTGCAAATAGGGCGATGCTGGCGGCGAATAGCACGAGACCTTCGATTCGTAGAACCATCTTCGGACCTCCGATGACAGAACCGATTAGTGGAGTTGATGACATTCCGAGCCCTTTCCTAACACTGTTAGGATAAATGCTAACATCGAGACATGTCAGCTCGCAAGATGGTAAATCGCCAATCGATCTGCGACACCGCGATGCAGCTAATCCGACTGCATGGCGTCGAGTCGCTTTCAATGCGAACCCTTGCGGCAGCACTAGGCATCAAGGCACCAAGTCTTTACGACCACGTAAAAAATCGCGACGAGGTCATCGCGCTAGTCCAAGGGGCCGGGCTTCTAGATTTTGGAGACGGGTTCGCCGTTGCCGGCACAACAACCAGAGACAAGATACTCTTCTATCGCCAATGGGCCTTGGCCAACCCGAAACTCTACCCAGTTGTTTTCCAGCAGCGCCTTCAACGAGAACTTCTACCCGATGGGTTGGAGGCGAACGTCCTCGGGTTAGTTGTTGACGCCGCAGGAGGTTCACACATCTTGGCGCGAACAATGTGGGCTCAACTACACGGACTCGTTGACCTTGAACTTCAAGGCCGATTGCCGGTCGATGCCGACATGCAGTCCACTTGGGAGCAAGTAATTGTTGGTTTTGAGGCAAATCAAAAAGCAAACATGACTTAGAAACAAAATTGGCAAGTCTGGTTCGGCACAAAGACAATCACCGCAGTCGAAAACCTTCTGAGTGTTCAGGGCCTGTTTGTAGTTGAATTGTGAAAGCGACGAAGAGGAGTGAGCCATGAGAGTTGGCTATGTTGTTTTGTATGTGACCGACGCCGGAGAATGTCTGAAGTTTTGGACAGACAAGGTAGGAATGGTTGAGAAGGGTCGCAAGCAGGCTGGCCCGTTTGAGATTGTGCAGGTTGGGTTTGTTGATCAGGCCTTTTCTTTTGAACTCGTGCCGCTTGCCTTGATGGCAAACAACCCAGACAACCTAGACCTCGCAACCCCTTCGATTGCTTTCAACGTTGCCGATTTGGCTTCTGCTCAGGCAAAGTTGGTTGCGGCTGGAGTGCAGGCAACCGAGCCAGCCGACCACGGCGGTGTTCAAAGTTTTGCCTTCTCAGACAACGAAGGCCGCTGGTTCGCAGTGGTCGCCGGCAACTAGTTTGAACAGGCAGCTAACTCTCGCCGACGGGCGAAAGCTGGAATACACAGACAACGGCGTTGAGTCGAGCAACACTCTTATTTTTCACCACGGCACGACGATTGGTTTCGATGTTTGGAACGCCTGGTTGAAGCTTTGCTTAGAGAGCGGGGTTAGAGCGGTTGCTCTGAATCGCCCCGGCGTGGGTGCAAGCACTCGCAAACCTGGCCGTCGCATGGCAGACGATGTTTCAGATGTGCGAGAGCTTATTGAACACCTAGAAGTTGAACGTTTCGTGTCTGTGGGTTGGTCTGGTGGCGGCGGTAGAGCACTAGGTTCGGCGTTCATCGACGGTTGCGTTGGGGTTCACACTATTGCGGGCATTCCTTCGCAAGATCCAAACGATCCAAGATGGATGGCCGCAGTATCACTCGAGCGCCACGAGAAAGCCCAGATAAACAGGGCAGACTTTGAAGCATTGCTGAAGACCAGAAGTGCCAACTTTGATGAAGAAAAAGATGTGACTTCTGCTTTCATGCTCGCCGATCTAGAGCAGTACCTGCCACGCTTCGCTGACTTCAAAGATGAGTACACGGTTTTCGCTGACGATTTCGCGCGATCCATCCGCGTCGCCTTGGCCAATGGCCCAGAAGCCGATGCCGACGATTACGCCGCAAACATCCACCTTTGGGGTTTCGACATTGATCAAATCAACAAGCCGGTGACCATTTGGCATGGCGACCTTGATGAGGATGTCGAGATTCAGTACGGCGAATACAACCAAAGCCAAATTCCCGGCTCGAAGTTTGTTCGCCTAGAGGGTCTTGGCCACATTGACATCATGGTTGAGGCTCGAGATGCAATCCTGAAGGGCGCGATCGACTCGCTCCAGAACTCTGAGAATCACTAATGACTTTGGGCAAAGAAACGACCGACTGGCTTCTCGACAGCGACCCTTCGCTGCGCTGGAGGGTTGAGCGTGACCTTCTTGGCCTCCCTGCCGAAACCTGGCAGTCCACTCGGGTTTTGGTTGCCACCCAAGGTTTCGGCGCCAAGCTTTTGAGCCTGCAAGACGAAGACGGGCAGTGGGCCGGCGGCGCTTACTTTCCGGTGCGAAAAGATCCTCGCGTGTTGACTCGTGATGGCGACGAGAAGGGTCAACCTTACTACGCAACTACGTGGACCTTGAACTCGTTGCGTGACTTGGGAGTTAGCTCCGATGCCTTGGGCGACACCGCGTCAAAACTCGAAGCGAACTCTCGCTGGGAATATGAAGATCTTCCCTATTGGGGTGGCGAGGTCGATTGTTGCATCAACGCCTTCACGCTTGCGAACGGAGCCTGGTTAGGCGTTGACGTTTCAGCGAATGCTCAATGGTTTCTCGACCACCAGCTTGAAGACGGCGGTTGGAACTGCGAATGGATCGAAGGTGACACCAAGTCTTCATTTCACTCGACGTTGAACTCATTGGTCGGCCTGCTGGACTACGAAGAGCGTGTCGGCGCGGATGATCGCATCTCTGCCGCCCGCAAGCTTGGCGAAGAATACTTGCTCGAACGAAAGGCAATGTTTCGGCTCTCAACTGGCGAACCTGTTGGGCCATGGGTTCACGATCTTGCCTACCCATTCAGATGGAGTTATTCGATCCTGCGCGCTTTGAACTATTTCAAAGATTCTGCAAGGTTTGCTGGCACAGAGCCAGATGCTCGACTGCGCGAGGCTGCCGATTGGCTAGCTTCGCAGGCGAATGAAAACGGACGCTGGGTTACCAACGACCGTCTACCCGGTCAAGTTTGGCTAGATGTTGACTCTGAGGTTGGCGAGGAGTCGAAGTGGCTCACGTACTTCGCTTTGAGGGCGCTTACTTCTTTCGCTTGAAAATCGATTTCAGTTTGGCCATGACCTTCTCGAGGCCCTGAATCCCCTGCTTGTTGAGTTCACGTGCCCACTCAAGCTCTAGGGCCAAGATCGAGATGCCGAGAAAAATGACTAACAGACCTGGGCCTGGGGTCACAATCATGATGATTCCGGCGATGATCAGCACAACGCCCAGAAACATCGTTAGACCCCAACGGATCGGGTGAGGTAGGCGCGAGAGGACTCGCTTAAGCCACTCCACCTTTAGGGCTTCACTAGCTTGTTATCGACCAGGTAGTTCGCGGTCTCGATGAGAGAAGTTTCAGGTGAGATGAAGTCGATTCCCAACACCTTGGTGGTTTGGCTCGAATTGACTCCGATGTGCTTGCCGAGGGTTGGCAGAACAGCTTTCACTTCGCCATCGAACAACGCCAAGAAGCGAATGACGAAGCTTGGGGCCTGAATCGTTGAAATCTTTCGCTTCGGAAACTGCTCTTTGAGCGTCTTTGCGATCTGAACGAAGGTTCTCGAACCAGCGCTCGCGATGAATCGCTTGCCCTTGCTGTCGTCGATGCTGATTGCCTTGACGTGCATCGCGGCGACATCTTTGACATCGACGATTGAGAATGATAGGTCCGGCAGCATCGGGTCTTTGCCATTCATGATGCGCTCAACAACCGAGACCGATGCGCCAAAGTTTTTGTCTAGTGGGGCTCCGGCAACCAAAACAGGGTTGATGGTGGTTAGTTCGAGCTCTGGGGCTTCTGCGGCGATGTAGTCCCAGGCGGCCTTCTCGGCTAGCGTTTTCGACTTTGTGTAGGCGACGCGTCCGACCACGTGGTTTGGGTCGCTCCACATCGTCTCATCGAACTCCGTTTTGCCTGCTGGGAGATCGTTGCCGTAGATGGCGGCGACAGATGAGGTGAGAATCACGCGCTTTACGCCGGCTTTGTGAGCGGCCTTCAAAGCACGCAGGGTTCCTTCAACGGCAGGGCGAACGAGTTCGTTTTCGTCTTTGGGTGAAGCAATCGGGAATGGCGATGCGCTGTGAATAAGGACATCGACGCCTTCAAGCGCCGAATCCCAACCAGAATCGCTTTCGAGGTCGAGTTCAACGAAGCTCAACTTTTTGGCAAGTTCGAAGCCTGCGGGCAGGTGCGCCACTACAGCATCTCTGACCTCATCGGCCTTCGAACTCTTGCGAACCGATGCCTTCACCTCAAAGCCATCAGCCAGTAGGCGAAGGGTGATGTGCTTGCCGATGTAACCGCTTGAGCCGGTTAGAAGAACTTTGGTCATTGGGCGACTTTCTTTAGGGCGTTACTAACTCAAAGCCTAAGTCTGCATTTTTATTTCAGTACTCTTTAGGAATGATTCATCACCTGAGCATTGGCGTCGCGGACATCACGGCGTCCGGCGCCTTCTATGACGCGATTCTTGAACCGCTTGGTTACATTCGCGCATTCGAAGATATTCGCCCCGGCGAGCGCCATCAGGCTATTGGCTACGGCACCGAACCCGACAAAGACAAGTTCACGATCAAAGAGCGCGAAGCCGAGCAGCTCTCACCTGGCCCTGGCTTTCACCTTTGCTTTGCGGCTCCCTCTCGCGAAGCCGTGGATGAATGGCATAAGAGAGGCATCGCGTTCGGAGCCAAAGACGAGGGCGCCCCAAAACTTTGGGCGGAGTTTGGGCCTGACTATTACGCCGCCTACCTTGCCGACCTAGACGGTTGGCAAATTGAGGCCGTTTTCAAGAATTAGCGGAAGACGCGGGATCCCTCTAAGTTGAATGGCGAGAAACCATTTGGGTAGTGTGTTTCAATGCTCAACACAATCTTCGTAAACCTGCCAATCGAAAACCTGAAACGCTCGGTGGACTTCTTCACCGCACTGGGTTTCAAGTTCAACGCCCAGTTCACCGACGAGTCGTCGACCTGCATGCTGGTTGGCGACAACATTTTCGTGATGCTTTTAGAGCACGCAAAGTTTTCGAGCTTTATTAGCAAGGACATCGCCCCGAAGACATCAACCGAGGCGATTTTGGCGTTCGGTTGTGACTCAGCAGAGCAGGTTCGCTCTTTGACCTCGAAGGCAATCGAACTAGGCGCTCGCCAGATCAACCCGCCACAAGACCTGGGCTTCATGTTTAGCTGGGGCTTCGAAGACCTTGATGGCCACCTCTGGGATCTCTTCTGGATGAACCCGGAGCACGTGCAAGCCGAATAAAGATGTCGCAACTAGAAGCCGAACTTGAGGCAGAATTCTCTAGGGGCTGAAAAGAGAGAAGCAATGGCTGGTCTAGTTGATTTTGTAAACGTCTCAACCGATGGGTTCGAGACCTCCCCTGTTGTCGATGCACTTGCTGGCCTTCGTGCCAACGAAGCTCGCTACTTTAAGAACAAGTACGCCTTAGATTTCGTGACCAAGCCAGCTGCCGAAGCACCCGAGCTCGTCGACTACGTAAACCGTGTGCTTGCTGAACGCGACATCAACTTTGCTTCTAAGCCACTCGAGGTTACCGACATGCTGATTGAGGGCGTGCGTTGGACCTACGTTTTCTACAAAAGCGGCCTATCGGTCAACGTGCTCTATGCGCTCGAAGATGGCGGCAAGCGTGCTGTCGGCTTTAAGTTGTCGATGGGCATGGACGTGCCGATTGAGTTGGCGAGCAAATTTAAGTTCGTGCGCCAGAAGTCAAAGCTTGCCGGCGAGATCCGTGGTTCTTACTTCGTGATCAAAGGTAAGTACGAGTAAGTATTTACCAATTCGTTAGCAAAATGTAAACGCTAACAATTTGCTCAGGTTGTCTCTTGCTGTGAGACTGACACTGACTCAGCGTTGAGTTAAATCTGAAGTCTCAGAAATCTATAAAGATAAGAAAGAGTGTTCAATGAAGAAAACCTCAATCGTCTCGATGATTGCCGTAGCTGCTGTTGCAGCGATGGCCCTCACCGGATGTGCCGCATCGACCACGACCGCCAAGCGCGCTTGTGTGATCCTTCCAGACGCCGACAGCGGAACCCGCTGGGAGCCAGGTGACCACCCAGCACTTCAGAAGGGCCTTAAGGACGCCGGCTTCACCGCCGACATCCAGAACGCCCAGAGCGACGCTGGAAAGTACTCGACAATCGCAGATGCTCAGCTCGCCAAGGGTTGCGCAGTAATGCTTCTAGTCGACTTCCAGGGTGCTGGTGTTGCAGTAGCGAAGAAGGCCAAGGCTGCTGGTGTTCCAGTAATCGCCTACGACCGTCCAATCGCTGGCGCTGACTACTACGTATCGTTCGACAACACCAAGGTTGGTGCAATGGAAGGTCAGATGATTGTTGACGGTCTAGCTGCCGCTAACAAGGACATCAAGACCGCAAGCATCATCTACTCGTCAGGTGACCCAACAGACGGTAACGCTGCAATGTTCTTCGATGGCGCAAAGGCCGTTCTAGACGCTGCTGGCGCGAAGGCTGCTTTCACCATGGACGGAACTTGGGATGGCGCAAAGGCCGGAACCCTATTCGAGCAGGCATTCACTGCTGTAAAGGGCAAGGTTGACGCTGTTCTAGCTCCGAACGACAACAACGCTGCATCGATCATCACGATCCTTACCAAGAACGGTCTAACCGTTCCTGTTTCGGGTCAGGACGCATCGACCGCTGGTCTTCAGAACGTATTGCTAGGTCTACAGACCGCCACCGTCTACAAGCCATTCCAGCTTGAAGTCAAGGCAGCTGTCGACGTAATCACTGCAATCGCTGGTGGCAAGAAGTACGCAACCACCATGATGAACAACGGTGTACCTTACGTTGCTCTAACTCCTGTCTCGGTCGGTCCAGACCAGGTCAAGGACGTTGTTGCTGACGGAAACGCAAAGGCAACGGACATCTGCACCGGCGCTGTCGCTGCTGCATGTACCGCTCACGGCGTAAAGTAGCAAGAAACTAGCAACAAGTAGTTGAGACCTGTGTGCCAGTTCTAAAGGGCTGGCACACAGGTTTTCTAATTTGCAAAGAAAGAGAACGCAATGAGCGCTCCAGTAATTGAACTAACCGGAATCACCAAGAGCTTCGGCCCGGTTGACGTTCTAAAGGGTGTGAACCTCGTTGTTCACCCAGGCAAGGTAACCGCACTCGTAGGCGACAACGGCGCCGGAAAATCCACGCTGATCAAGGGGCTAGCCGGAGTGCAGCCCTACGATCACGGAACCGTACTTTTTGAGGGACAAGAGGTTCAGCTCACCACTCCTCGCCAGGCCTCTGCTCTTGGCATTGAAGTCGTTTATCAAGACCTCGCACTCTGCGAAAACCTAGACATTGTTCAAAACATGTTTTTGGGTCGCGAAGAAATCTCGCAGTTGACTCTCGACGAATCAAACATGGAATTCGCAGCCGTGAAGGCTCTTGAGAGCCTTTCGGTCAAGACCGTAAAGTCTGTTCGCCAAAAGGTTTCATCGCTCTCTGGTGGCCAACGACAGACTGTTGCGATTGCTCGCACAGTTCTTAGGGACGCGAAGGTTGTCATTCTCGACGAACCAACCGCAGCACTTGGTGTTGCCCAGACCGAGCAGGTCCTAAACCTTGTGCGACGCCTCGCCGACAAGGGTATTGCAGTCGTAATCATCAGCCACAACCTGATTGACGTCTTTAAGGTTGCCGACGATATCGCCGTGCTTTACCTGGGCAACATGGTTGCTCAACTCAAAACTTCAGAAACCAACCACAACGACGTCATCGGTTACATCACGGGCATCAAGGGATCAAAGGAGACCAAGTAATGTCAGAGAAACTCGCACTCAATACCGGCCACGAAGGTTCAACACGCGACCAACTGGCTTCATATTTTTCAAGACTCAAGTCAGGCGACATGGGGCCGCTCCCGGCCGTCGGCGCCGCGATTCTCTTGATGGTTTTGTTCTCTCTTCTTAGCAACGTATTTCTTACGCCAATCAACCTCACCAATTTGTTGGTGCAGTCAGCCACGCTGATCATGCTGACGTCAGCTCTGGTATTCGTGATCTTGCTTGCCGAGATTGACCTTTCGGCCGGTGTGACCTTCGGTACCGGCATGGCCATTTTCGTGAAGTTGAACCAGAGCTCACCTAACACCTGGATTCTCAATCTACTTCTCGCCTTCGTTTTCGGCGTAGCTGTGGGTTGGTTTATGGGTTTCTTCGTCGCGAAGATTGGCGTGCCATCGTTCGTAATCTCGCTTGCGCTTTACCTTGCTTTCCCTGGCGTGATGCTGATCATTCTTGGCGAGGGTGGCATTCTCACCCTTCAGGTGCCAGAGGTTATGGCAATAATGAACGGCACCATGCCGCTCTGGGCCGGTTGGCTGCTGCTGGCCATTTGCCTCGGAGTTACAGCCGCGATGAGCCTGTGGGATCGCTCGCGTCGCCTAAAGGCAAACCTTCCGGTTCGACCGCTGACACTCTTGGCCATGAAGCTTGGCGGCATCGCAGTTATCGGTGCTGTAATCGTTCAGATTTGCAACATCGACAGACGCCAAGGCGGACTTCTAAATACGAGTAGCCCCGGCTACCACCCGATTCAGGGCATGCCAATCGTGGTGCCGTTTGTCGTGGTGATTCTGTTCATTTGCACGTTCATGCTCGACCGCACGCGCTACGGACGCCACCTCTACGCAGTTGGTGGAAACCCTGAGGCGGCTCGTCGTGCCGGCATCAAGGTAGCCAAGATCCGTATGACCGCCTTCATCATCTGCTCGACCCTCGCAATGATTGCGGGTGTCTTCAACGTGAGTCGCATCGGCAACGTTGAATCGGGCGCCGGTAAGTCGATCGTTCTAGAAGGTGTTGCTGCCGCAGTTGTTGGTGGTGTGAGCCTCTTCGGTGGCCGCGGTCGCCTCGCTTACGCGGCTCTCGGTGCATTCGTTATCTCGACCATCGACAACGGGCTAGGTCTACTGGGTGTTCCAGCCGGCCTCAACTTCATCATCACCGGAAGCGTTCTGCTAGTAGCAGCAACAATCGACGCTCTTGCACGCAAGCGCGCAGGCGGATCGCTGGTGCGGTAAAGAACTAAAAGAGAAAGGCCCCTCCCGAATTGGAGGGGCCTTTCTCTTTGCCTAAACCTATTCTGCAGATGGCGCGGCCGCTAGAGCACCGTGCAACTGAATACGGCGAGGAAGGCTATAAACCAGAGCGAAAGCAACAAGGGCCATGATTGCCGAGGTCAACATCGCGTTTGTCGCACCAGTCTTGAATTGGTTTGCTGCATCTGCTGCCGATCTGATCTGGTCTTTGTGAATGGCACCAAACAAAATCGAACCGATAACCGCGACACCGATTGCTGTACCCATTCGCTGCATGGTTTGAACCACACCGCTCGCGGCTCCCGCCTCAGAGTTTTCGACTGTTGCAACAATGAACTGAACGTTCGGTGCCAAGAAGCAACCATTACCCGCGCCGGCAACCAACAACGCTGGTAGCAGCATCCAGTTGGTCAAGTCGGTGGCGGCAACGTTTGCGAGAATCAGCCAAGTGGCGCCCAGACCCACCGCAACCAAAGCCGCGCCGATAACCAAAACCGAGCGACCGAGCTTGGCAGCCCATTTAGAACTCTGTGAAGAGAAGATGGCTGTGCCGACTGCGAACGGCAGTGTTAGCAAACCGGACTCTAGGGCCGTGTGACCAAGCCCCGCCTGCCAGAGTAAAGACAGGGTGAAGAATATTGATGTGAATCCGGCGAAATAAACCAAGGCCAGGATTGTGCCGAAGGTGAAGCTGCCGTGGTGGAACAAGCGAGGTGGCACCAACGCTGAGCCTCCGCGCTTGGTGAAAAGCACCTGCCAAGCCCCGAACAGCCCCAAAACGACAACGCCAGCAACCATAGTTAGCCAAGTCCATGCCGGCCAACCCTCTTGCTGGCCCTGAATTAGCGGAATCAAAACCATCGTTAACGCGCCGCTCAAAAGAACAACACCAACCCAGTCCATGCGGTTCGAACGATCTGCGTGGGCGTCACCGCTAGGCAATAGGCGAATAGCGAAGATTGCGGTTGCGATTCCGATCGGTAGGTTTACCCAGAAAACCGAACGCCAACCTTCGGTGTCGCCAAAGGCCTGAATCAGCAGACCACCGGCGATTTGGCCGATGGCGCTCGAAATACCGATGACTGAGCCCATGATTGCGAATGCCTTGCCGCGTTCACGACCCTGAAACAAAAGCTGAATGTACGAACCCACAGCTGGCACGAAGATTCCGCCAGCAAGACCTTGTAGAACGCGCCCGACGATGATATCGAAGTCATTGACAGCAAAACCGCAGTAAGCGCTAGCTATTGTGAAAAGCGCGATGCCGGTTATGAAAACCCACTTGTGACCAATGCGGTCACCAATTCGACCAGAAGGAATCAACGCCAAACCAAAGGTGAGTGCGTAACCCGAAATCACCCAAGAAAGAGTTGAGTCGGTGGCATTCAGGCTGGTGCGCATCGAAGGCAGAGCAACGTTGACGATGGTTGCGTCTACGAGTGCCATGAACATTCCCGCGAGGATCACAGCTAGCGCAAGCCAAGACTTTCTAGGAGCCGGGGCTGGGGCGTATTGGGTGCTTGTTGAGGTCATACCCAAGGCTAACCCGTTTAGGCAGATTTGAGCGCGAGCATGAATTGCCCGCCACCAGACTTGATTTCTACTTCGAAGCGAACGCCTGGTGCAAGGCGTGAAAGTCTGTCGATGAGCCACTCAGAGGCCTCGTCGGCCTCACGCTGACCTGGGCAACGCGCCACGATTTCGCGGCCACCTTTGCGCTCTAGGCGCTCAACCGCTTCAAAGATTGGCGATGGGTCGACGACAAAGAGTTCTGGTGACCAAGCAACCACTGGCGAAATCTTGCCCTTCATCGTGTTGCACTGTCTGTGGGCCAAACGCTCGAGAGTCTTAGCGCCCTTCTTAGCTTTAGAAGCGGCATAGCTGTCGGTGCTCGGGCCGAGATCGGAGTTAACCGAAGCCTCTGGGTCTACCGGTTGGTCGCACAGCCAGCAACGCCAACCGTCGCGCTCGCCTACTTCGTTCAAATCACTCATACAAGCAGGTTACGCGAGGTTTTCGGGAGTAATGTGAACGTGAAGGGGTCCAGGTGTCACGAATCAGTAGAGCCGCGCTGTCGCTATCCGCAGCCTTGGCAATGATTTCGGTCAGTGCGTTCTCGGCCTCTGCAACGCCAACCACTTTGAGCTTGAACGAGTTTCTAAGTTCGGTCGATTACCAGGTTCTAGCGGCCGAGGGAGCGGCAACAGCGAGCTTTTTGGCGAACCAGAGTGGCGTGAGAATCAACACGGTAACCACAGCAATCTCAAATGGGGCCGAGGTTTCGCACATCGAAACAGAGTTGCTTTCAACCAATTCGGCCAGCGTCACGGCCACAAGGACTTTTGACAACGGTGTTCAAGTTGGCAACACTTTGGGCATCGCATACGCGAACGGCTTTGTGTTCACCCCGATAGCCTCCGCCCTGGTTCGCACCGAACTTAAAAACGGGTCCGCTGCATTGGTCAGGCTGAATAAGACCGGCGCTTTGACAGCAAAAATGACCCAAGCGGCGGCTGGGTCAGAATTTGTTTCGTACTCCCCCGACGAGATTTTGGGCGGCACCCAGATCGACCCTCTTAGGTGGTTAAACGAAAACACCGATGGGCCCGACCTCGCTTCGGTGACTGGATTGAGTTTTTCTGAAGTGTCATCGGCCCAAGACGTCAATAACTTGCAACTCACCGATTACAGCTTCACGGCTACGATTCCTGCCAGCAATGTTTTGCCAGCAAAAAGTATCGATTTTGTGGTTCGCTACAACAACCACATCTTTCGAGACGAAACGATTGCCATGACTGTTGGTGGTGTCGTTGTTTCAAGCACCACCACGCTCGAGACGGTTTCTCAACTTTCGCTACCAACAACCTGGCAAGACAACGCCGTGGAATGGACAACGCTTGTTTCAACCGGAAAACGCATTTCAGCAGAGAAGCTGGTGACCCCTAAAGCATCAGCGATAGCAGCCAAGGCCACCGCAACAGCTAAGAAGGCAAAAAAAGCGATTGTTGCGAGTTACATCGCCGCAGCAGCAAAAAGCCTCAAATACTCTGTGACTGCCATCAAAAACGGCGTAAAGGTCTCTACCAAGTACCAGAGTCAAACGGGAAGCATGTGTGTCACTGCCCTCAGAGGCAAAGCCTCAGTAGCGCACTGCTAAACGCGCGGCCTCAGGGTCACGTTAGGCAGCTCGGGCGCAGGAATCCAGCCACCGACTTCGTCATCAAACTTGCCATAGCTTTCGTCTTGCGAGTTCCAGGTTTCGCGCATTGCAAGGATTTCGTCTGATGTGCGTGCGATGAAGTTCCACCACATCACGATTGGCTCTTCGAAAGGTTCGCCGCCAATCAGCAGCAACCTCGAATCGCCAGACACCTCAAGGGCACCTTCACCAGCTGGCAAGAAAATGAGTTGATCTTTTTCTACCTGTTCCCCATTTATGAGCGCTGAACCTTCGATTACAAGCACGCCGTGCTCCCAAGCCTTGTTGATCGGCACCTTGGCCAAGCCAGTGACCTTGAGTTCGGCGCCCACGAGCGGCGAGAAGACTTTGGCTGGTGATTCGACAGCTCCGAGTGAACCGATAAAGACGACGGCCTCAAGGCCTTCGAGGCTAAGCGCTGGCGGGTTACCTAGATGCTCAAACGTTGGCTCCATGTCGCGCACGGCTTCTGGCAAAGCCACCCAGAGTTGCACCGAGTGAAGAGCGCTTGGCCCAGCCAGCGACTTTTCGCTGTGGGCAATGCCCTTGCCGGCAGTCATCAGGTTTAGTTGGCCCGGCTCGATTAGCTGTTTCGAACCAATGCTGTCGCGGTGATCAACCTTGCCGGCAAAAGGCCATGTAACAGTCTGCAGGCCGGTGTGCGGGTGAGCCGCCACGACCATGCCGTCAACCCGGGCGGTTGGCCCAAAGTGATCTAAGAAAACCCAAGCACCGATTCGGCGCAGGTATGCATGAGGAAGGTTGCGCTTGATATCGACCTCTGTGCGCGTGGTCAGTTTGACGATGCGCGGGTCGATTATCAAAGCCATAGTGTCAAGCTTTGCGCGGGAACCAAGGAATCAGCGCACTGACTCGCTTTTGGTAGGTCTTGTATTCGGGGTACTTGCCAGCTGAGATCTGCTCGGTGAAGCGAAGGCTGCCGGCAAATAGTGCGCTCAGCACGATGGCGCCCACGATTGTCCATTGCAGTGGCTGGCCCAGAGCAGTTGCTGCCCAGAAGTAGAGTACCCACCACTGCGCCTGCTCGGCGAAGAAGTTTGGGTGGCGGCTAACCGAGAAAAGACCCTTGTCGAGAAACCCGGTGGCCTTGCCTGCCTTCTTTGCTTTGTGAAAGTTCCACTGCTGTTGGTCTGCGATGGTCTCGAATGCAAGGAGGCCCAGGAATAGGGCTGCCCATGCGTAGTCGCTCAGCTCGTTGCCCGCAGGGGCATAGAAGGTGGGAATCGTGATGGCTAGCAGTAGGAAGTTCTGGAAGATCACGATGAAGAAGACGTTGAAGATTTGGTAGAGCACTGGGCTCATCTTTTCGCGGAGAATAGCCCAGCGATAGTCTTCGCCTCCCTTGGCATAACCGCCTTTGCGAGCAAAGTTGAAGGTAAGTCTCGCTCCCCAAAGGGTTGCGACCACGGCCATCAGAATGTGGCGGGTGTCCATGCTGTTGGCAGCAAAAATCCAAAGGTAAACAAACGGCACAATCGACCAGATGCGGTCAACCCAGGAGTATTCCTTGGTGATCACAGAGGTGAGCCAGGTGGCGAAACATACTGCTGAACATGCGATTGTTGCAATTAGGAGACTCGACATTGGGTTACCTTTCCGAGCAAAATCCTATAAGCAGACTGGGGGTTTTCGGGGCTTTTGAGGGTTGCGCCTAGACTTGCATTTATGCCTCAGCAAAGCCGCAATTGGGTAGTCAGCTACATAGCCGCCGGACTTATCTGGGGTGCGTCATTTCTTTTCATCGCCGTCGGGGCAACGGCACTGCCAGCCGTCGGGGTTGCCTTCGTTCGGCTAATAATCGGCGCGATTACTTTGTTCGTGATCATCAAGGTCAAGGGTTACAAGATTCCAACCGACCTAGACACCTGGCTCAAGTTTTTGGGTGGCGGTGCCTTCATGAGCGCGATACCTTTCACGCTTTTTGCATACGCCGAAACCCACGTGACATCGGCTTTAGCCGGAATCGTGAACTCGACCACGCCAATTGCTACCGTGCTCGCAATTTTGATTGCTTTCAGAAGCGAAAAGATCACTCGAGCCCAATGGTTTGGTCTTGGCATCGGAATCTTGGGTTCGTTGGTGCTCATCGGCGCATGGAAGGGCTTTGGCAAGAACGAGTTTTGGCCGGTAATGGCTTTGTTTGCCGCAACGGTTTGCTACGGCTTCGGCGGCCCATTCATTCGCCGTTTCATTGAGCCAAAGAAGCTGCCAACCGAAGTTGGCGCATTTGGTCAGGTTGCCGGCGGAGCGGTAATCGTTTTGCCTTTCTACCTATTCTTGGCTCCGGTTAAGGTCATCGGGACGATTGACATTTGGGTGATGCTCGCGATGCTTGCTCTCGGCGCACTCGGCAGCGGAGTGGCATACGTCGCCTATTACAACGTGCTCAAGGCTGCTGGTTCTCCTATTGCATCTACAATCACGCTGGTCACTCCGATCGTCGCCGTTTTGCTTGGCGTCGTCGTTTTGGGTGAAGGCATTCACTGGTACGAACCGGTTGGTGGTGCCGTGATTATCTTTGGTGCGGCCGTTGCACAGGGTCGTTTCAAGAAACTGTTTAGAAGTTGATCGCCAAGTATCGCGTTGACCTCGCGCTTCTAGGGGTTGCCGTGGTTTGGGGCGCTAGCTACCTGGTCGCAAAGTCGATCACACCGTTTGCATCGGTGCCGGCCATGCTTGCGATTCGGTTCACACTCGCCGGTTTGATCATGTTTGCCGCCTGGTTGTTTAGACGTGAGCCCTTTAGCCGGGCCGACGTGGTGCTTGGCACTTTGTTTGGCCTGACTCAGGCGGCAATTATGTTGGTCGAGACTTACGGCCTCAAGGCGACCTCGGCTACCAATGCCGGGCTTCTGATTAGCCTGACCATCATTTTCACGCCAATTCTCGAGAGCGCATGGAGCAAGCGTTGGTTGCCTCGGGGCTATTTTGTGGCCGTGACGGTTTCTTTGGTTGGTGTTTTGCTGCTGGTCTCGGGCAACGGTTTCAAGGCTCCAAATGTTGGTGACCTTTTGATGCTCGCTGCCGCCTTGATTCGCACCTTCCACGTGACGGCGCAGGGCAGATTCACCAAGGGTCGCAAGGTGTCTTCTTTCAACGCCATCTCGCTGCAGATGTTGGTTTGCGGGCTGATTTATTTTGCCTTGGACGCACCCGGAACGCTTTCGGCGATTCACACCTTCGCTTTGGCGCAGTGGAGTGCAACCCTGTTTCTGATCGTGTTTTGCACAATCTTTGCTTTCGCGACCCAGCTCTGGGCGATTCGCAAGACTTCTGCCTCACGAGCATCTCTGCTACTTAGCACCGAGCCTGTATGGGCGGTTGTGATTGCTTCGGTTTTTGGTGGTGAACTGCTCGGGCCAATTGGTATTGCGGGGGCGATTCTGATTATCGGCGCAAGCTTGGTTGGCCAGCGCATAGAACAGCGTTTTAGAGAGGGCTAAGCGGGATTCTCAAAGCGGCTGGTGCGGTGACCGGCACCAGCGGGGACTTTGGCGCGACGGCCTTGATTGGTGCGAATCTGCTGCCGAGAGCCGGGCGGGAATCGGATTCACCATTGTTTGGCCAGTGAGCACTCGCCCATTCGGCCTGAGCCGTGATGCTTAGCGATGGGTTCACACCTGGGTTTGCCGAAAGAGTTGAACCATCGAAAATGTGTAGGCCTGGCACGCCGAAGGCTCGAAGGAACGGGTCGACGACACCGTTTTCTGGATTATCGGCAATAACGCAACCACCCAAGAAGTGAGCGGTCATAGGGATACCGAAGGGCTCGGTGATAACCGCTCCGGGTGTGCCGTTCATGTCTTTGGCGAGGTCGCGAGCTGCCTCGTGGCCAACTTTCACCCAGGCTGGGTTTGGTTTGCCGGTGCCTTGGCGGCTGGTCAGCTTTTTGCCGAATAGCCCGCGTTTGATGAAGGTGCTCAGCGAGTTGTCTGCGCTTTGCATCACCAGGAGAATTAGCGTGCGCTCAGACCAGTGGCGCAGGTTGTAGAACTTTGGCAAGCGCTGCAGGTTCTTGAGAGTATTCCAAAGCAAAAGGCCAAAGTTGGGCGCCTGACCTTTTTTACCTGAAGACATGAAGCTCTCCATGAGCGCCATAAAGTTTGAACCCTTGCCGTAGCGAACCGACTCAATGTGGGTGTGTTCGTCAGGAAAATACGAGGACGTGATCGCGGAGCCTTGTGAGTAATCTACGTTGGTGTCGCGCGAGACCACTCCAAGAAGGCTCTCTGAGTTGGTTCTGCTGAGCTGCCCTAGCATTGGGCTCAAACCTTGCAGGTTGCCGTTTGCCTTGACCCGCTGCAAAAGTTTTGCCGTGCCGAGAGCGCCTGCCGCCACAATGACCTGCTTCGCAGTGATTGCCTGGCGCTTGCCACCCGAGGTGCCTCTGGTCTTGATCGTGAAGCCGTTTTTGCCGTCGACGATGTCGGTGACGGTGGTGAGTTCGCGAACCTCTGCCCCAGCTTTTTCGGCAAGGTAGAGGTAGTTCTTGACCAAGGTGTTTTTGGCTCCATGGCGGCAACCTGTCATGCATTCGCCGCAGTTGATGCAACCGGTGCGATCTGGGCCCTTACCGCCAAAGAACGGGTCTTTCACGGTTTTGCCAGACTCGCCAAAGTGCACACCGACGGGGGTGAGCCTAAAGGTGTCGCCTTTGCCGTTGCGCTCGGCAAGTCGCTTCAGGGCATCGTCGCTGGGGCTAAAGAACGGGTTTGTGACCACACCGAGCATCTTTTCGGCCTGGGCGAAGTAGGGCTCTAACAAACGCTGCCAATCCGCGATTTTGGCCCATGATCCAGTTTCGTAGAAGCTGGCTGGTGGGCGATAGAGAGTGTTGGCATAAACCAGTGAGCCGCCACCCACGCCGGCACCCGACATCACCATGACGTTTCGCAGGAGATCGATCCGTTGAATGCCTTTGAGGCCAAGTTTCGGGAAAAACAGAAACTTTTTCAGCTCCCAAGAGTTTTTAGCAAACTCGTTGTCAGCAAACCTTGCGCCCGCCTCGAGGACGCACACCTTGTAACCCTTTTCGGTAAGACGCAACGCAGCGACAGAACCTCCGAAACCGGAGCCGATGATCACTACGTCGTAGTCGTGCATGACTATGGGTGCCTTAGCGGGCTAGCCGGCATGCGCTCCTGAGCAACCCACTTCACGTTGTAGCCGGTTGATGACGATAGGAGGTCGAGGAACGGGATTGGGTCGAACACCTCTGGGCCGACGACGCCCGAGCCAGACCATTCGCCCTTGGCAATAAGCTCAAGCGCAACCAACGGGTTGAATGCTGTCTGCCAAACGACTGCCTGAGCCTCGTACTTTGCCATCGATTCGGCGTTATCGGCTACCTGATAAATGTAGGTGGCACGCTGCTTGCCGTCGAAGTCTTTGCCTGTCACCAAGACGCCTGCGCAGGTTTTGCCTTCCATGCGAGGGCCGATCGTTGCAGGGTCTGGCAGCACGGCGGCAACCATGTCGCGCGGGGCTACGTCTACTGGCCCTTGAGCCGAACGAACACGGTGAGGCTTGGTTTGGTCTAGCCCAAGCTTGTGCAGGGTCTGCAAAATGCCGATGAACTCCTGACCCAGGCCGTACTTGAAGGCGATCTTCTTCGCCTTCAGGGTGCGCGAAAGCATGGTCACTTCTTCATGCTCCACGTTCACGCACTCAACAGCGCCGATACCCTCGGGGAACTCGAAGATTTCTGGTTCGCTGAAAGGCTCGGTGGTGTAAAAACCGCGACCTGCCTCCCAGATGATTGGCGGGTTGAGGCATTCTTCGATGGTTGTCCAGATCGAGAAAGATGGCGCAAAGATTTCGTTGCCGTTGTCGTCGCGAACCACGAGGTTTCCGCCATCTTTGACCGAGATCTCATCAATTTCGCTGAACAGGTGGTCTTGAGCGTAGCGAGCGAACACGTTTGAAAGACCAGGTTCTACACCCATGCCAACCAAAGCCAATAGCCCGGCGCGTTCCCACTGCTCGTTCAGAGCGTATTGCTGGTCGCCAAGCTTTAGGCCCGGCTGGTGGAAGGGGTCGGTTTCGTGAGGCTCCGAGAGGCTCATAGCCATGTCGACGTAATTTGCCCCGGCGGTAAATGCACCAGAGAAGATGGTCGGCACAAACTTAGGCTCAACGGCGTTTAGAACATGCGTGATGCCGTGTTCTTTGGCGGTTGCTGCTACTCCGGCAGCGTTAGACGCATCGATCTTGATGGCCTGAAACCTTTGGGCCACCTCTTCACCGTGACGGTTGGCGATCCATTCGAGGGTTCGCTCGGCGCGGTTTAGGTCGTAGTCAGAAATGACGAATAGTTCATAGAAGTCGCGCTCGGCTGCGAGTTTGGCAACGGCGTCGCCAACACCGCCAGCGCCTACAAGGAGGATTCTCATTCCTCCAGCCTATCTAGCGAACGGTCAGGTCAGCGGTTGGGTCGAGCACCCAATCGATAACACCCTGCCAGTAGCCCCAGCCGTCACCTAGGGCCAAGTGTTTTGCCCCTTCGATTATGACCGGCTCGAGCTCAAGTGGGGTGCCGTAGGTTTCTTGAACGCCTCGAGGGCTCCAAGGGTCGGCGTCTGAGGCGAGAAGAACCACGTTTCGCGCAGAGCTCATCAGAGCCTCGCGCACAACCGGGGTCGGCTCGACAATAAAACTTGGCACGTCGGCAAGCATCGAGACATCGGCAGGCGCGACCATGAGCAAACGGTCAACGGTTCGTGGCAAAAGGCCATCGACGGCGAGGCGAAGCCAGGTTGAGCAACCGAGCGAGTGGGTCAGCACGACCACCTCAGCGCCAGACGTAGCGCTTTCGCTAATCATCTCAAGTTCGGCGATGATTACCTCGGCCCAGTCGGCAAAGTTTGGGGTCTCGGTGTCTGGTAGCTGCGGGTAGTGAACGATGTGGCCCTGTTTGCGAAGCGCCGAGGCAAGGTGCCGCTGCCAGTGGTCTTGAGCACGGGTGTTTCCCCAGCCGTGGACGATCAAAACATGTTTCACTGGCGTTTTCTCTTTCTGGCATAGAGGTAGGCGGCTGGAGCAGCAATTGCAATGCCGGCGGCTGTCAGACCTACATAAAGAGTTACCGAATTATCGACCACGGTTGGCTTGATCGGCAGTGGCGAATCGGTGGTGCAGTTTGTGGCGGCTGGATCTTGGTCTTTGAAGTTGCTGATGCCGTCGCCGTCAATGTCGTCGTCTTCGCCATTCACAATGCCGTCACCATCGATGTCTGGGTCTACGGCATTCAGCTGACCATCGGCGTCAACGTCTTGAACGCAGGTTAGCGTTGCGGCTTGCGCACCAATCGTGCCGATGGTGCCAATAAAGAAGGCGGCGATTAGGCCGAAAACTACAAGAATCGCAACGATGCGCGCTACACGCTTGGTGTCGCGCCTGCGCTTGCGCTTTTGCTTGAATTGGGCCACTAGAAGACTCCGGCTAGTTTGAGGGTCAAAATGAGCATAACCACTCCACCTAGTCGATAGACCCAAACAAACTTTTCGCGCTTAACAAAACGTATTTCTCCGTCTTCACCCTCGCGGCCGAACATTCCTAGGACGCTCAGAATTAGCAACGGAATCGGGAGCAAGGCGAACGACCAAAGGGCAAGCTCTGGGCTCTTGCCGAAGATCGAACCGACCAGAGTTGAAGTTGCCTGGGCAACGATGAGCACGAGCGCAAGACCAGGAACACCCTGCGGCAAGATGCGCCACAGCCAAGGTACGTTTGGCCATCGGTGCGAAACCCAACCGAGCGCGGTTGGCAAAGCGAACAAGATGCTACCGACCCATACCTGCCAGGCGTTACCCATAAGAGCCGCAGTAACAAAGATGAAGATGGCGACGCGGCTGATCAGGGCCACGTAGCGGTGACCGGTGTAGGTCGACGGCACCTCGGTTGGGTGCAAGGTATCGAGGCGAGCTGGGAACAAGCGAGCAACAACTTCTTCGAGGATCACACGGCCGACTGTCGCAGCTGCAACCGCAAGCGCGAAGTCGTTCACGTGGTTGGCAACCGAAAGTGTCAAACCAGCAAGTGCCGGCAGGGTGCTAATCATCGAAGCGGTCGTCCAACCACCAAAGAACGGAAGAACGGCCATGTCGATGAAGCGCTCCCAGACATAGTGCTTCTCGGCGTCCTTGTCTTTTCTGAACTGGCGGAACGCGTTGGTTAGAAGGACTGGGCCGAAGCCGGTGATGACGATACCTAGAAGAAGGCGAATGTCTGAAAGCTGCAGGTTGTTGACGTGAACGATGACCGTGCCGAGGACGTAAACGGTGGTACCGACCAGACCAGCTGCAGCATCGAATACACCGATAAGTGTGATTGCCAAGAAGATCGGCCAAAGCGGAGGCAAGATGTGCTGCGAACTCGGGTTGATCGAGATCGCGGCAAGCACCACGGCAGCAGCCGTTGGCAGAACCGAAAGGCTACCAATGGCTGCACGCAGGTATGCGCCGTCAACTGTTGCCTTAGAAAGAATCGGCGAGAAGCGCGCGAACATGAAGATCAGGCTGACGCTGATCTTGTCGATAAGTGTGAAGAAGCGCTTCTGCCAGAGCTTCCACTTATCGCCACGACCGCGACGGCTGAGAGTGAACTCTTCGTGCTCGGCGTCGATGTTTGCGATCGAGCCGCCATCGCCTCCGCCGGAGCCCGAACCTGAACCGCCCGAACCTGATCCACCCGCTGAACCTCCGCGAGCACCGCCACCGCCAGCACCGCCAGCGGCACCACCACCCGCTGCTCCGGCAGCACCAGCGGCACCCGCTGCAGCGCCTGCGGCGGCGGCCGCACCGGCAGCAGCGGCTACGGCAGCAGCAACTGCGCCTACCTTGCCAACTGTGGCGGTTACGGCAGCAACAGCCTCAGGTGAGCCGGTTGGGTCGAAGGCTACAGGCGGAGCGTTGTCGTCACCAGTCGCGCCAATCGCAGGGTTTGCGACAGGCTCACCAGGCGCCGGGGCTTCGGTAGCCGTAGGCTCAGGAGTTGGCTCGGGGGTCGGCTCAACCGTTGGCGTTGGCGTTGGAGTCGGAGTCGGCTCCTCGGTAGGCGTCGGCTTAGGCTCTGGCTTTGGTTCAGGCTTAGGCTCAGGCTTTGGTGGTGCGGCAGCCGAAGTAACCGAGGTGGTTGCGGCAACGCTGGCGCCCTGGGCGTTGGTTGCCGTTACGGTCACGTTGTACTTGGTTGAGAAATCAACGTTTTGGTAGCTGCAGGTTTCGACCTTGGTTGTCTGGCAAACCGACTTACCATTCACCGACACCTTGTAGGCGGTGATTGGTGAACCACCATCGGTTAGCGGCGCGGCCCACGAAATAACTAGGTTGTCGCCTAGTTGCGAAGCGAGTGCCGAGGTAGGCGCACCGGGCAATGCAAGCCCGAGCCAAACGCCCTGGGTTGAGTTGCTTTCGCCACGTGCCTTAGTTGTGATCGTGATCACCTTGACGTCGTAACCCGCCACAACCGCCGCGCGCTGAACGCCAGCAGGTGCGATGTTGTCGATCACGGTTAGTGTGCCGTTGGCATCGGTCACCTTTGCGTTCGGCACCGCAGGGAACGCGTTACCGCGAGGTGTTAGATAGACGTCGTATGACTCAAATTCACCATCGAACGCCTTTGGCGGTGTCCAGGTAACGGTTACCGAAGAATCGACTTTCGACGCGTTCAAGTTTGAGACGGCGAGTGGGTTATCGGTTGGAGTCATCGCAACAGACGCGGTTGAGAAGCGTCCGATGCCGGCTGCAGTGATCGCAGCAACCTTAACCGAGTAGCTGGTGCCGACTGCCAAACCGCTAACCGAACAGCTGAGGGTTGAGTCTTCGGCCGAACATGCCGCGTTTACGAAGTCGACACCGTTCGGATCGCTCGCAACCACGATGTAGCCGAGTGCTGGGGCGCCACCGAGGTATGAAGGAGCCGAGAAGCCTGCGGTGACTTCGCCAATGCCGGCCGAAACAGCGTAAATGTAAGGAGCACCTGCGGTGTCTGGGGTGACATTGAATGCCTGGGTTACAGAAGATGCCTTGGTGTATGTCTTGTTACCTGATTGGTCTGCCGTGATTGCACAGGTGCCCGCGGCAAGCAGGTTGACTAGACCGGCGCTAGAAACGCTACAAACGCTGGCATCTGCACCGTCGGCGAGCGAGAAGGTGACTTCGAGACCAGAGTTTGAAGATGCGCTCGCCATGAAGCTTGGTGTGCCGAACGCGCGGTCGTCGATTGCGTCGAAGGCGATCTGCTGGTTCAACATGCCGACGTTGACCACCTGAGTCGTCGAGGATGCATTGAACACTGCGTTGCCTACGCTAGAGGCGCGAATCACGCAGTCGCCGGTAGCCGTGAAGGTCACCTTGCTGCCCGCGATGGTGCAAGATGCGCTGCCCGATTCAACTACCGAGAAAGTGACCGCCAACTTGCTTGAGGCGGTTGCGCTGACAACGTAGGTGCCCTTGGCGACAGGGTATGCAGGCACAACCGACGTGAACACTACGTTTTGGTCTTGCTTCACAAAGTTGATCGTCTGCTCAGCCGAAGTTGCTTCGTTGTAGTTGGTTGAAGCCGCCTTGATTGCCTGAACCTTGCAGTCGCCAGCAGCGCGGGCAACCACGTAGTCTGCGGCGATCGAACAGTTCGAGGTGCCAGCATCTACAAGACGGTAAGAAACGGCACCGGAGCCGCTGCCTCCCTTGGTGAACATGGTGAGCTGACCGACAGGAGCAGTGGTTACGTTAGCCAAACCAAGCGGTGCTTGAGCAACTTTGCGAACCGTGATTGTCATCGTTTCTGAAGACTCGGGCTGGAAGTTCGCATCGCCAAGGCGGGTCGCGGTTAGCTGGCAGGTGCTGCCAACATCGGCAGGGAGAACCGTGTTACCAATCAAGCGGCAGTCGCCGTTGACGCTGAACATCAAAGCGCCGTTTCCGCTACCGCCAGTTGCCGTTGCCTGAATCGAAGAGCCAAAGTTCACCGTCGATGCACTGGTGATTAGCACAGGCGCCTGGTTGTTCTTGGTGATAGCAAGCGTTGCGGCCGGCGGGTTGACTGGGGCTAGGTAGTACTTCGTCGACTCTAGGGTTGCGGTTACAACACAGCTGCCGGTGCCCTTCACGGTGATGTCGCCGGTTGCCGAGTCAACCGTGCAAATGGTCGAGGCACTGCTGGTGCTGAACGTGACAGCACCTGGACTGTCGGTGGTGAAGGTCGGTGACACCACCAAATCGCGGACGAAAACCTTCGAACCGTAGCTGAACGTTACGTCGGCGATCTTCGCGAGCGTGATGTCTGCAGAAACAGCAACGTCGAGGTTGCCTGACGAGAAGGTCAGGTTGTAGGCGACACCCGGCTTACCAGTCAGCTTCAGGTCGGTGAATGTGACTAGACCATTCACGGCGGTTGCCGTTGCGCCTGCGGTGATGCTGCCTCCAGCTCCAGAGGTCACACTTGCGGTGACAACGGTGCTCGAGTTCGAGGTTGCGAGGTTGCCGTAGCGGTCGCGTAGTTCTACAACGGCTACTGCGCCCATCAGATCGCCGCTGATCGCACCGACCGGCTGGGTCTTGAGAGTGAGCTGGCTTGGTGCGGCGTGCGTGACGCCAACGTCTTGAGAGGTCAGACTTAGGCCAGAAACCGAGGTGAAACCGATTCGGTAGGCAACGCCTGGAGTGCCAACCAAATTGAGGTTGGTGAAGGTGACTAGGCCGTTCTTGGCAGTAGCGGTCACGTTGGTTAGCGTTCCGCGGGCACCCGAGACGACGTCGGCAGTAATTTCGGTGCTGCTGTCGCCTGTCGAAAGGTTGCCGTAGTGGTCACGAAGTTCGAGCACAGGCTGGGTGGCTAGGTCTGACCCAGTGACTCCCCCGACCGGCTGGGTCTTGAAGGTCATTGTCTCGGCAATGTTTGGCGTCACCGTGAACGAGGCAGAGCGGGCCACGGTTAGTGCTCCCGACTTGAAGTCCAAACCGTAGTTGGTTCCAGGGGTACCGACGAACTTTAGGCCTGCAAAGGTTGCGACTCCCTGATCCATGGTCGCGGTCACTGTGCCGCTCAGGCTGCCGCCGGTGCTACCCGAGGTGATCGACGCGGTGACAATTGTCGAGGAATCCGTGGTGATGATGTTGTTGTAAGAGTCGAGCAGCTTCACTGCAGGCTGAACGCTTAGAGCGTCTCCGGTTGCACCGCCAACTGGGTCTGTGACAACGGCGAGCTTGGTCGGCGCACCAGCGCTCACACGTATTGGTCCAGAGGTTACGGCGGTGAGTGTGCCCGAGCTAAAACCAAAAGTGTAGGTGTTTGCTGGTAGGCCAACGAACTTAAGCGCAGAGTAGGTGACGACACCGTTTACTGCGGTGACGGTCTTGGCGCCGGTCAGGCCACCTCCAGCACCGCTGGCAACAGCGATGGTCACATTCGTGGTCGAATCGTCGTCGATCAAGTTGCCGAAGCGGTCTTGCAGTTCGATAACTGGCTGAGCCTTGAGCACTGCGCCGGTGACTCCACCGGCAGGTTGCGTGCGAATCACAAGCTGAGAGGCCGCTGCGTGGGTAACAATGAACGCGCTCGAGTCAGGTGAAATTATCGGCTTGATGTTTGGGGTTGCCGAGAAGTTTGCTGTGTATGTGTCTCCAGGCGTGCCGGTGAACACGACATCTGCGAAAGTGGCAACACCCTTTGCGAAGGTGACAGTCGTGGTTCCGCTGAAGTCACCGTCAACACCGGTTGAGACGTTGATCGTGACTTCGGTAGTTGAGTCGCTGGTGACCAGGTAACCAAGACGGTCGACGAGTCGAACCACCGGTTGCGTTGTCATCACATCACCAGTAACCAAGGCGTTCGGTTGAGTCACGATCTCGATTGCTACTGCCGAGCCGTGAACAACCTGTACACCTGAGCTGACGTCGCCAGCGAGAACGCCAGCGGCGAATCCGAAGCGGTAGGTGTTGCCAGGCGTGCCTTGGAACTTGAGGCCGGCGAAGGTGGCAACACCATTGATGATGCTTGCGGTGGTGTTACCTGAGAGAGTGCCACCAACACCAGAGTCGATGCTCGAGGCAATCGTGCCAGAGTAATTGGCCACGACGTTGCCGTAACCATCGCGAACCTCAACCACCGGTTGGGTTGAAAGGGCATCGCCTGTGATCGCACCAACCGGCTGAGTGGTTAGAACCAACTTCGTTGCGGTGCCATAGCCGAGGGTGATCGACTGCGTTGTCGAGGCGACCGGGGATGCAATCGAATAGGTGATCGTGTAATCACCAATCACGCCGCCCAAACCTAGGTTGGTGAAGGTTGCTACACCGGCTACCGCGTTGGCCGTTGCGCTACCGACCAAGTTGCCACCAACCGAAACCGATGCTGTGACTGCCTGAGTTGAACCAGCACCTAAGGTGACTGTGTTGGAGTCGGCGTCTTGGATCGTCACTCGCGGCTGCGTGGTGAACGCGATGCCTGCCTTAGCGCCAGCTGCTGCGCGGCTGACAACAACCTTCGAAGCACCGGCGTTAACGACGTTCAAGATGTTCGAGTCGTTTGAGGTTAGGTCTACTCCCCCGATGGTCGCGGTGAAGTTCAGCGTGTAGTCGACCCCAGGGGTTCCGGCGAGTTTCAGACCGACGAATGTTGCGTAACCGCCAGCTGAGGTTGCCGTGGTGGCACCCTCAACAGAGCCACCGGCTCCGTTCGAGATACGTGCGGTGATCACCGCTGAGCTATCGGTGGTGACAACGTTGCCAAAGCGGTCCTTGATAACAACCGAAGGCTGAGTCGTGAGGTTTGCGTGAGTGGCATTGCCACCTGCAGGCTGCGCGTAAACCAAGAGCTGAGACGCCGCGGTCGGAACAACCGTGATCGGTGCCGCCGTTGCCGTGGTTAGCGCGCCAGAAGAGAACCTGAAGGTGTAGTTGGCGCCTGGTTTACCGGTCAGGTTGAGGCCGCTGAATGTTGCCACACCCGAGCTTGCGGTTGCGCTGTTGCCTGCAACAACCGCAGCGGTGGCATCGGCCACTAGAGCAGCTGTAATGGTTGCGCTTGAGCTGGTGACAACGTTTCCGTATGCGTCAACGACCTTCACAACCGGCTGAGTGGCGAGGTCGTCTGCGGTGCGATTGCCACCCGCTGGCGAGGTGGTTAGCGATAGAGCAGTGGCATCTCCGAAGGAAACCGTGATGCTCTGGGTCGCCGCTGCAAGCGTTGGTGTGTCGATGTTGAATGAAAGCGTGTGGCTGCCGATTAGCCCTCCGATGCCGAGGTTGGTGAAGGTTGCAACACCGGCCGATGCGCGAACCGAGACGGTTCCGACAAGGGTGTCCTTGTTCACGCTCGCGGTGATCAGCGCAGCCGAGCCAGAGCCGTCGATAACGGTGTTGCCGTATGCGTCTTGAACAGTCACAACCGGTTGCGTGCCGAAGGCCACACCAGCGCGTGAGCCGGCAGCCTGACTGAGCACAAGCGTGTTGGCAATGTTGTGAACTACTGAAACATTGTTAGAAGAAGCCGAAGTAATCGAGGTGCCGTCAACCGCAAAACCAAACTTGTAATTCTGCAGTGCTGTGCCGATCAGAACAAGGTTGGTGAATGTTGCGCGACCAGAAACAAGCGTGACTGTCTGCTGGCCCGTAGAAATATCTCCGCCGACTCCAACCGACGCCGTGACGGTCGAAGTGCTGTCGCTGGTTACACGGTTACCGAAGCGGTCTTGAAGTTCGAGAACTGGCTGAGTGGTGAGCTTGACCGCGGTCATGTTGCCACCAACAGGCTGAGTGACGTAAACCAGCGCCGAGGCGTCGGCGTGCACGACCGCAATCGGGCTCGCGTTTACGGCGGTCAAACCGATTGCGCTGAACCTCAAGGTGTAACTCGTGCCCGGCTTGCCAACCAGCTTCACGCCGGTGAATGTGGCAACACCGTTTGCAGCGGTGACCGTTGCGCCCTCAATGATTGAGCCAGTCGCATCGTTGTAAACCGAAACCGTCACATCAGCCGTCGAATTAGCGACAACGTTATTTGACGCGTCCAAGACGTTGATCTCTGGTTGGCCAGCCAAAAGGTCACCGGTCTTGTTGCCACCAATTGGTGCCGTCTTAATGCTGAGGTGATCAGCCGCGCCGTAACCGAGCGTTACCCCGGTTTGGGTCGCGGTGAATGTGCCGGCCGTGTAGGTGAGCGAATAGTCGCTGGCAACCGCGCCCGCGAGGCTGAGGTCGCTAAATGTCGTCGCACCCGAAACCAGGTTCTTGGTTTTGGTGCCGCTCAGGGTTCCCTTGTTAGCCGCAACAACAATGCTGCGAGTCGCGTTCACCCCGGTGGTGACGATGTTGTCGTAGCGGTCGCGCAGGGTTAGCGACGGCGCGGTAGTGAAGCCCACCCCAACCTTGAAGCCGGCGGCAGGTGTGTCGAGAACCAACTTGGACGCATCTGCGTGAGTTAGCGAGATGGCAGACGACAGCGCCGAGGTGATTGTGCCTGAGGTGAACGAGAGTCGATAGTTGTGGCTCGAGTCACCCGAGATGATTGCCCCGGTGAACTTGGCAACGCCTGCAACGGCAGCCATCGAAGTGGCGCCCTCGGTTACCCAACCGGCGGTGTCGTTTGAAACCGCCAAGGTCACGGGGTCGGTGTTGTCTGTCACGAGGTTGCCGTCGAGGTCACGAACCTCAACCCACGGTTGCGTGGTGAGAGCGTCGCCGACCTTGTTGCCGCCAACAGGCTGGCGTGTGATGGTCAGGTGATCGGCAACACCGAAGGTCAAAGTTGCAGGCGTGCTGGTTGAGAACATCGGCACATCGCTGGTGAAGGTAACCGTGTAGGTTCCAACTGCGCCATCAATCGAAAGGCCGCTGAAGGTTGCCACACCGGCGACAAGCTTCAGTGCTTTGGTGCCGTTCAAGGTGCCGGTGGTCGCATTTGCCGTGACGTTAGCGGTCGATGCCGAGCCCGAGGTGACGGTGTAGCCGTAGCGGTCTTTTAGAGTGACTGTCGGCTGCGAAGCGAAGGCTATGCCGGCTCGAGCAGAGCCGATGCTTGAGACAACTAGCTGGCTCGCGGTCGCGTGCGTGACGCTGATGTTCGAGCTACTTAACCCAGTGAGACCGGTGGAGCTGAAAGCTAACTTGTAGTTCTTGCCAGGTGTACCTACAAACTTGATTCCGCTGAAAGTCGCGGTTCCGGCAACCGCTGCTGCGCTGGTGGTGCCTTCGGTCACATTGCCCGTGGCATCGGCATCTACGCCCACGCTCACCGTGGCGGTCGAGTTGGTGACAAGGTTGCCGTCGGCGTCTTGAATCTTGAGCACAGGCTGAGTTGCGAGTGCATCACCAGCAGCGTTGCCGCCAGCTGGCTGAGTAGCAATTGCAACCTGGGTAGCCGCACCGAAGCGCAGGGTCACGGTTTCGCTCGCGCCGGTGAGTCCGGTTGCCGAGTAGGTCAAGGTGTAGTCGCCAACCAGACCGGTGAACTTGAGGCCGCTGAAGGTTGATAGACCCGAGGCTGGCGTGATTGTCTTGGTTCCGCTCAAGACGGCGCCGTTGCCAGCCGAGGCCGAGACGGTTACATCGTTGGTCGAGTTGGTGACTCGGTTGCCAGAAACGTCGAGCACGCTAATCACCGGCTGCGTTGTGAATGCTACGCGGTTTGAGATTCCCGCAGCACCGGCCTCAATGCCAAGGTGATCGGCGGCACCAAAGGTTAGGGCGATTGCGCTGTCGACCCCGGTTAGGCCGGTTGAACTGAAGCGCAAGGTGTAAGAACCGACGGTTCCGGTGAGCTTGAGGCCAGCGTAGGTTGCAACACCAGAAACGGCATTCTTCGAAGACGTGCCACCTAGCACAGCGCCGGCTCCGACCAACGAAACATCGACCTGAGCGGTTGAAGCGGTGACCACGTTTTCGTCGTCGTCGCGAACCGAGATCTTCGGCTGGGCAGCGAAGGCAACGGTGTTCGAAACCGAAGCGGTGTTTGCCTGGTCAATGGCAAGGTGCGTTGCCGCGCCAGGCAGCAAGGTGAGGGTTTGAGTGTCGCTGGTTAGACCCGTGGACGCAAATGTGAGCGTGTAGTCGCCAACCAGACCGGTGAACTTGAGGCCCGCAAAGTTGACCACACCGTTGCTAGCGGCGATCGACTTGGTGCCGCCTAGAACTGCGCCGTTACCTGTAGAAGCGCTCACCGCGATGGTCGCGGTTGAATCGGTGACCACGTTGCCGTCGGCGTCCTGAATCTTTGCCGTCGGTTGAGTTGTGAAAGCTACTCGGTTTGTGAAGCCGGCGGCAGGAGTGGTCGCAACGACCTTAGTTGCCGCACCGAACTTGAGTGTTACGGTCTCGCTAGCGCCAGTGAGCCCTGTTGCCGAGTAGCTAAGCGTGTAGTCGCCAACCATACCGGTGAACTTGAGGCCACTAAAGGTTGAAAGACCCGAGGCTGGTGTAACCGTCTTGGTGCCACTCAAAACTGCACCGTTGCCTGCAGAGGCCGAAACCGTTACATCGTTTGTCGCGTTGGTTACTCGGTTACCCGAAACATCGAGCACGCTAACCACTGGCTGAGTGGTGAAAGCAACACGGTTAGTAACACCGGCAACACCGGATTCGATCTGCAAGTGATGCGCGGCGCCGAAGGTGAGGGTCACAGTGCCATCAACCGAGGTTAGACCAGTCGAGGTGTAGCGCAGGGTGTAGTTGCCAACCGTGCCGGTCAGCTTTTGACCCGCAAACGTTGCGATACCAGACGATGCAGTGGCCGATGCGGTGCCCGAAAGCACAGCGGTTGACTCAACCAGCGCAACGCTGATCGACGCGCTTGAGCCAGTGACGACGTTGCCGTCTGCGTCTTCAACCTCAACCTTTGGCTGACCCGTGAAGGCAACGGCATTTACGGCACCCGTTGCCGCCGTGTTGATTCCCAGCTTGGTGGCAGCGCCAGGCAGCAAGGTGATCGACTGGGTGGCCTGGGTGAGCCCGGTCGAGGTGAAGGTGAACGTGTATGCGCCGACCGCACCGGTGAGTTTGAGTGCACTGAAGCTGACCAAACCGTTCACTGCGCTCAGCGTCTTGGTTCCGCTCAAAACAGCGCCATTGCCGGCCGAAGAAGCGACTGTTACCGACGCACTTGAGTCAGAAACTAGGTTTCCGTCGGCATCGAGGACGCTAACAATCGGCTGTGTCGTGAACGCAACGCGGTTTGTGAAACCAGCGGCCGGGGCAGAAACGCTTAGCTGGGTCGCAGCGCCGAAGGCGAGCTGAATCGACTGAGTTGTCTTGGTTGAGGTGGTTAGTACGAGGTGGTACTCGATTGAATAGCTACCAGAGGTGCCGGTGAGCTTGAGGTTGGTGAACGTGGCAACGCCGCTTACTGCCGAAACCGTAGTGGTGCCGCCAAGGGTTGCGCCAGTGACTACCGCTTCGACCCCGAGAGTCGAGTCGGCAACCGTGTTGCCAGCAGAGTCGAGAAGCGTAACTACCGGCTGAGTACCAAAGACCTGGCGCGAACTTGCCCCTGCGGCAGGAGTGGTAACCGAAACCTGAGTTACCGCACCATAAGACAGCACGATGCTCTTCGATGTGGCTACACCGGCAACATCGGCAGGCGTCGAATCTTGTAACTTGAACGCAATTGAGTAGTTGCCGGTTGTCCCGGTCAGGGTTAGCCCGAGACCAGCAAAGTCGGCGACACCGTTGACCAAAGCCTTGGTCTTGGTTCCGGTGAGCCCGGTTCCGCTAGCAACGATTTGTCCGCTGAAGGTTGTCGCGGTGTTGCCGTATGCATCGACCACCGTGACCACCGGTTGGGTTGCCAAGGCGGCCGCGGACTTTGCGTTAGCCGAAACGTTGATCGATAGTGCCGAAGGTGAACCGTGGGTCAGCTGAACAGCAGACTGGGCAACCGAGAGAGCGATGGTGTTACCGCCGGCCCCGGTGATCGAGATGCCATAAGAAATTGTGTAGTCGGTTGCGACAGTTCCGCCAAGGCCGAGGCCAGTGAACGTAGCAACACCGTTGACGGCGTCTGCATAGCCGGTGCCGATGATTACGCCGTTGGCTCCGGCAACGGTTGCCGTAACTCGAGCCGTAACGCCGTTGCCAGAGGTAACCACGTTTCCGCCGGCATCCTTGACGGCGATAACCGGCTGAATGCTAAATGCGGTGCCAGCCTTCTTGGTGCCACCGGCTGCGGTTGTAACAACGAGCTGAGATGGGTCACCGAACTGAACGGTGTAGTTGTTTGTGGTGACACTGGCGGTACCCGCAATCGGGTAAGAGCCGCTGGTAGTTACAGCGAAAGTCAGCTGAGCGGTGCCGCTAGCAGTACCGAACTTGAGGTCGTTGAAGGCAGCCGAACCGAGTGAGACGGTCTTCGACTTGGTGCCTGAAAGGGTTGGGCCGCCACTAACCGTGGCGGTGATTGTGTAGTTCGACTGCGCAAGGTTGTATGCGTCGAGTGAGTTGCCGTATTTGTCTCGCAATGTGGCAGTTGGCGGGCCGGTGATGTTTACGCCGATGTATTCGGTCTGTGCAGCTAAGCCTGAAGGAACACCGGTCACCGATAGATCCTTGACGATTCCAAAGAGAGGGTCGATTGAGTCAACGGTTGCTGGCGTGTAGTTCACCGATGTCGTGTAGCTCGCGGTGGCTCCGCTGGCTGCGATGGCGAGGTTGCCAGGCACGTTATTGCTGCCTGGCATGCTGATCGTGCCGGCGGCAGAAATTGCAAGGTTTGCGGCCGTGATCGAGATGCCAGTGTTGGCGGTGAAGTTGCCGCCGGTGCGAACAGCAAGGGTTTTGCCAGCCATAGAAATGTTTGAGGTGACGGTTACGTTGCCAGAGTAGATGGTTCCTACGCGCACAGCGCTCTGACCGCTGAATTCGGCGAGCTCCGCGTTAGAGACACCCAGGTTGCTTGCCGAATCGGCGCCACCGAGGTCGATCGTCTTAGCCGATGTTGAGGTTTGGATCCAGGCGTAGCCCGTGTTCGAGAAAGTATTGCTCGAGGCGCCGGTGTATTTGTCGCCGTCGTAAGTGATGTTTCCAGAGTCGGCTGTTACAGCCGTCGATGCAGCCGAACCGATCTTCGAGTTGGCAAAAACGGCACCGTTGGTCGACATGTCGAATGTGATGTTTCCGCCATTGGCAAGAATGTTCGAGTACTTGAACTGGCCATCGGTCGGGCCGGTGCCCTTGATCACCAAGTCGCCACCGCCCGTTGCGGCAATGGTTGAGATCAGCGATGTAGACCAGTTGTTGTTGATCACACCAAACGAACCAGTTGCGGCTGACGAACCCGTGATTGAGATTGCGGTTGCCGATGCCTTAGCCGAAACAATGCTCGAAGCCGCGTTTACGGTAGCGCCATAAACCAGCTCAACACCTTCGCCGTTGTAGGCCGCGGTTGTTCCGGTCGACTTTCCGTCGATAACAATCGCACCCTCACCTGAGTTGATGTCGTAACCGGATGGAGCCAGGATTCCCTTGGCCTGCGAAGACGAGCCGCGAATAGTGATGTCTCCACCACCCGAATACATCTTTAGCCAACCAGTGCCGCCGCCTGTGGTGGCAGTGCCAAGTGCAACACCGGCAGCGCCATCGGCCGCGGTGTCGCTGGTTGCATAGCCGGTAGGTACGCCGTTTAGGTCTGCGTTCAGGCCGCCGGCAAGTGTGATGCGTCCGCCGCCAGTGGTCATCGAAGTACCAGTGCCGTTGGTGGTGTCTAGGTAGTTGTACTTATCGACGAAGATCGAACCGTTGGTTGCGGTGCCGGCAGCGTTAGACCAAAGCGTGAGGTCACCCTTGTTGGTGCGCAGCACGAACGGAACCGCGGCGCTGGTTCCTGCTGAGGTAACAATCTTGCCCGTTGCCTTGTATGTGAGCTTCGCGTTTAGCAACGTGGACGTCTGAGCGCCTGAAATCGTGAGGTCGCCACCGTAAACCGAAATCGGGCCGGCAATCGACCAAGCCGAGTCGAGCGTTATTGCTGCAGTGTTCTGATCAGCGCCAGAAGTGCCAGGGTTACCGACAGTGATTCCGGTAGCACCGGCGTCGATGGTGAACTTCGACATCGTTACTGCCTTGTCGAACGAGTTCGAAGAGTAGCCATCTGGGGTACTGAACGACACCGTTCCGGTGGTCTTGAGAGACGGCGCTGTCGTCACAGCATAGGAGTCGGCATTCAGCTTGATGTTGGCAGATGAGGTCGTCATGTCGACCGAGTTGAGAGTGTAGGCAGACAGCGCGGCACCGAACGTTGCCTGGCCGGTGCTCCAAGCCGCGTTGTGAGCAAAGCCCAGACCGGACGCAATGTTTGAGGTTGCGGCCGTGGTTTGACCGTTTAGCGAGATCGATCCAGACTTAGAAAGCACGGCAACCTTGCCCAGCTCAATTCCATCGCCGACGATATCTGTTGCGTCAGTTGCGCCGCCCGACGGCGAAGACCCAAGAATTTGAATTCCTCCACTAGCTGAGTTCGCGACAATGTTGCCGGTAGGAACATACGAAGTCCCCGAATTTAGACAAGCACCACATGAACGCCCCGAAGTGCCTGTGACGAGACCCGAAATCACAATGGAATTCGCCTGAGTTCCTGTGGTTGTAATGGAACCCGCTCGCGTAGACGAGCCTCCTGAGATTAGCGTTCCGTAAACATATGAGCCAGTTGCGCTCAACGCTTTGCCGAACAGGTGAACTGTTCCAGCGCTTGCAGAAATTTGAACACCATTATTTATACGCAGCCCAACACCTGCGGCACTCCGTGATTCCGCCGTTTGACCGGCAATAAAAATGTCTGCGCCACCGCTCGAAATGCTCGAGTTAGACGTGACCGTGACACCGTTGTTTTCAAAAGAATTTGTTGTAGCCGAAGCACTTGTCGAATAAGCCCACCCATCAGGGCGGTTGTCGGCCGCAGTGCGACCGGATTCAACCAGAGTTCCACCATCGTCCAAACCGCCAGCAATCGTGGTTACTCCACCAAGCGACGTCACCGTCGCAGCGGTGGTGGACGTACCAAGAACAATCGCACCTGACTTGTTCGCGTCAGAGTCAGACCAAAGGGTTAGGTCACCGGCCTTGGTCGAAATCGTTGGTGTAGCAACGGTTTGAATGCTGCCGGTGGCCTTCACCAATAGGTTGTCGGATGCTGAAGTCACCGAGGTTGTTGCAGCGAGCGCAATGTCGCCGCCGTAGATCGAGATCGGGCCGGCAACCGAAAGCGCAGGCGCAGTAATGGTTTTGGTTGAGTGTGAAGTCGAAGAGTTGTATTTGCCCACTCGGAACGAAGATTTGCCGCTGGCCACCGTAACCGAAGACAGGTCAACAGCCGCGGTTGCGTTAGTGGTGTTGCTCTCAGGCACCCAATCGGTACCAATAGGCTCAATGACGACCGGGCCGGTGCCATTGAAAGCTGCCGCTGCGGCTCCCCAGGTGAGGTTGTTTGCGGTGATTAGTGTTTGAGCTGAAGTGCTGATGGCTAGTTTTTCGAACCAACTTGTACCGTTACCGTTGCCGGTCAAAGTGATTGCGCCAGACGTAGATGTAATCGAAGTGCCGGTTGTGGTGTTACCCGACCATAGGTCGTAGCCTCCGGTGACGTTCGTTGACTTGCCAGTGATCGATACAGAACCGGTAGTTGTCGTGACAACGAGCGGGTACATAATCACACCGCGTCGGTAAGCGGCAGTGCCATTGTTTGAAGTGTCACCGGTCACGCTGATCGAACCACTGGTTGTAGTGATTGTCACAGCCGTTGAGTTGTTTCCGAATCGGACGCCATCCGTGAGTGAAGTGTAGGTATTAGTTGACTGGGTACGGCCATTGATCAAAATGTCGCCAGCGCCTGTGCTCAACGATGAACCGGTGTCGAGCATCACACCGTAGCTGGCGCCGTTTACAGCGCCACCCGGGCCTTCGCCAAGGAGAGTAACTTTTCCGCCAGATGTCGTGACGGGACCGCTGAGCTGAACACCATAACGTCCAGAAACGTCTAGGGCACGAGCGTAGCCATTCGGATAGCCATCGGCATCGACGGTTGCGCCACCAGCAACGATGAAGTTTCCGCCTCCGGTAGTGATAGCACCAGTTGATGTGGTTACGTTTCCGTCAGCTACCCCATCTGCGTTAGACCACAGGATCACGTCGCCGCCAGCCGTCTTCACTGTGTAAGACAGGTTTTGGACTATGTTCTGGGTTGCCTTGAGCAAGATGTTGTTCTTACCAACAGTCGTCTCTGTGTTCTCAAGTGAAGTGCCAACAGTGATGTTGTCGGCGAAGATCTTGATCGGACCGGCGATTTTAGTCACATTGCCTGTTGCAGTCGCAGTAGATCCCGCAAGAGACTCGTTGTTAAGCAAAACCGAACCACCCGACTGAGCGGTTGCACCGTCTTTGTCGCGGCCGATCGTGAAGCTTGTTACGTCGGTACTGAGGTTTAGAGCATCGGTGTCAAGGTCCGTGGTGAAGGCGGTACCAGATGGCTGAATCAGAACCGGAACGGCGCCGTAAACCTTGGTTGCAGCGAAGGTGATCTTCGGTGCAGTCATGGTGACAGACGTACCCGAGGTGATCGACATGTATACAAACTGCAAGCCGGTTGCAGTTGAACCGTTGAAGGTGACCGGGCCCGAGGTTGAAACCACGTTGCCCGAGGCACCCATCTGCATATCCCAGTTGTTTGATGCGCTGCCGGTAGCGCCGATACCAGTGACGCTAATGGAACCAGAGGTTGAGGTCAGCGACATCGGCCAAACCAGCATTCCGCGGTGGTTCACATAGGTGTTGCCGTTGGCTGTTCCGAGAAGCGTGATATTGCCGGTGGTGGTTGTGACGTTTCCGCCGGCCGCGCTGTTACCCATTTCAAGGCCAGCGTGCCAATAGCTGGTGTCTGTGTTTAGTACGTTGAGCTTTCCGGTGATGCTCACGTTTCCGGCGCCGGCCGAGACGGTGCCGGTTAGGGCCACACCGGCGATGTTGCCGCCGGCAGATGCCTCTTCGCCACAAATGGTGACGTCTCCACCTGCCGAGGTGATGTTGGCGTCAATCTGCACACCGATGTAATTGGTTGTCGAGAGACCCCTTGCGCAACCGGTGAGCGGGTTGGTGCCGCCAGAAAGAATGATTGCGCCGCCGTTGGTGGTGATGGTCGCCTTGGTCCAGATACCGCCACCCCCAGAGCCCGAGTTGTCTGAGTCTGCCCAAAGCTTTGCGAACTCACCGGCGCCGCTAACCGCGATGGCGCCGCTGGCGATGATTTCACCGGTTGACTTCAGCAAAACGTCACCTGTCGAGGTAATCGCGGCTGTCTTAACCACGGTTCCGTCGACTGTTACCGGAGCCAGGGTGCCGCTGGTGGTAATCGTGCCGGTCACGGTGTTTGTGGTCGAAGCGTCCAGGTTGACACCCGCGTCGGCCGAAACCGCCACAAAGCTAAGCGCCGTACCTGTCGATGTAACGGTTTTACCTGTTCCTGTAGTTGCCACGGTTCCGGTTGCAGTGACGGTCGAGGTACCCGTCAGGGTTATGTCTCCTGTGGCTGTGATCGAGACGACAAAAACGGTTGTTCCACTGATGGTTACTGGGGCTAGCGTGCCAGTGGTGGTGATTGCTGCCGAGATTGAGTTGGTCGAAGAACCAACAACCGAGACGCCCGCGTTACCGGCAAGCGAGGTGAAGTCCATCACGGTACCGGTTGCCGAAATGGTTGCGCCAGTGCCGGTGGCGCTCACTCCGGCGGTCGACGTGACGGTGCTTGTGCCGGTCAAGGTCACGTTGCCGGTTGCCGTGATGCCGGCAGTTCGCACAATGGCACCGCTAACGCTCACCGGAGCCAGGGTTCCGGTGGTGGTCAAGGTGGTGGTAGTTGCGTTGAGGCTACCGGTCACCGAGATGCCAGCGTCGGCGCTGATCGTGGTGAAGCTCATGGTCGTACCGGTTGCAACCACATCTGAACCGGTGCCGGTTGTTGCAACAGCGGCAGAAGCTGTGACGGTGGTTCCGGCGGTTAGCGAAACATCACCAACCGCGGTGATCGCACCGCTACCGAGCGTTGTTGTGGTTGCTCTAAGAGTGACCGGGCCGGCTGATGACGTGGTCGCCGTCGAGACGCTTGTGCCGGTTACTGAAACGGGAGCGGACGATGCAGTGGTGGTCATTGTGCCATTGACAGTCGCAGCCGCCGTGCCGGTGATGGTGATACCGCTGTTTCCCGAAACCGCAGCGAATGTCATGGTTGTTCCGCTCGCGGTCATGGTTGAACCAGTTCCGGCCGCGGTGACTGCGCCTGTTGAGGTAACGGTGCCCGTGCCAGTGAGGGTCACGTTACCCGTGGTGGTGGTGACCCCTGCCGTCGAAAGGTTCGTGCCGTTGATGACGACGTTTGAGGTTGCGCCAGACGTCGTCAGAGCGCCAGAGGCGGTCGCCGTACCGGTTGCTTGCAGAGTGATGTCGGCGTTAGTGCCGGTTGTGCTGACCGTGGTGTCCACGGCGATATTGCCGCCATAGATTGTGAACGGGCCAGCCAGCGTCGAAGCCGAGTTATAGCGAATCGCCTTGTTTGACTGGGTTAGCGCCGTGCCCGACTTACCAAGCTGGAAGCTTGAAACTGTTGAAGCAAATGCAATGTTGGCAAAATCGAAACCATTCGCCGTGCTCTGATCGAAAGACTGCTCGAGTGGCAGAATCTTCACGGTGCTGGTGGTGTTGAAGATCGTGCCGATGTTTGAGTACTGCGTCCACATGCGGTCGGTGTTGATCACAATTGGCGAAGACGACGTTGCAAAGTTGGTGACGGTGCCAGCCTGGTTCGTGTAGCTATAAGCCGGGAATCCCCCTAAACGCACGGTGTTTGACCCGTTTGCGTACTTACCGATGGCAACACCCGCACTCGTGTCGCCTACCGCAGTCGGGGTCGAACCATTTAGCGTTATCGGGCCGCTCGTTGCCAAGATGTCTGTGAAGTTTAGGTCGAGACCATCATTGTTTACGTTGCCGGAGTTGTTTGCGCCGTAACCGTTGAGGGTCACGCCACCGCCAGTGCCAGTGGCCAAAACGCGGAATCCTTGATAGGCGGTGGTGCCCTGGTTGGCTGCGTACTGCCAGGCAACGATGCCTCGGTTACAAGAACCGGTTGATGCCGAGGCATCACCGGTGATGCGAATTGCATTGGCGGTCGTGTTCGCCGAGGTCCAAACGTCAGGCGCACCAACTCCAGCGCCTTGCGCGTTCACGTAGATTCCGTGAGAACCACAAGCCGTACCGTTTGCTTTACCAGTTACCTGAAGCAGACCATTGCCCGAGTCGACGGTCCCGACGCTTGACTGAATTCCGGTTTCTTGAACCGCAGGGCTCACACGACTCGAACCCCAACCGGCCATAAAGATGTTTCCGCCCGCCGAGTAGATGAGGTGAGACGAGGCAAGGTAGATGCCATCTGACCCAGTGCTGTCGGCGCCACCGGTGGTTCCCTTGGCGTGACCGTCTGGCACGCCGTCACCCGAAATGCGATCCATGTAGCCGTTCGCAGTGGTGAGACCCGAATCGGTTCCCCCATCGTCCAAGCCACCGGCCATGGTGATTGCTCCACCTTGACTCTTAATGGTGGTCGAAGCCGCAATGTAGATGTTTCCGCCGTTAGATGCGGTTCCGGCGACCTTGTCGGCGTCTGACCAGAAGATGATCGGGCCGTTATTGGTTTGGATGGTTCCGGAGGTGGTTGCCGAGGTTGAGATGTTCTGCGTCGCCTTCACCAAAAGCTTGCCACCCGCGAGCGTGTTGGTGAGGTTGCCGTTGATGGTTACCCACTGGCCGTAGATCTCGATCGGTGCACCGATTGACAGGTTTCCGGGGAAGTTCACGGTTCCGGTGTCGCCAGCCTTACCGAAACGAACGAGGCTCGGCGTTGAGGTGACGAGCGAGTAGTCGTTGTCGAAGTTTGGAGTGGTGTACCAAGCGCTGCCGTAGGGCTCGAAGGCGATCTTGCCTGTGACGTTGTACTTCGTTATTAGATTGTCGTTGATTGCATCTGCCTGAAGAACAAAGCCACCACCCGAAGTGTTGGTGAAGGTTGTTCCCGCGTTGCCGCCCCAGACGTTACCAACGTTCGAGCTAGAGTGAGCTGAAATCTTGATTGAGTCGTCGGCCGTGTTGCTTGATGTGTAGCTGGTGGTTCCGCCCCACGCATTGAACTCAATAGGGCCACCGTTTGCAGTGCCCGCCATCCATGCATCGATAAATATTTTTCCTGCACCTGAGTTGATGGTGAGTCCGCCTGGTGTCGGCACAGCCGCAGACCAGTTGGTCATAGCGCCTGAGTTTGTCTTTCCACGAACCGTGATGTTTCCGCCAGCAGAATAAAGCTGGGTAGAACCGTTGTTGATGTCGGCGGTGCCCAAATAAACGCCACCGTTGTAGTTGTTAGCCGCGCCATTGCCAGAGGTGGTACCGGTCTCGGTGTCCAATGTGCTTCCGGTGGCCCAGCCTCCTGGTCGGTAGTTGTAATCGGTCAGCGAAGTGTCGGTTTCGACTGCTCCACCACCTAGAACTATGTCGCCGCCACCGGTGGTTGCTGTTCCACATAGACCTGTATTAGTTGTGCAAAGGAAAGCGCCGTTGTTGGCCGAGCTCTTGAGAACAACCGAACCGCCTCCCGTCGAGTCAGAGTCGGCCCAGAGTGAAAGTAAGCCGCCGTAGGTGCGAACGGTTCCGCCAGTTGCAACTCGAACCAACCCGGTTGCCTTGGCCATGAATCGCTTGCCAACTCCAGAAACCATCTGAGTGCCGCTGATTTCAACGGTCGTGCCATAGAGGTCAAAGTTGTTGGTGATCGTGTTGCTGCCCGAAGCAGTTAGCGTGCGGCCGTAGATCTGCAGGTTGCCAGGGAACGTGAAGCCGCTTACTGTGATGTCGCTTGCTGTTGCTGCGGCGTTACCGAACCTCAAGTCCGTCGTGCCACTGAAAGACCAACCCGGGATCGGCAGGGTCTGTGCTGCGCTGAAGTTAGTTCCAGACGGTTCTACGACAACCTTTGCCATGCGAACGTTGAATGGGTCGGTGTCGGTTAGTAGTTTGTCGGTCTTAAGTGTGAATGTTCCCGTTGAGGCCGAACCGGACGCAGCGCCGATGTTTACTGAAGCGACACCTACGTTGAAATTGTTCCAGGTAAAGCCCTTCGCTCCGGCGTCCATGGTGATGTTTCCGCCAACGGTGTAGGCGTTGAAGTTCATTAGGCGCATTGCTTCGTCTGAAGCCGAACCACCGACGCCGTTCATAACGATGTTTCCGTTAGCGCCGGATGCGTTAAACGTTGTGCCGTTCGTTGCGCTGCCACCAATCACGCTGATCGGAATCGAGTCGGTTGCAGTCGTGGTCGACGTTCCGTTTATCGTGATGGCATCACCAGAAGGCTTTGCCGACGTAATGACAATCGGGAAGGCTTGCTGAACGTTCAGCTCGATCGGGTGCGGGTTGGCCGTTGAAGACGTGGTTGAGAGGCCTGTCAGCGTGATTGAACCAACACCCGAGTCGATTGTTGTTCCGTCAGCGCCGCGAATTCCGATGAATGTGCTCGACTCACCACGCATGGTTAGGTTTCCGCCACCGGTGTAAACGCGGAATCCGGTAGCCGAGTTGGTAGCGGCGTTGAAGTCAACTCCTGGCGCACCTGCGGTGTTCGAGAACGCATTGCCCGAAGGGTAGCCGTCTGAACCCATGGCGCCACCGGCAACCCAGATGCCACCACCGCCGGTCTGAGCCGAGGTGGTTGCACCGTTTGAGGTGTTCAAGAACGTGTTCTGCCCAAACGAGATGTAGCCGCCTGCTGTGGTTGCGCGGTCGGTGTCGGCCCAAAGAACCAAGGTGGACGCAGTCGCCTTAGCTGTCTGCAAGGTCACCGATGTGCCGGTGGTGATGTTGGTAGCCGACTGCACGAAGATGCTTGAGCCCGAGCAGTTGGTCGAGACCGAAACCGAGTTGGCGAAGCTGATCGATGCCGTCGACGAACCGGTGGCTGCGAAAGTTAGGTTTCCGCAAGTCGTCGAGGCCGAGATGTTGTTGTTTACCGCGATTGCCGCCTTTGCAGGCAGCGCGACGTCACCCGCGGCGAGCGCATTCTGAAGGTCGGTGGTGTTTAGTGTGGTCGCGGTGTTGTCGGTGTTCGCCAACCAAACACCGTTTTCGAAGTAGCCACCACTCGAAGCGGCAGTTGAGATGGTGAGGTTGCCTGAGATGCCAATGCCGGCGAAGGTTTGGCTGATTCCTTGTAGGTTTGGCGCGCTGAAGTTGATTGCGGTTGTCGACGAAGTTACCTGAATGCCATTGAACGTTGCCACGCCAGAGGAGTCGGTTGTGGCTGTTAGAACACCAGAGACTCCGGTGCCAGATGCCGTTACCACTACGCCTGCGGCGCTAACCGCATTGCCCGAACCGTCTTTGATCGAAACCTTTGGCTGAGTCAGTAGCGGGGTTGCTGCAGTAGTAGGCGCGCCAACTGCGTTGCGGTCAATACCTAGAGCGACTCCGGTGTTGGTTGCCACATAGCGGATTATGACGGTACCCGATGCACCTGCCGAACCGTTGCCACAGCCGTCACCACCGGCGCCACCGCCAGAACCGGTGTTGGCCAAAGCCAGGGCCGCCGCAGAAGTACCAGTTGGAGCACCAGGTGCACCGTAGGTGCCAGGCCAACCATAAACGGTCGTACCCCAAGCTCCACCACCGCCACCGCCGGCGTACCAGCGAACATCACCGGTAATCGAGTTGGTGTAGCCATTTGCGCCGTTGGTTGGGTTTACGCCGCTCGAGGTCGAACCTGCACCCGAAGCACCACCCTGAGAACCGCCAACGCCCGCGGCGCCACCGTTCGAGCTGTATGCGTTGTAAACAGCACCGCCGCCGCCGGCACACGTGTTGTTTGACCAAATCTGCTTGCCACCAAGACCGCCACCGCCAACGGTTGAGGTCGAGTTGCCAGTCCAGTTGATCGAAGAATCACCTCCGTTTGAACCGCTCTGGTTGACGAGCCCACCGGCACCACCGGCACCAACAACAACCGTCACTGCGGTTCCCGCGGTGATCGATACACCCGTGCGATAAGCCGAGCCACCGCCAGAACCACCGGCTCCAACGTTGTTACCGCCACCGCCACCGGCACCAACGGCCAACATGTCGAGAGTGGTTACTCCTGTTGGCACGTTCCAGGTGCATGAGCCAGTCTGCTGAAACTCAACGATGGTGTAGTTGGTTCCGCCGATGTTTTTTACGTAAGAGTACGAATCGCACTGCCCAGCTGGAGCAGTTGGTGTCGCGTCGATGTATGAAACGATGACGATTCCTGGGCCACCGTTACCACCTTGTGCACCACGGCCTGCGTAAACCGATCCACCACCGCCACCGCCACCGTAGTTGGCTCCGCCGTCGTTACCGTCGCTGACCGAGTTAGCTGCGGTTACACAGGTACCGCCAGCAGCGCCGCCACCAGAACCACCAAATGAGGTTCCGCCACACGTGCCAGCCGAAGTGTGCGTGCCACCACCACCACCACCGGAGTAGTAGAGCGAAGTACCCGTGATTGTTGAAACCTTGCCGGCACCACCGTTACCGCCGCGAACCATGGACGAACTTCCGTTGTCACCCACAGCGCCAGCACCACCGCCACCACCGGCGTTCACACCTGTCGGTGAAACACCAGTTCCACCCGCAAAACCTTGACCCGCGGTTCCGGCGCCACCAGCGTTGCCTAGGGTGCCACCACCACCAGATGCTCCGCTGCCAACGGTCAGGAAGTCGGCTGACATACCGTAGCCACCACCCGCAACCGTTTGCGAACCAAAAACAGTCGAGCCACCATTGGTGGCTTCAACAACCTGCTGCGCAGATGCCGAGTAGTTGAGGTTGGTCTGAGAACCTCGGCCGCCGTAGCCAACGGTTACTGCCTGAACCGAGCCTGGAGCGACTGCCAATGTGGCTTCCTTGAAGCCACCTCCACCGCCACCACCGCCGTAGTTGGCACCGCCACCGCCACCGCCACCAACGGTCAAGACGTTGAGGCTGGTAACACCGGCTGGCACAGCCCAACCACCGTTCGAGGTGATGTAGCTCTTGGCGAAGCTAACCACCTTGCGCTGGGTATTGCCGGCGCGAGTAGTCACAGTCTTGCTATCGGTGTAACTGATACTCGAGGTGAGCGGACGAATGTTCATGTTGGAGTTCTGGCCACCACCGGCGGTTGCCACGTTGAACGCGGTCTTTCCCGAACCTTCGTTGAAATCCCAGTAGGCAAGCAGACCCGAAGTGTTTGGCGCAACGCGCGAGTTCATGTCGGTGGCAATCGACGCTGACCGGTCGGTATTAAAAACCTTGACCTCGTCGATCGAACCCTTCCAGTACTCCGAGTAGGTACTCCACATGCGCCCGATGCGCGTGACGTCGGCGGTTGGGTTCGAAATGGTTCCGGTAGAAACCTGTTGGCCGTTGATGAAGTACTTGCCTGTGGTGCCGCTCTTGGTGACCGCTAGGTGCACCCACTGGTTTGCAGGCAACTGAATCTGGCGAACCTGACCGGTGCTAGTTGTGTAACTCGGCGAGCTCCAGGTGTCGCCACCGCGGAGCCCTTGAGAGCTTGGCGACATAGCGATATAAAAACCGCCCTGTGAAATTACTGTTCCGCCAGCGCCGTTGTTCTTGCCGTTCTCGAAAACCCATGCCTCTACCGTGAAGTCACCCGATGTCGGGATCACGCCGTTGCTCTCGGTGTAGGTGGTTGAGCCGTCGAAGGTGGCGTAGTAGTCAGAGGGGGTATTTGGGGTGGCGGCGAAGGTCACCTGAGGGGTCATCGCGAAGCCGAGCGAGGCCGTGATTACGGCAGAAATACCGATGACGAATTTGCGGGTACGCGAAGTCAAAGAGAGGCTCTTTTTGAGCATCGTCGCACCCCCGTATTCACAAGTTGTCTAACTGCTTAAATCTACCCGCGAATACCTCTTTATGCAACGAAAAATAATGGGGCGAAAACCGCTTCAGAAAGCCGAAAGAGGCGGTTTTGCCCCAGGTCGAAAACGTTCGTTTTAAGCAACAAAAAAACCGCCCCAACCACGAGGGTTGAGGCGGCTCTTTTTGAAGAAAAATTACTTCAGGGTGACCTTTGCGCCGGCTGCTTCTAGAGCTGCCTTTGCCTTCTCAGCGGTCTCCTTGTTTGCGCCCTCAAGTACGGTTGCAGGTGCACCGTCAACGACAGCCTTGGCTTCGCCAAGACCTAGGTTGGTTAGTGCGCGAACTTCCTTGATAACTGCGATCTTCTGGTCGCCAGCAGCCTCAAGAACGACGTCGAATGAGTCCTTCTCTTCAGCAGCTTCGCCGGCAGCAGCAGGAGCTGCAGCAGCAGCAACGGCAACAGGGGCAGCAGCGGTTACTTCGAAGACCTCTTCGAACTTCTTGACGAATTCGCTTAGCTCAATGAGCGAAAGCTCCTTGAATGCTTCGATTAGCTGGTCGGTAGTCAACTTAGCCATTTTGTTTCTCCTTGTTTTGGTTTTTTAAAGCGTTTGGTTTTGGTTAGTTCGAGGCTTCTTGCTTCTGACGCAGGGCGTCGACTGCGCGAGCAGCCTGGGCAAGTGGGGCGTTGAACATGTAAGCGGCCTGGAACATCGAAGCCTTGAAGAGTCCTGCGGCCTTGGCCATAAGTACTTCGCGGGTTTCGAGATCAGCAAGCTTC